>CALUYH010000006.1 GCA_944324965.1 Candidatus Avelusimicrobium gallinaceum
GGCGGGGCGGTGTTGAAAGTGACCGGCTGGCAGGGTATTTTCGGCGTGCTGTGTGCGGTGGGCGTACTCCTTACGGCTGCGTGCATTCACTTCAACGGCCATGGCTTCCGCCCGCGAACAGGCCGGCACGGCTTCGGCGCTTTTGGGCGCTTCGGGCTTTTTGTTCGGCAGCCTGGTGTCCCCGCTGGTCGGGATGGGCAACATCCTGATTTCTACCGGGATTACGTTTGTCATCAGCGCCATCGCCTCTACCGTTTGCGGCGTGTTGGCCGTCCGCTGGAAAGAATCCGTTTCCGACAGCGCCGCCAGCTCCGCCTGCTAAACGTATTTTCAACCGCACGGATACAGAGCTCCCCCGAGGGAGCTCTTTTTTGTTCCAAAATTCGCTTGACCTGGAGCTGACTCCAAGTATTACAATATAAGCACGGAGGAGTTTATGACCATATCGGAAGTGAGCGAAAAGTACGGCCTGTCGCCGGATACGCTTCGCTATTACGAAAAAGCCGGGCTCATCCCGCCCGTGCACCGCAAGGAAAACGGCATCCGCGATTACACGCCCGAAGACTGCGGTTGGGTGGAGTTTATCAAGTGTATGCGCGAGGCGGGCCTTTCCATTGACGTGCTGACGCAATACATCGCGCTGTACGCCAAGGGAAACCGCACCCTGCAAAAACGCAAAAACCTGCTGGTGGCCGAACGCGACCGCCTGAAGGAACGCATTGAACAAATGCAAAAAACGCTGAAACGGCTGAATTACAAAATTTCCGTTTATGACGAAAAAATCGTCGCGTGCGAAAAAAAATTACTCAAATGAGGCTTTCTTATGACTAAAAAAGTACTGATTATTTCTTCCAGCCCCCGCAAGGGCGGCAATTCGGACCTGCTGTGCGACCAATTTGCCAAAGGCGCGCAGGAAGCCGGACACGAGGTGGAGAAAATTTCCCTGCGTGAACATAAAATCAATTATTGCACGGGCTGCGGCGTGTGCAACGAAACGCACCGTTGCGTGCAAAAGGACGATATGGCTCCCCTGCTGGACAAAATGCTGGCGGCAGACGTCATCGTGCTGGCCACGCCGGTGTATTTCTACTCCATGGACGGCCAACTGAAAACCTTCATAGACCGCACCGTCCCGCGCTATACGGATATTTCGCATAAGGACTTCTATTATATTCTCACTTCGGCCGATACGGAAAAGA
This sequence comes from Candidatus Avelusimicrobium gallinaceum, assembly GCA_944324965.1. Taxonomy (GTDB): domain Bacteria; phylum Elusimicrobiota; class Elusimicrobia; order Elusimicrobiales; family Elusimicrobiaceae; genus Avelusimicrobium; species Avelusimicrobium gallinaceum. Next base: position 1,200 of record CALUYH010000006.1, read on the forward strand.
AAAACCTGGCCCGCACCGTGGAAGCCCTGCGCGGATATACGCAAGACTGTTTGGAAGACGCGCACGAAAAAGCCGTCATCTACGGAACCGGCGCCTGGCAAAAAGGCGAAATCAAAAATACGCCCGCGTATGAAGAAGCCTACCAGGCCGGCAAACACTGCTGACGCCGTATGCTCTGTTTGGGCGCACCCCCGGGTGCGCCTTTTTATGTCCCCAAGGGCTTGACTTGGAGTAAACTCCAGCTTGTATACTTTTTAAAAGGAGGTTTGTATGCCGCTTACACACAAACATTTTACAGGGTTGTTGGCAGCCGGCCTGCTGGGCAGCAGCTGTCTGCACGCTTACGATTGGAAATCCGCCCGCAAGGAGCTTTCCCCTCAAGAAGCGTCCATCGCCGAAACGGCCGCATTGGCTGCAGTAGGCGACTTAAACAAACTGGCCCCGGCCTTTGACCGCGCCTTAAACAGCGGCCTTAGCGTAAACGAGCTGAAGGAAGTCGTGCTGCAGCTGTATGCGTATGTCGGTTTTCCGCGTTGTTTAAACGCTTCCGGCGTATTGGAACAGGTCGTCAACAGCCGTCAAGCTGCCCAAAAAGGCGACTTAACCGGCCCCGAAGCGCAGCCCATCCCCGCCGGGACGGACCGCTACGAACTGGGCAAAAAGAATTTGGAGGTGCTCGTCGCGGGCGAACTGCCCAGCCATCCGCCCGTGTTTATCCAGGGGACGGATACGTTCTTAAAGGAACATTTGTTTGCCGACATTTTTGCGCGCGGCGTGCTGACGTACGACCAGCGCGAAACCGCCACCGTGGCCGCCTTGGCCGCTTTGGGCAATGTAGCCCCGCAGTTGCAAGCCCATATGGGGATGGCGATGAACGTGGGCGTTACGCCCGCCAAGATAGAAGGCATTTTGGCCGTGGTTAAGCAAGCCGTCGGCCGCAAAACCGCCCGGCTGGGGCTTAAATCCCTGCAGCAAGTGGTAGCCTCCCGGGAGTAAGGAGAAACTATGAAACCCGCCAAATGGCTTATTTTTTGTATGGCGGCCGTCTTGCTCACTGCCGCGATGTCCGCCAAACCGCACAAGGAGAATTCTATGAAAAAAGCACCGATTGATACGATTTTTGCCCAAGGGGAACCCAACCCCTACGGCCAGTTTTTTACGGGACAGACCTATTTAAATATGCTCAGCCCCAAAGACGACGTTTTCAACGCCCCTATCGGCAACGTCACTTTTGAGCCGGGCGCGCGCACCAACTGGCACAAACACGACGGCGGACAAATCCTGCTGGTGCTGGCCGGGGAAGGCCGCTACCAGGAAAAGGGCAAAGACATTCAAATCCTGCACAAAGGCGACATCGTCCGCATTGCGCCCGGCGTCATTCACTGGCACGGCGCCGCGCCGGACAGCTGGTTTGTACACATCTCGCTGGAAACCAATGCCCACCAAAACGGCAAAACCGATTGGCTGGACCCGGTAACGGATGAAGAATATAAATGAGGAAACTATGAGCGTACTGGATAAAGTAAATTTTCCCCAAGATTTGAAAACGCTTTCCCTCGCCGAACTGCAAACGCTGGCGGACGAAATACGCCGCCTGCTGATTTACAAAATTGACGCGACCGGCGGCCATTTTGGGCCCAACCTGGGGTTTATTGAACCGACCATTGCCCTGCATTACGTGTTCAATTCGCCCACGGACCAAGTGGTGTTTGACGTGTCGCACCAATGCTACACGCACAAAATTCTTACCGGCCGCAAGGCATATTTTACCAATCCGGCCAAATACCACGAAATTTCCGGCTACACCAATCCGCAGGAAAGCGAACACGATTGGTTCGTCGTAGGCCACACGTCCACCGACCCCAGCTTGGCGGTGGGGCTGGCCATGGCCCGCGATTTAAAGAAAGAGCACCGCAACGTCATTGCGGTCATTGGGGACGGATCGTTAAGCGGCGGGGAAGCCTTTGAAGGGCTGGATAATGCCGCCGCGCTGCACACGAATCTCATTATTGTAGTGAACGACAACGAAATGTCCATCGCCCCCAACCACGGCGGTTTGTACGGCAACCTGGCCTTGCTGCGCCGCACGCAGGGAAAAGGCGAGCCGAACTTTTTTAAGGCGCTGGGGTTTGACTATGTATACGTGGACGACGGCAACAACCTGCCTTCGCTGATCCGCGCTTTTGAACAGGTCAAAGACACTCCCCGCCCCACCGTCGTGCACTTGCACACACTGAAGGGCAAAGGCTGTGCACAGGCCGAACAAAACAAAGAGGCTTTCCATTGGATTTTGCCGGGCACGCTGGAAGGCAAAAATCCGCCCGCGACGCAGGACTCCTACGATTCCATTACCGTAGATTACTTCTTAAAAAAGCACCGCGAAGATCCTTCCTTCATCGTGCTGAACCCGGCCACGCCGGGCGCGGTGGCACTCACGCCGCAAATCCGCGCGCAGCTGGGCGAAGGTTTTGCCGATGTGGGCATTGCCGAAGAACACGCCGTGGCCTGTGCTTCGGGCCTGGCCCGGGCGGGCGCCAAACCGGTGCTGGCGGTGTTAAGCTCGTTTATCCAGCGCGCTTATGACCAGCTGTCGCAAGATTTAGCCCTCAACAATAATCCCGCCGTGGTGTTGGTCTATGGGGGTTCCATCTCGGGGGCGGACGCTACGCACCTGGGCTGTTTTGACATGGCACTGCTGGGCAACATCCCCAACCTGGTGTACTTGGCGCCCACCTCTCAAGAAGAATACCTGGCCATGCTGAACTGGGCCGTACGGCAAACAGAACATGCAGTGGCAATTCGGGTACCGGTTGGCCCGTTGGCCGCGGCCGGACGGCCGGTGGCAACGGATTACAGCCCGCTGAACCGTTTTGAAACGGTCGTATCCGGGCGGGAAGTTGCCTTGCTGGGCCTGGGCAATTTTTACCACTTGGCCGAGCAAGTGCACGAACTGCTGGAGCAACAGCTGGGCATACGGGCTACGCTGATTAACCCGCGCTATATTTCCGGAGTGGACCGCGAATGCCTGGACCGGCTGACCGAGCAGCACCGCCTGGTTGTTACGTTGGAAGACGGCATTGTAGAAGGCGGCTTCGGTCAAAAAGTAGCTTCCTGCTGTGCAAAAAACGGTCTAAAGGTGCTGAACTTTGGCGCGCAAAAAGAATTTACCGACCGCGTGCCGACCGAAGAACTCTACCGCCGTTTCCACCTGACACCGCAGCAAATCGTACAGGATATTCAAAACGCACTTAAATAGGAGATCAATATGAAAAAAATAACCCACCTGATTGGCTCCGGCCTGTTGCTGACGGCTGCCGCGTGCAGCAATCCGCCGGCGGATATCGGCGGCAGCACCCCGACCAATGCGCAACCGTTTGCCGGCAAAAAGGTGTTGGTGGCGTACTATTCACACTCCGGCAACACGCAAGCCGTGGCCCAGCAAATTGCCCGGGCCACCGGCGGGGAATTATTCCGCATAGAAACCGTACAGCCCTACCCGGACGTCTACAACCGCCTGGTGGAACAGGCGCAGCAAGAAATCCAAAACGGGGTTCTGCCGGAGTTAAAAACCACCGTGCCCGATATGGCGCAATACGACGTGGTGTTTGTCGGCTCGCCCAACTGGCTGGGCACATATGTGCCGGCGGTCAAGTCGTTTTTGGCGCAGTACGACTTTTCCGGCAAACAGCTGGTGCCGTTCTTTACGCACGGCGGAGGCGGTATGCAAAATTGCGAAAGCGATATGCACGCCCAATTGCCCCAAGCCGCGTTTTTACCGGCGGGTGCTTTCCCGGGCCGCTCCGGCGGGGCGGACGCGGATAAACTGGCCGGCTGGCTAAACAAACTGGCCCAATAAACGCTATAATAAATAAAAAAGGAGGACGGTTATGACGCCAAAACTATACGTAAAATTAAGTGTGGACGCGCTGATGACCGTCCTCTTTTTAATCTGCCTGGATTACCCGCTGCTGCGCAATATGCCGCACGAAGTGCTGGGCACGGCGCTGGCGGTGTGTATTTTGGTGCACAACGGGCTGAATTGGAGTTGGTACCGGCATTTGTTCGCCGGCAAATACACCCCCTTCCGCGGAATTTTAACGGCCGTCAATTTACTGCTTTTGATTTCTATGGCCGGGATGATTATCAGCGGGATTATGCTTTCGCGCCACGTGTTTACGTTTTTGCAGTTGGACGGTTCCTTTTCCGCGCGGCGGCTGCATCCGTTCTTTGCCTGCTGGAGCTTGCTGTTAATGGGTATCCATCTGGGGTTAAACGGCGGGCTGATAAAACTCTTTTTCCCGCAAGGCAAACCGTGGGCCAAACGGATTGCGTACGCGTGCGGGTTGCTGATTACCCTGTACGGGCTGTATGCATTTATCCGGCTGGACCTGGCGGACAAAATGCTGATGCAATCGCTGCACGTAGGGCGCGGGACGAACGGCTGGCTGCTGCTGGCCGACTACGCGGCCATCTTGCTGGGCGCGGCGTTTGTGGTGTATCAGCTGGTGAAATGGGCGACTTTTAAACCGGCTTCCAAACCGATTTCCAAATAGGAGAAAAATATGTTTAAAACGATTTTGATTCTGGTTTTAGCGGCCGCCGTTATCGGCGGTGCGATAGGCGGCTGGCACCTGTGGCGGGTCGCCCGGCGCAACCAGGCCGAAATGGCCCCCTTCCAAGCACAACCCGTGGCCTACACGGGACACTTGGGCAAAGTGCTCGTCATTTATTATTCCTGGACCGGCCACACGCAGGACATCGCCCAACGCATTGCCCAGCGCACCGGCGCCGATGTGTTCCGCCTGCAAACGCAGGAACCCCTTTCCAAAGCACCGTGGATCTATTTAACGCTCAAGCGTCAGCTCTCCACGCAAAAATATCCCGCCCGGCAGCACCCGTTGCCGGACGTGTCCGGCTATGACGTGGTGTTTGTCGGCTCGCCCGTGTGGTGGTACACGGCGGCCACGCCCATACTGCAATTTTTGCAGGAGATGGATTTTAAGGGCAAAAAAGTGGTTCCGTTTTCCACCCAGGGCAGCAACTACGGCACCTTCTTTAAAGATTTTTCCGCCCGCGCCCAAAACGCGCAATTGTTACAAGGAGCCTCGTTCAACAATCTCCCGCCGAAATATGATTCGGCCGTAGACAGCAAAATAAACGCGTGGCTGAACGCTTTGCCCTAATCAACCGCTCCCCGGTTCATCCCGGGGAGTATTTTTTATCCCGCATAAAAGCTACAATAAATACGTGTGATACTTTTCACCCGGCCGCATAATATAAATAGAATGACGTCATTTGAAGAACTGTACCAAACGCATTTTAAATCCGTTTACGCCTACGTGTTTGCGCGTGTGCGCAACGCCGCCGCAGCCGAAGACATCTGCGCCAGCGTATGGAAAAAATGCTACGAACACTTCGCTTCGTTTGACGAAACCAAAGGCATATTTGGGCAGTGGCTGTTTGGCATTGCCCGCAACGAAACCAATATGTACGGGCGGCTGTTTTGGGTGAAACATATTTTTTCCCTGCCGGACACGGAGGACGAATTCCTCGCCAGTGCGGACCCGACGCCCCTGGAAAAACTGGAAGAAAACGCCTTCCGCGCGGGTTTGCTGCGCGCACTGGGGCGGTTATCCGATAAAGAGCGGGATTTAATTTCGCTCAAGTTTTACTCGGGTCTGAACAACCGCCAAATCGCCGCCGTTACCAAACTGACCGAAACCAACGTCGGCACGCTGTTACACCGGGCCGTACAAAAATTACGCCGGTATATGGAGCTTGTATGAAAATGCCAAAAGATTGGATGGACAAAGCCTCCCGCCTGGATTTTGACCCGCAGGCCAAAGCCCAGCAGCGCGTGTGGGCCCGCCTGAACGGCTGGCAGCCGCGCCGCCGCCCCGCGTGGGCGCTGGCGTGGGGGATGGTGGCCGTGCTGCTCGTGTTGGCAGGCGGATGGGCCGGCGTACGCTGGAGCGCCTACCTGCACTGCCCGGCCGAACAGCCCGCGGCCCCGCTGCAAAACGCCCAGTGCAAAAAGGCCGACGGCCGCTGGCTGATTTCCACCCAGCTGGAATGCAACGGAACGGATTGTTCCTGCACCAAAACGCTGACGATATGCGACAAACACCCCGTCACGCGCGTCACCCGCAAAACGTGCACCAACGCCGCGCCGGACTTCAACCCGCAGGACCCGTGGAGCCTGCTGGAAAATCGTTCTCAAGATGAAATAAAAAATTGGGCTACGTGCCAAAATCAATGTTAGGAGTTATTTGTATGACCTTCCGTCGTTTCTTAAAACCGTTTCTGTTACTCGCCCTTTTATTAGGGGCAGGGTCCAGCCTGTGGGCCGCTCCCGCGGTGCAGGCCGTGCTGTTTACGTCGCCGTACTGTCCGCACTGCCGCCACTTAAAACAAGACGGCTTCCCGCAGCAATTCCGCGATAAATACAACGGCACCGTGGAGCTGGTGGAATACGATTTGACCGAACAGGCCAACAACGTGCTGTTCTTCCAAACCTTGCAGGCCTATCAGTTGGACTCGGCCGGCATTCCGATGCTGGTCGTGGGCGAAACCGTCCTGCAAGGCTACCCGACGCAAATCGGCACCGGTGCAGACGAAGCCGTCCAAAAAGCCATTGCCAACGGGGAAACCACCCGCGTGCCCGGCTTAAAACCGCTTGCCAAACCGGCCCCCGCCCAAACGGCTGCCAAAACCCAAGCGCCGGCGGAGCAAACGGCCAAAACGGAACCGGCCGAACAGCCCGTAAAACCGGCCGAACAACCCGCCGCGGAACCGGCCCCGACCGAAGAAACGGCCGCCGCGCAACCCACGCCGGCGGAAGAAACCCCCGTGTCTGCCGAAGAGGCAGCCGCCCAAGCCGAGGCCGCCCAGCTGCAAGCGCATGAAGCGCTGTTTAGCCAAATCACCTTGTGGGCCATCATCGGCGCCGGGCTGGCCGACGGCATCAACCCCTGCGCGTTTGCGGTAATCGTATTTTTTGTATCTTTCCTGGCGGCTTACAAATACACCAAGAAAGAAATCATCGTCGTGGGTACGGCCTACTGTGCGTCCGTTTTCCTGGCGTACCTTTTGATGGGGTTAGGCGCCTTCCACGCGCTGTATGCGATGAAAGGCTTCCGCTACGTTACGCTGGTCGTGCAGTGGGGCACCATTGTGCTGTGTGTGCTGTTTTTGGCGCTCAGCTTGTATGATTTCATCGTTTATCAACGGACCAAAAAATCCGAAAAAATGCTCCTGCAGCTGCCCAAAAGCTACAAGGAATACATCCACAAAGTTATGCGCTTCTTCCTGCGCGATAAACACAGCTCCATGTGGCGGCTGATGCTGGCCGCGTTTGCGGTGGGGTTTGTGGTGTCCGGCGTAGAGGCCGTTTGCACGGGCCAGGTGTATTTGCCCACGTGCGTCGTAATTTTGAAAGAAGCCGGCAGCCAATCGTGGAAAGCGGCCGAGTATTTAATCCTCTACAACCTGATGTTCGTATTGCCGCTGGTGCTGGTGTTCGTGCTGACGCTGTGCGGCAAAGAATCGGCCACCTTTAACAACTGGCTCAAAAAGCACTTGGGGCTGTCCAAGTTCCTGTTGTGCTGCGTATTTTTGGGCTTGCTGCTGCTGATGCTGGCCAATATGTTTTAAATAAAACCCCCGCCCGACGGGGGTTTTATAAGCTTTAATACATTGATGTTTATCGATATATTTATTATAATAATCACAAGAGGAAAAAATGACTTTGCCCCAACACACCGCCCGCTTATTTAAGGCCCTTTGCGACGAACACCGCGTGCAAATTGTGCAGTTGCTCCGCCGCGGGGAAATGTGCGCCTGCCACTTGCAGCAGGAACTGCAAATCGGGCAGTCCACCCTGTCGCACCATATGAAAATTTTATGTGATGCCGGGCTTGTTTCCGCACGGAAAGAAGGCCGCTGGATGCACTATTACTTAAAAAGCGCCGGCTTGCGCGAAATGCAAAAACACATTTCTTCTTTACTTTCGTTGCAAGAGAAATCGGAAAAATAGGTCAAAAATTTTTTTCGCTAATACATCTATATATTTAGATATGTAGATAAATAAAAAAGGGGAGTTTATGTTTCAAATATTCACTTGGCTGGCCGATTGGGCCACTGCAAAAATAGGCCTCTGTGCCCAAACGCCGCTTGGCAGTGCCGTACATTTTTTTATAGAGGACGTAACCAAAATTTTTGTTTTAATTTACGTTCTTATTTTCGTCATTTCGCTTTTCCGCGCCCAGCTGTCGCCCGAAAAAGTGCGTGATTATCTGGCCGGCAAAAACCGCTGGTACGGGTACTTCCTGGCCGTATTTTTGGGTATTGTAACCCCCTTTTGTTCCTGCTCGTCCATTCCGCTCTTTATCGGGTTCATCACGGCAGGCATTCCGTTTGGTATTACGATGGCCTTTTTAATCAGTTCGCCCTTGGTCAGCGAAATCGCCACGTTTATGTTAATCAGCATGCAAGGCGCCGGTCTGGGAGTGGCGCTGGTATATGTAGCCAGCGGAACGGTGATTGCCGTGATAGGCGGCTGGCTGGCGGACCGTCTGCATTTGGAAAAATTATGCATCTACCAGCCCCCTACACACGCCGCCCCTGCGTGTGCGTGCGGACACCAAACGTTCACTCAGCGCGCGCAGAATTTAGTGCATTATGCACATTCTTTTGCGTGGGACACGATTAAAAGCCTGTGGGGCTACATTATTTTGGGGCTTTTGGTGGGGGCCGCCATACACGGCTTCGTGCCGGTGGAAATCCTGAGCAAATACCTGGGGGCCGATAATCCCTGGGCTGTACCGCTGGCCTCCGGCATCGGGGCGCCGTTATACGCCAACCACGCGGGAGTAATCCCCGTCATACAGGCGCTGTTGTTAAAGGGCGTTCCGCTGGGGACGGCACTGGTAATTTTGATGAGCATTACCGCTATTTCGCTGCCGGAAATGATGATGTTAAAAAAAGTGTTGTCCGCCAAAATGATTGGCCTGTTTTTGCTGTATTTAATAGTGTCGTTTATTGCCGTAGGATATTTGTTAAACGCTATTTTATAGGAGGAAATGATGGAAATTAAAGTATTGGGAATGGGCTGCGCCAAATGCAGCTTGCTGTTGAACCACACCCGACAGGCGCTTCAAATGCTGGGCTGGAACGAAACCGTGGAAAAAGTGGACGACCTGGACCAAATTCTTCAATCCGGCGTTTTGCGTACGCCGGCCCTGATGATAGACGGACAAGTGGTATTATCCGGGCAGACCGCCACGGCGGAAACCCTGCGGGATTTGCTGCTGCACCACCGCAGCAACCCGCCGCAAAAGCGGTGATTCCCGTCTGGAAATACACACGTAAAAATTAATTTGCTATAATAAATAGGTACTTAGTCCGCCATACACTTTTGGAGAGGTGGCCGAGCGGTTTAAGGCACAGTCCTGGAAAGACTGCATACGGGAAACCGTATCGAGAGTTCGAATCTCTCCCTCTCCGCCATTTCAAAGCCCCGTTACGGGGCTTTTTTAATCGCTATGCAATACAGAGGTATTATGCGCAAATATATGTTTCTTTTGGGTGCGTTGTTATGTGCGCTGCCCGGACAAGCCCAACTGCAGGAGAACTTGCAGGTATTGGATATTTTGCCTACGGAAAATATCACTTCGTTGGAACTTAAGCCCCGCTTAAAGGCCAAAAACGACGCCAAAAACGATATGTCCGCCACGTTGGAAATCAAACCTTCTTTCAAGCTTAACAAGCATTGGAAATTCGGGGCCGAAATCCCCGTCGCCCGCGTGGGGAACGACGAACACTCCGCCAAAGGCTTGGGCGACATTATGGTATCCGGCAGTTATGTAGACTACAGCCCCAACAAAATTTTCTCGTACGGGCTGGCGATGGAACTGACCACGCCCACCGCCACCGACCGCAGCCTGGGGGACGGCAAATGGGTGGCCGAACCGGAAATTTTTACCGTGTGGAAATTGAGCCCGGCTTTCTTTGTGGAAGCGGAATACCGCCACATCTTTTCGTTTGCGGGCAGCAGCGGGCGCGACGACATCAACGAAAGCCGCTACCGGATGATTTTCGGCCTCATCGGGCCGGACGGCTGGTGGTTTGAGTTTGACCCGCGCTACACCGTGGATTACCAAAACCCCGGTGAGGCGGAACTCATCGGCGAGTTTGAACTCGGCACGATGATTAACGTCGGCTCCTCCATGTATGTGCGCGGGGGCTGGCACTTGGGCGGCAACAAATACTCCTACGATTGGGAGTTTATGCTAGGATTTAAAATTTTGTACCTGTAAACCAAAAGCCCCCGCAAAACGGGGGCTTTTTTGTAAGGTTTAAAGCTGGTGCACTTACCGGCGGAAAGTTTTAATTTGCATTCCCAACAAACGCCCCAGCAACATCAGCGGCAGCACCACGCAAATACTGAACACGGCCACCAAAAGCGTCATAATAAACCCGAACGCCAGCACGGCTACCCCGCCGAGAATTCCCCCCATATCGCCTTTGGGGCGGGCGGAATCTTTCGCGGGCCCAGCATGAATGGGATTTCCGTGTTCGTCCAAAATTTCGGGTTCAATAATTTCTTCGGTCTGAATAATTTCCTTTTCTTCCATATCTATATTATGACATAATCCGCGTGGTTTTTCCCACCCGATAGATAACTAGGAGCTAATCTATTTTTAGCGCTTGTTTTTCTTTCGCAAAGAGATACAATAAAAGAAAAACACAGGGGGACTTATGGACAAAATTATTTACTCTCCGATGAAATACGTACAGGGGCCGGGCGCATGGGAACGGCTGGCCGATTACGCCGCCGCGCTGGGCGCCAAAAGCGCGTACGCCGTGGCGGGCCCGCACGTGATGAAGCACTACTGGCCCACGGTGGAAAAGGGCTTTACCGCCCGCCAGATGCCGCTGGCCGCACATGCCTTCGGCGGCGAATGCTCCATGGCGGAAATCAACCGCATTGTAGCCGACATTCACGAAAAACACAGCGATGTCGTCATCGGTATTGGCGGCGGCAAAACGCTGGACACCGCCAAAGCCGTCGCCTACTACGCCAAACTGCCCGTCATTATCGCGCCGTCTATCGCGTCCACGGACGCGCCCTGCAGCGCGCTCGCCGTTATCTATACGGAAGAAGGCGCCTTTGAAAGCTATTTAATTTTGCGCAACAACCCGGACGTCGTGCTGGTGGACACGTCCGTCATCGCCCAGGCCCCCGTGCGGATGCTGGTGGCCGGAATGGGCGACGCGCTGGCCACCTATTACGAAGCCCGCGCCTGCTATGCTTCCGGCAAAGCCACCACGGCCGGAGGGCGTTCGTCCCTGTCTGCCCTGGCCATTGCGCGCGCCTGCCGCGACAGCTTGTTTAAAAACGGTCTGCGCGCCAAACTGGCGGCCGAAGCCAAAACCGTTTCGTCTGCGCTGGATGACATCGTGGAAACCAACACATACATGAGCGGCGTCGGGTTTGAAAGCGGCGGCCTGGCGGCGGCGCACGCCATTCACAACGGGCTGACCGTCCTGCCGCAGACGCACCCTTTTATGCACGGGGAAAAAGTCGCTTTCGGCCTCTTGGCCCAGCTGGTGCTGGAAAACGCGCCGAAAGCCGAGTTGGATGACGTGCTGGCTTTCTGCCGCCAAATCGGTCTGCCCACCACGCTGGCCGCGCTGGGTTTGAAAGACGCCACAGACGACGAGCTTAAAAAAGCCGCAGCCGCCAGCTGCGCCGAAGACGAAACCATGCACAATATGCCGTTTGCCGTCACGCCGCAAGACGTATTTGCCGCGATGAAAGTGGCCGACAAGCTGGGCGCCTGATTCCAACCGCTGCCACGCCTCTTTTACGGCCGCCCCGTTCCTATACGGGGCGGCTGTTTTTCCCCCCTGTAAATTGGTAAAATGTAAGTAAGCGCGTAACGTCACATTACGCGAAGAAACCAACTCAAGAGGACTTACCATGTTACCCAAAGCGTATGAACCGCAGGAAGTAGAACAAAAACTCGCGGACAAATGGCAAAAAGCCAAACTGTTCGCCGCCAAAGCCGATAAAACCAAAAAACCCTTTGTTATTGTTATCCCGCCGCCCAACATTACGGGTGCCCTGCATATGGGGCACGCCTCCACCAACACGTTGCAGGATGTGTTAATCCGCGCCCACCGCATGTTCGGCGAAGACGCCTACTGGGTGCCGGGCACGGACCACGGCGGCATTGCCACCCAAAACGTGATTGAAAAGAAACTCGCCAAGGAACAGCACAAATCCCGCCACGACCTGGGGCGCGAAGCCTTTGTGCAGACCGTGTGGGATTGGTACCACGAATGCGGCAACGCTATTTTCAACCAGTTCCGCAAAATGGGCTGGAGCTTGGATTTGTCCGACATTCGCTTTACGATGGACGAAAAACGCGCCAAAGCCGTGTACGAATGCTTCCGCCAATGGTGGGACAAAAAATACATTTACCGCGGCAAACGCTTAATCAACTGGTGCGTGCGCTGTTCTACCGCCCTGTCCGATATTGAAGTGGAACACGAACAGCACGCCGGCAAACTGTGGTATCTGCGCTACAAAGGCGAAGACGGCTCGGACGGCATTGTGATTGCCACCACCCGCCCCGAAACCATCTATGCCGACGCCGCCATCGCCGTCAACCCCAAAGACGAACGCTACAAAAATATGGTGGGCAAAAAAGTCATCATCCCGCTCGCCAACCGTGCCATCCCGATTATTGCCGACGAAGCCGTAGAATTGGGCTTTGGTACCGGCGCCTTAAAAATCACCCCGGCGCACGACGCGACCGACTACGAAGTCGGCCAGCGCCACAACCTGCCCATTATGACGGTCATCAACGACAAGGGCAAGATGATTAACTGCCCCGAAAAATACCTGGGGATGGACCGCGAAGTCTGCCGCAAGGAAACCGTCAAAGATTTGGACGCCGCGGGGCTTTTGGTAAAAGAAGAAAAATACAACAACGCCGTTTCCACCTGCTACCGCTGCCACAGCCCCATTGAACCGTTTATGAGCGAACAGTGGTTTGTGAAAATGGACGAACTGGCCAAACCCGCCATTGAAGCCGCCGAATCCGGCGCGCTGCAATTCCACCCGGCCAACTGGAAAAACCCGTTTGTAAACTGGCTGAAAAACATCCAGGATTGGTGTATTTCGCGCCAGATTTGGTGGGGGCACCGCATCCCGGTGTGGTACTGCCGCCACTGCAGCGCAAAAGGCCTCACTTTTGCCACCGACCAGCAAGGGCACGAACAACTGACCAAAGTTTCGTTTGAAGACGGCGCCAAGCCGATTGTTTCGTACAACAAACCGGAAAAATGCCCCATTTGCGGCGGGCACGATTTGGTGCAGGACCCCGACGTGCTGGACACGTGGTTCTCGTCTGCGTTGTGGCCGATGTCCGTCTTCGGCTGGCCCGAAAAAACGCCAGAAATGGAACACTTTTACCCCACCAGCGTCATGGTCACCGGGTACGAAATTTTGTACCTGTGGGTGGCCCGCATGGTGATGACCGGCCTGGCATTCACCGGCAAGCTGCCGTTTAAAGACGTGTACTTAAACGGTATCGTGCGCGATAAACACGGGCAGAAAATGTCCAAATCCAAGGGCAACGTCATTGACCCCTTGGATATGACGGCCAAATACGGCACGGACGCGGTGCGCTTTTCGCTGCTTATGCAGGCAGTGCCCAGCAAGGACATTCCGTATTCCGAAGAAAGCATCACCGGGGCGCGCAACTTCTGCAACAAGCTCTACAACGCTTCCCGCTTTATCCTGATGAATATGGAAGGCATCCAAGGCCCGCTGCCCATGCCCACCGACATCACCGAACTGGCCGACAAGTGGATTTTGGACCGCTTTAACAATGCCATCAAAACCGCGCGCGAAGGCATTTTAAAGTACAACCTCGCGCTGACGGCCAACACGCTGTACCACTTCCTGTGGGGTGACTTCTGCGATTGGTATGTGGAACTGGCCAAGCAGCGCTTCCAAACCGCCGAAAAAGCCAAAGTGATGGCGCTGTGCGTCAACATTCTCTACGGCACGTTAAAAGCGCTCCATCCGTTAATTCCGTTCATCACCGAGGAAATCGCTTCTTCCCTGCGCCCGTACGTAGGCGAAACCGAAGAATTCCTGCTCAACCAATCTTACCCGCAGGTCAACCCGGCCTGGTGGGATAAAGAAGCCGTGCGCAAAATGGAAATCATCCAAGGCGTCACGCGTGAAATCCGCACCATCCGCGCGCAGTTTAACGTGCCGCCGGGGCTCAAGATTTCCGCCGTACTCACCGCCAAGGACGAAGCGGATCTGGCCGTCGTAAAAGAATACGAAGGCTACATCAAACTGATGGCCAAAGCCGACAAGCTGGACATCGGCGTGAACCTGGCCAAGCCCAAACAAACGGCCACGGCCGTGTTTGAAAATATCGCCATTTACGTTCCTTTAACGGGCTTAATTGACTTTGAAAAAGAAAGAAAACGCCTGGAAAAGGACCTCGCCGCCGCCAAAGCCAACATCGCTTCGCGCGAAGCGCGCCTGGCGCAGGAAAACTTTATCAAACACGCGCCCAAAGAACAAATTGAAAAAACAAAAGCCGAATTAGCCGCCGCCAAGCTGGCTTTGGCGCAGGTAACGGCTTCGCTGGAGGATTTAGCCTAATGAACAAACTCCTTAAAACCGCCGCGCTGGCGGCCGCTGCGCTTTTGCCGCTTGCGGCTACGGCGCAGGATATGGATTGGAAATCCGTCACCCGCTACAATAAGGCCGAGGCCAAAAAACAGCTGACCGAACGCTTTACCAAGTACGTCACGTACGATACCCAATCCAGCGATAAAACGGACAAAGTCCCCAGCACGCCCGGCCAAACCAAACTGGCCAAAGCGCTGGCCAAGGAACTCAAAAAGAACGGCGCCAAAAACGTGCAGGTGGACAAGTATTCCATCGTCACGGCGGAAATTCCGGCCAACACCGCGGCCAACGCCCCGGTGATTGCCTTCCTGGCGCATATGGATACGGCGCTGGAAGCCTCCGGCAAAGACGTCAAACCCCAGGTGCACAGCAACTACCAGGGGGGCGATATCGTCATCAATGCCGAGCAAAACCTCCGCTTAACGCCGGCCAACTCCCCCCAGCTGGCGCGGGCCCGCGGGCACGACATCATCACCGCCTCGGGCAATACGCTTTTGGGGGCGGACGATAAAACCGGCGTAGCCATTATTATGACGCTGGTCCAGTTCCTCTACGACCACCCGGAAATGCAGCACGGCACGATTAAAATCGCCTTCACGCCGGATGAAGAAACCGGCGCCGGCGTGGAAAAATTTGACGTGGCCTCCTTCGGCGCCGATTATGCCTACACCGTAGACGGCGGCGACCTGGGGCAGCTGACCAACGAAACCTTCAACGCCAAGGCGTTCACCGCCGTGTTTGAAGGGATGCGCGCCGTCCACCCCGGCGAAGCAATGAACTCGGCTTTTTCGGATAACGTGCTGATGGCGTCGGACTTTCACACCCTGCTCCCCCGCCACCGCCGGCCCGAAACCACGGCGGACCGCCGCGGGTTTATCCTGGTGGACTCCATCACCACTCAGGGGGACCGCACCGAAGTAAAAGGCATCATCCGCGCTTTCTCGGACGAAGAAACGCAGGACCTCGTCAACGAAGTCACCCGGGCGTTCAACACCGTAAAAGGAATGAACTACAAAGGCAAAAATTTCGCCTTGACCATTACGGACCAATATAAAAATATGAAAGCGGTCCTGCCGGAACAAATGGTTTCGCTGGCGCAACTGGCTATGCAAAGCGAAGACGTCACCCCCGTTTTGACGGCCGCACGCGGCGGGACGGACGGGTCCACGCTTTCCTTTATGGGGCTGCCCACGCCGGACATTTTTGCCGGGCAGTACAACATCCACAGCCCGCTGGAATACGCCGATGTGGACGTGATGGAAGCCTCCCTGCGCACGCTATTGCGGCTAACGTCGCTGTGGAGTATGCAGCAAGCCCAACCGGCGCCTTCCGCCGAGTAGTTAGAAACGTCGTTTTCATCGCCCGTCCCGTAAAGGACGGGCGTTTTAATGGCCTGGCGGCAAACCCGCTGCGGCCGGTTTCAAGGCCTATTTACCGCCTGGGCCCTTTGGCCCTTGCGGAATTTTGCCACAGATTCATAAAATAAAATAGAAGCTACACCATAAAAGGAGCCCTTATGCAAATGAAAAAGTTATTTGCCGTACTGTCCGTATTTGTATTCGGCGCATCGTTTGCCAGCCAAGCCTATGCAACCGTTGCCGCCCCTTATGAACGTACGTACGTGAAATCCTCCGTGCGGGAAAATATCGGCCGCCAAAACACCAAACTGGCCGCCAAATACCGCGCTGCTATGTTAAACCGCTTTCTGCACTACACCACTTACGACAGCCAAAGCAGCGATGTGGTAGCCATCACGCCGGAGCAAATTGAAACCGCCAAAAAATTGTACGCGGAAATCCAAAAGTTCGGGTTTAAAACCCTGCTGACCAAGAACTACTATATTTATGTGGAAATTCCTTCCAACGTAAATTGGAAGACTCCCACCCTGGGCTTTAGCTGCCACTACGACACCACCCCCGACATTTTAGGCAAAGGCATCAAAGCCCAAAAAATTGAAAAATACGACGGCAAACCGATTCAGCTCAAAAACGGCCACGTGTTAAGCACCGAAACCGACCCGTATTTGAAACAGATGATCGGCAAAACCATCGTCACTTCCGACGGCACCACCATGCTCTCGGCCGACGATAAAGCCGGCGTATCCGTCATTGTCACGTTGATTCAAACCCTGGCGGAAAATCCGTCTAAAAAGCACGGTAAAATCCAAGTGGTCATCACGCCTAACGAAGACGTGGGCCGCTCGGCCGATTTTATTGAAGAAACCCCCTACAACCCCGACATCGCCTTTGACTTTGACGGCGGCGTAAACGGGGAAGTGGTTGTGGGCAACTTTAACGCGGAAAAAGTGGTCTACAAAGTCCACGGCGTCAACGGGCACCAGTCCATGGCGGCCGAAAACGGCTACCGCAACGCCTGGAAACCCGCTTGCGAATTGGGTGCCGCCTGCGCCCAGGAACAATGGCTGCCCAACAACAGCACCGGCAAACAAGGCTATGTGGAACTGCACCATATGGATATGAGCAACAACCAGGTAAACGTTGCCGAGCTGGACTTCCGCCTGCGCGATTTTAACCAACAGAACATTGAAAACTGGAAACAATACGCCGACAGCGTCGCCAACAAAATCAGCAACCAGTTTGGCGTGAAGATTGAACGCGAAGTCGTAAAACAATACGGCAACGTGGCCGAAAACATTCACCCGCAGGCCCGCCAAGTCGTGACCAACGCCCTTAAAAACGCCGGCGTTACGCCGAACTTTAAAGAAGAACGCGCGGGCACGACGGCCTCTATGTTGATGCTCAAGCTGGGCAACGGCGCTTACACGCTGTTCACGGGCCAGAACAATCCGCACGCGTTTACGGAATGGCTGAGCGAAGAAGATATGTACAAGGCTTTCCTCGTGGCGCTGAATTTGACCGACGAAGTCGTCATGATGAAATAAAGGCCTTTGCACCGTATGAAAATTTTAATTGCCACGGGCAATCCGCACAAGTTCCAGGAACTGATGGGCATTTTGCCGACCCGATTAAAAAACGGCACGCCCATTGAATACGTCAGCTTAAAGGACTTTAACGGACTTACCCTCCCGCCGGAAACGGGCAACACGCTGGAAGACAACGCCGAGATAAAAGCCGTTTACGCCGCGCGGGAAAGCGGGCTGCCCGCCGTATCGGACGATACGGGGCTGGAAGTGAAATTTTTGAACGGTGCCCCCGGCGTGCATACCGCCCGCTACGCAGGCGAACACGCCGACGCGGATGACAACAACCGCAAACTTTTGGCCGCCTTGGAAGGGCAGCTGTTGCCCGCCCGGGCGGCTTCTTTCCGCACCGTGGCGTGCCTGGCCACCCCGCAAGGGCGCGTACAAACGTTTGACGGCACGCTGGACGGGTACATCGGCTTCGGCTACCGGGGCGAAAACGGCTTCGGGTACGACCCGATTTTCCTGGTAGGGAACACCAAAAAAACGTTGGCGGAACTGACCGAGCAGGAAAAGAACAAAATCAGCCACCGTGCCAAAGCGTTTAAAAAACTGGCAGACCACCTGGTACTGCTAAAAAACCGAAAATAATTTAGGACTCCTACAAAAAATCCCCCGGTTTTGCCGGGGGATTTTTATGTGCTGAAAACGCCTGGTTACAGTTCTATCACCAGCATAGCGGGCGTAATCAAATAGAACAAATTAATCAGCGCCCCCAAACTTAAAAACGGGCCGAAGGGAATGGCGTCCCCGCCTTTTTTACCTTTAAAAAGCATCAAAAACAGCGCGTAAATCAAACCGAAAAAGGACGCAAACACAATCGTGGTAATCACGCCTTGCCACCCGATCAGCGCGCCTACGCCGCCCATCAGTTTCACGTCGCCGCCACCCATGGCTTCCTTTTTAAACATCCACGTCCCGACAAGCGCAATGGCCAGCACGCCAAACAGCCCGACGGCCGCTCCGATTAAAGAGGCCAATTCCTTCTGCCACCATACGCCGCTAAAATTCGGGTTCAGCCACGCAAACGCCAGCCCCAGCACAATCAGCCCCAGCGAAAAGCGGTCCGGAATAATCATCAGTTCCAGGTCAATCACGGACAAAATAATCAGCGCATACACCGCCACAATCACCACGAACGTCCACGCGCTTAAGCCAAAGCGCCACACACACAGCCACGTCAGCACGGCGGTAAGCAGTTCCACCACCGGGTACTGGATGGAAATCGGCTTTTTGCAATGGCGGCATTTGCCCAGCAAAAACAGATAGCTAAATACCGGGATGTTGTCGTACCATTTGATATGGGCGTTGCAATGCGGGCAGAAAGACGGCGGCCACACAATGGATTTATCCCGCGGAATGCGGTAAATACAAACGTTTAAAAAACTGCCGAAAAGCAAACCGAAAATAAAGGCAAAACACAAAATTAACGTATCCATAATTCTCCTGCGGCCCCGTTGCGGGGCGTAAGATAAATAAAAATCCCCGCCCGAAAAGCGGGGGTAAGATTAATGGGTGTTCCAGGCTTTTCCGTAGCTGTCTTCTTTATCGGTATTTACAAAGAAGTCACCGTAGCGCGGGTCCGTCGGGTCGCTGACGTAGGCCCAGCCGCCGGTTTTGGTAAAGCACTGTTCGTAATTGCCGGTGGACACGTGGTCCGAAGGCGTAAAGCCCGGGATGGTGGCCTGCGGAATTTTTTCAATATACGTAGGCACCAGGCTGGAAAGGTCGTCGGTGGGATAGGTGCCTTGGTGCTCGCCGTAATAGGCGGCAATGGCACTGCGCACTTTGACGAGCTGATGTTTGGTGCTGCCTTCCTGCGCTTTATGCACCAACATCAAAAATTTCGGCACGGTAAACCCCAACAGCAAGGCAAACACCACTACCGTAATTAGAATTTCCGTCACCGTAAATCCTTTTTTCATAAACACCTCATTTAAAGTTCAGCGAAATCAACGCAAACACTTTTGCGTCCCCCAGCGTGTTTTTAATGCTGGAGTATTCGTTGGGCTGGTGTGCCAGTTCATCCAGCTTGGAGTACACCACCGCCGGATAACCGTAGTTGCGCAGATAAGCCCCCACCGTGCCGCCGCCGACGCCCATGGTGCGGGGCGAATTTTTGTAGACGGCCTTTACGGCAGCTTGGGTGAGTTTTACGACGGAAGCATTTTTGTCCGTCGGTTTGGAGCAATCGCTCATCGGGGTTTCCACTTTAATTTTTACTTTAAACTGTTTTTCCACCGATTTGGCAATTTTGGCGATTTCGGCCACAACTTCTTCGTTCTTATAGCACGGCAATACGCGGCAATCCAAATAGAACACTTCCGTACCCGGGATGGTGTTTACGTTGGGCACGTTCGGTTCGCGCTTGGTCGGTTCAAACGTGCTGCCGCTTTCCGGCGCGAAGAGTTTGTCCTTCTTGTTGAATTTTTTATACAAATCGTCCAGCTTTACCACCAAGTGGGCCGCCACGCGGTGGGCGTTAATGCCGGAGTGCGGGGTGGAAGCATGCGTCTGCCGGCCTTGGACGGTAAATTTGACCCACAACATATTTTTCTCGGCAATTTCCACCATCGTGCCCTGGGCGTTCCCGCCGTCCGGCACCAGGAAGACGTCATCCTTGCCGAAAGTCTTTCTGTGTTTTTTCAAAATGGCGTCAATGCCGTACACGCTGCCGATTTCTTCGTCCGCGTTGAGCAACAGTGCATAGTTGCACGGCGGGCGAACGCCGCAATCCATCATCGCTTTTACCGCCAGCAAGCCCGACACCAGGCCCTGCTGGTTGTCTTCCGAGCCGCGGCCGTAAATTTTGTCGCCTTTCACTACGGCTTTAAAGGGGTCCGTTTTCCACGCCGCCAAATCCCCCGGGGGCACCACGTCCATATGTGCCATTACCCACAGGGTTTTTTTGCGGTTTTCGCCGTAGTATTTGGCCACAATGTTGGGGCGCACGCCGTCTTGCGCTTTGGGGTCTTTGATGTTGATGACATACAGCTCATCAAATTTCATTTGTTTAAGCACCGACAGCAAATACGCCGCCTTGGCATTTTCGCCCAGGCCGCCCTGATGCGGGGATACCGCCGGGCAGGCAATCATATGCGTTTGCAAATCTATTACGGTTGGTTTGTAAGAATCAATTGCTTTAAGTATTGCTTTTTCCATTTTTTCCTCCGTACGTCGGCTTAAATCGGATTGGGAACGTCTATAAATTCGGTCTGTACGTCAAACTGTTTGGCCACCAAATGCATCAGCGCCAACACGCCGGGCTTTTCGGAATTGTAATGCCCCAACGCAATGCAATTGATGTGCCCTTCGCGGCACCATTCCTGGGCGGGTTCGTCCAGCACGCCCGTTACGTACACGTCCAACTTTTGGGCAATGGCCTGCGGCAGCATACTGTACGCACCGCCGCTTACGATGCCAATCGTTTCCACCTGTTGGGGTCCATACGAAAGCACCTGCGCCGTAGCCCCGCAAAAGGCTTCCAGCGCCGATACCACTTCCGGCAGCGCGACCGGTTTCAACCGTCCGGAAAAGCCAATCAGTTCGCCGTGGTATTCCCCAAACGGCTGGGGCTGCTCGGCGTGCAGGGCACGCATTAAACACGCGTTATGCCCTACCACCGGGTGCCGGTCCAACGGCAAATGATAGCCGGCCAAATTTAAATTGTGTTTCAGCAGAAAGGCAATCCGTTCGCGGAACATACCCGTCAGCGGTTGTTCGTGCCCCCACAAAAGGCCGTGGTGCACCACAATCAAATCCGCTCCGGCCGCTTGGGCCTTGCGGAACAATTCCAGCGAGGCCGACACGCCAAACACGATTTTTCCCACGCGCGGCGTGCCCGATACCTGCAAGCCGTTGTGGCTGGCATCGGCGATATGCGCAATGTTTAAGTAAGTATCCAAAAAACGGATGACGTCTTCGCAATTAACCATAGATTTATGTTATCATTTTATTAGGATGAAAAGAACCCTTTTTTTACTCGTTTTTCTCTTCTTATTTTGCGTTTCGGCCCGCGGCGAAGAAATCCCCACCGCGCCGTACCTGCCGGCCCAAAGCGGTTCTGAAGCGGCCAACGCTCCCATCACGGTACAATTTCCGTATGAAAAAATGGAAGTTTCGCGCGGGGCATCCAAAATTTTTCTCTTCGGTAAAATCAACCTGCCGGGGCCCGTTACCCTGGACATAAACGGGGAGCAAATCCCCGTGCGCAACAACGGCGCTTTTTTGGCGTTTCTGCCGGTAAAAAGCGGTGATTTCACGTTCGTGCTGACGGCGGCCAATGCAAATCAAACCGTCCGGGCGGTGCGGAACATTGTGGTGCCGGGGGCCGATATTAAGGATTTTTCCGCCCGCGCCGAATTTGACCCGGAAGAAGTCTTTCCGCAAACGCCGGTGGAACTCATCCCGGGCGATGTGGTGGGGCTGTACGTGCGCGGCACGCCGGGGGCCGAAGTAACATTTACCCTCTCGGGCTTAAAAGAAGCCAAAAACATTCCGATGAAAGAAGATGTTTCCTCCCCCGGGATGTATCGCGCCAAGTATTTAATTGACGCCACGCAAAAACCCAAAACGGCCAAAGTAACGTACAAAATGAAAAACGGGCCCGACGATACAAGCGCCAAAATTACGGCGCCCGCCCGCATCAAAGTGCTGGATTTAAAGGACCCGTTCACCCACGCGCTGGTGCTTTCGCCCGGCGTAAAATTGCGCAAAATTCCCACCCCGCGCGAAAACCTGTATCCCTTCTACCGTGCGTACGGGGACGTGCTGATTAACGGCCGTATGAATGGCCAATACCGCATTGCGCTGAATGACAAGGAGTCCGCTTGGCTGGAAGAATACAAATTAAAAACCGTTTTGTTTTCCAAATACGAACCGAACCATATCTACGGGCTAAAGACCTCCGCCACACCCGAAAAAACGCGTTTGGTTTTTGCCGGCAAAAAACCGGTGCCCATCAGCATCCACGAATTTAACGACCGCCTGGAACTGACCCTTTATTACGTGGACGGCTTTGACGAAAATTACACGTTGGACCCGGACCACTCCATTATTGAAAACATTACCTGGTCCCAGCCGGCCGATGATACGCTGCTGTTTAAAATTTATTTCAAAAAGGATGCCGCCCTGTGGGGGCACGCATACGATTTTGACGGGCAAAACCTGGTGATAGACTTAATGCACCGCCCGGCCTTAACCCCCACCCGGAAACTGCCGTTAAAAGGCGCACGCATTTTGCTGGATGCCGGGCACAGCCCCCGCCGCACCATCCCGTACGACGGCGCCGTCGGCCCGACCGGTTATTTGGAATACGAAGCCAACCTGGCCCTGGCCGAAGACTTAAAACCGCTGTTGGAAGCGGCCGGCGCCACCGTGATTATGACGCGCCACGGCAACAACCGCCGCAGCCTGCAAAGCCGCTACCAGCTGGCACTGAAAGAAAACGCGCACATCTTCGTCAGCCTGCACTACAACGCCCTGCCGGAAACGATTAACCCCCTGTCGCGTGCGCGCGGATACTCGGTGTATTACAACTATCCGCACAGTTTCCAGCTGGCGCAAGCCGTCTACGACGCGTTCACGCGCAATGTACCGTTGCCCGATAACGGGATGATTGCCAACGACGTTTTGTTCATTCCGCGCATTCCGCAGCTGCCCAGCATCCTGGTGGAAAACGCCTACTTGATTTTGCCCGAACAGGAAGAAATGGCCAAAACAAAAGAAGGCCGCTCCGATTTGGTGCAAGCACTGTATGAAGGCATTTTGAACTTTTACGGCGTAAAAACCAACCCGAAAAAAAAGCCCGGCAAACGCAACGCGTTTAAAAAGCCGGGCCGCAAGCTGTATCTCTAATCGTTAAAACTGCAAACCGAACCGCAGGTGGGCGCCAGCCGTCCAACGGCGCGGCACCCGCAAAAAGGCATTTAAGCGCGGCGCGCTGTCGTACATGCCGTACAGCTCCACCCCGCCGAACCAACCGCCGACGGAATGAGCTTCCAACCCCCAACCGACGGTAGCGTATCCGTCCGTGCTGCTGCCCGCCAAAAACCGCAGCGATTGTACTTCCCGCCGGACAACCCCCGCCCCCAACAATAAATACGCCCGGGGATTCGTGTCCGGCGTAATCGTAAATTTGCCCACGCCGCCCACGCGCAGCACCCGGTAGTCGTCAATAAAAACGGAAGCATCCTTCGCGCGGGAAAACTGCCCCTCCACACCCAGGGCCGCCCAAGACGAAAGGGCATACAACCCCCGCGCCGCAAAACCCGCCTCGCCGCGGAAGGCGTCTTCGCCTTTTTCCACATGCAGCGTAGCCGTGGACGCAAATACGCCTGCACCCACCTCCCACGACGGGCCGGAAAGTGCATCCAGGGAAGATAGCGTGATACCGCCTACTCGGTAAATTTGAGGGAAAACAGGCAAGCCAGCCAACAGCAGCGCAAGCAGCAAACCAAAACGTCTCATATATGTATATTGTAACAAGAACGTTTCAGCGAAAAAATAATCTAATAGAGTTACGTTTGTGCAGGGTCAAAAAGGCCTATTTCCGGCCGTGCCGTTAGTCCCAGCTGGCGTTGGGACCAAAGACCCTGGGCGACGGCCGACGAGACTTTTATAATATAAGTATGAGGAAAATGCTAATTAGTTTTTTGGTATTATTGCTGTGCCACACGGGCGCGTGGGCGCACTCGGTCAATGTACTGATTGTCAAACACGCTGCGCGGGTGAATCTGTCGTTTGCACAAAATTATGCCATTGTAATTGGTAAACATTTCTACGGTCCGGTTTCGGCCAAAAACCAGCTCCAGCTGGTATCCACTTCCAAAGGCATACAGATTACCGTGGCAAACGCCAAAACCAAAATCCGCCGCCCTTTAACCACCACCCGGGAGCCCATCCACCTGGTGCGCTCGCTGGGAACGTCCGTCAATTTTCGCTGGCCGACGCCAATGTCTGCCCTTAAAAAGAAACCGTTGCCCCCTTTCTTAAAATGGCAGCAATTTCCCGCCCAAAGGGGCGAATTTGCCACCATCCGTCATCCTGCCTTCGGCGGGGATATCACCTACAACGGTCCGTTAACCGTTTTCCAAAAAAGCGGGATTAACATCGTGGAAACGGCCGAACTGGAGGACTACGTCACCCACGTGGTCAATTGCGAATTAGGTTCCGAAACGTCCATCCACGCCTTGAAAGCCCAAAGCATTATGGCGCGCACATTTGCACTGTATATGGTGCAGGACCGCCTGCAAGCCTTGGAAAGCGGCAACTTGAATTGGCAATTTTTCCAGCTGCGCTCCTCCACCAGCGACCAGGCCTACAACTGCCGCAAACGCGTAAACGACCAGGAGCTCCCCAACGATTTAGTAAAAAGAGCTGCCCGCGAAACCGCCGGACTTGTGCTGCTGAAAAACAACGAACTGGCCAAAGTGCACTACAACGCTACCATCGCCGGAAAGGACACTATTTCCCAGGCGGAAGTCGTTAAAAGAGCCCGCGCGGGCAGATCGTATAAGAACATTTTGCAATCCTTCGTGCCCGGCAGCCGCATCGGGCGTTACAACCTGTCTGCGGTGTGCACCCAAGCCGTAAAAGCCTTGTTCCGCAACAGCAGCTATAATAAACGCGCTTCCAAATAAGACCTAAAATTTACCCAACAAAAAACCCTTTGACTATCCGTCAAAGGGTTTTTTAAATCTTACCGGGGAAGGGACTTGAACCCTTAAGCCCGAAAGGGCAATGGTTTTTGAGACCATCCTGTATACCAATTCCAGCACCCCGGCATAAATCGTATATGTTTATTTTAGCAAATTTTCGGGTAAAATAAAATTTTTTTCGTACAAAATTTTTAGCCGCCCCGGTAAAACCGTTCCCGCCCGACGTTTTGTACACCGCCGAACGGGCCGCATTTTCCGCAAAAAACCGCCCTGTTACACAAGGGCGGCTCTTGCAAAAAAGCGGCTAAAAGCGCAGCATAGAAGTGTATTCTTTCAAGCGCTTATTAATGTCTTTCTTGGTCAAGTTGGCCAAGCGGTCCACGCTGAACGATTCAATGGTGAACGAAGCCATCACGTTGCCAATCATCATCGCGCGTTTGATGGCGTCTAAATTGTCCCATTTGTCCAAGCTCGCCAAATAGCCTGTAAACCCGCCGCCAAACGTATCGCCGGCGCCGGTCGTGTCGTGCACATGCTCCAAGATATAGGGCGGCAGTTGGGCCATTCCTTTTTTGCTCACCAGCATAGCCCCGTTGGAGCCGAGCTTAATGACTACATACTTTACGCCTTCTTCCAGCAGTTTCCGTCCGGCCGTAATCAGGTTGTATTCCCCCGTCAGCTGGCGGGCTTCGCTTTCGTTTAAAAACAGGATGTCAATGCGCTTGACCACTTGCATCAGCGCATCCTTTTTGGACGAAATCCAATAGTTCATCGTATCGCACGCCACAATTTTGGGGTGTTTGACCTGGTTCAAAACGGACAGTTGGAGTTCCGGGTCTATATTGGCCAAAAAAACCGCTTTGGCTTTTTTCTGTTTTTCGTTCAGCACCGGGTTAAAATTTTGAAATACGTTCAAATCCGTAAAGCGCGTTACGGCGGTGTTAAAATCTTTATCGTAACTGCCGCCCCAGTGGAAGGTTTTGCCTTCCTTCACCTGCAGGCCGTCCAGGTTCACTTTCCGGCGGATGAACGGCGCGCGGTCTTCGTCGGTAAAATCGGTGCCTACCACGGCCACAATCGCCGGGCTGGCAAAATAGCTTGCGCAGACGGAAGCATAACTGGCCGCTCCGCCCAGCACGCGCTGCACACTGCCGTTGGCGTTTTCAATCGTGTCAAACGCAACGGATCCTACTACCAATACTTCGTTATTCACGGCTTAATCCTGTAAAAAAGTTTTAATTTCCACTTCGTTGTTGAACTGGTCAAAGAACCCAATTTGGGCCGTTTCCATTTTGGTATCCATCAGTTGGGCGGCAAAATCTTCTTTATTTTGTTTAAAATTTTTCAGATTGCCGTGCTGCACTTTGTAGGCGTATTTAATTTCTTCGGGCGTCAGTTTATAATACGAATACAACACCCCGCGGAAGCGGTCCGCCAATTTGCCTTTGCGCAGTTGCTTTTCAAATTCGGCCGGGCTCATGCCCACGGAACGTTTAAGGGCATATTCATAAGCGGTTTTATTGAACTGGCCGTTTTGCGCAAACAGCGGAGAGGTTTGGATATCATACGCCACTTCATAGTCGGACACTTCCATCCCGGCTTTGTGAGCAGCCTGGTTGAGGACTTCCTCGCTGATCAGCGCCGCCAAAAATTGCTGGCGCAGGTACTTCATCATTTCTTCATCTACGTCCACGCCCTGGTTGCGCAGCATGCGGGCGCGGTCCTCGGTCACGCGGTAGAGGTCACGGTAGGTAATGTCGGCCGAGCCCACCTGGGCGGCCGTCGTGCTGAAATTGCCGCGGCGATACGCATCCGCCCCTAAATAGACGATACTGCCCAAAAAGAAGGCCAGCGTAACGATAAGGATGATTTTTTTGTATTTGATGAGAAACGAAATCATAATCTGAAGCTCCCGTTATTTAGCATTTTTTTCTTTTTCTTTGGCGGAGGTTTGGGCGGGTTTGTCTTCTTCTTCGCCGCCGCCGATGACGCATTGTCCTTCAATGCGGCCGCCTTCTTCCACAATCATTTTTTTGGCGCGGATATCGCCCTTGATGGACGCCGCCGCCAACACTTCCAACATTTCGGCGCATACGTTGCCTTCAATCGCGCCTCCGCACACGACGATTTCCGCCGTCACGTCGCCCACGATTTTTCCGTCCGTGCCCACAATCACGTGGCGGGCGTTATCCACCGAGCCTTCCAGCGTTCCGTCCACGCGCAGGGACCCCTGCACGCTGAGCGTACCCTGGAAATAGCATTCCGCACTGACGACCGAGAAATGTTCACCGGAAGAGAAATCCGAATCCTTCTTCAAGAAACCCATAACCTTCCTCCTAAAATTTATTTAAAATAATCTCTTGGATTGACGGCCTGACCGTCTTTCCATACTTCGTAGTGCAAGTGTGTGCCGGTGGAGCGGCCGCTGGAGCCCATCGTGGCAATCCGGTCGCCGCGTTTGACCACATCACCGGATTTTACCCGGATTTGGGTGGTGTGTGCATACAGCGTGGAGTAGCCTAACCCATGGTCCACCAAAATAGCCTGCCCGTAACTGGGCACCCAGCCTGCGTGGCGCACGACGCCGTCCGCCGTTACGACGATGGGGCTGTCCGGCTTGCCCGCAAAGTCTATCCCGTTGTGGCGCTTGGTCGTGCGCCGGCCGAAAGGATCCAACCGATACCCGAAACCGGAGCTGATCCGTGCCGTGGACGGACGGATAGACGGAATGGAGTTGAGCCCTTCGCGGCGGTTGGCAAAGTACCAGGCAATTTCCTGAAAGCTGGCCAAACGGGTTTTGGCGTCGTCTTCTATTGTATCAATATATTTTTCAAATTCGTCTACATCCAGTTGTTCCAAGTCTTTGCCCATTTCTTCTTTAAAGTGGGCGTCTTCCTTGGCTTTGGCTTCTTCCCACCCTTTGGGCAGGTTGATAAATTTGCCGCCGGGCATACCCAGCATTTGGCGCATTTGGGTATCGGTGGTACGGGTTAAATCCAGGTATTTGCGGCCGCGTTCCAGCTCGTCGGCGATGAGCTTCATTTTTACGCGCATCAAATTGTTGTCGGCTTTGGTGATGTTGTAGTCGTACGCGCGGATAAAAAACAAAAATCCGCACAGCGTTACAATCAGCCACAAAATAAACACCAGTACGAGCGTCAGCACGCGCACTTTAAACTTTTTGGAAGAGCCCATCCGCGGCATAATCAAAATATCCACGCGTTCTTCCAGTATCCGTACCAGAGAATTGATTAATTTACCCATCTTTTGTATTCTATCATATACGGAGCCCTCCTGGGGGATTTCCTGATAAAGGAGAAAACGATGAAAAAATTGCTCATTTTAACTGCCGCCGTATTGCTGGCGGGCTGCTTGAAAGTACCGCAGGTGCCTACACTGGGCGTGGTGGAAATGCCCGTCGCGGCCGAGGCGGAAGAAGAAGCCGTTTGGACTTCCACCGATTACGAAGGCAAACCGGTGCTGATTGTGTTTATGGGTTCTTGGTGCCCGTACTGCAAAATGTCCATGCCGGCCTTGAACGAAGCGGCCAAAAATTTTGACGGAAAAGCCGAAATTGTAGGCGCATTTATGGACAGCGATAAAGACGCCGTGCTGGCCGTAGCCAAAGAACACGGCCTGACCACCAAAGTGCTTTACAACGCCGGCGGTGCCGCGCAAGTGATGGAAGTAACCGGCCTGCCGCACGCCGTGCTGTTTGACAAAAAACACCGCGCCGTAAAAGTGTGGGAAGGCTTCAGCCCCACCCTGGCGCAGGAGTTCAACGAACAGTTGGAACGCTTGACCAAATAATTTCGGGCAGTTGCCCAACAAAAGGCCCCGCGCAAACGGGGCCTTTTTTATGGGTAAAATGTTGCGGCGGGGCTAATTAAATTCCGCCGCCAGGTGCGAGTCCTCCATACACAAATACACGTGCGCCTGCGGGAATGTGCGGCGCAAAAGCGGCACCAAAAAGCGGTACACTTCCCGGCGTTGAGCGTCCCCGTAGCGCATTTTGCCGTCAAAATCCAGCAAAAATTCACCGTCCAAAATCGTATTGTCCGGGAAACGGTTTTCAATCATTTTTTTAAGTTCGCGGCTAAAGCGCAGCGTGCCCACGCTAATCCAGGCGATTTTGTCCTGCGGCAGCGTGTCGGCCATTTCTTGCACGGTGCGGGCATAGTCTTCCTGCCAGCCGTCGTACAGAATCACCGGGTCAAAATGGAACCCCAAGCGGTAGCCCGCGCGGGCCGCTTCGCACGCGGCATGCAGGCGGGCGGTTAAAGGCGGCGTAAAATGTTCGGCACCGTCGGTAATTTTGGACGAATTAACCGACCACGAAACCACCACGTTTTCGCACCCGCCGACGTCCAATAATCCGCCGATATTGACGCTTTTGGTTTTAAATTCAAACTGCAGCTGCGGCCGCACGCGGAAAAACGGCACGATTTTTTGCGAGTAGCGGGTTAAATCGTCAAACACGAGCGAGTCCGTAAACTCGCCGCTCCCGATACGCGGGCGGTCAAACGGACCTTTGCAAAAGGTCGCCCCGTCTATTTTGCTTAAAAATTCATCCAGGTTGGCCGGCAGCAGCACGGCGTGCAGATTTTGATATTGTTGCAAAAAACAATATTCGCATTCAAACCGGCAGCCGAAACCCAAATTGATTAAATTGTACCCGCACCCGGCCGACCCGCAACTGCAGGGGCAGGGTTTTAAAAAATCATATTTTTCGCGGTGGATGAGCAGGGTGTCCAGCCGGTGCGAAAAATTCGGGCTGCCGACTTGGGTCTTTCCGTCCGTTTCTTTAAATTCGGCCTTCGGAAATGCCTCGCGCACGCGCGCGGCGAGCTCGCTGTCTTGCACGGACGTTTCTATATAGACGGTTTTGGGGTAAAACGCCCGCGGCGTTAAATCCGCCCGCAAGGCGGGGTCCAACTCCAGTTTGGGCAGGTAAAAGCGGTCCTTGGCGGCGGTTTTAAAATTGACGGGATAGCGCTTGGCCAAAAGTTGTTTTTTGGCGGATTCAAAATTCAAATTTTTTTGCGCCGGCAAAATATCCTGCGGGGCGGAACCGTCCCGCTTGGCAATTTCGTACACCAGGCGCACCAGCTCGCGCCGTTTGTTCACCCCCAATTTGGGCAGCAGCTGCAACACGTAATTTTCGGCCGTTTCCACCATCATTTGTCGTTCTCCAAAAAATGCATTTCTTCTTCCGTCAGCGCTACTTGTGCGGCTTGTGCGTTCTGCCGCACCTGTTCTGCCGTGCGCGCCCCCATCAGCACCCCGCTCACCCCCGCCTGTTCCAAAGCCCACGCACCCGCCACCGCTGCGGCGCAAGTGTGCTTTTGGTCGGCCAGTTCTTTCACGCGGGCCGCCGTTTGGTTCGCCTGCAAGAAGGCGTCCCCGCGGTAGCATTTGTAAAAATAATTGCGTGCGTCCGCCCGGCGCAAGTTGGGTTCTTGGCGGTATTTGCCGCTTAAAATTCCGCCGCACAGCGTGCCGTACCCGATAAACCCAATGCCCAATTCGCGGCAGGCGGGCAGTACGGCCCGGCCCTTTTGCGGGTGCAGGAGCGAAAATTCATTCTGTACCGACGCTATTTTGCACACCGCCGCGGCCCGGCGCAGTTCGGCCTCGGTTACGTTACATAAACCAATGTAACGAATTTTGCCTTGTTCCCGCAAGCGCACCAAGGTTTCCAGTGCGGCTTCCAGCGGGACCTTCGGGTCCGGGTAGTGAATTTGATACAAATCCAAATAATCGGTTTGCAGGCGAGTCAGGGATTCTTCCAGTTGGCGGATAAGGGTTTGCGGGCGCAAATCGTGGTCGGTCCAGGAGCCGTTTTTCACCAGCCCGCACTTGCCGGCCAGCACTACTCGTTGGCGGCGGCCCTGCAAGGCGCGGCCGATAAGCGCTTCACTCTGCCCGTAAATGGGTGCGGTGTCCAGGAAGGTAATGCCGGCGTCCAAAGCGGCTGCAAGCGTGTTGCAGGCGGCGGTTTCGTCCGTCGGGCCCCAATCCGTTCCTCCGCCCAAGGCCCAGCCGCCCAGCCCCACGGGGGAAAGGTACAATTCCGTTTGGCCCAGGCGGTGGGATTGCATAACTACCAAAGGCCGTTATCGGCCATAAAGCAAGACTCCACCGCCTCTATCCCGGCGGAACGAGCCAAATCGTACGCCCGGGGCGATTGGGCCCCCGGTTGGAACCAAATTTCCTTTACGCCGCCCGCAATGCACTGCTGCACCGCTCCTTCCAGTGCGGCCGGCGGGATGACCATAATGGCCACGTCCGCCTTTGCGGGGACGGCGGCCAAATCGGGCCACAGCTTTTCCCCCGCCGCGGTGCCGCCTTTGGGATTAATGCCAAACACGCGGAACCCTTTGGATAAAAGCGTTTTGAAAATTTTATTCCCGTATTTGGCCGCATCCTGCGACACACCAAACACGACGATGTTTTTATTTTCGTACATAGCTTACGCCTGCGGCGCGGCCAAAGAGCCCATCGCCTGCGCGGCCATACCCTGGCTGTCGCGCACGGCTTTGTTGATGACGGTTTTTAAATCT
Source organism: Candidatus Avelusimicrobium gallinaceum (assembly GCA_944324965.1). Lineage (GTDB taxonomy): Bacteria > Elusimicrobiota > Elusimicrobia > Elusimicrobiales > Elusimicrobiaceae > Avelusimicrobium > Avelusimicrobium gallinaceum. The sequence continues at coordinate 33,087 of CALUYH010000006.1, forward strand.
TCGGCAATTTCGGCTTCGGTAAAGTTTTTCACCAGCGCGTCCACGCGCACTTCTTTCACTTCCTGCGAGCCGGAAATCGTCACTTCAAACAAATGGCGCGGGCTGTCCACTTTAATCACCATATTGTCCAGCCGTTTTTTGATTTCTTCCATTTGGCTTTTGAGTTTCCACAAATCTTTTAATTGTCCGAGTTTATCAAACATATATACCTCTTTATTTCTGTAATTTTTTATATTTTATCTTTTATAAATCTGCCGCCGCAAATGTGCGCACAAACACCGCCGAACACCGCACTTTTTTGTCCGGGAACAGCCGCCGCGCGGCCTGTTGGTATACGGAAAGCTGGGGGCGGTATTTGGCGTCCAGCGTGGCGGCTTCGGCACCGGGGCGGATATTGTCCGTCTTGTAATCGGCCACCCAAATGCTCCCGTCCGGGCACTCCAGCACGGCGTCCATCACGCCCGACTCCACAAGTCCTTCCTTCGTCAAGAACGAAAACGGCATTTCGCACGCCAGCGTTTTGCACGCCGCCAATTCGGCAAACAACGGGCTTTGGGCAAATTGCGTCAGCACCTGTTCGGCTTCGGCCGCCCGCTGGGGCGCACCGGCCGCTTCGGCCGCGGCACGCACCGCCTGCGCCACGTCCGTTTCCCGCCGCCCGATCAGCCGCTCCAAGGCGCGGTGGCACACCGTGCCGAGTTCGGCCCCTGCGCGCTGCGCCTCGGTCAGCGTATCCGGCGATTGGACGAGCTCGCTGGGGGAGCGCTTTTGGTTGTGCAACAGCATCTCTTCGTAGCGGGCTTTGCGCCGGGCATAGGCCTCGCGCCAGGCGGCTACTTCGCGCGGGGTTTCGGCCGCCGGGCCGGCCGCTGTGTGGCGGTAGCGGAAGGCGTCCGGGTTTTGGTACGCGGCGTACCAAACGGGCATTTCCAAGTCGCCGTCTTTTAAAATAGCGGGTTTTTCTTCCCCGTTGGGGAAAAGACCCGCCGCCAAAAACGGAGCGGAAGCCTTATCCGCGCCCGCGCGGCTGTCGGCCGACAGGAGCATGCGCTCCCTGGCGCGCGTAAGCGCCACGTACAGCACGCGGACTTCTTCGCACTCGTCGTGCTTTTTTTGTTCGCCTTCCAAAAAGGCCAAATTCACATCGCACACTTTGCCCACCCGCAGGCCGTGCATATTGTACTGCCAGGAAAAAATATGCGTTTGCGGCTTGGCGGTGGAAGCCGTGTCTTTTTTGGACAAGTCCGCCAAAATAACTACCGGGAATTCCAACCCCTTGGATTTGTGCACCGTCATAACGGACACGGCGTCCAGCGCGTCGTCCGGCGCGGGGGCGGTCAAAAGGTCGGGATTTTCTTCCAACAGGGTTTGGATTTCACTTAAAAATTGGGAAAGGGATGTTTCCCCCTCCGCCGCATAGCCCTGCCCCATCGCGGCCAAACGCCGCAGGTTGGCCAGCGTCTGCTCCCCTTCATACGCGGCGGCGCACGCTTCGGGCAGGAAGGTGTCGTCCAGCACGTCTTCCAGCACTTCCCGCAGGGAGCGGCGCCCGGCCCGGGCGGAAAAATCTTTTAACAGGGCGTAGCAGCGGGCGGCTTTTTCGTCGGACGTTTTGGCAAACAGGTTTAATTCCCCCCGCACGGCCAGCTGATAAATTTCTTCGTCCGTCATGGCGCCCAGCGGGCTTCTTAACACGCCGGCCAGCGCGGTGCGGTCCTGCGGGTCTGCCGCGGCGCGCAGGAAATTTAGGAAATCGTTCACTTCCTGCTTGCGGTAAAAATCTTTGTCCGTTTCCACGTTAAACGCAATGCCGCGGCGGCGCAGAGCGTTGGTAAACGGGCCGACGGTGGTGGCCGCCCGCGTGAGCAGGGCGATATCCCGGTACGCCAGTTTGTGCCCGTCCGCCAGCGTCAGGCGGCCGACGTTTTGCTCTATCCAATCGGCAATGCGTTCGGCCTGGTTGTCGCGGTAGGCGTCGGCGGAGATTTTTTCGCCTTCCGGCGCGGTGATAAACAACCACGAGCTGGCGCCGCCGCGGTCGGTTTTGCTGGTAAAAATTGGCACGTACGCCGGCTGGAAAGCGCTTTGCTGAATCATCGCGCGGGAACAAATGGAGTTGGCGGTTTCAATAATTTCCGGCGCACTGCGGAAGTTCTGCTGCAGGAAATGTTTAACGCCGCCTTGTTTTAAAATCAAATCGGTAAACAGTTCGTAGGCCGTGATGTCCGCCCCGCGGAAGCGGTAAATGGATTGTTTGGGGTCACCCACCACAAACAACTTGCCGGGCGCCAGGCGCACGTCCTGCCAGCGGGCGGCCGAGGACGCTTTTTCCTCTGCCAAAAACAGCAACAATTCCCCCTGCACCGGGTCCGTGTCCTGGAATTCGTCAATAAACAACACGTCAAATTTTTCTTTTAAAAGCCGCCGCACATACAAATTGTTTTGCAGCAGGTTGCGGGTTTTGACGATTAAATCGTCAAAGCTCAAAATACCTTCGCGGCCGAATTCGGCGCGGATGTCGTCGGTAACGTCTTTCACCAGGCGGTACGCGTCCAAGAAAAGCTGCTGCTTTTCGGGCGTGGTTTTGGAAGCAAACGCCACGATGGAGCGGGCTTCTTCAAACGCTTCGGGCTCCCAATCCTTATAACAACCCGTCGGGAAGGAAAACATCGCCGATTCCGGCGCCGGCGCCACGGGCGTACTTTTTAAAAACGCGGCCGTGCGCCGCAGCGAGGCCGCTGCCCCCTGCAACACCTGTTCGGCCTTGCGCAATTTTTTGCCGGGCTTTATATAAGGCGCCAGCAGTTCCTCGGCGCGGGCGGCGCGCTCCAAACACAGGGCGGCCAGCATATCGCGGTGGGCGTAATAATCGTACGATTCAATTTTGCCGCTGCAAAGTTCCTGGGCAAAATCTTTCAACTCCGGCAGGGAAACTTCCTTGAGTACCTTTTTCCATTCCGCGGCCCGCGGAGCGGACGGCCCCAGCTGTTCATCCAAAAACGAATTCCATCGCGCGTCAAACAAGCGCGCGGCGCGTTGGCCGGAGTCAATCTCGGCGTTGGGCGCCAGGCCGGCTTCCAGCGGGTAGGCCTTTAAAATTTCGGCGCAGAAGCCGTGTATCGTGCCGATGGACGCGCGGTCCATGCGCGCCAGGGCGGTTTCGGCGCGGGACAAAAGCGTATCATCCTTTACGTCAAAGTTGTCGCGCAAGCGCTTTAAAGACGCGTCCTTCTGCCCCTCTTTAATCGCGCGCACCAACGCCTGAAGTTTAAAAATAAAACGGGTTTTTAATTCGGCGGCGGCTTTTTCGGTAAACGTAAGCGCCACCAATTTTTCCACCGGCGTCCCCTGCGCCAGCACCGCCAGGCACAGCCGGTCAATTAACAACGTGGTTTTGCCCGTTCCCGCACCGGCTTCCACCACGATGTTTACGCCCAACAACGTTTGCAGTTCTTCGCGTTTTTCCAATATCATTGGCGGGCCTCCTCCAGCGCCTGGCCGGCGTCACTTTTGCGGGCGCGCAGCAGGGATTTAAAACTGTCCCGGCGGCAAATGGCCGCATACGGGCAATACTTGCACGAGTCGGACAGGTACAAGAAGAACGTGCCTTGGCGGATAAAACCCGTCAGCAGTTTTAAGAACGCTTCCGCCCGCGGGCGCAGGTCTTCAAACGCGCTTTGCGGCAGGTCCCGCCGGCAGTAGCCTTCGTTAATGGACAGCAGGCACGACCCGGCCGACGTGTAGTTTTTCCACTCGTTCAACTGCAAAGCCATCCACACATACATAAACGGCTGGAACGTGAGCACTTTAAAAAAGTCCGCCGCCAGGTTTTTGGTGCCCTTGCGCGACGATTTATAATCCGCCACGCGGAACGTTTTGGCGGTTTCGTCCACGTCTATGCGGTCAATCACACCGCGCAGGCGAAAGGGCAATTCTTCCGTCGGGGCGGTGGTGACCGCCTGCTCAAACCGCTGCGGCGTGAACGGCCCCAGCTGGTGCAAATCTTCCAACACGAAGGCGGACAGTTTTTCGCGGATGTCTTCCACAATCAGTTCCCACACCACCGCATAAATCCCGTAGGTGCGGTAGCCGTTAAGCGGCAGGTAGCGGTCCATAATGCGGTTTAAATAATCCAATGCGGCCGAATCAAACAACTCGTGCGTGAGGTGCTTTTGATACAGTTCTTCGTAAAAATCTTTCAAAATAGCGTGGTAAGTGTCTCCGCGCCGGTCCGGCGACAGGGAACGCCGGCTGAGCGGTTCGTCCGGCTCGCCCAAGTGCAGGCCTTTGTCAAAAAAGTATTTCAGCGGGCACTGCGCCAGCTCCTGCAACGCAGAAGGCGAAAAGCCGGCCTGATTTTCGCGCGCGAACACTTGCTCGCCGCTGGCAATTTGTCCGTCAAACCCGTTTAACGCGCCGCCGGCGGAAAGCTGCCGCGCCGCCGCGAGCGACGCCTCAACTTGCGGCGTAACAAGCCCGGCCTGCGTATAATTGGCCAGGGCCGTATCCGGGTGGAGCACAAAAGCGAAGGAAATTTCTTTGGGCGTCAAAAAGGTATTGTCCACCGACGCCAGCCGCTCGGACAGCCGCCCGCTGACGCGCGGCGCGTCGGGCGCCTGCAAATTCAGTTCCCCCGCCCGGGCCAGTTCCGTTAAGAATACGGAAGGCACCGCCGCTTTTCCGTCCGACCCCGTGCGGGCGTACAGCGCGTACAATTTTTCCTGCGCCGCCGTGGCCGCCGCAAAAAAGAACAACCGTTCTTCGGCGCTGCGGTCCAAACTTTGGTTAATCCAATACCCCAACACGTCGCGCAGGACGTAGCGGTACGAATCGCGCAAAACGGGATCTTCCGGCGTGATGAGCGGGAACGATTTGTCGTTTAGCCCCAGCAGAAACACCGCTTTAAACTGCAGGCCGCGCGCGCGGGAGGCGTCCGTAAACGTTACGCCGCCCTGCACGGCTTCGGCCTCGTTAAAGGAAAGGGAAGAAAGTGCGTCCGTCAGCTCGCGCACCCATTCGCCGGGTTCTACGCGCGCGCGGATGGCGGCATAGGCGCCCAGGCTGTTTATTTTATCGCACACGGCGCGGAAAATTTCGGCATCTTTGCCAGTGAAGGCCGTTTCGTCCGTGTTCTGCCGCAAAAATTCCAACGCTTGCGCGGCGCCCGCTTGCCACGAGGCAACATGGTCCAACGCATCCAGGCGTGCTTTGGCGTTTTCCAGCCAGGCCAGCAAATCCGGGTCGTAATTTTTGGCTTGCGGCAGCAAATCGCACCATTGGGAAAAATCCCGGCTGACCAGCGACTGCCCGGCCAACGTCCGCCACGCATATTTGCGGGGATTGTTAAAATACGGCGACGCCAGCACCGCCAGCACCGTTTCGCGGTCAAAGCCGTTGGCCGCCAGCGAAAACAACCGCAGGCAAAACGCCCCCAAAGAAAACCGTTCCAGCGGATACGAAAACGCCGCGTCCAGCGGGATGCAGTTGGCCTTAAATGCGCGGCGCACGTCGTCCTGATACGGGGCAACGGTGCGCGCGATAACGGCAATATCCGCAAACGAATAGCCCTCTTTTTCCACCAGGCGCAAAATTTCTTTGGCCGTAAAAAATACTTCGCCGCGCGCGTCCGCCGCGCTGACGACCTGTACGCTTTGCGGCGCCGGGGCGCTCTTTTCGGGCGAGAACAAACACGCCCCCACCGGGCCCAAGGCACCGGGGCGAGAAACTTCGGCATTTTCGCCTTTGGCAAAGCCGAGCCAGTTGGTTTCAAAAAATTTCTGGGCAAACTGGTAGGCCGGGTGCTTTTGATAGGGGGCAAACACCGCCACCGGGTACGCCCCGCGCACGGCGCGGAACAATTCCAGCTGGCGGCCGGTCATATCGTAAAATCCGTAAAAAACGATTTGTTCAAACCCGTGCAGAAACGCGGATTGCTCCACCTGTTTTAGCGCCCGCTCAAACGCCGCCTGGTACGGGCGAAAACCGGGCACGGACGCTTCCGCCGCCAGGTACCGCCGGTACAAACGGTTGAACCACGCCAAACGCTCGCCGTCCAGCTCCAGCACCGCGTCGGACGCGGTGCGCAGGTGTTCGTCCAGCACGTCGGGGTCGGCCAAGGCGTCGGACAAGTCCCGCAACGAACTTTTGACCGCCTGCACAAACCCGCGTGAGGCCGGATAGCGGTTTAAACCGGGCTCGGCAAGTAAATTTTTAATTAAAAAATCGCGCAGGTTATCCTGCGGGAAAAGCGGCTTTGTTTCGCCGGGTGCTTCGCGGTCCAGCTCGCCCACCAACGCACCCGCCGTAATGAAATAGATATTGGCCGCCGCCCCCCATTCGCGCGCCAGGCGTTCTTTTAGCTGTTGCGCAATTAAGGTAGACGAACACACCACCAACCACCGCGCCAGGGCGGCAGGACGCTGCCCGTGCACGTACTGCACGAAGGCGTCTTCCAGCGAGGGGTAATGGGCGTAAAAGAGTTTCATAAAATAGTAAAATAAGAGTACTTATTATTATTGCATTTTTGCACGCAGAAACCAAACGATGAAAACACTTATTTTAGTCCGCCACGCCAACGCCCTGTCCGCCTACGAAGCCGGCGTACAGACCGACGAAGCGCGCCCACTTTCGGACGAGGGCCTGCAAAAAGCCGCCCAAACGGCGGACCGCCTGGCCGCACTGCACGTTTGCCCGCAGATCATTTTTGCAAGCCCCCTGTTGCGCGCCCGGCAAACGGCCGACATTTTGGCCCGCACCCTGCACGCGCCCGTATCGGTGGAAACGATTTTAAACGGGATGTATGACGAACACGCCGTGCGGGATTTTTTTACCGAACAACCGGCCCCGTACGACACCGTGCTCGCCGTGGGGCACAACCCCAACATTTCGTACGTAACGGCGCTGCTAACCGGGCAGGTATACCATTTTGCGCCGGGTTCGTTTGCCGTGATAGACATGCAAGATAAAAACAAACCGAAAATCCTTTCTTTTGGAGAATAACCGATGACGATTTTTGACGCTGTTTTATTAGGATTGCTGCAAGCCTTGGGCGAATTTTTGCCGATTTCCAGCTCGGCCCATTTGGTACTTTTGCCGTACTTCCGCGGGATGGAATACCAGGGGCTCGCGTTTGACGTAATGCTGCACGCCGCCACGCTGTTGGCGGTGCTGTTGTACTTTGCCAAAGATTGGTTTCACCTGATTAAAGACGGGCTCACCAAACCCACCTCCAAAGAAGGGCGCACCTTGTGGTACTTGGCCGCGGCCACCGTGCCGGCGGGCGTGGCAGGGCTGTTGCTAAACGACTGGGCGGAAAACACCTTCCGCAACCCGCTGATGATTGCCGTATGCCTGATGGTGTTTGCGTGCCTGCTGTGGTGGGCGGACCGCAAAGGCGGCAAAAACGAAGGACAGGAAATTACCTTTAAAACGCTGATGCTGATCGGCTGTGCGCAGGCCCTGGCCATTATGCCGGGCGTATCCCGCAGCGGCATTACCATTACGGCGGCCTTGCTGTTGGGCCTTTCGCGCAGTACGAGTGCGCGGTATTCGTTTTTATTATCCACCCCCATTATTGCCGGGGCGGCCGTGCTGGAGATAGGGAATTTATCCCCGGCGGATTTTAATGCGCCTTTGTTGTGGGGGTTTGTCAGCGCGTTTGCAGGGGCGCTGGTGGTAATCGGCTGGCTGATGAAATACATCAAAACGCACAGCTTTGATATTTTTGTGTACTATCGCCTGCTTTTAGGCCTCACGATTATCGGCTTTTACTTTTGGAAATAGCACAATACGTGCAACTAAAAAACGGGACAGAAAAATTTCTGTCCCGTTTTTTGTTTGATACGGCTGAAACTTATTTTTTGCCAAACTCCTGTGCTTTGGCTACGGTCGCGCCAATGGTTTTGGCCAGGGCTTCGTCCATCCCCGTGGTTTTTAATACGTCCAACCCGGCCGCCGTGCAGCCGCCGGGCGTGGCGACTTTTTGCGCCAGCTCCGCGGGCGAAATATGCTCGTGTTCCACCATTTTGGCCGCGCCTACCACCGTCTGCAATGCAAGGGTGAGGGATTGCTCATCCGACAGGCCCTGCGCGCGGCCGGCTTTGGCCAGCGCGTCAATAAAATAATACACAAACGCCGGGCCGGAACCGGATACCGCCGTCCCCGCGTCAAACAACGCTTCGGGCAGTTCCACATTTTTGCCTAAACGCGCAAAAACGGCTTCCACTTCTTGGCGCACCGAAGCCGACACGTTTGCCCCAAACGCAAACAGCGTTACGCCTTCCCCCAGCGCCAGCGGCGTGTTGGGCATAATGCGCACCACCGGCCAGCCGGGCAAGGCCGCCTGCAATTTTTCCAGCGTCCAGCCCAAGGCCATACACACCACGGGTTTCGGAGTGGTTTGTTTCAATTCTTCCAGCACCTGCGGCACCACGCCGGGTTTGACGGCAATTAAAATCACGTCCGCTTCCGCCGCGGTACGGGCATTGTCCGTCCCGGCGCAAATACCGTACTGGCGGGCCACCCGCTCGGCAGAGGCTTGCGAATGAACCGACGCGGCAATATCTTCCTTCGGCCAGCCGCTGTGAATTAAACCTTTAATTAAGGCACCGCCCATTTCTCCGGCGCCGATAAAACCCAGTTTCATTTGGTTGCTCCTATCTTTTTGTGCGTAAACGGTTTGGCGTTCGCACCGACGTAATCGGCCACGATTTGGCCGTTTCCGTACAACTTATATTTATAAATGGTCAATCCTTCCAATCCCACCGGGCCGCGCGCGTGCGTTTTGCCGGTGCTGATGCCCACTTCGGCCCCGAAGCCGTAGCGGTAGCCGTCGGCAAAGCGGGTGGAGGCATTGTGGTAGACGCCGGCGGAGTCCACCAGGTCCATAAAAATTTGGGCTTCGTCGTGGTCGGCCGTCAAAATGCAATCGGTGTGGTGCGAGCCGTAGCGGTTAATGTGGTCCACCGCGTCCAGCACGTTTTTGACTTGTTTGACGGACAGTTTTTTCTCGCCGTATTCCGTGTGCCAATCCGTCACCGGGCCGGACACCGGGGCCAGCGCGGCGATGTCTTCCCCGCCGAACAGTTCCACCCCGTTTTCGCGCAAGCAGGCCAGCAGCGCTTTTTTGTTCTTCTCCGGCCAGCGTTCGTCCAATAGCAGCGTTTCCACCGTGTTGCAGGCCGAAGGGTACTGCGTTTTGGCGTCCACGCACAGGCGGCAGGCCATTTGCAAATCGGCCGACGGCGCCACATAAATATGGCATACGCCGTCCGCATGGCCCAGCACGGGGATTTTGGTGTTGGCCTTTACGTAGGCAATCAGCGAATTGCCGCCGCGGGGGATGATTAAATCAAAGTATTTGTCCAGGGCCAGCATTTCGGCCGATTCTTCGCGCGTGTGAATCAGTTGCAACGCGTCTGCGGGGTAACCGGGCACCGAGGCCAACGCCTGTTTGAGCATGGCGGCCAGGGCGTCGTTGGTGTGGAGCGCTTCGCGCCCGCCTTTTAACATCACGGCGTTGCCGGATTTGACCGCCAGCGCGGCAATCTGCGGCACCACGTCGGGGCGGGCCTCAAAAATCACGCCAATCAGCCCAATTGGACACGAAATTTTATACAGGGTAAGCCCTTCGTCCAGCTCCGTGGCCGCCAGTACGCGGCCCACCGGGTCCGGCAGTTCCACCAGTTCTTCCACGCCTTTGATGACGGTTTCCAATTTGTCGCGCGTCAGTTTCAAGCGTTCGTACAGCGCGGGTTTCATTTTGCCCGCGTCCACGGCTTTTTTGGCTTCCTGCAAATCCAATTGGTTGGCGGCCAGAATTTCGTCTGCGTGCACACGCATGGCACACGCCATGGCGTTTAGGGCGCGGTCCTTGGTTTCGGGCGCCAGCGCGGCCAAAATGTAGGAAGCGTCTTTGGCCCGGGCGGCCATTTCCGATACGTTCATATGCAAAACCTCACAGTAAGACGATGTTGTCGCGGTGGACGGCTTCGTCGTAGTTTTTATAACCGATTTTCTTGGCGATTTCTTCCGAGCGGCAGCCGGCAATTTTGCGGCATTCTTTGTCGGAATAATTGGCCAGGCCGCGGGCAAATTCCACGCCGTGTTCGTCCAGGATGGAAATCGCGTCGCCCGCTTCAAACTCGCCGCCGACGGCCACAATCCCCGCGGGCAAGAGCGAGGAGCCTTTTTCGCACACGGCTTTTTTGGCCCCGGCGTTGACCGTCACCCCGCCCGATACGTTCGTGGCGTAGGCCAGCCATAATTTTTTGCCGGGCAAATCTTCCACCGGCAGGAAAAGCGTTCCTTTAAAATCGGGCCCGAACACGGACGCCACCGCCCCCGGCCGTTTGCCGTAGGCAATCACCATCGCCGCGCCCGAACGCGTGACGACTTTGGCGGCTTCCAGCTTGGTTTTCATACCGCCGCGCCCGCGGGAAGAAGCGCAAAAACCCAAGGATTCAATTTCCGGCGTGACGCCTTTGACGACTTCAATGAGTTTGGCGTTTTTGTCTTTGCGCGGATCTCCGTTATACAGGCCTTCCACGTCGCTCATAATGCACAGCAGGTCCGCGTCCATCCCTGAGGCCACCAGTGCGGAAAGTTTGTCGTTATCGCCAAAGCAAACTTTAATTCCCTTTTCCTTGTAGCCGCGGATTTCGTTCGTGGATACGGTGTCGTTCTGGTTGATGACCGGGATGCAGCCCAGTTCCAGCAGGCGGTTTAGCGTATCGCGCACACTTAAATAGCGGCTGCGGTGGGCAAAGTCGTCCTCCGTCAGCAGCACTTGCGCCGCCACCAGGCCCAACTGTTTAAAACCGTCTTCGTAAAATTTCATCAGGCTGATTTGCCCCACGGCCGCGCAGGCCTGCTTTAAAGACACCACGTCCGGCGCGCTCGTCAGCCCCAGGCGGCGTTTGCCCATCCCCACCGCGCCGGAAGTGACGACCATAATTTCCTTTCCCTGCGCGCGCAAGGCGGCGATATCTTCCATAAACGAATACAACCGCGACAGCGCCAAATCCCCGCTGTCGGTGCTTAAAGCGTTGGTACCGAATTTAATGACAATGCGTTTTGCTTTTTTGATTAAGTCTTTCATCTCTTCCCCAAAATAAACCCGCCCCGAAAGGCGGGGATGTTAAATTTAAGCCGGCTCTTCCTGCGGCGGCTTGACCGACGAATGTTCGCAGCGCGTGTTGAACGGGCACGCGGCGCAGTGTTCCAGGTTCGGCTCAAAATCGTTTACTTCTATTTTTTTGCCGATTTCAATAAACGTGTTCAAAATTTTCTTTTCGTCAAACGCTTCAAACGGCGCGCTCATTTTTTGGTTGAACGCCACAAAATAAAACGTGGCCATGCCCTTTTGCATATTCCACGCGCGGCGCGCGCCCACGGCGTAAATGCCCAGCTGCAGGGAATCCGTCACCGGCAAAGACAAATCCACATCGGTCCCGGTTTTGTAATCAATCACTTCCCAGGAACCGTCGGGGTGTTTGTCAATGCGGTCAATTTTGCCGCGCAGCGTCCACTGCCCTTCCTGAAAGATAAATTCGCGTTCCGTGCTGTCCACCGTGGTTTTGCGTTCGTACTCGGCCTGGGCGTAGGTTTCCAGCATTTTTTTGCCTTTTAAATACCACTCCATCTGTTCGCCCGCGTTGGCGTATCCCGCCCCCAACCAGCAATCGTCATAATAAGATAACAGTTCAGACGGATCGTTGGAATTGCGGTGGTATTCTTCCAGCGCGCGGTGAATGGATACCCCCAGCGAAGACGCCGGCACCAGGCCTTCCCGCTTGCCTTCTATATACTTATATTTGTACAGCACCGGGCATTCCAGGTAGGTTTTGATTTTGGAATAATTCAGTTCGTATACGTCGCTATACATGGGCGTCCTCTTGGGGCGTTTGAACGGCGCGCAGGAAATGCACCAGCGTATCGCCGTATTTTTCCACGCGGTAAATTTCCAGTTCGGCGGGCACTTCAAATTCTTCCGTTTTGTGGGTTTGCAGCACGATAATGCCGCCGGGCGCCAGCAAACGGGCGGCCGCTACATTGGCCAACGCCGGCTGCGAGAAGGCCAACATTTTATTGTTGATGTCGCGGTAGGGCGGGCCCATAAAAATAATGTCGTAGCCCTCGTTGTCGCTGTACGGCAGCAACCAATCCAGGGGTTTTAACACGTCGCCGCGGAGCACTTTGGCGCGCTCGGCAAAGCCCAGGTGGGCCAAGTTGCGGTGAATGTTTTTAATGCAGGCGGGTTCTTTGTCCACCATCACGGTGCGGTGCGCCCCGCGGGATATGGCCTCCAGCGACACGTTGCCCGTCCCGGCGAACAAATCCAGCATCATCGCGCCCGTAATGCGCGGGCGCAAAATGTCAAACAACGATTGTTTAATCCGGTCCGAAATCGGCTTTACGGGCAGGTTTTTGGAAACGGAGAATATCTTCCGCCCGCGGGCGGTTCCGGCTATAATACGCATAAGTTCCTTATAACTGGGCGATGCCTTCTTTAATGGCGTAGCGCACCAGCTCGGCCTGTTTGTGAATGCCGAGTTTGTTCATAATGTTATTGCGATGCACGTGAATGGTGTTCAGCGACAAATTGAACGATTTGGCAATTTGCTTGCTGCTGTATCCTTCGGCAATGAGCTGCAGGACTTCTTTTTCCTTGGGGGTGAGTCCCGTCACGTCGCGCTTGCGCGAAGACGTCTTGCCCAGGAAACCCTGCACAATGTACTTGGATACTTTGCTGCACAAATAAAACCGTCCGGCGGCCACTTCTTCAATGGCGTCTACAATTTCGTCGGCGGTGGATACTTTTACGATAAATCCTTTGGCCCCTGCTTTGAGGGATTTTTCCACCGATACGCGGTCGTCATACATACTTAGCATCACCACTTTGGCTTCGGGGTTGCGTTTGACGATGCGCTCCACGGCTTCAATCCCGTTTAACAGCGGCATGGAAATATCCACCACATACACGTCCACGTCCGCGTCGTGTTTTTGGGCGTATTCCACCAAGTCTTTCCCGTTGGAAATTTCGGCCACGATTTCCATATTTTTACCTAACTTTTCCAACACGGCCCGCACGCCGTTGCGCACGATGGCGTGGTCGTCAGCTAATACGATTTTCTTTGTCATTCTTTTCCCCCATATACGACGCACGGGCACACGACCTCTATGCGGGTGCCTTTGCCCGGTTCGCTTTTAATGGAAATATGTCCGCCCAACAGGTGCACGCTGTCTTTCATGGCCAGCAGCCCCACTTTGCGGATAGAGCGTTGCTTAATTTGCTTAAATCCGATGCCGTCGTCCTGCACGACCAGGCGGATTTCGTCCTCCTGGCGGCGCAACAGCACGTAGATATTTTTGGCGCGTGCGTGCTTGACGATGTTGTTTAGCGCTTCCTGCACAATGCGGTAAAGCAAAATTTTCACGCTGTCGGATATACCGTTTTCGCCGGCGGTCGCGTCGTGATCAAACGTGTACGGAATGTGCACGTACCCGCTGATGTTATCCAGCAGTTCCCGGATAGAGCCGCCCAAGGCGCCGTCGTTTTCCAGGCTGGGCGGACGCAGTGAAACGACGATGTTTTTCACGCGTTCAATGCTGTCTTTAATCTGTGCGTCCAGCTTGGCGATGTCTTCCAGGGCTTGTTTGCGGTCGCCTTCTTTCACGCTGGCTTTTACCAGGCTTAAAAGCGCCGTCAAAATAACGGCCGTGGAACCGATTTCATCGTGCAACGCTTTAGAAATTTCTCTTTTTTCCGTTTCGCGGGCGGCCAGCAAAATCTGCGAGAACGTCCGCGGCGGGGTTCCTTCCCGCAGCATATCCCCGCCCCGGTACGCGCCGCCCCAATGGGTGATGTCGCGCGTGAGCGAGAGGACACTTTCCACCTCGGCGTGTTCCCCGCGCAGCGGGATGAGGGTCGTTTGGTAAAAATAATGTTTGTCGGCCTTTTCCAGCTCCCATTCATAATGCTGGATTTGGCCGGCCAGGGCTTGTTTAAAAGCCCGCTGGTGCACGGAGCTGCCTTCCTGCAAGTCGTCGGGCGTAATGCGGCCCGAAAGATTGCTGAAAATAGCCGCCTGGCGGGTGTGCGCGTCTATCATCGCCACCACGTCGTAGCCTTCTACTCCGTGTCTTTTAACAGACTCCAAATCCTGCAGCTTTAGTTCGGCGGGAGCACCCTCCCCCGGCTGCCGTGCGGAGCCCGGTTTGCATTGAGGACTGGAGAAAACGCAACAACGTTCTTTCTCTTTTTGGGAAATTCGTTTTTTAGTCATAAGCGGCCTCTAATACACCTTATTTATTATTCTACAATAGTTTCGCCCTTTTTTACTACCAACTCACCCTATATACCAGCGGTTAAAACGGGGCTTTTTTGATATAATTTAAGTGTATGCGTAAACAACTGCACCAATTTATGACGTCCAAACCTCTTATTTTCTCCGTGCTGGCGGGGCTGTTTTTGTTTATCATTTTAAGCGCTGTGTTTATGCGCTACATTTTTTCCGGTCTGCCGCCCGTGTACGAAATGGAAGAATACACCCCTTCCCTTACGACCAAAGTGTTTGACCGCAACAACAAGCTCATTCACGAATTTTCTATTGAAAAACGCAGTATGGTGCCGCTGGAGGAAATCCCCGTGGACCTGCAGAACGCCGTCGTGGCGATGGAAGACCGGGAATTTTTCTCCCACCCCGGTTTCTCGGTAAAAGGCATTCTGCGCGCGCTCCTGTACGATTTGATGACCGGCCAAGCCAAGCAAGGTGCCTCCACCTTAACGCAGCAGCTTTCCCGCGGCGTGTTTTTAACGCAGGAAAAGAAAATCATCCGCAAAATACGCGAAATTATTCTGGCCATTCAAATTGAGCACCAGTTCAGCAAACGCGAAATTTTGCAAATGTATTTGAACGAAATTTACCTGGGCAGCGGCGCCTACGGCGTGAAAGCCGCGGCCAAGAAATACTTTGATAAAGAACTGGAAGAACTCACCACCGGCGAGGCCGCCCTTATCGTGGGGTTAATCCCCGCGCCGGGCCGCTACAACCCGTTTGCCAACCCGGATTTATCCCGCCAGCGCCGTAACCTGGTGCTGGACGTAATGTACGAACAGAACTATATTACCAAGGAAGAACTGGACGCCGCCAAACAGGAACCCCTGCCCGAAAAACCGCCCGTGCCGGAAGCCGCCCCGGGGCAGTATTTTATTGAACACATCCGCCGCATTTTGGAACCCAAATACGGGATGGATGTCCTGTGGAAAGCGGGGCTGAACATTTACACCACCATAGATATTGACCAACAGGCCGTGGCCGAAAAAATCATGAACGAATACCTGCAGCAATACGACGAGCAGGTAGCCAAAGGCCTGGGCATTGAAATTGACCCCAACGACACCGAGGCCGACCCGCAGGACCCCGAGGCCGAAAACGCCGAACAGCA
Organism: Candidatus Avelusimicrobium gallinaceum; assembly: GCA_944324965.1. Taxonomy (GTDB): domain Bacteria; phylum Elusimicrobiota; class Elusimicrobia; order Elusimicrobiales; family Elusimicrobiaceae; genus Avelusimicrobium; species Avelusimicrobium gallinaceum. The sequence goes on from CALUYH010000006.1 coordinate 48,534, forward strand.
GCCGGAAGAAGAAAAGGCGGACTATCCCCGCCTGCAAGGGGCCTTTATGGTGCGCGACGTGAAAACCGGCGCCGTGCGCGTGCTGGTGGGCGGACGCGGCTTTGACGAAAGCAAATTCAACCGCGCCACGCAAGCCAAACGTCAGCCGGGTTCTTCTTTCAAGCCCTACGTGTGGATGGCCGCCCTGCAAAACGGCTACACGCCGGCCACCCTGGTGAAAGATTTGCCCACGATGTTCTATTACGACGGCAAAAACTGGCACACGTTTGACGAAAATTCCGATTTGTATTCCCTGGATTTAGCCAAACAATCTTTTATTTCCAGCAAAGATTTCAGCGTGTGGGTGCCGCAGAACTACGGCGGCCGCAACGAAGGCTGGATTACGCTGCGCAAAGGGTTGGAAAAATCCAAGAACTTAGTCGCCGTCAATTTGATTGACGCCATCGGCGTGCCGGCAGTAGTGCGCGTAGCGCGCAAAGCAGGCATTACGGCCGCCTTGCCGCGCGTGCCGGCCCTGGCTTTGGGCGTAAGCGTGGTGGCCATGGATGAACACCTGGCCGCGCTGACCACCTTTGCCAACGGCGGCATTCATACCGACAACTATTATATTGAACGCGTGGAAGACGCCAACGGCCGCGTGCTGGAACAGCACGTGCCGGTGGAAGAAGCGGCTTTCTCGCCGCAGGATTCGTATTTGTTAATTAATATGATGAAAGGCGTCGTCCAGCGCGGAAGCGGGGCGTATGTATCGCGCCTGGGCCGCAACATTGCGGGCAAAACGGGCACGACCCAAAGCCACCGCGATATGTGGTTCGTGGGGATGACCCCCCGCACGGCCGCCGCCGCCTGGATGGGGTATGATGACGATTCCTCGCACGAAAACGGCGCCCGCTTTACCGGCAGCACGACCGCCCGCTGGTGGACGGCCATCATGCAGGAAATTTTAAAAGACGAACCGAACGAAGATTTTGCCGTACCGGAAGGCATTTCCTTTGCGTACATCAACCCGAACACGGGCAAGCTGGCCATGCCGACGGAACGCAATAAATTTTTGGAAGCGTTTATCACGGGCACGGAACCGCAAAGTTTCTAGCGTTTCCGTCCGCCGCGCGGTACGCGTGTGACGTATGACAGACAAACAAAACCCGTCTTTTACCCGCTACTACGGCCTGCCCAACGGCGCCGCCAAGGCGTACTTTGTTTGCCAAAAATACCTCAATAACGGGCAAAACGCCCTGTTTGTTTCCTCCTCCGATACCGACGATTTTGACGACGCCGCGCACGAGTTTGCTCCGCGCGGCGCACAAGTATTTCACCTGCCGGAAACCGATACGGGGCGGCTCAACGCCCTGTATGCACTGCTGGCGCCGGCCTCGGGCCCGCGGCTGGTCAGCACGTCGTACGAAATGCTGTCCACCCCGCTGCCGGACCCGGAAGAATTTAAAAAACGCCTGTTTATCGTCCACCGCGGCGACACCATGCGCCGCCAAGAACTGCTGGACCGGCTGGAAAACGCCGGCTACACGCGTGAAGACTACGCCGAAACGCCCGGCCAATACGCCGCCCGCGGCAGCGTGGTGGACATTTTTTGCCTAAACCGCCCGGAACCGCTGCGCCTGTACTTTGCCGGCAACCGCGTGGACGTCATCAGCGCGTTTGACCTGGACACCCAAAACACCAAAGAACACGTGGACGAAGCCGTCATCATCGCGCTGACGTTTGACAAGACGCCCGCCGTCCTGACGGACTACGCGCCGCACTATCAATATATTTTTGACGAGCCCGACAAAGAATTTGACCTTTCTTCCTATCCGGCCTGCGCCATTACTACCTTGTTGCCGTCGGCCGACGGCGTGGATTGCGGCCTAAAATCCAACATCGCGTTTAACGCCAATATGGCGCTGCTGGACAAAGAAGTATCCTCTTTGCAACAGCGGGATATGACGGTGAGCATTTGCTGTTTGAACCGCGGCGAGCTGGACCGCATGACGGAGCTGGCGGCCGATTACCCGCACCTCAAAAAAGCGCTTTTCAAAATTTCCCCGCTCACCCAAGGTTTTTACAGCCCGGCCGACCATTTTGCCCTCATCACCAGCAACGAAATTTTAAACCGCCGCTACAACACGGCCACCGTCTTAAAACGCTTTGACGTGGAAGGCGCCAAACGCGTGCGCTTTAAAGAATTGCAGGCCGGCGATTACGTGGTGCACCAGGAGCACGGCATCGGCCGCTACCTGGGGCTGGAAGTATTGGATAAAGAAGAAAATCCCACCGACTGCCTGATTATTGAATACCGCCGCGGCAGCCGCCTGTACGTGCCGATGTACGACTTTAAAAAAGTGCAAAAATACATTGGCGCCGGCGGCAAACGCCCCACGCTTTCCGTGCTGGGCGGCGTGGCGTGGAAAGACGTTAAAAAACGCGTGAAGGAAGAAGCCCAAAAAGCCGCCAAAGAAATTTTGAAATTGGAAGCCCTGCGCCTGGCCTCCCCCGCACCCGCTGTGCCCGGGGACAGCCGCATTGAACAGGAATTTGCCGACTCCTTCCCGTACGTACTCACGCCGGGGCAGGAACAGGCCATCAAAGACACGTTGCACGATCTGGATTTACCCAAACCGATGGACCGCGTGCTGGTGGGCGATGTGGGCTTTGGCAAGACGGAAGTAGCCATGCGGGCCGCGCTCAAGGTGGCACTGTCGGGCAAGCAGGTGATGGTGCTCGTACCCACCACCATTTTGGCGGACCAGCACTACAAAACGTTCACCAAACGTATGGCCGGGTTCCCGGTCAACGTACGGATGCTGTGCCGCTTTCAAACGCCCAAAGAACAAAAGGCCGTGATAGAAGAACTCAAAAACGGCGTGTGCGATATCATCATCGGTACCCACCGTCTGATGAGCAAGGACATTTCTTTCCACGATTTGGGCCTGGTGATTATTGACGAAGAACACCGCTTCGGCGTCAAGCAGAAAGAAAAAATCCGCGCCGCCAGTGCGGGCGTCCACTCGCTGATGTTAAGCGCCACGCCCATCCCGCGCACGCTCAACCAATCGCTTTCTTCCCTGCGCGACATTTCGCTCATTGATACGCCGCCCCGCGGCCGCACGCCGATTAAAACCGTCGTAACCGCCTGGAATAACGACCTGGCGGCCGCCGCCATCAACCAGGAACTCGCCCGCGGCGGGCAGATTTACTACGTCTACAACAGCGTGCAGAGTATGCAATCGCGCTATTTGTTTTTAAAGAAGCTCGTCCCCCAGGCGCGCATTTGTATGGCGCACGGCCAAATGGACGAGAAAGAATTGGAACAAACCCTGTGGGACTTTAACCAAGGCAAATATGATATTTTACTGGCCTCCACCATTATTGAGTCCGGCATAGACATTACAAACGCCAACACGCTCATCGTGGAAAACGCCCAAAACTTCGGGTTGGCCCAGCTCTACCAGTTGCGCGGGCGCATCGGCCGCGGCAGCACCAAAGCCTACTGCTACCTGTTCCACCCGGATTGGCTGTTTAAAAAGCCGGAAGAACCCGACAATAATTTTACCGATTTGTCCGCCGTCTACTGGAAACCCAAAGAAGAAAAAGACCCCACCGAAGAAGCCCGCCAGCGCCTGGCCGCTTTGATGGAATTTGGTGAATTGGGCAGCGGTTTCCGCCTGGCCCTGCGGGATATGGAAATCCGCGGCGCGGGCGACTTGCTGGGCGTAAAGCAGCACGGCTACGTAAACGAAGTAGGGTTAAGCCTGTACTGCGATTTGGTAGCCGCGGAAGTGAAAAAACTAAAAGGCGAACGCGTGGAACGCGTGCTGCGGGCCAAGGTCAACCTGCCCGTGGCGGCCTACATTCCGCCCGACTACGTGCCCGACGACGCCGAACGTTTGAAATACTACAAGGAACTGATGGACGCCGACGACGCCAAAACCCAAACCATTTTGGCCCGCCTGCAGGATTTAAGCGGCCCGCTGCCGCAGGAAGTAAAAAATTTGACGGAACTGTTCCGCTTGTCCGCGCGGGCGGGCGCGCTGGAAATCTACCACGTGGATTGGATAGACGGCAAGCTGGAGCTGTTATTCACGCGACGGTTTAAAATGCCGCCCACCCTGCCCGGGGAACTGTTCAACCGCTTTGGGGCGGAGCATGTGGAATTTGTCAAATCCAAAAACGGCGACGGCCTGCATTTGACCGCACCGGAAGGGCGGGACCCGGTAGCCTTCACGCAGGAAACGCTGGGCTTTTTTGAAAGAATTTTAAAACCGCAAAAATGATATAGTATATGCATATGAAACACCAGTGGATGTTAGCCCTTTTGTTGCTCACCGCGTTCGGCTGCCGGCAGGAAGCGCCTGCCGTAACGCAGGACACCGCCGCCCGCGTAGGCAAAGAAACCATCACGGAGCAGGACGTGGCCTCCCGCCTGGCGTTACTGTCCGACGAAGACCGCGAATTTGCCCAAACGCCCATCGGCCGGCAGAATTTGCTGCAAATCATCACGCGCGAAAAGCTCGTGGCCGCCGCCGCCAAGGACGAAAAGCTGGACGAATCGGACGTGTACCTTTCCATCATGGACGACAAACGCCGCCAGCTGGAAGACATTTATAACGAATTTGCCGCCCAAACGCTGGAACAGCTGTGGTACGACGAATTAAAGGAAAAAGGCGAAACCGCCGTATCGGACGAAGAAATCAGCGCGTACTACAAAAAGTACCCGTACGAAATGACCATCAAGCAAATCATCATTGATAACGCCCAAACGGCCGACCAGGTACTCCGTGCGCTAAAATCGTCCCCCCGCCGCTGGAAAGAATTGGAACGCCAGTACAGCGTGGCGCCCGAATCCTTGCGGCAAATTACCGTTATGCCCGGGGAATATCTGCCGGATATTGAAGTGATTGCCGCCAACTCCCCCACGGGCAGTGTGCAGGGTTTCTTCAAAACGGCACAGGGATTTCATATAATAATGAAAACAAGCGACAAGCGCCTTTCGCGCAAAGACGCCGAGCCGCGCATCCGGCAAGTGCTGGAAGACCGGAAGTTGGATAAAGTTTTGGACTCTTTAAAAAATAAATACGAGGTTGTGATATATGAAAAAAGCGAATAAACTGTTTTTAGCCGTCCTACTGGCGGCTGTAGGGGTGAACCTGCAGGCGAAAGTAATGGAATCCTCCGTCGCTACGGTGAACGGACGCCCGATATTGGCCTCTGAATACGACGCCTATTTGGACGGCGTGGTAGAACAATACCAGCTGGCCGCGCCGCAATTTTTGCAGCAGCCTTATGCCAAAGATATTTTAGGGCGCGAAGTGCTGAAAGAATTGATTTCCAAAGAACTCTTGTACCAGGCCGCGGAAGAAGAAAAAATCCAGGTAAAAGATTCGGAAATTGACGCCGGCGTAAACGAAATCAAGGCCCGCTTTATCGTGGATGAAACCACCGGCAAGCCCGACGAAAAAGGTGCCGAAAAACGCTTCAACCAGGCGCTTAAAAAACAAGGCATGAGCTTTAAAGCCTACAAAAACAAACTCTCCAAAGACATTGCCGTGCGCAAACTGATGGAGCAGAAATTGCAGGCCACCGTCAAACCCGTGGAAGAAGCCGACGCCAAAGCCCTCTACGCCAATGTGGAAGCGGTGATGAAAAACAACACCAAAAAAATCAAAGCGTTGGAAAAAGAAGACCCGGCCAAATTAAAAGAAGCGCAAGCCATTGCCGCCAAACTCAAACAGCTCACCGGCGAACAGGTGCGCATCGGGCACATTTATCTGGCCGTCACCAAAGACATGAAGCCCGAAGAAGTAAAAAAGAAAGAAGAACTGGCCAAACAAATCAAAAAAGAAATTGACGGCGGGATGGACTTTTCCGAAGCGGTCAAAAAATACACCGAAGACAAAAATGCCCTCGCCAGCGGCGGCGATATGATTTTGCTCAAAGGCGTGGCCCCCAAAGCCATCGACAGCAAAGCCTTCTCGCTGGCCGTCGGTAAGGTAAGCGACCCGATTAAAAGCGACATCGGTTTCCACATCATTAAGATTAAAGAAAAACGGGCCGAAAGATCCATTTCTTACGATGATGTAGCGCGGGATTTGGCGCAGTACATCGCCCAACAGCGCGTACAGCTGGCTATGGCGGAATATATTGAAGACCTCTACAACAAGGCCGACGTAAAAGTAACTATTAAGTACGAATCGGACCCGTTGTTGGAAGAAGCCCAAGCCAAAGCGGCCGCCAAAGACGCCAAAGCCGAAGCTAAAAAAGATACCAAGGCCGACGCCAAAAAAGACGCCAAGGCCGAAGAAAAAGCCGCTGAAACCGACAAAAAATAACGGCTTGGAAATTTTGTCCAATTAGTTATACCTAAAAGGCAAAACGGTTCCTCACCTCCTTTTTGAGTCTAATTGTATTCGGACAATTCATGAAACCTGTTGTATTTATAACCGCCGGCGACCCGCTAGGAATTGGCCCGGAAGTAACGGTTAAAGCATTAGAAAATCCTTTAGTACAGCACGCGTGCTCCCCGATTGTCATCGGGGAGCCGTGCTCGCTTTTTCGCGCCGGGTTTAACGACCGCATGGCGCGGCTCATCAGCATGGACTCCTGCGAATGCTTGCAGGACGCACCGCACGGGCCGACCGAGGCCGGCGGGGTGGCCTCCTTTAAAGCCGTAGAACTCGGCTGCAAGCTGGCCGCACGCACCGGGTGCTCCCTGGTGACGGCGCCTATTTCCAAACAAAGCTGGGCCTTGGGGCACATCCCCTACGTGGGCCATACGGAACTGCTGCGCGAACGCGCCGGCAAAAACGGGCTGATGATGTTTGTCAGCGGGCGGATACGCTGCGCGCTGGTAAGCGAACATTTTGCCATTGCCGATTTGCCCCGCATTATCACCCGCGCCCGGGTGGCCGGGGCCGCGCGGCATTTTGCCCAAGCGCTCCAGCGGCTGGGCATTGCCAAACCGCGCATCGGCGTTTGCGCGCTCAACCCGCACGCGGGCGACAACGGCCAATTCGGCAACGAGGAGCACACCGTCATTGAACCCGCCCTTCGGGCCTTGTGCCGCAAAGGGCTGCAGTTGGAAGGGCCCTTCCCGGCGGACAGTTTGTGGGCTGCGCATGCCAAAGGTAAGTACGACGGCATTTTGTGCATGTACCACGACCAGGCGCTTTTGGGCCTGAAGCTGGCCGCACGCGAGCCGATTGTGCACATCACGGCCGGCTTAAAATTCTTGCGCACGTCCCCCACGCACGGGACCGCTTTTGACATTGCAGGCAAACACTGCGCCGACGAAAGAAGTATGACCTCCGCCATTTTGTTTGCGGCGGCCAGAAGTAAAACTCCGCAATTCTAGTACGACACCCCGCTTTCTATTTTTATTTACCCCCGCCCACCGGCGGGGTTTTTGCTTTTCGGCTTCGGGCGGGAGTCCGGCCGAAAGGGCAACTGCTTTTTCGGCGGGAAAGCCCCCCACGCCCCCTGTTTTATTTGTTACAATGGGTGTATGGGCTCCATCATTCATTTTGAAGAAATTGATTCCACCAATAACTACCTAAAAGAGCACTGTTCCTCTTTGGCGCACGGAACTATCGTTACGGCGGACCGCCAAACCGCCGGGCGCGGGCGCTTTAACCGCAAGTGGGAGTCCCAGGAAGGCGGCCTGTATTTTTCCCTTTTAATCAAACCGCAGCAAACCGATTTTTGGCCCAACTTCACGCAGCTGATGGGGCTGGCTTTGTGCCGCGCAATTGAAAAGCTGTACCCGCACACCTATTTAAAATGGCCCAACGACGTGCTGGCCGACGGCAAAAAGCTGTGCGGCATTTTGAGCGAAGGCGTCCTGTCCGGCGGGAAGCTGGAAGGGATGGTCATCGGCACGGGCGTGAACGTCGGGCAGAAAACCATGCCGGACGTCGGGCAGCCGGCCACGTCGCTCTATATGCTAGGCGTACAGACCGACAAACAACTTTTGTTAAACGACATTATGCAGTATTTTTGGCAGGACTACCCTGCCGTAGAAGCACAAGGCTTTGCCGCCATTTGCGAACCGTACAAAAAACGGTTCCCGTTTATCGGCAAAGAAATATCCGTCAAAAACGGTGAAAAACCCCTTTTCGGCACCGTGCGGGACGTATCGGAGCGCGGGACGCTCCTGCTCGCCACCGCCAGCGGCCAGGAAGAAATATATATAGGAGACCTGATTGTATGAGTGCAGATAATCTGATGATGCAATCCGTCAACATTACGATAATCGGAATGTTGGTCGTGTTCGTATTTCTGATCATCATGATCGGAATTATGAAAGTGTTGGGCAAGCTGGTGCAAGCGATGGAAAAATACTTCCCGCAGACCGTGCCCGCCGCCGAGGACAACGCACTAATTGCAGTGGCCGTGGCCGCCGCCAGAAGATTTCAAGGAAAATAAACGAGGGGAACCCATATGAAAAAAATTAATTTTATGCTCACTGCGTTCCGCGACGGTTTTCAATCCGTCTACGGTGCGCGCGTACTTACCAAAGACTTTATGCCCGCGGTAGAAGCTGCCCGCCATGCCGGCATTACCCACATGGAATTTGGCGGCGGGGCGCGCTTCCAGGCGTTGTTCTTTTACTGCAACGAAAACGCCTTTGATATGATGGACACGTTCCGCAAAACCGCCGGCCCGGACGCCAACCTGCAAACCTTGGCCCGCGGCGTGAACGTGGTCGGTTTGGACAGCCAGCCTTCCGACGTCATCAAAGCCCACGCCAAGCTGTTCAAAAAACACGGCACCACCACCATCCGCAACTTTGATGCGTTAAACGACGTAAACAACCTGATTTATTCCGGCCAGTGCATCCACGATGCGGGCCTGAAGCACGAAGTGTGCGTAAGCATGATGTCCCTGGCCCCGGGCTGGGATCACACCGGCACCATTCACACCGAAGTGTTCTACGAAAAAATTCTGCGCCAGATTTTGGATTCCGGCGTTCCGTTTGACTCCGTCTGCTTTAAAGACGCGTCCGGTACTTCCACTCCGTCCACCGTCGGCAAGACCATTGCCATGGCCCGCCGCCTGCTGCCCGAAGGCACCAAAATCGTGTTCCACACGCACGAAACGGCCGGCAACTCCATTGCCTGCTGTCTGGAAGCCATCCACGCCGGCGCCGACCAGCTGGACCTTTCCATGCAGCCCGTATCCGGCGGCACCTGCCAGCCCGATATTTTAACGATGTGGCACGCCCTGCGCGGCACGGATTATACGCTGGATATTGATACCAAAAAAATCCAGGAAGCCGAAAACGTGTTCCAGGAATGCATGAGCAAATACTTCCTGCCGCCCGAGGCCACCGCGGTCAACCCGATTATTCCGTTCTCTCCGCTGCCCGGCGGCGCGTTGACGGCCAACACCCAAATGATGCGCGACAACGGCACCTTTAACAAATTCCCCGAAGTCGTAAAAGCCATGGGCGAATGCGTCAAATTGGGCGGGTTCGGCACGTCCGTCACCCCCGTTTCCCAGTTCTACTTCCAGCAGGCGTACAGCAACGTCATGTTCGGCCCCTGGAAGAAAATCACCCCCGGCTACGGCAAAATGGTATTGGGATACTTCGGCAAAACGCCGGTGGAACCCGATCCGGCCGTGGTGAAGGAAGCCAGCGAACAGCTGGGCTTGCCGCCTACCAAGAAAACGCCGCTTGAAATCAACGACGCCGACCCGAAGAAAGGCCTCAAAGTGGCGGAAGCCAAACTTAAAGAAGCGGGCTTGCCGGTAACGGAAGAAAACGTTTTCATCGTGGCCACCTGCGCCGACAAAGGGCTCTTGTTCCTCAAAGGCGAAGCCAAAGTGAACGGTATCCGCTGGGCGGCCGACGCCAAAAAAGCGTCCGCCAAAGCGGGCGACGCCGTGAAAGTGACCGTAAACGGCAAAGCGTACGAAGTCGTGTTTGACGGCGACAGCGCCGTCGTAAACGGCAAACGCTACGATGTGTCCACCTCCGCGTCGGACGCCAAGGCCGACAAAAAGCCTGCTGCGGGCACCGGTGCGGGCAGTGCGGTCAAATCCCCCTTGCCGGGCGCGGTATTGCGCTTGAGCGCCAAAGAAGGGGAACACGTCAGCGAAGGGCAGGAAATTATCGTCTTGGAAGCGATGAAGATGGAAACCTCCATCGCGGCCACGGCCTCCGGCACCATTCACTTTGCCGTGAAACAAGGCGACCAGGTGCAAACCGGCGATACGCTGGCCGACATCAAATAAGAGAGGAAACCTATGGATATTTTAACTTCTCTTACCAAAATTGCACACGCCACTTCGCTCTATGCGCTCACCTGGCAGCAACTGGTGATGATGGTGGTTTGCTGCTTTCTGTTGTGGCTGGGGATTAAAAAGCAGTTTGAACCGCTGCTTTTAATCCCGATTGCCTTCGGCGGGCTGCTGTCCAACATTCCGTTGGCGGGCATTGCCGAAGCGGGCGGTTTTTTGCGCATCGTGTACGACGCCGGTATCCAGACGGGTCTGTTCCCGCTGTTTATCTTTATGTCCGTCGGCGCGATGACGGACTTTGGCCCGCTGATTGCCAACCCCAAAACGGCCCTGTTGGGCGGGGCGGCGCAGTTTGGCATTTTTGCCACGCTCATCGGCGCCATTGCGCTTTCGTATGTGCACTTTGGCGACGCGCAGCCGTTTGCGTTTGGCTTAAAAGAAGCGGCCTCTATCGGCATTATCGGCGGGGCGGACGGCCCGACGGCTATCTTTTTAACCTCCCGCTTGGCACCGCAGCTGTTGGGCGCCATTGCCGTGGCGGCCTATTCGTATATGGCGCTGGTACCGATTATCCAGCCGCCCATTATGAAGCTCTTGACCACCGACGCGGAACGCAAAATCAAAATGACGCAGCTGCGCCCCGTTTCCAAACGCGAGAAGATTTTGTTCCCGCTCGTGCTGTTGCTCTTGTGCGCGTTCCTCTTGCCGGATGCGGCACCCTTAATCGGTGCGCTTACGTTCGGGAACCTGATTAAAGAATCGGGCGTGGCGGAACGCTTGTCCAAAACCCTGCAAAATGATTTCTGCAACATTACCACCATTTTGCTCGGGCTGTCGGTCGGTTCCAAACTGCAGGCCAGCCAATTCTTAAAAACCGAAACGCTGGGTATCTTGGTGCTGGGCATTATTGCCTTCTCCATCGCCACGGCTTCGGGCGTGTTGTTGGCCAAACTGATGAACTGCTTCAGCAAGACCAAAATCAACCCGCTTATCGGTTCCGCCGGCGTGTCGGCTGTGCCGATGGCGGCGCGCGTTTCCAACAAAATCGGGTTGGAATACGACAAGAACAACTACCTCTTGATGCACGCGATGGGCCCCAACGTGGCGGGCGTAATCGGCAGTGCGGTGGCGGCGGGGGTGTTGTTATCGCTGCTTGGCAAATAATTTACGCCGCTTAAGGAACGCCCCGCGAAAGCGGGGCGTTTTTGTGCTACAATGACGTATATGAACATTTCCCTATTTCCTTCGGACTCTACAAAAGACACCGCTATCGTGCTGGGGGCCACCGGCAATTTAACCTTTGCGTTGGGCGTTGTTTTAAAAGGGCTCAAACGCCACAACGCGGCTTTGCTCAAGCGCGCCGATGTGGTGGTGTATTACCAAAACATGGATGAATCCTGCCGCCGCGCGCTGAACCGGGTGGTACCGTGCCGGTTTGTAGAATACCGTTTCCCGCATATGCAGGGAATGCGCCCGCACGTGCTGCGCGATTACGGGGAAATGACGTTTGCCCGTTATGAATGCTTCCGCTTGCTGGAGCACTACTCATACGTGCTGTGGTTGGACGCGGATATTTTGGTGCAAGGCGACCTAGCCGGTATGCTTGCGCAAATTCCGCACGGGATTGGCTTCCGGCGTGAGTATTATGATGAACGCGTGCGCGTGAATTTTACGCAGGACATTCCTCACTTTAAGATGGACGCCCCGCACTACAATGCGGGCATTATGGCGGCCAGCAACCTGCTGCCCGGCGACAAAAACCGCTTTTCCGATTGGTGCTACCAAAAGACCGAAGAAATCAGCAACGTTCTTTATTACCCGGACCAAGGAATTTTACTTTTGATGTGCCAGCATTTTGGCCTGACCATTGACCCGCTGGACGAAAAATACAATTGCGAGGCCCGCCGCTGTGCCCCCGTCCTTAAACAATCCGCTCTGGTGCACGCCGTCGGTCACCGCAAATTTTGGAAATACTATTATTTTGACGAATGGTTCCAATTTTATAAAGAATGGGTGAAAGAAACCGGCCTGCCGTGCCAGAACAATTTCCCTGTTTTTAAACGGCTTGGGCTAACCAAATACCCGCTGTTTCAGGTGGCGCCCAATCCTGCCCAACACCCGCTTAAATTCATCACGTATCTGTTCCGGGCGTGTTTGCATTTGCGTTATTGACATAAAAATCCCGCTTTAAAAAGCGGGATTTTTGTTATTCGGAAATTTTCACACCGTTTCGGGGGCATATCGGGGCCAACCGGCAACGGCTGCACGCCGGCTTTCGGGCGTTGCACACCTGCCTGCCGTGCAGAATAAGCGCAATGCCAAACCACCCCCAGTATTTATACGGAATCAGTTTCATCAAATCCTGTTCCACTTTCACGGGGTCCGTTTGTTTGGTAAGCCCCAGCCGGTAGGACAGCCGTTTGATGTGCGTATCCACCACAATGCCTTCGGGCTTTTTAAAATAATCCCCCAGCATCACGTTGGCGGTTTTGCGCGCTACGCCGCGCAGGGTGAGCAAATCTTTCATATTCTGCGGCACTTCGCCGCCGTACACTTCGCTGATGCGCTTGGAACTTTCAATTAACGACAAGGCTTTACTGTGGTAAAAGCCGGCGGAGTGGATGAGTCTTTCCACGTCTTTGATATCGGCCTGGGCCATTTGCTGCGGGGTGGAATAGGCCGCAAACAACGCGGGCGTAATTTGGTTCACGCGTTCATCCGTGCACTGGGCCGACAAAATCACCGCACACAGCAGTTGCCACGCGTTTTTGTGGTGCAGCGGAATGATATGCTTGGGGTAAAGCTGTTTAAGCGTTTTTAACAGGGCGGGAACGTCGGGCTTTTTAGCGGGCATTTTTGAGCCCCCCCATTTTGCTCCAGCCGTAAGATAATGCCAAAATACACAAGTTAACCAAAATAATCGTGGCGCCGGACGGAATGTTGAACACGAACGACAAATACACCCCCGCCCACACGCTGGCCACGCCAAAGCATGCCGCCAGCCAGAGCACTTGTTTAAACGTGTGCGAAATCAGCAACGCCGAAACGGGCGGAATAATGAGCAGGGCCGAAATCAGGAAAATGCCCACCACTTTAAACGCCAGCACCACGGCTACGGACGTTATCACCACCAGCACCGTATTAATAGTCTGCACGGCAATGCCGCGGGTGCGGGCGAAGGGTTCGTCAAAGCAGGCGGAAGTCAAATCCCGGTAAAAAAAGAACAGCCCGGCTAAAACCGCCGCCAGCAACAGGCCGCATAACACGGCTTCGTCCTTGGAAACGGTCAAAATACTGCCGAACAAATAGCCCAATAAATCGGTATTAAATCCGCCGGCCAGCGCGGTAATCAAAAGCCCGACCGACAGCCCCGCCGCACTGACAATGCCGATAGCGGCGTCGCCATAGATTTTAAATTTTTGCGCCAGCTTCATAATGCCCAGCGACGCCGCCGCCACCACCGGCACCGATACATACACCGGATTGGCCGACAATAAAAGCGCCGCCGCCACGCCCGTCAAACACACGTGGCTCATGCCATCGCCGATGAGCGACAAACGCTTGAGCACCAAAAACACCCCCAATAAGGCGCACGCCGCCGCCACCAACGAACCGGCCGCCAGCCCGCGCTGCACAAACCCGTAGCTCAAAAATTCCGTAATCATTTGACCTCCTCCCCGCACGATCCGCCCAGCGGGCAGCGGCCGTGGTTGTGCAAATGGTCTATGGTGTGTTGGGCAAAAGCACCCAGTTTTTCGGCCACGGCGGCGGAATGGCAAAATTCCTGTTTGGTACCGTAGAACACGAGGGTTTTGTCTATATACATAAATTTGGAAATATATTTGCCCACTTCGCCCGTGTCGTGCGTGATGAGCAAAATCGTCACGCCAAAGCGGGTGTTCAACTCACCCAACAAATCAAAAAACATCTCGCGCGATTCGGGGTCCAGCGCGGTGGAAGGCTCGTCCAAAATCAGCAGTTCCGGCCGGCTGACCAGCGCCCGCGCCAACAAGACGCGCTGCTGTTGGCCGATGGATAAATCGTGGAAAATCCGCCCCGCATATTCCCGCGTGCGGGTTTTTTGCATGGCTTCGTGCACTTGTTTTAACTCGCTGACCGATACGCCGCTGCCGTGCCGGTCCGAAAGGCCCATCAGCACCACTTCTTCGGCCGACACCGGGAACCCGCTTTGCGACACCGGGCTCTTTTGCGCCAAGTAGCCGATTTTGCGCCACTCTTTAAACGTGCGCAGCGGCTGGCCAAACAGCTTGATTTGGCCTTTGCCTTTTTCCAACCCTAAAAGCAATTTTAGCAGCGTGGTCTTTCCGCCGCCGTTGGGGCCGATAATACCCACATAATCGCCCGCGTTGACCGCAAACGAAATGTGTTCCAACACCGGCACGCGCACGTAAGCAAAACTTACATCTTGCGCTTCAATTACGCTTGGCATCCGAGCCCCCTTTGCAGGCTTTGCAAATTGCGCCGCATCAGTTCCCCGTATGTCACGTTGGCGTCAAAATCCTGCTTGCTGACGTGTTCCACCGTGTAAAGCGGCAGCACCTGGGCGCCGGTTTCTTCGGCCACCGTGGCGCTCAAGCGCGGAGAAAGGGTTTCCTCGGTAAAAATGGTGCGGATGTGGTTTTGGCGGATAAACTGAATTAAATCCGCCAGCTGGCGCACGGAGTTTTCCCCGTCGTGGGAAGAACCCGCCAGAGCGGAAAGGGAAAGATTATAATTTTTGGTTAAATTGCCAAACGCCAAATGGCCCACGTGCACGACTTCGCGGCTTTGGCAGAACGCCAGGCCCTTTTGGTAAGATTCGTCCAATTCCTGCAGTTCTTTTTCCAACGCCTGCAAGTTGGCGCCGTACACTTCGCGGTGGGCGGGATCCTTTTGCACCAGCACCGACGCGATGGCCCGGGCAATTTTGCGGGTGTTTTTAAAATCCATCCAAATGTGCGGGTCATCCGAGGCGGGCGTATATTGGGCCGCCTGCACCACTTGCGTTTGCGGGCCGGCCGCGGCCAGCACGTCTTTGGCCCAGGGTTCTATCCGGTCCGACACGTAGATAAAAATGTCCGCATTTTTAACGGTCACCAACACGCCGGGCGTCGGTTCAAACGAGTGCGGCTCGGCATTGGCCGGAAGCAGCATGGACACGTCGGCATAGTCCCCGGCCAGCTGTTTGGCCAGCGTGTACGGCACATAGCCGGACGTAACGACCTTGGGTTTTTGGCCTTCGGCCACCGGCGCCAGATGGCGGCGCGGCGCCAAGGAAAGCCACCACACCAGGGCGGCCAGTAAAACAAATAAAAGGGCAGGCAAGTGTTTTTTCATAGGGAATTCCTCTTATATATTATACGAATTCCACCGCCCGGCGGTAATGTCGTTTTGGGAATTTACTATAATATACGAAAGGAGAAAACTATGAGCTATATACTGGCATTTTGTTTGGCACTTTGTTGGGGGACGGCTTTTTTGGCGTCCAAAAATATCGTGGAAAGTCTGCCACCGTACTGGGGCACTTTTTACCGTGTACTGGCAGGGTTGTGTTTCTTTATCGTTTTGTACGCGATTCAGCGCAAAAATTTAAAATGCCCCGTCAAACAGCTTTGGCGCCCGTGGACCATCGGGCTGCTGCTGATTTTGCTGCCGTTTGCCGCCATTTCCTGGGGGCAGCGCTTTGTGGCGCCGACGATTGGCGGGATTTTTAACGGGACGGTACCGATATGGTCCTTCATCGCCGGGGCCATTTTGTTAAAAGGCGAAGACCGCTTTACCTGGCGCCGTGCGGCCGGGGTGACGGTGGGGATGATCGGCCTGCTGATTATTATGCACCCGATGATTACCGCCGCCAAGCTGGACGCCAGCCCGCTGGCGCTGTACGGCTGCATTGCGTTTTTGATTATGGCCTGGGCGTACAGCTTGGGCAACGTGCTGACCAAAAAAATTATGGTGGACAGCGACGCCGTTTCCAACGAAGCCAACACCTTCCACCAGTATTTGTTCTCGGCGGTGGTGCTGTTGATTATTTCCCTGTTGGTAGAACCGATTCCGCCGGCCTCGGCCTTCACCACCAAAGTGGTGGTTTCCATTATTAGCGCCGGGGTATTCTCGTCCGCGGTGGCGTTCCTGCTGATGGTAGCTTTGATTAAACGCTGGGGGGCCACGCGTATGGCGTCGGTCACGTATTTCACGCCCGTGGTAGCAATGATCAGCGATATGATTGCCTTCGGCCGTATGCCGACCGGGGCCGAAATCGGCGGGCTGATGCTGATTTTTGTCAGCTTGATTTTGATTCAAAAGAAAGTAGAGCCGGAAACCAAATAATCTATGAAAAAAATCCTCAACCTGCAGTGCATTAACTGCGGCAAAGAACACAAAACCAGCGAGGCAAACTTCGTTTGTTCGGCCTGCGGCGGAAACCTGGAAGTCAATTACGATTATAAACTGATTTCCAAACGCTTCAGCATCGGCAAACTGAAAGACAACCGCGAGTTTGATATGTGGCGCTATATGGACCTGTTGCCCATCAACGACCACGACAAAGTGCCGCATGTGCACGTGGGCTGGACGCCGCTCTACCCCTGCAAAGAACTGGCCAAAGAACTGCATATTTCCAACTTGCTAATTAAGGATGAAGGCCGCAACCCGACCGGGTCCATTAAAGACCGCGGCAGCGCCGTGGCCGTGGCCCGCGCACTGGAGCTGGAGCAGGAAGTCATTGCCGACGCCTCCACCGGCAACGCCAGCGATTCGCTGGCCTGCTTGACGGCCAGCACCCCGCTCAAAGCCGTCATCTTTGCGCCGAAGTCCGTGCCGGACCCGAAACTCGTGCAGCTGCTCGTGTACGGGGCGGAAGTAATTGGCGTGGACGGCTCGTACGACGAAGCCTTTGAACTGTGCAAACAATCCGTGCAAAAATACGGCTGGTATTCCCGCGCCGCGGGGTTCAACCCGTTCACGCGCGAAGGCAAAAAAACCTGCGCGTTTGAAATTTGCGAACAAATGGATTGGGAAGCGCCGGATAAAGTGATTGTGGCGGCAGGCGACGGAACGATTTTGGCCGGTTTGTGGAAGGGATTTACCGACTTTAACAAATTGGGCATTATTGAGCGGATGCCGCAGATGATTGCCGTCCAGGCCGAAGGCAGCGCCGCCATTGCGCAGGCGTTCAACAGCCATACGGAAGTAAAATCCGTGGCGGCCCACACGGTGGCGGACAGCATTGTGGTGAACTACCCGCGCGACGCGGCCCTGGCCCTGCAGGCCTTGCAGGAGTCCAACGGTATGGCCGTTACGGTGACGGACGAAGAAATTTTGCAGGCTATCCCGGAATTGGCGCGCAAAGCCAACATCTTTGCCGAACCCGCCGGGGCAACGCCGTATGCCGCGCTGAAAAAACTGGTGGCGGAAGGCAAAATTGAACGGGACGAGTCGGTGGTTTTAATTGTGGGCGGCAACGGGCTAAAGGACATAGACTCGGCCATGCAGGTCCTGCCCAAAGTGTGCGTCATTCCCCCCACGATGGCCGCCGTGGAAGAAGAATTAAAAGCCAAAGGCTTTATTAAATAATTCCAACAAAAACCCCGGATTCTCCGGGGTTTTTTGTGGCCTGATTTACGGATTCATTTGTTCAAAAGCGTCCAAGCTGGCGCTGCGCACTTCGGTCGGCACGCAGATATTGCCTACCCACCGCCCGTTGCACGGGGGCTTGGCTTGCGGTTGCTTGGCACCTTGTGCCGCTTGGGCAGGCGTTTGCGGCTGCGTAACCCCCGGCAAATTTAACACCTGCCGCGTTTGCGCCGTGTATTGCTTTAACACCAGCATCAGCAACACGGACATAATCACCACCGCAAGGAGCATTCCCAACAGCCCGACGCCACGGTTATTTTTCATATATTTTTCCCCCTTGTGTCTATTGTAGCACACCCGCCGGCACTCCCCCAAAAAAATTTTTGTTTTAAAAAGGTCTTTTTCCCAATGTAAAATGCTAAAATAGAATGGGGGAGAAAAATTCTCTAAAGAAAAATAATATATTAAAACAGGGTGAGGTAAAGAAACATATGACGCAAAATTTATCTTCGTCCGCCTTGGTTAAACCCTTGGCTAAAGACATACACGCCGAAGCGGACATTCCGTCCGGATACGGCAAAACGGAAAGCTATTTGCTGCCCAAAGACCCGGCTTGGATGTTCTTATTTTGGGAAATCACCCCGAACACCTTGGATTATCTGAAAAGCCAATACGGGGAAGACGTCCTGAAACAGGCCCGCACCATCATCCGCCTGCACGACGTGACGAATGTGAACTTTTTTGACGGGAACAACTCCGTTACCCACTACGATATGCCCGTCATTTTTGAAGCCCGCAGCTGGTACATCAACGCGCCGCAAGCCGGCCGCTCGTACCTGGCCGATTTGGGCTACCTGACCGCCGACGGCAAATTCATCTTGGTCTCCCGCAGCAACGCTACGTCGCTGCCGCCCGGCAAAGTGTCCGACATCGTGGACGACAAATGGATGATTGTGGAAGGCGACTTCCAAAAACTCTTAAAACTGGCCGGGGCCGACTACATCGGCTTGGGCGCCAGCGAACTGATGCACGTGTTGGGCCAACGCTGGAAACTGACGGAGCTGTCCTCCTCCGGCGCGCCGACCTCGTGGTCGTCCTTCACGCTGCAACTGGAAAAAGTGCAGCCCGAAGCCGAAGAAGACATCTGGCTCCAGGCGGATTGCGAAATTATTATCTACGGTTCCGCGTCCAAAAACGCCATCGTGTCCATCAACGGGCAAGACATTGAACTCAAAGAAGGCAAATTTTCCATTCGCCAGCACCTGCCCGCCGGCAGCGTGGTGGACTTACCGATTAAAGCGCGCAACGCCAAAGGCGACAAAACGCGCCAGGTAACGATTAAAGCGCTGCGCGAGGAAGGGAAATAACCATGGGCGAAGAAAAAGGCTACTTGGCGCTGGTGCTGCACGCGCACCTGCCGTTCATCAAACACCCGGAATACCCGGACTTTCTGGAAGAAGATTGGTTTTACGAAGCCATGGTGGAAACGTACATTCCGCTGCTTAACGTATTTGAAAATCTGACCGAAGAAGGAACCGATTTCCGCTTGACGATGTCTTTGACGCCGCCGCTGTGCAACATGATGTCGGACCCACTGCTCATTGACCGCTTCCGCCATTATTTAAACCAGCGGCTGGAACTGTCGGAAAAAGAACTCAACCGCACGCAGGGCACGGAGTTTGAAGGCGTCGCGCGGATGTACTTCAACAAATTCCGCCGCTACAAAGATTTGTTTGAAAACCGCTACCACAGCCACGTCCTGGAAGGGTTCAAAAAATTCCAGGATATGGGCAAGCTGGAAATTATCACTTGCTGCGCCACGCACGGCTATCTGCCGCTGATGGTGCACAAGGAAAGCGTCAATGCACAAATCAAAATCGCCGCCAACGACTATCGCAGCCGCTTTGGCCGCAGCCCGCGGGGCATTTGGCTGGCCGAATGCGCCTACAACCCCGGCGACGATAAATTCCTGCGCGACGAAGGCATCCGGTTCTTCTTTACCGAATCGCACGGCGTACTGCACGGCACACCCCGCCCGAAATACGGCATCTACGCGCCCGTGTACTGCCCGCAAACCGGCGTGGCCGCCTTTGCGCGCGATATGGAATCGGCCCAGCAGGTGTGGAGCGCCGAATCCGGCTACCCCGGCGACCCGCGCTACCGCGAATTCTACCGCGACTTGGGTTACGATTTGAACTACGACTATATCAAACCCTACCTCCATTCCGACGGCGTCCGCCGCAACATCGGCATGAAGTACCATAAAATTACCGGCAAAGTACCCCTGAACCAAAAACAGGCGTACAACCCCTACGAGGCGCGCGAAGTGGCCGCCACGCACGCCGGCAACTTTATGTTCAACCGCCAGAAACAGATTGAATACTTAAGCACGCTGTTGGACCGCAAACCGCTGATTGTTTCCATGTACGACGCGGAACTGTACGGCCACTGGTGGTACGAAGGGATTGATTTCCTGGAATTCTTGTTCAAAAAAATCTATTACGACCAGAAGGACATCAAGCTCGTCACGCCGAGCGAATACCTGGAAATGTACCCCGAAAACCAAATGGTGCAACCGTCCATGTCCTCCTGGGGCGACAAAGGCTACCACGATGTGTGGCTTAACAGCGGAAACGACTGGATTTACCGCCACCTCATCAAAGCGGCCGAACGAATGATGGAACTGGCCAACAAATTCCCGCATGCAGACGGCCTCTTGCGCCGGGCGCTAAACCAATTGGCGCGCGAACTGCTGCTGATGCAATCGTCCGACTGGGCGTTTTTGATGACCACCGGCACCGCCAAGGAATACTCCACCAAGCGCACCAAGGACCACGTCAAACGGTTCAACGAGCTCTACGAGCAAATCCAAGGCAACCGCATTGACGAAGGCTTTGTGTACGACCTGGAGCAGAAAGACTCTATCTTCCAACAGATAGACTACAACGTCTACTCCAGCGCCGCCAAAGAAGCCGTCCTAAAGAAGTACTCTTGACTCAACTCGCATCCAAAAATCCCCGGGCACTCTCCCGGGGATTTTTTATGTCCGCGCGGGTTGCTTTCCCCGGCCAAGCCTATTTTCCCCCTATTTCAGGCGTCCGCTGTGGTCCAAAAGGCCTATCGGGGCCTAGGCCCAAGGGCCCTGGTGATTTCCGACGGGATGTTTTATAGTATAGATAAGGAGAAAATATGATAAATCGCATTCTTGCTTTAATATGTTGTTTATGTCTGTCCACCGTTTCTTTTGCGCAGGGAGGAAAAATCGTGAAACAAACCCTCCAAGCCGCCACGAAAGACGCGGCCGCGCAAGCCGGCAAAAAAGTGCTATCCTCCGGGGTAGAAACAGCCGCCAAGTCGGCCGTCACCAAAGCTGCGGGCCAGGCGCTTACTGCCGGGGCTCACAATGTTTTGCAAAATGTACCGCAAACGGCTGCCTCCGTCAACACGCCGGCCAACACATTCATCAAACAACCCTACAAACCTGCTTTTGACGAACAAAAATTCTTGCAAAAAATAGGGACGGCCATGGATTTTACCAAAACCAAAAAGGTGCTGAATTACTCCACCCTGCTGGAAGAAGAACGCGCCCAAGCCCGCCGTTTAGCCAATTTGCTCAAAAATTACCAAACCCTCAACTTGGACGAAATCCGCGAAAACGAATTGTGGGACGGATTAGACAGCCTCGTTGTAAACCAGAGTCTGCACCGCTTTTTGTCCAAATCCATTGAAAACCGCAACTACATTCAATTTATGCGGGATTTGTCCAACTATTACAGCCTGTCTTTGGAATTTATGTCCTCCTACGAGCTGCGCTTTATCGCCAGCCAGGACGTACGTGAAGTGTTTGCCCGCACAGCCCTGGAATACATGAAAGCGCACCCGCACAAACTGAACTTGAAACTGCGCGAAATTATGAAATCCCCGTATGTGGACGAAAACGTCAAATCCACGTTGCGCAGCTTTATCGCGCTGGAACAAATCATGCCCCAGCACGAAAGCGGCTTTTTAACCGTCTTGCGCGCGGCCCACAAGCAGCATACGGCCGGTTTGTCCGCGGCCCGCTCGCAGCAGGACATCGTTACCACGGTGGAAGCGTACAAAGAATTGGCCACCGAACTGGAAGAATTTACCACACAATACCACCGTTCCCCCCGCTGGAACGCCCAACTGCCGGAAAGACGGTTGTACAACCGGCTGCTGATGATGATTGCCTACAATCAGGCCAACCAGTTTAAACAGGTCTTGCCCTACATTGACCAGATTATCACCTTGTTGGGCAAATATCCGAGCATCGGCCTGACGGCCCACGAAACGCTGGAAAACGTGCGGGCCTTCACCCAGGCCAACGGGCACCTGCCGCGGCAAATGTCCGAAATCAAGGACGGAGAAATCGTTTCCGACGAAGAACTGCACTTGTATGAAAGCATGGTGTACTGGAGCACCGTCAACAAAGATTTTGCCAAGCAAATTGTTGCGCTGCACGCCACCGCACGCCTGCATTAATATCGCTTTTCAGACACAAAAAAACCGGGCCGTCCAAACGGCCCGGTTTTTTGTAGGATAAATTATTTGTATTCCAGCTTGACCAATTTGTATTTTTTCGGTCCGCGCGGCAAGATGGCTTCAAACATTTCGCCTTCTTTCTTGCCCAACACACCGTTGGCCAGCGGGGATTTAACGGACAGCAACCCCTTTTCCGGGTTGGATTCCATAGAACCCACCAACGTATAGGTGAACTCAATGCCGGCATCCACATCGCGGATGGTCACGGTCGCGCCGATGCGGGCTTCGCTTTTGTCCACGGTCAAATCGTCCGTAATCTGGGCGTTGCGCAGGCGGATTTCCAATTCCTGGATGCGGATCAGCGTTTCCGTCTGTTTTTCTTTCGCGGCGTGATACTCGGCGTTTTCTTTCAAATCGCCCTGTGCGGCGGCTTCGCCAATCTCATTAGAGAGTTGGGCTTTTAATTCTTTCAAATCTTTCAGCTCGTTTACCAGAGCTTCATATTTTTTGCGGCTTACGTAAAATGGTTCTCCCATAATGCAACTCCTTAAATACCTACTTACTAAGTGTACTATTTATCCGCTTGCTTTTCAACGCCCCCAGCCCAAGCAATTATTGCTATAATCTGAAATATGAGAGCTTGCTGCCTGTTTGTCCTCTTGGTTATCTTAGCGGCGCCCGCAGGGTTGGCTCAAAACAACCACGTGTGGATTGCCGAGCAAAACGCCCCCGCCGTAGTGGCCGTAAACGTGGCCAAAACGGACGGCTCCACGTTTACCGGGACGGGCTTTGTCCTCACGCCGGACGGTCTGATTGCCACCAGCCGGCACGTGTCGGAAAACGCCCTCTACATCAACATTACGTTTAACAACGGCGCCGTATCGGGCGAGGCTGCCAACGTGGCCTCCGCCGGAAATGTGGATTTGTCTTTGCTTAAAATTCAGGCGCGCAACCTGCCCCACGTAACCTTGGGCAATTCGGATTTGGCCCTCCCCGGCCAAACCATCACCGTCATCGGCAACCCGCGCCGCCTGCAAAACACCATTTCCTCCGGCCTCATCAGCCAGGTACGCAAAAAAGCGGACGGCATCATTTGGCACCAAATCAGCGCTCCCATTTCCCCCAGTTCCAGCGGCAGCCCCGTGTTCAATGCCGCGGGCGAAGTCATTTCCGTCGCGTTTGCCAGCTACAAGGGCGAAGGAAACCAAAACCTGAACTTTGCCATTCCTTCCAATTACTTAAAAGAGCTTGTGCGGGCCGCCGGCTACACCTTGCCGCAGACGCCCGTTCCCGCACAGCCGACGGCAGAACCCGTTTCGGACAATCCGCTTTGGGCCCATATTCAAAAATCGTGGCAAATCTGCAAACAACTGTGGCACAAATGGTTCCCGGGCGACGCACAAAACACCCTTGAAAAATCAGCTTCAAACGGGTAGACTATTGGTATAAGCCGGTTTAGGGCGCGGGATTCCGCGGCTCTCGCCGGAAATTTGTTATTAGTCGGGGTATTTATGAAGAAAACAGCTTTTAAAATAATTCTGTTTGTGGTTTGTTTGGCACTGGTCGTTTTCTTATTATTGCCGTTTTTACAAACGCCCGCAGCCCAGCCGACCGGTCTGCAAACGGCGCAAACCGCTAATCCGCAAATTTTTACGTCCAACCCGCTGACGGCCTTGGTCAACCGTATTGCGCGGTTTTTCACCAACCGCAACAAAAAGCAATCCGCCCCCCAAACGCTGACCAACCGTCAGGCCGACGAGCAGTTTGGCACCCCGGTGGACGAACAGGAACTGTACGCCGATGCCCGCGCCGCCACCCAAAATTACATTTCTACCGAAGCCGCCCCGCAAGCCGGGGAGCAAGCACGCGGCTCGTTTGGGGATGCTTCCCTGCAAACGGAAGAAGGCGACTGGGTACTCATCCGACAAACCGCTCCGGAAGACGCCGTGCGGGGTATGCACGAAATCAACACCAAGGACAACCCCTACGATATTTACGTGCGCCAGGAACGCGCCGCCCGCTTTGACCCGGCCGCTCAATCCGCCCCCAAGCAAGAATTGCCGGATTCCAAATGGGCGCGTTTGTTCAATCCGATTAAAAGGTTCCTCGGATTTGATACGCCCAAAGCCGCCAATACCGGAAGTTTCTCCGGCTCCGGCCGGGAAGAAGGCGCCCGCCTGGCGTCCTCCGAACGGATGGGCTCCAGCCGCGATACGTCCGTTTCGTCCTCCGGCTCGGCTTCCGCCGGCATGGATATGCCGTCTTTCGGTGCCACGGGAGCGACCGCCGAGAACGCCGCGCCTGAACAGAATGCCGCGTCCCTCCTGGCGTATTTAAGCCCGGATTACGTGTTAAACGAAGTGGCCGACTCGCTGGCGGATGCCAAATATCCCAACCCGCAAAACAACAAAGACCGCAACGCCAAAGAAGCCTACCGTCAGGAACGCATGGCGGAAGCGCGGCAATACTTTTTGGAACGCTCGCAGGAGCGCTTAAACCGCTTAGCCGCCGGACAGGAACCGCAGGACGAGCTGAAAAATATGTTGGAATTTTCTTGTCTGAACAAAGCCCCGCGGCCGGTCAAATCTTCCGCTTGTATGGAAGACAACCCGGACTCCAAACCGGCTACCAAACAGCAATTGCAGGACGTAAAACTCAAAAACCAACAGGACTTTTACCAAAAAACGCACCTGCCTATGCCGCCTGCCCCCATTACGCCCATCATCGGCCGGGCCACAGGCTTGCCGGAGGAAGAAATCGACGAATCCGTCACCTCGCCCGACTACACCAAAACGATGGAAATTTATCAGTTTATGTTGCAAAACGAGGATTGCTCCTCCAAGCCGTGCTACTGGGTAGCCAATGCGCACCAGAACAACACCGAACTGTCGGACTCGGTGGCGGCTTCCGGCGCCGTGTTTAAAGGCGACCCGCTGGATAAATACAACCAAATTGAACAGCAGTTTACGCAATACAAGCTGGCCCAGCTGCCGCCAAACGCCACCGAAGAGGAAAAGCAGGCCGCCCAAGCCCAGGCCGAGCAGTTTGCCCCGCCCTACATTTTGTACACGGTGGACAACTTAAAGGCCATCCAGGCAAAAAACAACGAAGCCATGCGCAACCGTGACATTCAGGGCGGCGCCGCGTTGTACGCGCTGACGGCCCCCATCGGCCAGCAATTAAGCAAGGATTTGAACTCCACCATTTTCTTTTACGGTAAAGACGATTCCTTCATCAACGCGGACGAAAACCCCTCGTTTGAGGCCCGCTCGCACGTGTTGACGGAAACGCTGGCCGACCAAATCCAATTCTTCCAGCAAGTCGCGCAGGAACTGCGGCGCAACACCTCGCAGGAAATCGTGCAGGACCAAACCCGCGCCAAAGCGCAAGAATTGCAGCAGGAATTCCAAAAAGGCCGCAAAGCCTACGACAAACAACACGGCGGCCGATAGGTCCCGTTGCCCCGCTTTTGCACGCCCCCGCCAAACGGGGGCGTTTTTTGCAGGGGGCCTAATCCTTTTTCCGGGTTTCATTTCTATCCAAAAACGGGTATAATTTCTATATCGGTTTCGCGCGCGCCCGTGCGTACGAAGCAACCCTAACTCAAGGAGCCCGGTTTATGAAAAAACTCTTCAGCCTTTTGCTGGTTTCTTCCCTGCTGGCGCTGGCGGGATGCCACGCCCAAAAAGAATCCCCCTACAACCGCACCGACGATAAACAGGATTACGAACGCTTGCTGCGCACCCACATTTTTGCCGCGTGCGAACACATCGGCAAACCGTATGCCACCTATTCGCTGGCTACGTTAAACAAAGGTCCGTCCGACGATAACCCCTACTACAAAGTAACGTTCTACAACGGGCCCTGCAAAGGCAAAGTGCTCTGGACCAAAGACGTTTTGTTAAAAACCGCTCCCGTGGGCGCCGAACCGCTGCCCAAAGGTACGGTGTTGCTGCGCAACTTCTGGAACCCGGCCGAACCCTACGACCAGGAAAAAACCGACCGCTGGAACATTGGCGTCGTATCCAGCTCGGCCCGCTTGGATAAAGGCATTGTGGACCTGGAATTCCCGCGCGACCGCAACGACTTTATGCCCGCGCGCGAAGGCGTGTATTTGCACAACGTGCGCTACATCACCAAACCGGAAGTGAAGGACATCCGCACCTTCCTGTAAGATTTAAAAAGGATTACACTGTATGAAAATGAAAACTTATTTAGCCGTATTGTTTTGTATGCTCTGTCCGTTTGCGCTGCAAGCCGCGCAAGGGGACCCCATCAGCCTGGAAACCATGATTATTGACGTTCCCACCGCCGAAACATTGGACCGCTACCAGGCGTCTTTCTTAACCCGCGCCTACGACCACGGAGCCGTGATGGAAAGCATTGATTTCGGCGTTTTCCCCCGCATTAACATCGGCGTCAGCGTGGCCGCACACGCGTTGCTCGGCTCGTCGGACGATGTGCGCGTACTGGACCCGGACTTCCAAGTAAAATGGAAAATTTTTGACGGCAGCCTCTACCTGCCGGCCATTGCCATCGGCTACGACGGCCGCCGCTACGGCTACGGCTACAACGACCAGCGCATCTACACCGACACGAATGAATACATGGATAACCGCAAAGGCGGCTACCTTACCTTCTCGCGGGAAATTATCGTTCCGGGGCTCAATGCCACCTTGGGGCTCAACTTTGCCGATTTTGATTGGAAGGACCTCTATTGGTTTACCGGGATGTATTACAACATCGCCGATAAAATCGGGCTGTTGGCCGAATGGGACGGCATCCGCAACGTGCGTGATTCCCGGCTGAACTTGGGCGCGCGCTTTTACCTGCATCCGTCCTTGGCGCTGGACGCCGCCGTGCGCCGCGTGGGCCGCGGGGACGAAAGCGAACGCATTTTGCAAATCCGCTACGTAACCAGCTTTTAAGAGGGTGTTATGAATCAACCCATCCAAACTACCGACCAGCCGAATTTTAACAGAAGGACGATTTTTATCAAAAAAAATCTCCAAATCCGCTACATGATGCTGATGATTATGAGCGTGCTGTGCGGGCTGGCCATTATGACGTTTGAACTGACGGCCACTTTAAACGACCTATTTGACAAATACCCCGTACTGGTCCAGCCGATTTACGACCAGTTCCTGCCGGTGGCGGCGTCGTTCTTCTACAAAATTGCCATCTATTTGCTGTTTGTGGTCATTATCTCGGCCATTTTATCCCACAAAATGGCGGGGCCGGTATACCGTTTTGAACAAACCTGCAAAGCCATTGCCAAGGGCGATTATTCCCAACGGGTGCACCTGCGCAAAGGCGACCAAATGATGGAATTGCAGGACGAATTTAACAAAATGATGGACCATATAGAAGCAGACATCAAAAAACAAAAGCCATCATAACGGGGGGTGTATGAAACGAATTACCGCGCTTTTGCTGGCGCTTTTGCTAGGGGTACCGGCTTTTGCGCAAAAAGAATACGGGCTAAAATTCTCCAGCTTAATGAACGACAACCTGACGCTTGAAAACGCTATCCGGCTGGGGTTGGAAAACAGTTCCGAATTTTTAACCGCCAAGCAAGACATCATCATCGCGGAACAAAAAGTAAGCGAAGCCAAGTTCCGCTATCTGCCGCAATTTTCCTTGCAGGGCACGGCCACGTTGTACGACCTGGATTACCCCATGGTCCTGCCGGACTCGGTAGCCAACCGCTTTTTGCCGGGCAACGGCCTGTACGGGGAAAAAGACCAATTCTACGGCGTAGGCATTACCGCCACGCAATACCTCTACACGGGCGGACGCATCAGCGGCACGCTTAAAATGGCCCGCGCCAACCTCAAGCAAGTGCAAAGCCGCTACGAAATCGTCAAAAACCAAGTCGTGCTCAACATCAAAAAAGCCTTTACCGATTTGCTCTACGCCCAGCACAACGCCAAGCTCGCGCAAGAAGTGTGGAGCCTGGCCGAAAAATGGTACGCCAAGCCCTCCGGCGATATGTGGACCAAAATCCGCATCCGCGCCTTGCTGGCCGATTTAAAAAGCTCCCGCAACCAGGCGCAAAGCGAACTGAAAAAAGCGCAGCTGGCGATGCTGGTGAATTTGAACAAAGAGCTCAACGCCCGCATCACGATTAAAGGGGACTTTTCCCCCGTCAAAACAGATTGGGACCTTCCGCATATGAGCCTGTGGGCCATGGAGTTCCGCCCCGAATTAAAGTCCGCCATTTACGCCTTGGAAGCCGACAACATCGCCATTGACCTGGCCCTTTCCAAGCGCTACCCAGACATTATTTTAAACGCATCGTACGAAAAACTCGGCGAAGAAAGTTTGGACGACGTAAACAAACAGGTTTCTTTGGCCGTGCGCCTGCCGATTCCGTACAATCTGTCGGAACAGTTGGCCGAAAAGAAGGCCAGCCAGCAAAAAAGCGCCCTGCGCCGCGCCGCGATTGAAGACAAAATCCGCGTGCAGGTGGCCGAAAGTTTTGAAAATATGCTCTTCTGGCAGCAGGAAGTGCTGGACCGCCAGGCCGCGTATGACGATTTGAACAAATTGCTTTCCCAGGCCTCCAAAAACCAGCCCAAAACGGGCACCGCCCCGCTGGAAGGGCTGCAGGATTACCTCAAATCCGCCCAGGGATACTTCCAAGCTGTGCGCAATAACCACATTGCAAAGGCCGAATTGGAATGGGCCATCGGCCAGGATTTAGAATGACCGCCCGCTGGCGCCGCACCGTTTGCGGCTGGCTGGCAACAGCCGTGCTGGGGTGCTTAGGCACGCCGGCGGGGGCGCTGCCCGTTCAAACCGACGACGAAATCCTGCGCGATTTTATGTGGCGTCGCTTTACGTCCATCCCCAAGCAGGAGCGCCCCAAAATCGGGCTGGCGCTTTCGGCCGGGGGTGTACGCGGGTTTGCCCATGTGGGCGTGCTGGAAGTGTTGGATAACGCCGGCGTGCCGATTGATATGATGGCCGGAACGTCTATGGGGTCGGTGGTGGGCTCGCTGTATGCGGCGGGGCTGCCGACGGAAAAACTGTGGGAAATCAGCGACCATATGTCCATGGACCAAATCACCCCGGACTTTAACGTCATCGGTCTGTTCCGCTTTTTGTTTGCCCGCAAGCTGCCTTCCTCGGCCAATTTGGTCAATTTCTTTCACGAACAAATCGGCGACATGCGCTTTGAAGATTTGCAAACGCCGTTCACGTGTTCGGCCATGGACATTAAAACCGGCGAACGCGTGGTGTTCAACTCCGGCCCGCTGGCCATTGCCGTGCGCGCCAGCATGAACATCCCGGGCGTATTTGAACCCGTGCAATACCGCCACCGGGCATTGGTGGACGGAGCCGTGGTGGATTATCTGCCGGTGGAAACGGTTAAACTGATGGGGGCGGACTATGTGATTGCTTCCGTCACCCCGCCGGATTTTGCTTCCACCACGCCGCAATCGGTGGCGGCCTATTTGCTGCGCGTGGGCGATGTGCGCGGCGCCGCAATGATTGAAGAATCCGCCCAAAAGGCCAATTTCGTGCTTACCAACCGCGTGTTGGACACGGGCACGTTGGAGCTGAACAAGCTGCACAAAGCCGGCGAAGTGGGCATTATAGAAGCCAACCGCCATTTAGGAGAACTGCAGGAGGACATCCTGCTTTTTACACTGCCTTATGTTTTTAAACCGTAATGTATGGATTTGTTTGCTGGGCACGGCGCTCTTGGGCGGTTGTTCGGCCACCCAAACGGGCATTTTGGGCTTGGCCCCGGCGGGCGACCGCAAGGAATACGTCCAAGCGCGCGACCTGTATTCCTCCGGCAACTACACCCAAGCCATTGAACATCTGTCCGAGTATATTTACAAGACCAAAAACGTCAAACGCCGCGAGGCCCGCGCCTACCGCTTGCTGGGGATGAGTTACGAACAGCTCGGCCAGCTGAGTAAAGCGCTGGAAGTGTATCTGGAAGCCTTGGAATTCCACCCGGATAACGTCCCCCTGTTGCTGGCCGCCGCCAGCCTGTACCAACGGACGGACTTGGTGGACCGCTCCATTGAACTCTACGAACGGGTGCTCGCGCAGGAGCCGGACAATTTGGAAGCGCTTTCCGGCCAGGGCGCCAATTACAGCAAAATGGGGTTCTATTCCCGCGCGCGGTTTTTTTACGATAAATTTTTTGAATTAAACCCCGCCGCGGAGCCCGTCTACCGCGCCCGCTACGCCGAAACCTTCCTGCGCCAGCGCAACTACCCGGACGCGTTTATCAACATCACCATGGCCCTGGCCGGGGACAGTTCTTCGCCCGATTTTTGGCTGCTCAGCGCCAAAGCCTCCCGCGGGCTGGACCGCCCGCAAGCCGCCCTGGCCGATGTGGACGCCGCCCTGCTGCTGGCCCCCGACCGCCGCGATTTGCTGGCCCACAAAGCCCTCTGGCTCTACGAAGCCGGCCGCTACCAGGACTCTATCCAAACCGCCGGTAAAATTTTGCAGCAGGATCCGGCCAACCAGCTTGCCCTGTTGATAACGGCTATGGACGAGTATTATTTAGGCCGCAAAAAGGCCAGCCGCCGCCATATGGAAGCCGT
Source organism: Candidatus Avelusimicrobium gallinaceum (assembly GCA_944324965.1). Taxonomy (GTDB): domain Bacteria; phylum Elusimicrobiota; class Elusimicrobia; order Elusimicrobiales; family Elusimicrobiaceae; genus Avelusimicrobium; species Avelusimicrobium gallinaceum. Next base: position 79,421 of record CALUYH010000006.1, read on the forward strand.
TTTGAAAGGGGAGCCCAATTCGTTTACCGAACGCGTGGCCGAAAAGCTCGTCCAGCAACTGCATTTTTAAAACTTGCCTGGTGCCCCAACCCGCCGTCCGGCAGGACCGTTCTCTCTGATTTGCCATAAAAAAGCCCCGCTTACAAGCGGGGCTTTTGGCGTGTCTGCTTCTATTAAGGTTTAGGTACAAACGGTTTGCGGTCGGCTTTTTTATCGCTGGGAAGCAATTCCAGCTCGTCCACCACCAACGACGGCACCACCAGTGTATACGGCCGATACTCGGCGTCCGTCATGTCAAACAGCTCCGCATCGTCCCCGGCGGCCAAAATGTCGCGCAGGGAGCGGGTGCTGAGCTCGCTCACTTTCAGGCCGAACACCGGCTCGCGCCGGCCGTCTTTGGTGTAAATGCGCTCGGCGATGTTGATGGTAGAATTGGCCCAACTCGCGCTGACGGGGAATTCTTTTAAGATATAGCAATAATCCAGCTCCAGCTCCCGGCAGCGGGCAAGCAGTTTGGCTTCCATTTCCGCCTGGGAAAGCGGCGTTTTGGGCTCCACAAACACGTTGCTCAGCGATTCGCGCGGCAGTGTGTAGTCGCTCATATGGGCGTGCCCGTTGCTGGTTTGCCCTTTTTGGGCCGGACGGCGCGAAAGCGGCAGTTCGTGCAGTTTCCCGCCCGAAACCACCGTCAGATCCTGTGCCAAAACGCCTTCGTCATCCACCGGTTTAAACCCCCACAGCGGCACGCCGCGGTATTCGCGCAACAGCGGTTTGTCCAGCACATCAGCCACCGGGCTCATCACGCGCATACCGGCTTTGTTGCGGAAGGCGCCGGCGGTTTTGTCTTCGTCGGACAAAAGCGGTTTTACGTTGCGCACATTGGCCACCAGCAAACGGTTGATAAAATCTGCCGCGGCTTCCGGCATCATCAGGACGGGGCCGATGTAAGGCTCGGCTTTGGTCGCCTGGTAAAATTGGGCGGCCTCCTGCAGGGTGCGGTCCACCAGTGTTTGCACCATAGGTTCACGCTGTGTAGAATCCTTCGGCAGGGACACTTGCCGCTGCAGCCATATTTTATAACCGTCTTTGTTGCGCACCTGCGCCATTACAATGGCACTGGACGAAAGCGTGGCGTATTGATAAAATCCGCCGTCGCTGTTTAAATAGTACCAATCGTCCTGCGACAGGCAGAGGTTCACGCTAAAACTTTCCAAATACGGGATATCTTTCCCCCGAGCGGAAAATTTTTGGACCCATTCCTGCATTTGTTCCCGCGGCACGTCTGGAAACGGCGGGATCTCCTCTACAAAAGACGCCTGCTGCGCCGGAACGAAATCGGGCAGTTCATCCGTCAAATTCTTTTGGCGTTTATAGGCCTGCTTTTTTTCGTACATTTCCGAGGCGTTCAAATAGCTGTTGTCCGTAATGGACCACAGCGCGCGGCGGATCCCCCAATAGCTCTGGGCTACGCTGCCCAGTGCGGACGGCGCATAGCGAAATTCGTCCGACGTAAAACCCATACTGTCGTTTTTAGGCGAACCGGCCGCCAGCACCACCCGGGCCGACAGCTGATGGGAAGGATCATCGGAAGATGCGGACAATTGCCCGAACGAGGCCCCCTGGCAATAATGGTGTTCGTTTTGCAGCTGATAGGCTATGTAGTATGGTTTGGGCCCGTTTTTGACGTGCAGTTTGTCCAGCGAACGGGTCATTTCGTCCTTCATCGCGCGGAAGTATACATTGTCCGGCAGCGGGGCGGCAGCCGCCAGCCCGCTAACGCTGAACAACATCAGAAAAAGAAAAATTTTCCTCATTTGGCTCCTCCTTTTTTCGCGGCGGAAGGCGGCGGCAACACCGGCGGCTTGTAGCTGCTTTTGTGGGTTTTTTCAATTTCCAGCGCTTCCAATAATACGCTGGGCGCAATGGCGGACACCGGCACCCAGCCGGATTCCGCCCCGCACGTTCCGTTAAATACGGCGTAATCGTCCGCCGCGGCCAGTATTTTATTAAAGCTCACCAGCGGCGTGCCCACCATATCGGCCCCGCGTACGGCTTCTTTGCGGCCGTCCGGGTACATTCGGTACACCAGCGTCGGTTCCAGCTTAAACGCCTGCGGCGCGTACGTGTCGGTTTGGGTAAAACCGCCGGACAGGTCTTCAATAATAAAACCATAAGGCTTGCCCTGGCGTTTGATTTCGGCCAGCAGCATTTGCTCCAACTCGTCGTACGGTACGGTTTCGGACGCAATCACCCGCGTGTTGCCCATACGCGCCACCGCCCGCAGGCCTTTGGAAGCGCGGCCGTGGCCGTTGGATTGGGAGAACCCCTTAATGGGGCTGCTGCTCATCAGAAAATTTTTCAGTACGCCGTTTTCCACCAGCGTGACCGGGCGGGATTTGACGCCTTCGTCATCGTACTCGTAAAATCCGCGCAGCGGAATGCCGTCAAAATACGCCAGGGTGGCGTCGTCCACTATCGTTAATATGGGCGCCACAACCGGCTGGCCCACTTTGTCGGTAAACGTCTTGCCGAAATCGTCGTCTTTCTGCCGGTGGCCTTCCACGCGGTGGCCCAGCACTTCGTGCACGAACACCGCCATGGCCCGGTTCTTTAAAATAGCGGGGGCCGTCATCGGTTCGGCCTCGGGCGCTTGGGAAAGCGTTTGCAGTTCGTCCAACGATTTTTGTACGTCTGCCAGCAGTTGTTCTTCGCTGGGCAGTTCGCTTTCTTTCAGCACATCGTAAGCCCCGGTGCGGGTCAGCTCCAGCCCGTCCGCCGTGTAACCCAACAACGTATAGCTCAGCCGGGCATAGGCAAACGGCGTTTTCAGGCGCGTACCCGCCGAATCCACAAAATAGCGGGACCCCTGGGAAACCGTAAACGAGAAGCTGCTGTCCAGCACAAAGGCGTGCCCTTGCACTTGTTCGGAGGCTTTCAAGAGCATGGGTTTGATTTTGGCTTCGTCAAACGTAAGCGGGGATTCTTCCCGGCAGTAAACCGACGGGGGCGGCACGACAAAATCGTCTGAATTATCCGAACGTTTGGACGCGTTGACGCTGTCCGCCTGCACCAGGCTGTATTCCGCCTGGGCGGCTTCGGCCGCGGCTTGGGTGGCCCGCCATACCGCCGTGCGGAACGCCTTGCCGTCACCGGGCAGGCTCGGCATCGTATACAGCGAAAAATACCCGTGGTTATAATCGGTTTTTAAAGTACGGGTATTGTCCATTTTCGGGCTGCCGGCGCGGGCAATCACCTGCAGCTCGGCGTCCTGCGGATGGTTTTCCTTACGCACGCCGCCTTCGGTCACATACAGGTTCGTGTCTTGTTCCTCGCGGTAAATATAGGCCAGGTAATAAATGGACGGCTTTTGTTTTTTAAGCGTTTTAAAACTGCGGTTCAGTTCCGTTTCCAACAGTTGGATAGGGCGTTGGTCGGCCACGTTGCACAAGCCCTGCGCGGCCAGCGGGAGCACGCTCCCCCACAGCAACCCCAGCAAAAGAAATTTTTTCATAACTCCTCCCGGTTTGCAAGCACCTTAAAAATTGTAGCATAAAGAGCGTTTGGAGCAGAAGCCAAAAAATGATAAGATATTATATCTTAACGCCGAGGTAGCTCAACCGGCAGAGCAACGGTTTTGTAAACCGTAGGTTGTGGGTTCGACTCCCATCCTCGGCTGTTTTTTATCCGCCAACGGGCGGTTTTTTTATATTCCCCCTGCAAACTGCTATAATGGGGATATCCCTTAATTATTGGAGAAAGTTAGAAAGAATGGAACCTGTAACTACAACCGTATCGGTCGCCATGTGGATTGCTTTTTGGGTAATCGTGCTGGCGGCTTTATTTATTGATTTGGCCGTACTCAACAAACACCACGGCAAAGTGGATATGAAAGAAGCCGTGCTGATGGTATGCGCCTGGATTTCGCTGGCGGCACTGTTTGGCGGAGCCATTTGGCTGGTGGAAGGCCCGCGCCATGCGCTGGAATTTTACACCGGGTATGTGCTGGAGTATTCGCTGTCGGTGGACAATATGTTCGTGTTTATTATGATTTTCAGCTATTTTGCCATTCCGCACAATTTGCAGCCCAAGGCCCTGCTGTGGGGTATTTTGGGCGCGGTGGTATTGCGCTTTGTGTTCATTTTCCTGGGCGTAAAGCTGATTTCTATGTTCTCGTGGACGATTTACGTCTTCGGCGCACTGCTTATTTTTACCGCTTCCAAAATGCTCCTGCAAAAGGAAGACGATAACTTTGACCCCAGCCAATCGTTCATTTTAAAAGTGCTCAAAAAATTTATGCCGCTGAAGGCCGATTACCACGGCGAAAATTTCTTTGTGCTGGAAAAAGCCAAATACTACGCCACCCCGCTGTTTGCGGCCGTACTGGTGATTGAAATGTCCGACCTCATCTTTGCGGTGGACTCCATCCCGGCGGTGCTGTCCATCACGCAGGACACGTTTTTGGTCTACTCGTCCAACATTTTTGCCATCATCGGGCTGCGCTCGCTGTATTTCCTGCTGTCCGGGATGGCGGGCAGATTCCCGTACCTCAAGTACGGCATTTCGGTCATTCTGTTCTTTGTGGGCGTAAAAATGCTGATTTCGCATTACTTCAAAATCCCGGTCACGGCGTCTTTGGGCGTGATTGTAGGGATTTTGGCCCTGTCCATTTTGGCCAGCAAGTTTTTCCCGCCCAAAGAGGCATAAGGCTGGACAGAACGGACGTTTATTTACTAGAATATAGGAACGAAATTTATCTCAGTTATAAGGAAGGAAATTATGGCGTATAAATGTGCAGTGTGCGGCAAGGCGCCGGTGTCCGGCGGCTCTTACAGCCACTCTAACTTAAGAACCAAAAGAAGCTTTAAACCGAACCTCCAGAAGCAAAAAGTAGTCCTGGACGGCAAAACCCAGACTGCTTACGTGTGCACTGGCTGCATCAAAAGCGGTTTGGCCAAAAGACCCACCAAATAAGTTATCTTTTTTGGACGAAAAGCCCGTGCTTATTCCTTAGTGCGGGCTTTTTTATTAAAACTACCAAAAGGAAGGGGGTACTGTGTCCAAACGCTTGGTACTTTTTATTTTAGCCGGCCTGCTGGCCGTTTCGTACGCGCGCGCGGAAGAAACCGCCACGCAGGAAGTGGACCCGAACGGCCCGTGGATGATTTGCGACGTGGCCGTAAGCGGGCTAAAAAATATCCGCACCAAAACCGTCACCAAAGCCGCCCATTCCAAAAAGGGCGAACTGTACGAACGGTATACCGTTTCCGACGATATCCGCGATATTTCCGCCTTGGGCAATTTTGACCAGGTGGAAATTGACATTTCCCCCATGGCCGGCACCCGCAAAGAAAAAGAAACCGGCGAAGAATACCCCTGCCACCGCGTGACGTACCTCGTGCAGGAAAAACCGATTTTTGACCGCCTGACCTACGAAGGCCGCAAACACCTGGGCAAAGGCGCCATCACCCAAGCGATGACGCTCAAACTCAAAGACCCCTTTAACGAAGCCAAACTGCAAACGGATTTGGACCGCATCAAAGCCAAATACGCCGAAAAAGGCTACATCAACGCCGACGTAAAATACGAACTGACACAGGACGAAAAACTGGGCGTGGTGTACGTCAAGTTAATTATTAACGAGGGCGACCGCGTGCGCGTGAAAGCCGTCAACTTTACCGGCGAAGAAACGCCCGAACTGCCGGCGGAAAAAATCCTCAAAAAAGCCTCCAACCGCCCCGGCAAAGTGTTCAAACCGCAAAATCTGCAGAAAGATTGGGTAAAAATGACCCTCTACGGCCGCAACGAAGGGTATAGCGAATTTGCCCTCTCGGCCCCGGATATTTCCATGAACGACGCCAAGACGGAAGCCACCATCACCTACAACCTGACCGAAGGCGAAAAGGTGGATTTCGGCACCGTATCGTTTGAAGGCAACAACGTGTTTACGCCGGAAGAATTAAACAAGCAGGTCTACTTCCGCGACGGGCACCTGTACAACCAAAAAGATTTTGACGATACCATCACCGCCATCCAGGAACAATACGCCAACAAAGGCTACCTGCAAGTGCGCGTGAACCCCGTTAAAACCATTGAAAACGGCAAACTCAACATCACGTTTGACATTTCCGAAGGCCATATTTTCTACATTGACCACGTGGACGTGACCGGCTACGAAAACACCAAAAAGTACGTCTTCACGCGTGAGCTTTCCATCCACCCCGGCGATTTGTACGACAACGAAAAAATCCGCCGCAGCCAAACCAAAATTTTGAACCTGGGCTTTATTAACGACGTGCAAATTGACCTCCAGCCCACCGCCGACCCGCAAAAAGTGGACCTGGGCTTTAACGTGGTGGAAGGCCGCCCCGGAATGTTTACGGCGGGCTTGGCCATGAGCTCTATGGACGGCCTGTACGGCGAAGTGTCCATCAACCATATGAACCTGTTCGGCCGGGCACAGCGCCTGTCTTTGCGCACCTTGTTCGGTAAAGAAATTTTGGACTACACCGTCAGCTGGTCCACCCCGTGGATTTACGACAAACCCACTTCGCTGGGCGTGGATTTGTTCAACACCCGCCGCTACCGCTCGTTTTCCACCGAGAACCAGGCCTATACCGAAAAACGTCTCGGCGGGCGCATCAAAGTAGGCCCGCGCTTTAACGACGACATCTACCAACTGTCGTTCGGCTACTCTTTTGAAAACATTGATATTTACGACATCGATCCGCTTTTCCAACCGCCAAATGCCAACCCGGGGGACAAAAATTATCTGGAAAAAGGGGACACGAATATGTCCACCCTCAGTGCGGACTTTGCCATTGATACGCGCGACAACATCTGGGACCCCACCCGCGGCTGGCGTAACTCCATCGGCCTGGCGTTGGCCGGCGGCCCCATCGGCGGCGACTTGGATTTGTGGTACTTAAACGCGCGCTCTATCTTTAACCATACGGTATGGAATGTGGGTGGCAACTACCCGATTGTATTTGTGTTGTCCAACAAATTCGGCTCCGTGCAGGCGTACGGCCGCACCACCGAAGTGCCCCCGTACGAAAAGTTCTTCCTGGGCGGGGCGGACACCATCCGCGGCTACGAACGCGCGGGTGAAATCGGCCCCGAGTACGGCGGCGATATGTATTACGTGATGAACGCGGAACTGCGCTTCCCGCTGGCGCGCGAAGGCCGGCGCAATATGGCGCAGCTGGCGTTCTTCTTTGATTTGGGCAACTCGTGGAACAAGTTTGACGATTTGGACTTTTCGCTGGGCCCGAATGAGAACCAGTTTAAAGCGGGCGTCGGGGTGGGCTTGCGCTTTACCACGCCCTCCTTGCCAATCCGCATAGACTGGGGGTACGGTTTAAACCACAAGAGCGGGGAAGACCGGTCCCACTTCTACTTCAACATTTCCAATATGATGTAGGAGGCATATGAAAAAGCTGTGGCTGTTGGTAACGGTTATTGGTTTGACGGCGCCGCTAAACGCGCAGGAAACTTCCACGGATAAACTATCCGCCGAAGAGGCCTCCGCCGTGGCTGCCATTTTGGCCAAAAACGCCGCCCAGCAGGCCGAGGATAAAATCATCCTGCCGGAAGAAACCAAACAGCAGGCTTTTCAAGAAGTCAACCCGCCGCCCGAGCAAACGGCCCCCGCGCAGAGCGCCGCCCAACCGGCGCCCGAACAAACCGCCGCAACCGCGCAACAGCCGGCCACGCAAACCGCCGCAGCCGCGCAGCCGGCAGGCAATACGCCGCCTGCTCAAACTGCACCGGCCGACAATCAAACGCCCGCTGCCGCGGCGCAAACGGACGGCACCGAAGATACGGGCGAAGACGATACGCCCGCGGGCCAGCCGCTTAAATGTTTGACGGTGGCGTATATTGATATTGACGAAGCGTTTAACGAGCACCCGCGCACCATTGCGGTCAAGGAGCAAATCCGGCTGAAGATTTTAGCCAAGGAAGAAGAAGTACGCGGGGCCAAGGAATTAATTGACGTTTTGGAAGCCGAAAACAACCGCTTGTCCACCCAGGTGCGGGAATTAAAACCGTTCTACGAACGCATTGTGGTGGAGCCGCAGCCGCTGCTGCCCAAGGTGGAAGAAAGTGCCGACTCGCTGCTGCTGGGCAACTTGCTCAACCGGCTGACGTTTTCGGGCGCGGAAATTTTGTCCACCAGCCCGCTCAACACGCCGGCCGAACTGGACGATTTAACCGCGCGGATTGCTTCCAATAAAAAAATTATTGCAGAGCGCAGCTTTTTTATTGATAATTATAAATATAACACGCGCGAAGAAATTTTGAAGTTGGAAAAGAAAGAAGTAAACGAGATTTTAAAAGACATCTACACCGAGATTAAATCGTTCGCCAAAAAAAGAAACATCGGCGCGATTGTCCGGAAAGATGAAATTCTCTACGGAGATAATCCGGTCAATGTAACCAACGATTTCATTAACCGGCTGAAGAAGGCAAAAAAATACCGCAAACGCGGCAAATAGAGGTTTTATTTATGCTTAACCTGACCCTGGCTGAACTTTCCCGCATTACCGGCGCCGAAGCCGCCGCCCAAACCGACGTTACCGTCCACGAGCTATGCTCGCTGGAAGACGCCCGCGAAGGAGGCATCTGCTATTTAACCTCCCTGGAAAAAACCGACCTGCTGAAAGATTTAAAAGCCTCCGCGCTTATCGTGCCCGAGGCCGCCAAAGGCCAAACGCTCCCCTTCCAAGGAGCGTTGCTGTACGCCAAAAACCCGGAATGGGCGTTTATCCTGCTGATGAAATACGTGGACGCCCAAAAGCAAAAATATACGCCCGGCATTCACCCCACGGCCGTCATCAGCCCGTCGGCCAAGCTGGGGGCGGACGTTTCCGTAGGCGCCTACACCGTCATTGAAGACGGCGCCGTCATCGGCGACGGGACGGTCATTTTTCCGCAGTGCTACATCGGCAAAAACGTAACCGTCGGCAAGCACTGCTGCATTTATCCGCAGGTAGTCATCCGCGAAGAATGCGTGCTGAAAGATTACGTCATCTTGCAAGCGGGGGCCAAAATCGGCTCGGACGGGTTCGGTTTCACGTTCCACGACGGCCGCCACCAAAAAATTCCGCAAATCGGCAATGTGGTGCTGGGCAACGACGTGGAAGTCCAATCCAACTCCTGCATTGACCGCGCCAAAATTTCCAGCACCTACATCGGCGACAATACCAAGATTGATAACCTCGTCCAGGTAGGGCACAACGTAAAAGTAGGCATGAGCACCATTCTGTGCGCGCAGGTGGGCGTAGCCGGCACCACGGACATCGGCAACGGCGTCATTCTGGCGGGGCAGGTGGGTCTGGCCGGCCATATGACCATTGGCGACCGCGTGCAAATCGGCGCGCAGTCGGGTGTGATTTCCTCCATCCCGGCGGGGCAAGTGTACTTCGGCTATCCGGCCATGCCCCAGCGCGAAGCCTTCAAACAGCAGGCGGTCCTGCGCAAACTGCCGGAAATGTACAAAGAATTCCGCGCGCTTAAAAAGCAAGCGGACGAAATGAACAAATTGTCGTTTTTTGGAAAAATTAAAAAATTATTAGGATTTTAAGTATGAGAAAAACGCTTTCTTCCCCCGCCGTCGTAAGCGGCATCGGCCTGCACACGGGCGTACCCGCCACGATGACGTTTAAACCTGCCGAAAACGGCATTACTTTTTTGCGTACGGATATCCCCGGCGCCAAGCCCATAGAGGCCCTGGCCAAAAACGTAGGCTCTACCCTGCGCGGCACGAACCTGAAAAACGAAACCGCCGAAGTTTGCACCGTGGAACATGCGCTTTCGGCGCTGCACGCCCTGGGCATTACGGACGTAGCGGTGGAAATGGACGGGCCCGAACCGCCCGTGACGGACGGCGCGAGCGACGTGTATGTGGCGGCGCTGCAAAAAGCCGGGCTGAAAGACTTGCCCGCCGAGCAGCCGCTTTTAAACATTACGCGCAAAATCACCTATACCAGCGGCAACATTTCCTACTCGGCCGAACCCGCCGACAAGCTGACGTTTACGTTTTTGTTCTTGCACAAGCACCCGCTCGTCAGCCGTCAGGAATTTACACTGGAACTCACGCCCGAAAATTACATCCGCGAAATTTCCCGCGCGCGCACCTTCGGGTTTGAAGAAGAACTGGCTTTCTTAAAAGCGCACGGGCTGGCCAAAGGCGGCAATTTGGAAAATGCCGTCATCGTTGGGAAAGACAAATTCATCAACGAGCTGCGCTACCCGGACGAACTGGTGCGCCACAAAATTTTAGACCTGGTGGGCGATTTAAGCCTTACCGGCCGCAAACTGCCGCCGCTTAAAATCTTTTGTGCTTGCGGCGGGCACAAACACAATGTTATTTTTGCCAAAATTCTGTTGGCAAATTCGGAGGACAAATGAGCGCGAAATCCGCCAGCTTAAAAGAGTTTCTTACGCTTCCCGCGCAAGTAACATACGACAAAGAACATATTATGCGCAATATTCCCCACCGCGACCCGTTCCTGCTTGTGGACGAAGTACGCGAGCTGGAACCGAACCGCAAATATGTAGGGATCCGCCATGTACGGGCGGACGAATATTATTTTAAAGGTCATTTTCCGGGGCGGCCGGTTATGCCGGGCGTACTGGTGATTGAAAGCATGTCCCAAGCGTTTGGCGGGGCCATTATGAACCGCACCGTTGGGGAAAATCGGGGTATTCCTTTGTTTTTAAGTATAGAAGAAGCCAAGTTCCGCGGCATGGTGCAGCCCGGCGATACGCTGGAAATGCCTATTGAAGTGCTGCGGCTGGGCAAAATCGCAAAAATCTATGCGGAAGCTTACGTGAACGGCAAGTTGTGCGCGCAAGCCACCCTGAACTTCATCTTAGGAGAAACTTCCCATGTCTAACATTCACCCCACGGCCATTATTGATCCGTCCGCCCAAATTGATCCGTCTACCGTTATCGGTCCGTATACGATTATCGGTAAAGATGTTGTCATTGGCAAAAACAACCATATCGGCCCCTATTGCGTGATTGAAAACACGACCATGGGGGACGACAACGAACTTATCGCCAGTTCGTTTATCGGCGTGAAACCGCAGGATTTGTCTTACAAAGACGAACCCACCCGCGTAACAATGGGGAACGGGAATAAAATCCGCGAATGTGTCACTATCCACCGCTCTACCAAGTTGGATATTCCCACTTCCATCGGCAACAACTGCTTGCTGATGGCCAATGCTCATATCGCGCACGATTGCCATTTGGGCAACAACATCATTATCGCCAACAGCACCGGCGTAGCCGGGCATGTGGTGGTGGAAGACCGCGTGGTTATGTCCGGCATGGTGGGTATTCACCAGTTTGTACGCGTCGGCACGATGGCCATGCTCTCCGGCGGGGCGATGCTGCCGCTGGATATTCCCCCGTATTGTATTGCCCAAGGGGAACGCGCCCGCTTGGTGGGGTTAAACCTGGTGGGGCTGCGCCGCGGCGGTGTATCGCGCGAAGCCATTATGGAAATTAAACGCGCTTATAAACTGATGTTCCGCAGCGGCAAACGCCTGCAAGATGCTATGGCGGAACTGGAAGCCGCCCACCCGTGCAAAGAAGTACAGCATATGATTGATTTCTGCCGCGCTTCCAAACGCGGGGTTGCTTCGGCTAAACTCAAAATGCACGAAAATGACGACTAAAAAAATCGGCCTGATTGCCGGCGAAGGCAAAATGCCCGTTTACATCGCCCAAAAAGCGGCGGCCAACGGGTACGAAGTATACGTCGCCGGCGCCAAAGGCAACGCCAAAGAAGAAGACTTTAAAACCTGCGCCCGCGTGTTCCGGTCGTTCCGGCTGGGGCAGCTGGGCGCGGGGATTCGTTTTTTTAAAGAGCACGGCGTCACGCGCGTAGTGATGGCGGGGCGCGTGCAGCACACGTCTATTTTTTCCAACCTGATGCCGGATTTGCGGGGCGCCAAGTTTTTGGCTTCCTTAAAAAATATGCAAACCAAAAACATTCTCTCCCGCGTGATGGACGAATTTAAAAAAGACGGGATAGAATTTGAAAATTCCGCCCTATTTCTGGAAGATTTTATGCCGCAAAAAGGCATTTTGTCCGCCCGAACCCCAACGGCAGAAGAACAGCAGGCCGCGGCCTTTGGCTATAAAATTGCCAAAGCCATTGCCGCGCTGGACATCGGGCTGACGTGCGTGGTCAGCCAAAATGCCGTCATCGCCGTAGAAGGGATGGAAGGCACGGACCGCTGCATTCTGCGCGCGGGCGAGCTGTACAAAACCGCGGCCGACAAAAAATCCGCCGTGGCGGTCGTCAAAGTCGCGCGGCCGGACCAGGACAGCCGGTTTGATTTGCCCGTCATCGGCAAAGGCACGGTGGAAAGCGTCCGAAAAGCCGGTTTTGGCGTGCTGGCGTTTGAAGCGGGCAAAACCCTGGTGCTGGATTTGGAAGACGTAATCCACCTGGCGGACAAATACGGCATTTGCCTGGCTGCCGTCTAGAAGATATCTAGCAGAAGTTACAAATAAAAAACCAAACTTCTATTCGGCATAAACATCGCTTTACGGTAAAAAATAGCGGCTGGTATATATCGTATCACCAGCTCTTTCTAATGTGCCCTGTTCTATTTGCTCACAAAAGGCACCGGGCTTGCCCGTATAAGTGCCGTTGCGGGTTTCGGTGCAATATATAGGAGTGTTATCTGTCATAGAAACGCCAAATCCAGCGCACCGATATTTCCCTTTGGTCCATACAATATATACACTAAATTTGTTGTTATAGGTAGTTAGACTAAGTTCCTTATCTTCAGCCAACCGCACGGCCTGCGAAGATCCGTCCGTGGCAAAGTTACACGCACTCCACGAGCCGCTGGGGCCTGCTTTCCAAGGGACGTCCAAATCCAACTGATCAAAGCGGGTAGCATATTGGCCATTTGCCATAAAATACACCTTTTCCGCCTCAACTATACTGCGAAGCAAGCTTTTCATACCGGCGTTTCGGCTTTTCCAAACTGCTTTTTCGTACTGCGGCAGCGCCACCGCCGCCAAAATACCAATGATTAAAACGACCACTAACAGCTCTATTAGCGTAAATCCACGTCTTTTCTGCATAAAACACCTCCCCCCTGTGCACGGGGCAATATTCCCAATTTATCAAAAAAAAAACGAGTCAAGGCCTCCCCAAAAGGAACCAACGATGGGAACGGGTCCGCCTCTCAAGGCCGTATGTACAGCCCCACGTGCCTGGCTCCATTCAACCGCCATTCCCCCTTTCCTCCGGGTTTTAAGGACCCTTCCGCTTCTGTACATCGGGCCGTTATTTTCCTTATTTCAGGTCTTTTCATTTTTCTTTCTTTATGATAGTATGTTAATAAGAAGTCTCTCGCCCAAGGACGGGAGAGCGTTCTATGTATTTTTAATTAAAAGAGGATTTGTAAAATGACGAAAAGAA
>CALUYH010000007.1 GCA_944324965.1 Candidatus Avelusimicrobium gallinaceum
GCAGTTTGCCCTGCTCCAACTCCAATAAAAAAGCACCCGTTCGGGTGCTTTGTAACTGGCGGAGAGGGAGGGATTTGAACCCTCGAAACCTTGCGGTTTACAGGTTTTCGAGACCTGCTGTTTCAACCACTCACACACCTCTCCAATTACGCCGTCGCCGAGTGGCGGGCATCAGGCGTCTACTCCTATTATACCAAACTTCCGGGTTCTGTGTCGGCTGTGTTTCAAAACCGCTTAATCGGCGGTTTGTTGGGGGGAACGACCCAACCTGCTATTTTTGCGGGAGCGCTTTAATAAATTCATCCACGGCTTGGACGGGCCAGGCAAATTCGTCGTGCCCGCCGACCGGGGACAAAAAGCGTTTGGCGTGGGGGATAAAATCCGTCAGGCGCGCGCTCATCCGCCAGGGGATGGTGGCGTCCGCGCGGCTCATGCAAGCCAGCACCGGCAATTGCAGCCGTTGGGCCGGGGCCGTATTTTCAAACCGGTTGAAATACAAAAACGGCGTAACAAACGCGGCCGACAGACGGTAGAACCAGGAGGACGGATCGTAGGCGTGCGTCCACAGGCACACGGCCATATCGGGCGTACTTAAAAACGGGCTTTGCAAAATAAGCGCTTTAAACGGCAGTTTGCCCAGCGCGCTGGCGGTGTGCATGGCCGGCGCGTTGCCCAGCGAATGGCCGTAGAGCACGATGTCCTGCGGGCGAATTTTTTTAACGCTCATTAAATAGCGCGCGGCGCAGGCGGCGTCTTCAAACACGGTTTTTTGCGAAGGCGTCCCTTTGGACAAACCAAAGCCGCGGTAGTCAAACATCAAAATACCGTACCCCAACGGGGCGTAGGCTTCGGCAAATTGTTCAAAATGCGATACATTCCCGCCGCGTCCGTGGAAAAACAACATCGTCGGGCAGCCGGTGCGGGCGGGCAGATAGACGGCGGTAATTTTTTTGCCGTCCGGCGCGTCAAAAGCGATGTTTTCAAACGGCAGTTTAAGCGGCCAGCGTTTTTTTTGCGGGCGAAATACGATATGCGCCCCCAACCGGGAAAGCCCATACCACACGCACGCCAGCACGGCCAACAAAATTACCCAAATCATACTTATATTATAGCTTTTCCCCGGCCCGGAAGGCATTTGGTATAATGAACGTATGACCAAAAAACAACGGGTTTTTCGTACCCTTCTAACCAATTTGTTTGCTTCTACTCCCGCCTGGGTGGGCCCGCTGTGCGGCCTGACAGGCGCGGCGCTGTTTTTGGCGGGCACGGTATGCTTTGTGGCATACAACTGGGCCGCGTGGGGCGCGCTTTATAAGTTTGCTCTGCCGCTGGTCGGGTTGTTGGCCTGTGCCGTGGGCGTGTACCGCACCGGGCTGGAAAACAACGCCGGGCGCGTGCTGTCGTTTGCGTGCGGGTTGTTTATCGGGCTGTTTTGGGTGGTGTTCGGCCAAGTGTACCAGACGGGGGCTTTTGTGTATGAATTTTGCCTGGCCTGGGCAATCACCCTGTTGCCGCTTGTCATGCTGGCGGGGAACCGCTGGCTGTGGCTGTTGTGGGCGGCGGTATGCAACGGCTACATTCTTTCGCGCTTTAGTTTGTGGATGACGGACTATCCTTATATGTGGATCCTGATTGCTTTTAACGTAGTGTGCTTTGCCGTGAGCGAATGGGTCGCCCAGCGCCGCGGGAAAGGCGGTTGGTTTTCGCTTTTCTTTTTGGCGGCGGTGTTGTGGTTCGGCCTGCTGGAAGGCATAGGCCACGATTGGGAATGGCACTTTTGGTGCAGCTTCGGGCTGATGTTGTTTTTGGGGCTGTATGCCTGGTGCTTACGCCGCGGGGCGGCGCAGCTGGGCTTTTGCGCGCTGGCGCTGGACGTATTGTTGGCGTCGCAGGTGATTTCTTCTTTAAATATCGGGGACGGGATTTTGACGGTGCTAATCATAATGGTGCTGTTTGTCGGCAGCGGGGGTGCGGTGTACGCCCTTAGCCGCGGGGAGGTTGACCATGACTAATGCGGAAACGAAATTGCCTTTTATGGTGTCGGCTCTGGTAACCGTAGGGGCGTGGCTGTCCTGCCTGATAGGTATTTTGCTGTTGGGGTGGCCCTCCTTTTTGGGCGCGGGGGTATGGATTTTGCTCTTGGCGCTGGTGTGGACGTATGCGGCCGGGCGTACGCACGGCGTGGCCGGTGCCTTTTGGGCACAGGCGGCGTTGGCGTTTTCGCTCTGTGGCAAAGGGATGGTACTTTGCGGTCTGTCCATGTTGTGGCACTTAAACACCGGGGAGGCGTTCTGGCTGGTGTTGGCCTTTACGGTTGCCGGGTATCCGATTTTTACGCAAAAAATAGACCGCACCGTGATGAGCTTTGCCAGTGCGATGGTCCTTTTGATGTGGGTGTTCCAACAGCGGACCGTGGCGTGGCCGTGCCTGGAAAGCCTGAGCGTGTTGCTTTTTATGGGGGCGTATTTGTTGTTTTTCGTGCCGAGCGAAAAGGTCCGCCCGGTGGCATGGGGGCTGTTGCCGGCGTGCGTGGCGGCGTTTGGCTTGGCGTGGATGAGCGGAAACGTGGCGACGCTGCGGATCAACGTACTTTTCTTGGCTCTTTGTCTGGTCGGCGTGTACTTGTGGCGCGCGCGGAAGCATTTTAATGTGTGTCTGGCGGTGCTGATTTTGGTGCTTGCGTATTTGACGAATGTGGGTACGGTGATGGGCGTGGCGCTTTTGGCGTTGGCGTTTAGCCAAAACCGGTTGAGTTTAAAAATAGCCGGGGTGGCGGTGTTTGCGCTGTCGCTGGTGTGGTTGTACTATCATATGCAAACGACGCTGCTGGTAAAAAGTTTTTACCTGTGGGCGGCGGGGATGATACTGCTGGGGGTATATTTTGGGCAGAAAAGGGGGATGTATGCGCGCTAAAATGTTTTTGGGGGTAGCGCTGGTGCTGGCTGTTGTGTTGGGCGGCTATGCGTGGTACATGCAGGCCACATTGCCGGGGGCGCCCGTCATGTATTTTAAAATGGCGCCGGTGGACCCGCGGGCGATGTTAAGCGGGGATTATATGGCACTTGCTTATGAGGTGGAAAGAGCACTGCCCGATGAAAACGGACGCAAAACCGTTACGTTTTACGCACTGCCGAACGGCGTGGTGCAGACGAAGGAAACGGACCGCCCGGTGTCGGTGGCGTGTTTTGAAAGACAGTTGCGCCTGCCGCACCAATTTTATTTTCAGGAAGGCACCGGCCGCAAGTACGAAACGGCCGTTTATGCCAAAATGCAGCAATTGCCCGGCGGGCGTTTTGTGCTGAACGCGTTGACGGACGAACAATTTAACGAAATCAACTAGAGGTTATTATGAGCGAAACTTGCAACCACGATTGCAGCTCCTGCAGTGCCAACTGCTCCAGCCGCAACCCGGGCGAAATGCCCAAAGACAAACCGCATTTGAGAAGCCGCATCAAGCATGTCATCGGCGTGGTGAGCGGCAAAGGCGGCGTAGGCAAATCCTTTATTACCGCTTTGCTCGCGACGGAAATGACCCGCCGCGGCTACTCCTGCGGTGTGTTGGACGCGGACATCACCGGCCCGTCCATTCCCAAAATGTTCGGCATTCACGAACGCGCCACCGGCGACCAGGACGGCATTTACCCCGTCAGAAGCCAAGAGGGCGTGCAGGTAATGTCGTTAAATTTGCTGTTGGAAAAAGAAACCGACCCCGTCATCTGGCGCGGCGCGCTGATTACGGGTACCGTGCGCCAGTTTTGGACGGACGTGATTTGGGAAGACGTGGACTATTTGTTTATTGATATGCCGCCCGGCACGGGGGACGTGACGCTGACGGTGTTCCAAAGCCTGCCGGTGGACGGGATTGTGATTGTGTCTTCCCCGCAGGAACTCGTGCAGATGATTGTGGGCAAGGCCGTCAAAATGGCGCAGATGATGAAGGTGCCGGTGTTGGGGTTAGTAGAAAATATGAGCTATTTAAAATGCCCCGATTGCGGCAAAGAAATTGAACTCTTCGGCAAAAGCCACGCGGAAGAAATGGGCAAGGAATTTAACATTTCGCCCGTGATGCGCGTGCCGTTAAATCCCGCCGTGGCCCGCGCCGCGGACGAAGGCCGCATCGCGTTTGTGCGCGAGGACGCCGTCGCCCCGCTGGTGGGTAAATTGGCCGCTTTATAAAAGGCCTACTTTTTCCCTGGGACCATTAGCCCTTTTCGCTGGGGCTAATGGCCCTTGTTCGTTGGGGGGATTTTTCCCATAATGTAAATAAGACTTTTATGGGGATGAAAACCGAATGAAAAAAATACTTTTTTATGCAGCAGCCGGTCTTTTGATGTGCCAAACGGCTTTTGCCCAAACGCCCGCCAAGGCAGGCGCCGCGGCGGCGAAAGCCGTTACAAACGGCGGGAAAATCGGCGTTTTGAAAGGCGCGCGGGTGCCTGCCATCAAACGGCAGGGCAAACTCCCGGCGCAAACGGGTCGTACCGGGGTAATGTCCGCCTCGGGGCGTTTAAACACGGCCGTACTGGAAAGAACAGTGGCCCGGCAGGCTGCCGCGGCTCGGCAGGCCGCCTCGGCCCGGAAAAGGGACGCCCTTCGCCCGACGGGTCCGGCGACCGACTTAGCCACCCTCCAATCTATTCGCCGCCAAGTAGCCGCAGGCAAAACCTCTTCCGCCTTAATAGACCGGATGTTGCGTGTTTCGCCGCCGGCGGTGCGGGCGGATTTGCTGCAAGATGAATTTTTGACCCTGACACTTTTTAACGGTGCCGCCGTTTCGGCCGAACAAGCCCGCCTGGCGGTGCAGTTGCTGCGGGTGGATTTGTTGAACCGCACCGCACAGTTGCAACAAGCGGCCGAGCAGGAACTTTCGGGCACGCACGTGCAGCGTCTCGCGCGTGCGGTGGCCGATGTAAGCGCGTTGGGTTGGTTTGGCAAGGCACAGGACGGCCGCGCCATTTTGGATTTTTACCGCACGGTTTCTGCCACTGAATTGGAGCCCGTGGCGTTTGCGGCTTCGGCCCGCGCGTTGAGTGCCCTGAAAGCCTATCAGCCGCTTCAGCAGCTGTTGCAAACGGCCCGCCCCGGCTACGCCCAGGAACAATTTGCCGCTTTTGCCGCCGAGCAGGAACTGCCGGTGTCGGTGCCGCTGGCCAAAGACGCGGCCCCCAAAGCTGATTTTTCCGCCTGGGAAAAGCCGTTTGCGCAAGTAAGCCGCGCGGCGGCCATGCAGTTGGACGTATCGGCGGACGCTACGCGCAAATGGCTGTCGTTAAAACCGCGGATGAGTGCGGCCCCCAAAATTGCGGCTAAACCGTCAGCTGCCAAGCAGGCGGTTCCCAAGCCGGCCCCGCAAGCCCCCGCGGCCGAAGAACCTGTTTCTCAAATGCCCGCGGCCGAAGAATTCGCCCCGCAAGAAGCCGTTTCCGCGGCGGACAATTCCGGCGTGTTGTATGCCGGTCTGCCCGTGATGGAATGGGGCAAGCGCATCAAAAATTGGTTTAAACCCGCCGATAAGCCGGCCCCAGCCGAGGCGGCTGCTCCGGCCGACGGCGCGTACAACCCGGTAGTGCCGGTGTTGGAAACGATGCCGCACACGGGCCTGATCAGCAAGGAATATCCTTCCGGATTAAAAGATGAAGAAAGCATCATCCGCGATTGGCTGGAGTATTTTAAAAACGGTTATTTCCGCCCGCGTGACCAGGTGGAAGCCATTACCGGCATGTCCGCCGCCAAGGCCAACAACGTAATGGAATACCTGTATTATATGCCGCTGGAAGAAGCCGAAAAAGTGATTTTGAACCCCATCCGCGAAACGGGCCGCCTGCCGGACTTTATGTACGACGACCGTTTAATCGCCGGCACCAGGCGCCTGCCTGCGGGGTATTACAAAAATAAATTTAACGAAAACGTCAGACGCTTTGTGGAACTGGCCGAAGAAGACGGCTCCATCTACACCCACAACGTGGAGCTGATTGACTTGGCGACCACGATGGCCGATTACAGCTTTAAGCAAGGCTTCCGCTACACCAACGACCCGCGGCTGACGGCGGGCCTGCGGCACAACTGGAAAGAGCTGGTGGGCGAAATCCGCAAGCGCGGGCTGAAGGCGGACCGCGCGCTGATTAACCGGCTGTGGCGCAAACCGGTGGAATTGGACGGCGGGAAAACCGTCAGCCTGAAAGATTATTTTACGCAAACGCGCCCGACGGCCTTTTTTGCCGAGGGACGGATGCCGGAATTCTTTTTGAACAGCGAAAAATGGGTCGCGCTGGAAAACGAACGGCGCAACCTGGCCGCGGCGGAATACATCAACCGGGCGGCGCAAAAGAAAGTTTCGTGGTGGGAGAAATTCCAAAACTGGCTGGTGCTGGGCAAATCGTCCGACTACGTGACGCTGGACCAGTTCGGCAAGGTGATGACGGCCCAATACCGCCAATCGTTCGGCACGCCGGTGCGCATTAACGAGCAAGAATATGTGGCCGGGGCGTCGCCCTCGCTGCTGGAAGACGTCAACCCCTCCTCGCTGACGGTGCAAATTAATAACTTTGATAAAATCGGCGGCGTGTGCCAAATGTCGTTTGCGGACGGCGGCTATGCCGGCCGCGTGCGCGAAGGGTACGACGGCACTTCCACCGTCAGCCGTTTTGAACCCGTGGATTTTCAACATGTCAAAGCGGTCACGTTTGACGTGGAAACGCTGCAACCGCAAGTGGTGACGTTAAATTCCGTGCCGTATTTGAAAGATTTAAAATCGCCGGATTTGGACCAGGTCCGCGCCGGCACGATGGTGAGCGACGGGCTGGACCCGACGCGCGATTTAATCGGCGTGCAGCAGGCCGAAGCGGCGCTGACCAAAATTCCGCATTTAAAAGCCACCATCTATCCGCACGCGCGCTTGGTGGGGTATGCAGGCCCTCGCCCGGCATATTTAAACGGCGGCGGTTTGGGCGGCTATTTGGCGTTGTTCACACCGCCTTTCTACCCGATTAAAACGGTGTACCGCCTGCGCTTTAAAGGAATGAAACCGTATGTGGAAAAAGAATACTTCATCCGCAAAGAAGTGCCTGCTTTGGCCGGGCTCATCCACCGCGACCGCCTGACATTTACGCAACAGGTGAAAGACCGCGTGGAACAGAAAGGTGCGTCGCCGCAGCAAAAAGGCGCGCAACCCCCGCAAGAGGCGCAAACCAAACAGCCGGAAAAATAAGCGTTTTTCCCTTATAAATCCTCGTGTTTTTACAACACGGGGATTTTTTATGCCCTTTTGTCTAAATTAAATGTTAGAATGTGCGTAGAGGGAAAAATATGTCCATCTCATTAAGCAAGCTGGCGAACACCATCGGTGATTCGCCTACCCTAAAAATAAACGCCAAGGCCCGTGCTTTAAAGGCCGCCGGCGAACCCGTCATCCATTTGGGCGGCGGGGAACCGACCTACCCCGCGCCGCAGGCCGCGGTGGACGCCATTATCCAAAAAGCGCAAAGCCGCAAAATCAAATATACGCCGTCTTCCGGCACGCCGGAATTAAAAGCCGCGGTGCTGGATTACACGCAGGCCCATTACGGCCGCCGCTACGAAACGGCCCACGTAATCATTTCGGCCGGTGCCAAACAGGCGTTGTACAATTTTTTGCTTTCCGTAGTGAACCCCGGCGACGAGGTTATCTTTCCGGCCCCGTACTGGGTGAGCTACCCGGAAATGGTGCGCATGGCGGGGGGAACGCCCGTTATCGTACGCGGCGAAGGCAAACAGCTGGGGATGACGGCCGAACAGATTTTAAAAGCCGTAACGCCCAAAACCAAGGCGATTTTAATCAACAGCCCCTGCAATCCTTCCGGCCAGATTTACAGCGAAGACTTCATTAAAACCATTGTGGAATTTGCCGAAGCACACCAGATTTTTTTGGCGATGGACGATATCTACCATCAACTTGTTTTTGACGGCAAAAAAACACCCAACCCCTGTGTTTACGCCCGGGAAGGCAATAATTTGGTCATCATTAACGGGGTGTCCAAATTGTACGGCCTGACGGGGCTGCGCATCGGCTGGGCCGTGTGCGCCAACCAGGCGCTCATCGCCGCGATGGGACGTATGCAGGCCCAAAGCACGTCTTGCAACTGCGACTTGTCCGAAGTGGCCGCGGCCGCCGCTTTAAAAGGCGACCAAAGCTGCGTGCAGGACTTGTGCCGCATCTTGCAGCACAACCGCGACGTGCTGTTAAAAGAGGCCGCGCAAATCCCGCACGTGCACATGCAAAAGCCGGCGGGGACGTTCTATTCGTTTATGGATTTTAGCCACTACAACGCCGATTCCAATGCGCTGGCGCAGTATTTGTTGGAAAAAGCGTTGGTGGCCGTGGTGCCCGGTGTCTCCTTCGGGGCGGAAGGGTACTTGCGCATCAGCTACTGTGCGGACGAATCCTCCATTGTGGAAGGCATGCGCCGCATCCGCTGGGCGCTTGATAAGAATGCTCCGAAAGAAATAAAAATCGGGGATAAATTACTTACGAGGGATTAACATGAAAACATTAAATGCTAAACCGGATTTTTTTAAACCGGATTACGGACTTGAACACGCTGGCATCAGCACTGCTAAAACCGTTTACTGGAACTATTCCACTCCGGCTTTGTACCAAGAGTCGCTTTCCCGCGGCGAGTCCAACATTGTTTATGGGGGCCCCTTGTGCGTGAGCACCGGCAAACACACCGGCCGCAGCCCGAACGACCGCTATTTTGTGGAAACCAAAGATATTGAAGGCAAACTGTTCTACAACAAAAGCAACAAGGGCATTAAACCCGAATACTTTGACAAAATTTTCGCCAAAGTAAAAGAATATGTAAAAGACAAAGACCTCTTTGTGCGCGATGCGTACGTGGGCTCCAGCGAGGCTTCCCGCCTCAAAGTGCGCGCCATTACCGAATGCGCCTGGACGAACCTGTTTGTCAAAAATATGTTCATTGAACCCAAACCGGAAGAACTCAAATCGTTCGTGCCGGAATTTACGTTAATCTGCCTGCCCAAAATGAAAGTGGACCCCGCCACCGACGGCACGTTAAGCGAAACCGCTATTTTGATTAACTTTGAGAAAAAGATGATTCTCGTCATCGGTTCCGAATACGGCGGCGAAAACAAAAAAGCCCTGTTTACGGTGATGAACTTCCTCTTGCCGCAGAAAGGCATTATGACCATGCACTGCTCCGCCAACGTGGGCGACAAGCAGGACAGCGCCATCTTCTTCGGTTTGTCCGGCACCGGCAAAACCACCCTGTCTGCCGACATTACCCGCGGCCTCATCGGCGACGATGAACACGGCTGGGACGAAGACGGCGTGTTTAACTTTGAAGGCGGCTGCTATGCCAAGGTCATTAAACTGAGCCAGGAAGCCGAACCCCAAATCTATTCCACCACGCACCGCTTTGGCACCGTGTTGGAAAACGTGGTGTTTGACCCCGAAACCGGCAAACTGGACTTGGACGACGACACCCTGACCGAAAACACCCGCGCCTGCTACCCGCTGAACTTTATTGAAAACGCGGTAGAATCCAAACGCGCTACGCACCCCAAGAACATCATCTTCTTGACTTGCGACGCTTTCGGCGTGATGCCGCCTATCTCTAAACTGACACCCGACCAGGCTTTGTATCACTTCATCAGCGGCTACACCGCCAAAGTGGCCGGTACGGAAAAAGGCGTAAAAGAACCCACCAGCACGTTCTCTACCTGCTTCGGCGGGCCGTTTATGCCCTTGCACCCGTCCGTGTATGCCGAACTGTTGAAAAAGAAAATCAAAGAACACAACGTGGATTGCTGGTTGGTCAACACCGGCTGGATCGGCGGCCCCTACGGCGTCGGTCACCGCATCAGCATCAAGTACACCCGCGCCTTGTTAAACGCCGCCTTGGACGGCAAACTGGCCAAAGTGCACTTTATTACGGACCCGGTTTTCGGCTTCCAGATTCCGACGGAATGCGAAGGCGTGCCTTCCGAAATTTTGAACCCGATGAACGCTTGGGAAAACAAGGAAGAATATATGGTAAAATATGAGTCCTTGGCCAAGTCGTTTATTGAAAACTTCAAAAAGTACGAAGACGGCTGCTCCAAGGAAGTACTGGCCGCCGCGCCGAAAGTGAAATAGGCCCGGCCGGAGCAAAATTTAACGGAGCCTCCTTGCAAGGCCACCCCTTACAACCGGGCTCCAAATATAATAGAATCTAAGAAACGATATTTTTCGTATCAGTACAACAGGAGAATTAGCAATATGGCAAAAGCAAATGCAAAATTTATGGCCCCTTTAACCCCCAGCGCCGAATTGGCGGTAATCGTTGGTTCCGCTGCGCTGCCGCGCACCGAAGTCGTTAAAAAGATGTGGGACTACATCAAGAAAAACGGCTTGCAGGACGCCAAAAACAAACGCATGATCAATGCTGATGACAAATTGGCCGCCATTTTTGAAGGCAAAAAACAAATCAGCATGTTTGATATGAGCAAATACCTTTCCAAACACCTTTCCAAATAGTGTGTGTTGAAGGCTTTGTAAAACCCCGCTCACGCCGAGCGGGGTTTTTTGTTGCGGAAATTGCTTTTTGGGGCATTAATTCATACACTATAAGAAATTGCACGAAAAACAGGAGTCTGTATGAAACGAGGTTTTACCCTGATAGAATTGCTGGTGGTGGTGTTGATTATCGGTATTTTGTCTGCCATTGCGTTGCCGCAGTATCAAATGGCGGTGTTAAAAGCCCGCTTTGCCGGGGTGCAGACGGTGGCGGAAACCCTGAAAAAAGCGGAAGAAGCCTATTATATGGCTAATGGCTATTATGAAGCAAACACAGATAAGCTGGATATTGATTTTAAAGGTGCGTGTACGGGGACCGATGTGTTAAAATGCGAAAAATACTTCCGGGTGGATATTATCAATGGGGCCGGGGTAGTAACGGATCCTACGAAGCTGCTGATTACGGTGTCGTATTATCATGACGGTTATACGGGGGACTCTACCAGTGGCACAAACGATTTTTCCTACCAAATTTGGCTGGATAATTCGGCTAATCCCGGGATCCGCAGGTGCAGGGGTGCTTCGGATTTAGGCAAAAAGTTCTGCAAAAACCTCAATGCCTCCCTTTAAACCAAAGCCCCGCTCCCGCCGAGCGGGATTTTTGTTTGCCCAAACTGCTTTTACCGCAACCCCGCACAAACTGCTAAAATACAAGTATGACAGAAACAACCTATCCCAATGACGGTTTGCGCCAGCTGGTGGAAGGGTACCGGCATTTTTTTAAGGGTAATCCGCCGCGCAAAGGCTTTTGCGCCTTGCATGCGGAGCAAATCGCTCATACGCAAAACCCGCATTCTATGGTCATCAGTTGTTTTGACAGCCGCGTCTGCCCGGAGGCGATTTTTGCCACCAACGACGGGCATATTTGCGTGCACCGCAATATGCTCAACCAGGTGGACCCGAAAGACGCTTCTATGATGGCGTCCCTGCGCTTTGCGGTGGACAGCCTGCACGTGCAAAACATCGTGGTGCTGGGGCACAGCAACTGCAACGCCGTGGCCAAACTGAAAGATTTGGCCCCGCTGCCGCAGGAAATTTCCGCCTGGCTGGGCGGCTGCGGCGCCACCTACCGCGGCGAAAGTTACGAAGACGCCGTCAAAAACAACGTGTTGGACCAGTTGGATCGTTTGCACCGCTTGGATTTTGTGGCGCGGGCCGTGCAGGAAAAACGCCTGCATGTGGAGGGAATGTTGTTCCATATTCAATCGGGCCGGTTGGAGCGGTACGACGCTGCCCAAAACCGGTGGGAGTTTATTAAAACGGAGGAGTAATGCCGGCTGATTTAAAAGCGATGTATGAAGGTATTTTGGCGGCTTGCGGCGGGGCGGATAACATCACCTCGCTGGGCTGCTGTATGACGCGCCTGCGCTTTACGGTAAAGAACGAGGCGCTGGTATCCCCGGACGCGTTGCGCCGGGTGAAAGACGTGGCGGGGTATTTTTATTCCGGCTCGCAGCATCAGCTGATTGTGGGGCCTTCCACGGCGGGCAAGCTGGCGGCGTATTTTAACGAACGCCACGCGTTTGCCCCGCTGAATGTGTCGGGCTCGTATGTGCCGCCTGCACCGGCGCCGGCGGCCGAAACGCCGGCCGTGGGCGAAGTGAAAGCCAACAAAACGGCCGTACGCAAAAAGTATTCCAGCCGCATCAGCCGCGCCTGCGCGGTGATTGGCAACATTTTCCTGCCGCTGATTCCGGCGTATATCGGCTGCGGCCTCATCTTGGGGATTACGAACATCCTTTCCAAAACGCTCTTGGCCAACGACCCGAACCTGACGGCGCTTTTGGGTGTATTTGGTAACGGGATTTTCTTTTATTTAAACGCCATTGTGGGCTACAACGCCAACAAGGAGTTCGGCGGTACGCCGGCGTTGGGCGTGGCGTTTGCCGGGATTTTAAATATGCCGGCTTTGGCGAACGTAACGCTGTTCGGCCATGCGCTGGTGCCGGGCAAAGGCGGCGTGATTGCCGTACTGCTGGTGTGCTGGGCCGGCAGCTGGCTGGAAAAACAGCTGCGCGCCCGTGTGAAAGGCAGTGCGGAAATGTTTGTAACGCCTACGCTTACGGTGCTGGTGGTGGGGATTGTGTCCCTGGCGGTCATCCAGCCGGTAGCGGGGTGGCTGTCCGACCAGTTGGCCGTGCAGACGCAAAACGCGCTGAAGCATGGCGGCATCCTGGCCGGGGCGGTGTTGGGCGGAACCTTCTTGCCGCTTGTGATGATGGGCATTCACCAAAGCCTGGTACCGATTCACCAGCAACTGGTGAATGCGTTGGGCTCCAACCCGTTGTTCCCCATTTTGTGTATGGCGGGGGCCGGGCAGGTGGGCGCCAGTATAGCGGTGCTGTTAAAAACCAAAAACACCCAATTAAAAACGATTGTCAAAAACGCACTGCCCGTGGGCATTTTGGGCATTGGCGAACCGCTGATTTACGGCGTTACGCTGCCGCTTTTTAAACCGTTTATCGGCGCGTGTTTGGGTGCGGCGTGCGGCGGCGCGGTGATTGCGGCGTTCCACGTTACTTCCGCCATTCCGTTTGGCGTGTCGGGCGTGGTGCTGTTTTTGGCGCTTTCCAATTTGCACAGTGTGATTTTTTACGGGGTTGGCTTTCTGGTGGCGTTGGTGGCCGGATTTGCCATCACCTGGAAAATGGGTTTTGACGACCCGCCCAACGAAGCAGCTTAATTTAAAAACCCCGCGCAAAAACGCGGGGTTTTTTGTGGGCTAAAACGTCAGCCGCCGGAGTAAGAACGGGAAGAGCCAAAGTAAATTTCGGCCCGGATGTTTTCCTGCCGGCAGTAGTTTTGTATTTCTTCGCCTAATTTTTGCCAATAATCGGTCGGCTCCTCCTGCACGTAAATTTCGCTGTAAAGCGGCACGAGCTGCGGGTAGTGTTTTTCCACAAAGGTAAGAACTTTGCGTTGGTAGGCCGGGCGCATATTTAAACTGTCAAAGCCGTAACGGTCCGTGTAGGGGCGGGTGAGCTCAATCAGGGCTTTCCAATCGCTGATTCCGGGGAACAGCGGCGCACCCATTACGGCGGTTTTGATGCCGGCCTCGTGCAGGGTTTTTAAAGCGTTTGTTTTGTCCGCGGTGCTGCCGGCGCCGGGTTCGGCCAGCTGGCGGAAAGACTCGTCGGCCGACGAGTACGAAAAAGCCACCTCGCACGAGGGAAATTGTTTGAGCAAATCCAAGTCGCGCAGGATGAGGGGGGATTTGGTCAAAATATACACTTGCGCCTGGCAGAACAGCAACTGCTTGAGCAGGCGGCGGGTCAGCTCGTATTGTTTTTCGTAAGGGTTGTACGGGTCCGTGACGGAGCTGAGCATCACGCGCGTGCGGAACAATTTGGCGGGGCGGAGGGGAACTTCGCAGGTTTTAACGTCCAAGAAATCGCCCCATTCTTCCGGGTGGCCGGTAAATTTGCGCATATATTCGGCGTAGCAATACACACACTTGTGCGGGCAGCCGATATACGGGTTTATCACGTAATCAAACCCCGGAATTTTGGATTTGGACAGGTAGGTTTTGACGGGTGCAGTAGCAATGTTGATCATAACGGTGTCTCCCTAGCGAAATCTATTTATATAGTGTACAATATCTAAAAAAGGGGGACAAAATGCTTTCGTCGGCGGGTACTTCGTGGTGGGAACGGGTGAAACGTTTTTTTGATATGTCGGCCCGCCGCCGCGCCTTGTACCAAAAGTGGGACGAACAAGCCTCCAACGGCGATCAGGACGCCCGCTACAAACTGCTGATGCTTTACTACGACGAAGGCCCCGAATACTATCCCCTGGCTTTTAAGTGGACGGTGGCCGTGGCCAACCAGGGCGAAGATTGCGGCGTAATGCTGCAAGCGGCCGAAATGTATGCCGCAGGGCACGGCGTGCCGCAAAATGACGAAAAAGCCCTCCTGTGGTTTGAAAGAGCCCTTTCGCTGCATATTATGATGGGGAAGGATTCTCCCTTCTCCGTAGACGCCGCCAACTACATCCAGGAACAAATCCAAACTCTCCGCCGGAAATTGGGCAAAGAGAATCTGTAACTTCCCTTCCTCCGCGGCAGACTTCCTTTCCGCCGGCAACTAATCTAATTCTCCCCGTGCACGCGGGCTTTGGTTCGTGTACAATAAAAATAGCGCATTCTCTTGCGGAAAACGTGCTCCTTGGAATTGCCTTGATTCCGCCTGCACAGGAGTCATTTATGGAAGAAAAGAAAGAAAGCCGTTCCGTGTGGTGGGAGGTTTCCTCCGCCGGGCCGTGCATGCTGATGAAGCGGCTGATTAACCGCCACAACAATGCCGCGTTTGACCCGTTTTCTTTATTGGCGGTTTGCTATTGCAGCCCGGAATTTGACCGGGCCGACATCATCCCTCCGCCCCCTCAAGATAACCGCGAAACGTTAAATTATTTGGTCACGGGCCTGGTGGACCCGCCGGACTTGGAGGACGAACAACTCTCGCGCCCCGGCGCCTCGCGCTGGGTGACGGTAGTCGGAGGGTTGCAGCAGCTCTCGCCCACCGAAAGCGTGTACGTGCTGAATATGGAGCTGTGGATGCGCGTCATCCCCGGTACGGACGGCGGCGGCAAACGCTGGGAATTTGAAAGCGAAGACGTCCCGCTGGTGCGTACTTCCGGCGCCGAAGTGCGCGTGCTGTGCGGCCAATACCAACATCGCGAGGGCGCTATTTCGCAGCACCCGCTGGCCACCACTCTTTTTGACGTGACGCTTTTGCCCGGCGGGTCTTTTGAATATACGCTGCCCAAGGCCAACACGTCGTTTGTGTATGTGTTTGGAGGGAAAGTGTACTTCGGGCAGGACGAAGAAGTTTCCTGCGGGAAAGACTCGCTGGTGCGTTTGTGCGACGGGAAACTGGTGGCTTCTTCCCGCGCGTCCGGCGGGCGGTTTTTGCTGTTTAGCGCGCGCCCGGTCGTGCGCAAAGCGCCGCTTGTCTGCCCGTCCGGCCGCGAAGTGTGCCCCGCCTAGCCAGGCTTGATTTTTGCGGGAAAGACAGTTAAATTAACCATATATTGCCAACGGGAGAGTGTATGCGAAAAGGAACCGTGCTGTTGCTGCTGCTTTTGGCGGTATCGCCCTTGCAGGCGCAAATCCAGCGGACGTATCATTATGGCGTTGTGCCGACGGAAAACATCACCACGTTTGAAGTAAACCCCTCTACTACCGTGGTGGATGACAGCGGGGGCATTTCTTCCACCCAGCTGACGCTGAAAACGTACCGCGTCATTAACGAACGTTTCAACTGGGGGGTGGAAGTGCCGCTGGTGCGTTCCGAGTCACCGGACAAATCGGTCAACGGGCTGGGGGATGTGTTGGCGAGCCTGACCTGGACGCTGCCCGCCGAAAATTTGTTCGGTTTCGGTGCCAAAATGGAGTTTTTCCTGCCTACGGCTACCGATAAACTGCTG
This sequence comes from Candidatus Avelusimicrobium gallinaceum, assembly GCA_944324965.1. Classification (GTDB taxonomy): domain Bacteria; phylum Elusimicrobiota; class Elusimicrobia; order Elusimicrobiales; family Elusimicrobiaceae; genus Avelusimicrobium; species Avelusimicrobium gallinaceum. The sequence goes on from CALUYH010000007.1 coordinate 15,980, forward strand.
GGCACGGGCCAGCTGCAGGCCAGTCCTTCCGCCTTTGTGTTATTAGCCTTGCCGGACGGCTTTTACGGAGCGGTGGGGTACAAGCATTATGTGTCCGTCGCGGGGGACCACGCCCGGGCCGACATCAATATGGGGCGCATTCGCGTGAACATCGGTTATACGTCGCCCAATCAGTGGTGGGTGCTTACCAACCTGTACTACTATATGGACTACGAGCACAGCGGTATGGCGGAGTTTATCCCGGAGTTGGAAGTCGGAACGCTGGTGAACGACGGAACGGCGTTTTACGCCAACGCCAGTACCCACGCCGCCGGTAACTGGAAAACCAAAGATTGGAGTTTTGGCGTCGGGTTTAAATTACTGTATCTGTAAACATAAAAAATCCCCGGTTGATCACCGGGGATTTTTAAATGGTGCGCTCGGCGGGAGTCGAACCCACATTTCCAGCTTCGGAGGCTGACGCTCTATCCATTGAACTACGAGCGCGCAAATCTGCTACTTTTATTTTATCAAAATTCGCCGCCGTGCGGAACTAGGCTTCCATCGGCGTATCCGTACTTTGCGCATATTTGCGCGGGAACCCCAGCCAAATGGCCAAAAGCGCCCCAATGCCCAGCAAATACGGATAGTACAAATACTTCATAATGCTTACCGGCGACACACCCGACAGGCTGGCCGCCATCAACAGCTGCGCCCCGTAGGGAATGACGCCCTGTACAAAGCACGAAAAAATATCCAACAAACTGGCCGAACGGTTCGGCGCAATATGAAAGCGCCGGGCGATTTCTTTGGCGATGGGCCCCGCCATAATGAGGGCGATGGTGTTGTTGGCCGTGCAGAGGTTGGCAAAACTCACTACGCCGGCAATGCTCAGCTCCGCCCCTTTGCGCGAGCGGATGCGCGACGTCATTTTTTGGATAATCCACGCCAGGCCGCCGTTGTAGCGTATCATTTCCAGCATACCGCCGGCCAAAATGGTTACGATGATCAGTTCCCCCATGCCGTTAATGCCGGCCCCCATGGCGGTAGTCCAGCCCCACACGTTAAACGCGCCCGTCAGCAGGCCAATCAGCCCGCACAGCACCGTGCCGCCTAGCAGCACCACCATCACGTTCACGCCCATCACGGTCGCAGCCAACACAATAAAATACGGCAATACTTTCACCCACGAAATTTCGCCCGCCGCAAAGGAGCTTTGTGCCCCGCTGCCCAGCAGTACGTACAGAATCGTGGCCAAAACGGCAAAGGGCATTACGATATGAAAGTTGGTCCGGAATTTATCCGCCATTTTGCAGCCCTGTGTGCGGGTGGCTACGATAGTCGTGTCGGAGATGAAGGAAAGGTTGTCGCCGAACATGGCCCCGCTGACCACCACCGCGCTCATAAGGGCAGGCGAAATACCCGTCTGGGCCGAAAGCCCCGCGGCCACCGGCGTAAGCGCCACAATGGTTCCCACGGACGTACCGACGGAAACGGATATCACGCACGCGGCCAAAAACACGCCCGCCGCCAGCACATTGCCCGGCAGAATGGAAAGCGTTAAATTGACGGTAGCGTCCACCGCGCCCATCGCCTTGGCGGTTTGGGCAAACGCGCCGGCCAGGATAAAAATCATCACCATCAGCATAATGTTGGAATTGGCCGCCCCTTTGCAAAACAGCTCAATGCGGTTGTGCAGTGCGCCGCCTTTGCTCATCCACACGGCCACCACGGAGGACAGCACAAAAGCCACCGTAATCGGCATTTTGTAAAAATCCCCGGCCGCCAGCGATACCGCCAAATAGGACACTAAAAACACCGCCAGCGGAATTAAAGCCAAAGGATTAGGCGTAATGGGTTCTTGTTTCATAAATCTCCTGCGCCGGGCAAAATAAATCCGTCGGGAAATGCGCCCGGCGGACGGCACATAAATATACTACTATTATATAATTTTGCCGGGCCGGTTGGGGAACAAACCCGGCGGGCAGACTATTGGTTGGCCGCGGTGTAAATGCGCAACAGGTCCTCTTTGCCCAGGGGCTTAAGCAGGCTGACGGTGCGGGTGCCCCCGCGGCTGCATTTATCGGCCAGTTCGCAAAGTTCTTCCACGCTTAGTGTGCGCCCCAGCAGCTGCGGCAGGCTGACGGGCATACCCAGCGAGGCAAAAAAGTTTACCGTGGCGTCTATACCCTGGCGGGCGGCGGTGTCAATGTCGGTGATGCTGTCCAGGTGCCACACATTGCAGGCGTAGCGCGCAAAGCGGGCCGGGTCCTCTTTGTACACATACATCGCCCAGGCTTTCCACACGGAGGATAAACTTTCCCCGTGCGGCACGCCGAAGCGTCCGCTTAATTCGTGCCCCAGCTGGTGGACGGCAAATTCTTTTTGGGCGCCCAGCCCCGTCAGGTTATTGTGCGACAAACTGCCCGCCCACATCAGTTCGCTTTGGGCTTGGTAATCGGTCGGTTTCTGCACGGCCATCGGCCCGTAGTGAATGACGGTGCGCATCAGGGCTTCGGCCAGCGCGTCGGTCAGTTCGTTGCCCTGCATCGGGGTAAAGTAGCGGTCCAAGGTGTGCATTAAAATATCCGTCACGCCGCAGGCAATTTGCTTGGGGGACAGCGTGAACGTCAGCGCCGGGTTCATCAAGGCAAATTTCGGGCGGTTAAAAGGCGTATTAATGCCGCGTTTGTCTTGGCGGGAGTCGTCGGTCAGCACGGCCGAGTCGCTCGTTTCGCTGCCGGAGGCGGAAATCGTCAGAATGCACCCTACCGGGAGCGCACGGGTGACGGCGGCTTTCCCCAGCCAGTATTGCCAAATGTCGGTTTTGGGGTCCGCCGCGCCGATGGCTACGGCTTTGGCCGTGTCAATCACGCTGCCGCCGCCGACGGCCAAAATAAAATCCGCCTGCAGGTTAAGCGCCGCCTGCACGCCCTGGCGCGCAAACGAAAGGGTGGGGTTGGGCTGTACGCCGCCCAGCAATTCAAAGGTAAGCCCCGCGGCCTGGAGCGAGGTTTTTACCCGGTCAATAAGGCCGCTTTTTACGGCGCTGTGCCCGCCGTACAACACCAGCACGCGCGTGCCGCCGTATTTTTTAATCTCTTCGCCCGCGTGTTCTTCGGCCAGGGAGCCGAAGATAATTTCCGTCGGAGCATAAAAAGTAAAATCACGCATAGTGTGTTCCTCCCGCTTTTAGCAGCCTTTATTATATAACACTTTGCCGCTTTTTGGCCCCGGCAAAAGTGATAGAATATGTCTACTGCCCCGCCGGACGTACCCGTCCGCCCGGGCTGACGCGGAGGAAACGATGAAAGCTGTAATTCTTACCATTGGGGACGAAATTTTACTCGGACAGATTTTGGATACCAACTCCCGCTTTATCGCGCGGGAACTGGCCCGCATGGGTGCGCAAACGGTGGAAATGCGCTCCGTGGCCGACGAAAAAGACGCCATTTGGCACGCGGTGGATGACGCCATGCACCGGGCCGATGCCGTATTTGTAACGGGCGGTTTGGGCCCCACCAAGGACGATTTGACCAAAAATGTGCTGGCCGCTTATTTCGGCACGGAGCTGGCGTTTAACCCGCAGGTGTATGCGTGGCTGGAAGAAATTTTTGCCGCTCATCCCGAACGCTTGAACGCGTATAACAAATCCCAGGCGTGGCTGCCCAAAACGTGCGTGCCGCTGCGCAACTTGAAAGGCACGGCCAGCGGCATGTGGTTTGAAAAAGACGGCAAAGTGCTGGTTTCGTTGCCGGGGGTGCCGTTTGAAACGGAATACCTGGTGCCGGCGGAAGTGCTGCCGCGGCTGAAAGAAAAATTCCACGATTTGCTGCTCCGGTACCGGATGGTGACGGTGTACGACATCCCGGAAGCGGAACTGGCGATGAAATTGGCCGCGTTTGAAAAAACGCTCACGCCGGGCCTGTCTTTGGCGTATTTGCCGTCGGCAGGGTTTGTGCGCTTGCGGCTGACGGCCAAAGGCGCGGCGGTGGATGAATTGGACGTGCGTTTTGAAACACTGCTGCAGGAATTAAAAGGCCTTCCGTATGAAGAACAACACGGGCAAACCACCGAGGAAGAAATCGCCCGCCGCCTGCGCCAAGCCCATACCACGGTGGCCTGCGCGGAAAGCTGCACGGGGGGAAATATCGCACATTTGATTACGTCCGTGCCGGGGGCGTCGGCCTATTTCTTGGGCGGGGTGGTGTCTTATTCCAACGAGGTAAAAAAGAATGTGCTGGGCGTGCGTTCGGTGGATTTAGAAAAATACGGCGCCGTCAGCGAGGCCGTAGCCGTGCAAATGGCGCAAGGCGCGCGGCGGGTGACGGGGGCGCAGTGGGCTGTGTCCACTACCGGCATTGCCGGGCCGGACGGCGGCACGCCCGAAAAACCGGTGGGCACGGTGTGGATTGGCGTAGCCGGGCCGAATGGCGCGAAGGCGCAAAAGTTTGTGTTCTCCCACACGCGCGAGCGCAACATCGGCCGTGCGTCGGTAAAAGCGTTGCAGTTGTTGTTGGCGGAAATGGAACGCGGGTGAAATTTGCTGGGAGGCGGGAAATAAATAAAGGAAAAGGCCTGCTTGCACAGATGATATACATGAAACGGGAAAAACTCCCTGGGTTCCTTTAAACAATCTTTGGCACACAAAACCCCCTTGCCTAAGCACGGGGGTTTCTTTGGATATTTTCTTTTATCGTTCGTTTGGCCCGGCAGCATTGGGCGGATTACAGCAACGCATCCAACTGTTTGCGCAAATCCGCCTCGGAAAATTCACCGGCCATCCGGTGCACAATCTGCCCCTTTTTTACAAACACGAAAGACGGCACCCCGCTCACGCCGAATTGCCGCGCCGTGCGGGGGGATTGGTCCACGTCCACCACCAATAGGGCCACGCGGTTTTGATAGTCCTTGGCCAGCTTGTCTATGATGTCGGCCATATGTTTGCAGTGCGGGCACCACGTGGCAAAAAATTCCACTACTTCGGCCTGCTCAAATTGTTTGAATGCCCGTGCAAACGAGTCGTCTGTTACGGTCAATTTGGTGTTCATAGCGCCTCCTTACTAGAGTATAGTTTATTGCGTGTCCAACCGAACGTGCGTTTTCGGATTAGTAGGAACTAATACAAAAGGAGGCTTGACAAGATTTTTACACAGCTGTATAATAATTATACAAGCGTGTAATAAAGGAGTGAACTATGGGAAGGACGGCAGCCGGCAACGACGTGAAACTTTTGCGTGCGGGGTTGCGCCTGGCCCGGGCCAAAGGGCTGGGCGGGTTTACCGTGCGGGAAGTGTGCGCGCTGTGCCAGGTAAATTTGGGAATGTTCCATTATTACTTTACCAACAAAGATAACTTTGACCGCGCCCTGTTAAGTACGCTGTACGAAAATCTGATGAAAAACATCCGCCTGGAAGTGTCGGAAAAACAATCCGCGCGGGAAAACGTACTCAACATTCTGCTGGCCATTCAGCGCTTCGTGCGGGAAAACCGGCGGCTGTTATCCTCACTGGCGGGGGACGTGTTCAGCGGCAACGCCAAAATTATAGATTTTATCGGCCGCAATTTTACGCACCATATTTCGCTGTTGTTGGCCCAGCTGGAACGGGCCGAAAAAGAAGGCGTGCTCGTGCTGAAAGACGCCGCCAACGCCGCCCTGGTGCTGGCGATGCCGGTGGTGTTCCCGCAGTTGGTGGCGGGGCTGGACGAGCGGGTGCCTCTGCCGTGGAAAGGGCGCGTGCGCCCGTCGGTAGCGGTGCTGTTTTCGGACAAAGGCGCCGAGGAACGCATTAAAGTTTTGGTCAATGCCGTTTTTAAGGGGGACAAATGAAAAAGTTATGTAGCCTGCTGGCGTGTGTGCTGATTGGCACAAGCGTGTGGGGGGCCGATGTAAAAAATTTATCGCTGGAAATGTGCGAAACGTCCGCGCTGGATTTTTCGCCCGCTGTCAAAGCCGCCCAGGCGCAAGCCGCCGCGGCCCAGGCCGCGTACGAAGGCACGCGGGGCAATTTGTATCCGTCGCTGTATCTGGACGCGGCAGGCAGCTGGACCTCGGAAGTACCGCAGCTGCAGGTGGGGCCGCAAACGTTTGAATTCGGCAGCGAATGGGGCTACTCCGTCGGACCGACGTTGGAATACGTGCTGTTTGACAACGGGGCGCGGTCCTCGGCTTCGCACAGTGCGCAGGCCGCCTACCAAAGCAAACTGGCCGAGTACAATTTGGCCCGCAAGCAACTGCTGCTGCAAGTGCGCCAGGCGTATTTTTCCGTCCAGCGCGATTTGGAAAATTTGTTCCTGCTTTCCGAACAGTTAAAAGTAACGCGCAAGCAACTGGCCGATGTGCGCTCGGCCTATAAAGCGGGCGCCAAAAGCCGCCGCGATGTGCTGCTGGCGGAAAAACAATCTCTGCGCACCGCCGTGGATGCCAGTTCCGCCCGTGCCCAGCTGGCCGGCGATTTGCGCGACCTGTTTAAACTGACGGGCACCGATTACGGCATAGACCCGCACTACCCGCTGGATTGGCGCGTGCGCGAAAAATTGGACGGGGAAACTTCCGCCGTCATCCGCGCCGACGACCCGGCCAAAACCGTGCAGCGCTTTGCGCCGTTTGCCCAACTTACGTTTGACGAAGACACCCCGCGCCTGGCCGCCTTTGACGGGCTGATTCAATCGTACGAATATGCCGCGCGCGGTTATGCGGCGGCGTTGTGGCCGCGGGTGGGGCTCAGCGCCGGGGCGTATGCCCAATACCCCAACGGGCCGATTCAGGAAGACGTTTTTCTGGGCAAGGCGGGGCTTTCCATGCGGTTCCCGTTGTTTGAAGGCAAGAAAAACCGCAGCCAAGCCCGCTCCCAGGAACAAGCGGCCGAAGCGGCGCGCGAACAGAAGCGCGACACGCAGGAAGCGTTAAAAGCGTTGTTCCTCTCGGCCAAGGACTCACTGGGCGCCCTGGATATAGAAACCCGTTTGGCCAACCAACTGGCCGACAAGGCCGACCAATCCGCCCGGTTGACGTACCAGGCGTATAACGCGGGGGTGGTGACGTTTTTGGAAGTGGACGACGCCAACTTGTCTGCGTTGCAGAGCCGGATTATGTTAAACGAGCTGAATATCCGCCGGCTGAACGGCCTGGCGGTGCTGGACAGTTTAGGAAAATAGGTGAAATATGAAAAAAATAATTTCTGTGGTAGTAGCCGTACTGATTATCTTGGTGGTGGCGGGGCTGCTATTTCTGCGGCGTACGCCGTTTGCATATAGCGGCGTGGTGGAAGCGGTGGAAGTGGACGTGCCCAGCCGTTTGTCCGACACGATAAGCGAAATCACCGTGCAGGAAGGCAGCGCCGTGCAAAAAGGCGAAGTGCTGGCCCGGCTGGATTGCCGCGATACGCGCCTGAAAGCCGCCATCGCGCAAAAGGAATTTAAGCGTGCCGATACGCTGCTGAAAACGACGGCCGGCTCGCGCGAAAATTACGATTTGAAAAAACACCAAAACGACCAGGCCGCCCTATACGAAAGCTGGTGCGACATTACCAGCCCCATTTCGGGCAAGGTGCTGTACAAATACTACGAACCCGGGGAATTTATCGCGGCCGGCCGCAAACTGCTGACCGTGGCCGATATGGCCGAAGTGGACGTGTGGGTGTATGTGGAGCACGATTTGTTGGCCCGCCTGGCGGTAGGCGACGCGGTGACCGCCCTGCTGCCCGAAACGGGGCAAACGTTTAAAGGCACGATTTTAAGCATCAACGACGAGGCCGAATTTACTCCCAAAAACGTGCAAACCCGCCGCGAACGCGAACGGCTGGTCTACGGCGTAAAAACGCGCTTTCATAACGATGCCGCCCTCACCCTTAAATCGGGGATGACGGTGGAAGTGTCTTTTGCGGAGGAAAAATAATATGCCCGCCGTGCGCGCCCAAGTACATCAGGTAAGCAAAAAAATGGGCCGCGCGCAGGCGCTTTGGCAGGTGGAGGACGTGTTCGGCGCGGGGCAGGTGCACGGCATTATCGGCCCCAACGGAGCCGGCAAAACCACGCTCATCCGCGTGCTGGCCGGCCTGCTGCACCCGGACGAGGGCACCGTATCCTACGACGAAGGCGGGACGGTTTTGTCCGCCGCGGATGTCAAACGCGTGACGGGTTATTTCCCGCAGGAGCCCAGCCTGTACCCCGATTTGACGTGCCGGGAACATTTGGAATTTTTCCGCGATTTGTACGACTTGCCGCAAGCCGATTTTGAACGCCGCGCCGAGGAGCTTTTGCACGCCACGGGCATGGCCCCGTTTACGGACCGCCCGGCGGGGAAACTTTCGGGCGGAATGTACAAAAAACTGGGGCTGATGTGCGTACTGTTAAACCGGCCCAAGCTGCTGTTATTGGACGAGCCGACCATCGGGGTGGACCCCGTCAGCCGCCAGGAATTATGGGATTTGGTGTACGGGTTTGCCGGCGAGCAGATGACGGTCATCGTCAGCACGTCGTATATGGACGAAGCCGGCCGCTGCAGCCAGGTGCACGTGCTAAGCAGCGGGCAAATGCTGGCCGCCGGCACGCCGGAAGACGTGATGAAACACTTTGGCGTAACGGATTTTGCCGAGATATTTTTGAACCATGAACGAAAATGATATTGTAATCAGCGTAAAAAATCTGGTGGTGGCGTTTGGCGACTTCCACGCGGTGGACGGCGTGAGCTTTGACGTGCGCCGCGGCGAAATTTTCGGTTTTTTGGGGGCCAACGGCGCCGGCAAAACTACCACCATCCGCACCATTTGCGGCATTTTAAACCCGTCGGAAGGCTCGGTGACGGTGGACGGGAAAGACGTGTCCAGCTCCACGGCCGTGTTAAAGCCGCGCATCGGGTATATGTCCCAAAAGTTTACGCTGTACCCCGATTTAAGCGTGCGCGAAAATATGTATTTTGCCGGCAGCTTGTACGGCATGAGCCCCAAACAAATTGACGAACGCGCCCGCAAATTAATGGATTTTATCGGCCTGCCCCAGCGCATCCCGGACCCCGTCAGCCACCTATCCGGCGGCGTAAAGCAAATGGTGGCGTTGGCGTCCTCGCTGCTGCACGACCCGGAACTCGTGTTTTTGGACGAACCGACGGCCGGCACCTCACCGCAGACGCGTGTGGCGTTTTGGGCGCTGATTCGCCGCCTGGCCGAAATGGGCAAAACCGTATTTGTCACCACGCACTATATGGACGAAGCCGAATACTGCGGCCGCATCGCGCTGATGGAACGGGGCAAAATTGTGGCCCTGGGTACGCCGCAAAAATTAAAAGAACAATTTTTCCCGGTCAAACCGCTGGAAATTGCTTTCCACGCACCGGTGCAGAACGCCCTGCGCGAAGCGTTAAAACAGGCCGGGATTGAATCAGCCGTGTTCGGCAACCACCTGCGGGTGCGCGTGTCGGACCGGGCCGCCTTTGAACGCGCCTGCGCGCCGTTTGCGGGGCAATTTAGCGTAAAAGAAGTGGAGCCGACCCTGGAAGACGTATTTTTGCAGGCGGTCAGCGGGAGGGAAGCCAAATGAACTTTTCCTGGCGCCGCGCCCGCAGCGTGGCTTTGAAAGAATACAAACACATTTTGCGCGACCCGTTCACCCTGGCCGTCACGCTTATTTTGCCGCTGGTGTTTGTGGGAATGTTCGGCTTTGTGATTGACCTGGACTACAAACATATGCGCGTGTACGTGCGCGACAACGACCAGACCAGCGTGTCGCGCCGGTTTTTGCAGGAAATGGCGTCTTCCGGTTATTTTGATTTAACACCCGTCCACTCCCCGGCCGAGGCCGACCAGGCCCTGGAGAAAAACGGCAGCCCGGCCCTGCTGATTATCAAGCGCGGTTTTGGCCGCAACGTCCGCTCCGGCAACCCGGAAACTCCCGGCCAAATCCAGCTGCTGGCCGACGGCACCGATAACGTGCAGGCCAGTATTATGGGCACGTATTTGCAAGGGGTAATCCAAAAAGCAAACGCCGTTTTTGCCCGGGACAACCCGGAATTATCCGGCGGTGCCGAACGGGCACCGAACGGCGGGGACCAAATCCGCAGCCGTTTTTTGTTCAACCCGGAGCTCAACAGCCGCTGGTTTATCGTGCCGGCGTTAAGCACCATTATTATTGGATTTTTGGCCATTGTGCTTACGGCGCTGACGGTAGCGAAAGAGTGGGAAAACGGCTCTATGGAACTGCTGCTGTCTACCCCGGTACGCCCGGCGGAAATTGTGCTGGGCAAGCTGGTGCCGTATTTCCTGCTGACGTTCTTTGACGTGCTGGTGGTGTTTGTGCTGGCGGTGTACGTGTTCCGCATTCCGTTTTTGGGGAGCTTTTTATTCTATATGGCGGCGTGCTGGGTGTACATCACGGGGGCGCTGGCGCTGGGGTTGGTCATTTCCGTCGTTACCCGCCAGCAGCAGGCAGCCATTCAGTTTGCGTTTGCGGTGGGACTATTGCCGTCGTTTATTTTCTCGGGGTTCATTTTCCCCATTGAAAATATGCCCGCGTTCTTCCAGTATTTTACGGCACTGTTCCCGCAGCGGTGGTTTTTGCTCATCAGCCGGACGGTGTTTTTAAGCGACGCCGCCCCAATGACCCTGGCCACGGCGTTTGGCGCCATCGGCTTGTTTGCGGCGGCGATGATTTTGCTGGCCGTACATAAATTTAAAACGGATGTGGAACCATGAAACTGCGCGCACGCACCTTGAAAGGTTTTTTTGTAAAGGAAATTATTCAGATCCTGCGGGACCCGAAGATGATTTTTGCCATTTTCTTCATCCCCGTGATGCAGACCATTATGTTCGGCCTGGCGCTGACCAGCGAAGTGAAAAACATCAAATTTGTGGTTGTTTCCAAGCCGGGCAAAATTGCCCAGGAAATTGAAAACCGTGCCTTGGCTTCGGGCTGGTTTAGCCGCGTGGAGGGGATAAACGGCGCCCAGGTGGAAGACCCGGAAGCGCTTATCGCTTCCCACCGGGCCGAAGCGGTGCTGGTGGCCCCGCCCGAAGGGTTTGAAAAAGCCCTGGAACGCGGCAACCAATCCATCCAACTGTTGTTGAATGCCACCAACGCCCAGCGCGCCCAGCAGGTAAACGGATACGTGCAGCAAATCGTGGCCGAGGTGGCCCGCGCCAACGGATACAGCGTGGGCGGCGGGTTGATTGATTTGGATATGCGGGTGCTGTTTAACCACTATATGGACACAACGTCGTATATGGTGCCGGCGCTGTTGGTGATGTCCACCTTCATCGTGTTACTCGTGGTGGGGGGGATGGCCATCGCCAAAGAAAAAGAAACCGGCACAATGGAAAAGCTCATCGTGTCCCCCTGCAGCGTGGAAGAAATTATGCTGGGCAAAACACTGCCGTATTTTGTGATCGGCCTGTGCATTGTGGGGCTTATTTTGTTTATCGGCGTGGCGGGGTTTGGTATTCCGTTCCGCGGCAGTTTGTGGCAAATTACCGTCAACTCCGTGCTGTTTGCCGTGTCCGCCCTGGCGTGCGCGCTGCTTATCAGCACGGTGGTGCACACCCAACAGCAGGCCATGATGGCCAGCGTGCTGTATTTAATGCCGGCTATTTTGCTGTCCGGGGTGTTTTTCCCGGTGGCCAACATTCCGCCCGTGTTCCGCTGGATGTGCTATTTGAACCCGATGACGTACTCCGTGGTCAACTTCCGCGCCATTATCCTAAAGGGGGGCGACGCGGCCTTCTTTTGGCAAAACTGCCTGTGGCTGGCGCTTATTTCCGCCGTATTGTGCGCGGCAGCCTACAAGAACTTCAAATCCAAACTCAACTGACCCCCTTGCGCGCGCGTGCAGGAGCGGGGATAAATTAGTAAAATGATAGGGTATGGAAGTAATTGTATATATACCCATTTTATTTTTCTCCATTGTGCTGCACGAGTTTGCACACGGCCTGGCGGCATACCGCCTGGGGGATGATACCGCTTACCTCAGCGGGCGCCTGACGCTAAACCCCCTGCACCACATAGACCCGATTGGCACGCTGGCCGTGCCGGCCTTCTGCTGGTTGGTGGGGCTGCCGCTGTTCGGCTGGGCCAAACCGGTGCCGATTAACCCGCTGCGGATGCCTTCGCCCCGCCGGGATATGGGCAAGGTGGCGTTTGCGGGGCCGGCGGTGAACCTGCTGCTGGCGGTGCTGTGCGTGTTGGTGATGAAAATTTTTCTCGTGATGCAAACGTCTTTTTCGCTCCGGACGCTGGAACAGCTGTTTAATTTCTTGCAGTATGCGATATTTATTAATATCTTTTTGGCGGTTTTTAACTTAATCCCCATCCCGCCGCTGGACGGGGGGCGCATTGTGACGGCCCTGCTGCCGATACGGGCGGCACTAAAGTATGATGCGTTCTTCGGCCGGTACGGCATGTATGTGGTGCTGGTGCTGATTTTAACCGGCGGCGTGAAATATATTTTGCTCCCTCCTACGATGCTTTTGGTGGGGGCTTTTTCCAAATTTTTAATGTAATAACGAGGTAATTTATGCAAACTGACAAAATTGTACTTTCCGGTATGCGCCCCACGGGCAAGCTGCACTTAGGTAACTTTCACGGTGCGCTTAAAAACTGGGTGACGCTGCAGGATAAGTACAACTGCTATTTTTTCGTGGCGGACTTACACTCTTTAACCACGGCTTACGAACACACGGAAAATCTGGCCGAAAACAGCCACAGCATGCTGGTGGATTGGCTGACGGCGGGGCTGGACCCGAACAAATGTACGATTTTTATTCAATCGGACGTGCCCGAAGTAAGCGAATTGAACACGCTTTTGGGTATGATTACGCCGTTGGGTTGGCTGCTTAGAAACCCGACGTATAAAGACCAGATTCACGAACTTTTAAAACAAAAATACGCGGGGCAGCTGGATGATAAAACGCTGGCGGAAAAAGTAAACTCCATCGCCGGGGACGAAGATATTTCTTCTTTCGGCTTTTTGGGCTACCCGGTGCTGATGGCAACGGATATTTTAATCCAGCAGGCGGCGTATGTGCCGGTAGGAAAGGACCAAACCGCCCACTTGGAAATTGCCCGCTCCATCGCGCGCCGCTTTGCCGAAATTTACGGCGAACAAGTGTTCACGGAACCGGCCCCGTTGTTCACCACCGTGGCCCGCGTGCCGGGTATTGACGGGCGGAAAATGTCCAAGTCCTACAACAATGCCATTAGTTTGGGCGAAGATTTGGACTCCGTGCGCAAAAAAGTGATGACGATGTTCACCGACCCCAACAAGAAAAAAGCCACCGACCCCGCCAACCCCGAAGGTTGTGTGGTGTACGCGTTCCACAAAATTTACAACCCCAACGCCGCCAAACGCTGCGAAGAATGCAAAGCGGGCGCCTTGGGCTGTGTGGCGTGCAAAAAAGAACTGTTCGCCTTGATGGAACCGGAACTCCAGGCGTTTGTGGAACGGCGCAAAACGTTTGACAACGACAACGCCTTGTTGGAAAAAATCGTAAAAGAAGGCAAAGAACGCGCCCGCGCCAACGCGGCCAAAACGCTGGCCGCCGCCAAAAAAGTAATGCGCATTACGCATTAAAGGGAATTTATGTTAGCTCCTGCACCGATAAATGTTCATATCAACGTGTTTGAAGGTCCGATGGACCTGCTGCTGCACTTGATTAAAAAAGACAACCTGGACATTTGCGACATCAACATTGCGGAAATAACCCAGCAGTATTTGGATTATTTAAACGTGATGAAGGAGCTGAACCTGGAAGTGGCGGGCGAGTTTTTGGTAATGGCCAGCACGCTGATGCAAATCAAGGCCAAGACGCTCTTGCCTTCCCAAGCGCCGACGACGGAGGACGAAGGACCCAACCCCGTAAAAGAATTGGTGGCCAAGCTGGTGGAATACCAGAAGTACAAAGAAGCCAGCAAATTTTTGGAACAAAAGTTTGAAGAAAACAAAGACAGTTTTTACCGTTCCGCACCGATTTTTGACAACGGGGAAAAGGTCATCAACCTGCAAATGTTTGATTTGCTCTCCGCCGTCAAGCGCGCGTTTGAACGCTTGGACGAGCGCAAACGCATTGAACTGCTCAAAGTGGAAGAATTCCCCATTGAAACCAAGATGGAAAAAATCGTTCATATGCTGGCCCACCGCGAATGGGTGCTGTTGGACGATATTTTTGTGGGGGAAACCAAAAAACGCGGGATTATCACGTGTTTTATGGCGCTGTTAGAGCTGATGAAAATTAAAAAACTCATCGCGCGCCAGGACGAAAAACTGGGCCAAATACGGATTTATTTGAACCCGGAAAACAAAGACAAAGATTTTAAAACCTTAATGCACGGCGAAGAAACCAAGTAGCCGCCCGGAGGAATTGCTATATGCCAACCGAAGAAGAATTGCAAACTCAAGCCGCCGTTTCCGCTGCCCCGTCTGCGGAGGCGCAGAAACCGGCCGCCGAACCTCTTTCCTCCGATGCAGCGGTCCCGCAAACCGAAACGGCCGCCGAGGCGGTTGCCGAACAAACCGTGCAGACGCCGGAACAGGCGCCCGAACAAGCCGAACCGGCGGATGAACACATGGCGCAACCGCAGGAATCAGCCGCCGAAACTACAACGGAACAAGCGGCGCAACCGACCGCCGAAAAAGAATCCTCCGCCGCCCGCAAGGCCCAAACGGAAGACGAAAAACCCTTTGAACTGGTGCCCACCAGTGAGTTTAAGCAAATTGTAGAAACGCTTTTGTTCATTACGGACCGCCCGCTAAAGCCCGGCCGCATTGCCGACGTGATTGACGGCGTGGACGCGCGCCGCGTGCGCGAAATGATTTTGGAAATCCAGGACGATTACCTCCGCCGCAACAGCGCCATCCAAGTGGTGGAAGTCGGCGGCGGGTTCCAAATGTCCACCAAGCCCGAATACGGCCGCTGGGTGCGCCGGTTATACAACGAAAAAATGACCACCAAACTTTCCAACGCGGCACTGGAAACACTGGCCATTATTGCTTACAAGCAACCGATCACCCGGGCGGAAATGGAAGCCATCCGCGGGGTGGACGTGGCCGGCCCGCTGGAAAGATTGTTGGAGCGCTCGCTCGTGCGCGTGGTGGGCAAGAAGGACACCGTCGGCCGCCCGCTGGTGTACGGCACGACCGATGAATTTTTGCGGATGTTCGGATTAAACAAAGTGTCCGACCTGCCCGATTTGCAGGTGTTTGCCGCCAAGTCCCTGCACGAAAAACAGGCCGATTTGCCGTTTGGCGAACCGCTGCCGCCGCTGGCGGAGCCGGGCATTATTCCGCTGGAAGAATTGGAAGGCGAGGAGCGCTTGGAAGCGCTGGACTCGTCGGCCGACCCGTTTTTTAAACACAACAGCTATAACAAAGGTGATTTCTTTGGCGAGCCCGTCGCGCAGCCGGACGCACCGGCCGCAGGCGACGCCGTCCCGCAGGAACAACCTGCCCAACCGCCGCACGCTCCCGCCGCTCAACCGGCCGAAGCGGCGCCGGAAACCGCACAAACCCCGGCTGAACCCCAGCCGCAAACGCAGGACGTACCCCAGGAGGAAAAATAGTTATGAATATCGTTTTAGCCGCAAGCGAAGCCTTCCCGTTTTGTAAGACCGGCGGTCTGGCCGACGTGGTGGGCGCTTTGTGCCAACAGTTTGCCATGCGCAAAGGCAACAAAGTGCTGCTGTTCCTGCCGCATTACCGCAGCATTGTGCGGGTGTCTTCCTTAAAAGTCGTGCCCGGCGTGTATTTAATCCCGATCGGGGACCGCATTGAACAAGTTTCCCTTTCCTATATTAACTGGGGCAATGTGCTGGTGTTTTTTGTAGGCAGCCGCAAGTATTTTGACCGCCCCGAACTGTACCGCACCAAAGCGGGCGAATTCCCGGATAACGACGAACGCTTTATTCTGTTCAGCCGTGCGGTATTGGAAGGGTGCAAATTCATCGGCTTCCGCCCGGACATCATCCACTGCCACGATTGGCAGACGGGCTTAATCCCGGCGTATTTAAAAACCGTCTACAAGCTGGACGCTTTCTATACCCGCACCCGCAGCCTCTACACCATTCACAACATCGCCTACCAGGGGCACTACCCCTATTCCACCTTTAAAAAAGCCGGCTTCCACCCCGTGGATTACACGCCGGACAAATTTGAGTATTACGGCGGCATCAGCTTTTTGAAAAGCGGCATCGTGTTTGCCGATAACATCAACACCGTCAGCCCCAACTATGCGCGCGAAGTCCAGACGGACCCCGCCATGGGCTTTGGGCTGGAAGGGCTGCTGCGCTACCGCAGCAAAAACTTCTGCGGTATCGTCAACGGCATTGATACCGACGTGTGGGACCCGGAAATTGACCCCGTGCTCCCCATCGGCTACGACGCCAGCGAAGTCACCAAAGGCAAACTGGCCGCCAAACTGGCCCTGCAGCAACAGTGCAAACTGACGCAGGACCCCGAAAAACCGCTCATCGGCATTGTGTCGCGCCTGGACTATCAAAAAGGGTTGGATGTGGTGGTCAGCCTGATTGAACGGCTGAAAGACCGCGCCCAATTTGTGGTGCTGGGTATGGGCGACCCGATGCTGGAAAAAGCCTACCAAAGCCTGGCGCGCAACAACCCGGCCAGCGTCAGCTACAACGGCCGCCTGGACGAAGATTTGGCCCACCGCATTTATGCGGGGGCGGATATTTTCCTGATGCCGTCGCGCTTTGAGCCGTGCGGCCTTTCGCAGTTAATCGCCATGAAGTACGGCACCCTGCCCGTCGTGTCCAAGGTGGGAGGCCTGGTGGATACGGTGCGCGGGTATCGCCCCGGCAACGAAGACACCGCCACAGGGTTCTTTATTGAAGAATTTAACGAAAACGGCATTTATGCCACGGTGGACTATGCTTTGCGCATTTTTAACGACCGCCAACTCTGGACGCGCCTGGTGCGCAACGCCATGCGGCAGGATTTGTCGTGGGATAAATCGGCGCAAGCCTACCTGGACCTGTACCGCAAAACCATTAATTAGGAGATTGTATGAAGAAATTTTACCGCGCGTTTGGCCTGCTGTTGGCGTGTCTGCTGTTGGGCGGCACTTTGCAGGCGGGGGACGTAAAAAACGTGATTTGGATTATCGGGGACGGTATGGGCCCCGACGCGATGGGCTTTTTTATGCAGGGGGTGCGCTACGGCGGACTGAAAGATTACCCGGATAAAGTATCCCACCTGGAACAATTTTTGCAAAACGCCCAGTGGGGGCTGTTTTTCAATAATACCTATGATACGGTGGTGACCGACTCCGCCGCAGCGGGCACGCAAATGGCCACGGGCCGCCTGTCCCGCCCGGAATCGGTGGGAGTGGATTACAACGGTCAGCCGGCCGAAAATTTGCTGGAGCTGGCCCGCAAACAAGGCAAAGCGGTGGGCGTCATTTCCGACGCGTACGTGACGGACGCCACGCCGGCCGCGTTTTTGGCGCATGTGCCCAACCGCAGCGAAAAAATGGAAATTGCCCGCCAGATTGTGGCTTTTGAGCCGGACGTACTGCTGGGGGGCGGACTTAAGTATTTTACCACGGGGGAAAACAAAAAATTATTGAGCGAAGCCAAAAAGAAAGGCTACCGCGTGGTGAAGAACAAAAAAGAGTTGGCCGCCGTCAAATCCGGCCGCGTGCTGGGCTTGTTTTCCGATACTTCCATGCCCATGGCGGTGGAAATGCACCGCTACCCCAAACTGCCCACGCTGACGGAGCAAACCCAAAAAGCGGTGGAACTGCTTATCCAAAACGAAGACGGCTTTGTGCTGGTGGTGGAAGCCGGCAAGATAGATTGGGCCGCCCACGCGCACGACGCCGGGGCCTGGTTCTACGAAATGAAAGAGCTGGATAATTTATTACAATATGTGCAGGCCTTCGCCGATAAAAACGGCGAAACGCTGGTTTATTTAAATGCCGACCATGACACCGGCCTGGGCGCCTTTGCCTATCGCCACGTGGGCAAGCAAAAAGCCATGCAAAAAACGGCGCAGGGCGAAGTGCTTTACGGCGGGGATGTGGATTACGCGTCGTTTAACACGTTTGCCCAGCTGGAAAAGCAGCAAAGCAGTTTGTACTATTTGGAAGAGGAACTCAAACAGCTGCCTGCCGAAAAATTAACGCCCGCGTATTTGCAGAAGCGCTTTGACGAGGCGTTGGGGATGAAAGTGGATATTTCCAAATTTGACAATTTGACCGACGTGAGCGGCCTGTTTGAACAATTAAACGAATCCCGCGGGCTGGTGTGGGCGACGCCGAACCACTCGTCGCTGGCTATTTTAAGCGCGGCGTACGGGCCGCAGGCGGATGAATTTGCAGGCGTATACCACAACACGGATATTTTGCCGCGTTTTAAACAAGCCTTGGGCTGGAGCGATAAATGAAGGATAAAGAGTTGACCGAATTTTTTGAAGGGAAAAAACAAAAAAAATCCGCGCCGAAGCAGGTGTTTCGGCTGCACCGGCGGTTGTTTTTGCTGGTGTTTGCGGTGGCGGCGCTGTTGCAGAGCGTGGTGTTTGTGGACATGCGCCTGGGCAGCTACTACCGGGAAATGGACGACAATTTTAAAGTATTGCTGACGGTGAACGGCGAAACCGACAACCAAAAGCTGGAAGAAATCGGCGAGTCCTTGAACCAAAAGCGGGACATTACGTCCGTGCGGCTGTTTTCCCCGCAGGACGCACTGGAAACGGTCAAACGCCAAAACCCGCAGCTGACGGACGCGTTGCTGCTAATGGGCAAAAACAAAATGCCTGCGTATTTTGAACTGAAACTAAATTCCCGCGCGATTAATAACATCCGCCCGTTTATAGACAACCTGGCGGCGGAATATCCGTCGCTGGCGCCGCATTATAATTTTGAACACGCGCGGCTGTTATTCTTTACGGGGCTGTGCGCAAAACTGTTGCACATTGCGGTTATTTTTGCGCTGTTAATCTTTTTGGCCTTTATGTTTTTGGTGGAGGCCTATCCGTCCAACGAAGTGCGCGCCCATTATCTGGGGGGTGCGGTGTCGGGCGTGTTGGCGGGGCTGGCGTCGTGCGCGTTTTTTGCGGTGCTGGTGTTCCCCACCGGGTTTTTGGTGCAGGCCGCGGGCCAGTTTACGACGCTGGGCCGGCAGCTTTTGATGTTGGCCTTCTGCGGATTATTCGGGTGGACGTTATCAAAATGGCAAAAATTTTAAGCGTATTTTTGGCACTGCTTTTTTGCACTTCGCCGCTTTTTTGCGACGAAGCGGCCGACCGTAAGCGCGAAATAGAAAAGCTGAAAAAGGAAGCCGCGCAAAAAGAGCAGGAGCTGAAAAAATACCGCGAACAGGAAAAGAAAATTTCCAAAGAAATTTCCGCCCTGGAAAGCCAAAAAGCACGTGCCGAACGGATGAAAAACAAGGTAGAGTCCGACATTACGTACGTGGAGCAGAATTTGCTGTCTATTGAAGACAAACGCGCCGCGCTGGAACGCAGTATGCCCATGTGGCAGGGCGTGGTGAGCGAAGAACTGGAAAATTATTATTTCACGCCGTCCTGCCCGTATTGCCCGGGCGGATACAGCCTGGAGCAGGAAATTTTTGTGGACCGTATGCTCACGCACAAGGCTGTGTTTGCCGCCGAGCTGAAGAAAGAAAACGCCGAAGCCAAAAAACGCATTCATTCGTTTGAAGAACGCAACAAACAGCTCCTGGCGCAAAGCACTAAAATCAAAAAGGAACAGGCCGTTATTTCGCAATCGTTCAGCAAAAAGAAAAAAGATTTGGACGTCACCAAACGCAAGGCCGATGCCGTGCGCAAGGAACTCAACGAGTTGAACAAATCGGCCGAGGAATTAAACAAGCTGCTGGCCAAGTTTGAACGCAAACGCAAAGCCGATGACGCCAAAAAAGCGACGGCTTCCAAAACCAGCGGCAAAAAATCCACCGGGCCGAAAATTGACGTAGCCAAAAATTCGCTGCCGTGGCCGCTTAACGGCAAGGTGCTCAGCAAATTCGGCAAAGAATACCGCTCCGATTTGAATACGTGGATTTTCCGCGACGGCATTAAAATCGCGGCCCGCTTGGGCGCCCCGGTGCGCACGGTGGCGGACGGAAGCGTGATTTACGCCGGTCCGTTCCGCTCCTACGGCAACGTGGTGATTATGGACCACGGAAAAGGGTTCTTTTCCATTTACGGATTTTTGCAGCAAATCAGCGTGAGCGTGGGGGATAAACTCCCGCAGCAGGGCGTGCTGGGCACGGCCGGCAAAGACACGCAATCTTCCTCCGGTACTGGCCAGAGCGCGGTGTATTTTGAAATCCGCCAAGGCACCACCGCGGTGGACCCGTTGCTGTGGCTGAACTAATTTGACGAGGTTATTATGAAATCAAAAAAATTAAGTCGTGTAGCCGTTTTTGCGGCCGTCGTGTTTTTTGTGGGGACGCTGTTCCCGTATGCCTATGCGGCGGCGGATACCAGCTTAAAACAGCTGCGCACGTTTGTGGACGTGCTGGAATTTGTGAAAGAAAACTATGTGGAAACGACCGATACCGATAAGCTCATCTCCGGCGCCATCAAAGGCGTGGTGAACGAGCTGGATGATTTTTCCCAGTATTTGGAACCGCAGGATTATAAGGAATTGAAAAACGACACGCGGGGTGATTTCGGCGGGATTGGCATCCGCTTGCAAAAAGTGGACGGATTTATCACCGTGATGAGCCCCATGCCCGGCACGCCGGCCTTTAAGGCGGGGGTTATGCCCGGGGACCGGATTTTGTTTGTGGACGATAAAGATGTGTCGGAAATGAAGTTGGACGACGCCGTGGAATTAATGCGCGGCCCGTCCGGCAGCAAGGTAAAGCTGACCATGAGCCGCAAAGATAAAAACGGCGAGTATAAAACCTTGCCGGACCTTACGCTCAAACGCGCCAAAATCGTGCCCGAAGTGGTGTACTACCGGATGTTGCCGGACCATGTGGGGTATTTGTATATAGTGGATTTTTCCGGCCACACGCCCGAAGAAGTCAAAAAAGCCCTGGCCGATTTGCAAAAACAGGGCATGACGTCCCTGGTGTTGGATTTGCGCTTTAACCCCGGCGGCTTGCTGACGGGGGCGGTGGATATCGCCAAATTGTTTTTGCAGCCGGACCAGATGATTGTGTACACCCAGGGCCGCAAGCCGGAGTATTACCAGGAATTTAAAACGTCCGCCAAGCCCGACTACCCCGACGTGCCGATGGCCGTACTGGTCAACCAGGGGTCGGCCAGCGCGAGCGAAATCGTTTCCGGCGCGCTGCAGGATAACGGCCGCGCCTTTGTGGTGGGCCAGCGCACGTTTGGCAAGGCCAGCGTACAGCAGGTCATGCCGCTTTCGGGCGGGGCGGGGCTGCGCTTGACGATTGCCCATTACTACACGCCTTCCGGCCGCTTGATTCAGCGCGATTACCGCGATAAATCCAAAGCCGATGAGGGGGGCATTGTTCCGGATGTGGAAGTGATTTTTGAACCGGAAGAAGAAGCCAAAGTGTTTATGCAGTACAACGACATTGTTTACACGCCCGGCAAAGGCAAGACCGAAGCCAAATTTACCGCCAAGGACCCGGTGCTGGATAAAGCGGTGGAAATTTTAACGGGCAAAATTTCTTTGGAAGAAGCCAAAGAAAAATCCCAACAGGCGGCTGCCGAACGCAAAGCCAAAAAAGAAGCTGCCAAAAATAAAACCGCTGCCCAAAAGAAAGACGCCGCGGCTGAAAAAGATGCCCAAGAAGCTAAAAAAGCAGACGCTTCCGCAGCCGAAAAAGAACCGGCCCAACCGGCAGAAAGCCAGAAAAAAGAAGGGAAATAAGGTATGAAAAAAGATTTGATGATTTTAGGAATTGAATCCACGTGCGACGAAACTTCCGCCGCGCTGTTAAAAGACGGAAAGGAAATTGTCACCAACGTGATTTATTCCCAGATTGACGAACACAAAAAGTACCACGGCGTCGTGCCGGAGCTGGCCAGCCGTGCTCACGCGGCCAAAATCGCCACCGTCATTTCCGAGGCGCTGGGCGATAACCCCATTGACTATGTGGCCTTTTCCAGCGGCCCCGGCTTGCCCGGCGGGCTGATGGTGGGGCGAGTGGCAGCCGAGACGCTTGCAAATTTTAAAAAAGTCCCTATACTAGGTATTAACCACCTGGAGGGGCATATCTTTGCGTGCGATTTTGAAGGAACCGAAGTCAAACATCGCTTGCAGTTCCCGCTGGTGGCTTTGGTCGTTTCGGGGGGACACACCGAATTGTGGTACGTAAAAGACTACGGGAATTATAAAGTCCTGGGCCGCACGCGCGACGACGCCGCCGGCGAAGCCTTTGATAAAGTAGCCAAACTGTTGGGCCTTGCCTATCCGGGCGGGCCGCAGGTTTCCAAGCAGGCGCTTGCCGGCCGCAGGGACGCCATTCATTTCCCGCGCCCGCTGATGCCGGGCACGTGGGATTTTTCCTTCAGCGGCATTAAAACTGCCGTCAGCTACTATTTGCGCGACCATAAAGATTTCAGCGTCCCGGACGTGTGCGCCAGCTTTGAAGAAGCCATGGTGGAAACCCTGGTGACCAAAACGCTGCTGGCCGCCAAAAAATACAAAGTGCACCACGTGGCCGTAGGCGGCGGCGTGGCGGCCAACACGCTCTTGCGCGAACGCATGCAGCAAGAGGGGGCAAAGGCGGGCATAGAAGTCCACTTTGTGGAACGGAAATTGTCTTCCGACAATGCCGCCATGATTGCCCTGGCCGCTTACAAGCAGTTGGAACGCGCCGAAAAGACCGGCAAACCGATTCGCAAAAATATAGACATCAATCCCAATATGAAGGTGCGCAACTGGGACTAGGAGCTTAAATGATTTTGTGGGCCATGCCCGATGCGGGCGATAAAACGAAAGAAACGTACGCTGCATTTATTGCATTGTTTAAGAAAGAAAATCCGTCTATAGACGTTTCCGTGCGCGTGTTTACGCGCAACGTACTGTGGCGGCGGATTTTTACCATTAAATACCCCACGCACGAAGAAGAAGTGCCGGATTTGATTCAAGTGCCGCACTACTGGACGGCCCTGTTGGTGCGGGAAGGGGTGGCGGAAAATCTTTCCCAGCTGGACCCGGGCCTGTCCCTGGCCAACTGCCTGGTGCCGTTAAAGCCCCACTGCTACCAGCCCGGCACGAAGGACATTTATTCCTACCCCTGGTGGTTTGATTTAAGCGCACTGCACTACCGCGCCGACCATTTAAAGTTGGTCACCGCCAAGCCGGAACACGACCTGGCCACCTGGGACGGCCTGCTAAACGTGTGCGAGGCGCTGCGCGAACAATTTAAAGACACCCCCGGTTATTACCCGATGCAAAACAGCGATTGGCGCGGCTCGCTTTCCGTGCGCAACGCGCTACCGTGCATTTGGGGCCGCGGGGGGGCGTTATTGTCGGAAGATTTAACCTCCACGCTGGTGGGCACCAAAGCGTTTAAAGAAGGCATCCGCGATTACGTGAACCTGGCTTTAAAAAACTATATGCCCATTTTGCGCGAACGCGGCTCGCTGGGGACGGTGGTTTCCGGCAAAGCCAGTATGATGATTTCCCGCAAGCAGGGCGTCAGCACGTTTAACGCCCACCGCGGCATCCGCGTGCGCACCTTGCCTGTGCCCACCACCGGCAAGACGTATTATTCCTACCTGTCCGGGATGAATTTGTTTATCAACAAACTGTCGCAGGAAAAGAAAAACGCGCTGAAGTTCATCAAGTTCTGCGCCCGGCCGGACAACCAGCTGCGCTACGCCGCGATGATTGACGCGTTCCCCGCGTTTGAAGACGCGTTTGAACAGTTCATTTTTTCTTCTTCCCAACGCTTGCAGACGTACAGCAACATTTTGGCCTCGGCCCGCACCTTGCCCAACATCACCATCACGGGCACGATTATGGAAATTCTAAAACGCATTTTGGCCGTATGCGCCACGCAAATTGTGGAAGGACGTTTTACGCAGGCGTCTTTGGATAGGGAATTGGATTTAGCCGCCAAAGAAATTGAATACCTGCTGTCCATTTACCAGGGGTAACCTTATGTTTGATAAAAAATCCTATACGCTGTACAAATTCCACAAGCAGCTCAATCAATCTTTCCAAAATAAACGCGAACTGCTGGAATGCGCGCTGCCGGCCCTGCGCAATATGTTTAAGCTGGACCGCGTGTACTTTTTTGATTGGCAGCAGGAACGGGCGCTCTTGTCGCTAAAGATGATGTGCAAAAAAGAATACTGCATGGATATGCAGGAAGACATTTCCGTATTAAACGAACCCGTTTTTTTAAAACAGCTTTTGCAAAAAGGAATTACCGAATCAACGGATTTAAGCTACCCGGCCATTTACGTGCTGGTCAAATGGGAGCGCCCCAGCGTGGAACTCAAATCCGGGGAAATACACAATTTTATGCAGGAAAAAGTGGGCGTACTGCGCCTGGAACGCTTCCGCAAGAACCGCGTGTTTACGAGTGAGGAAAAGGAACTCATCAAGGCGCTGGGGGAAGAAATCTCGCACAATTTGCGCAACACGGAAATTGACCAGGCCAAAAACCAGCGGCTTAACATTTCCACCGCGCTGAACGATTTATCCACCATTTTTGCTTCGTCGTTGCGGTTAAACGACGGCTTGGAGCTGATTTTAAAAGGGGTGCAGCGCTACTTCCGTTTTGACCGCGTGCGCCTGTATTTAACCGACGCCGAAGGGAGCAAAATCAAATCCGTGCTGGGGGTGGATATCTCCGGCAAGGTTACCCAGCAGGACGGCAAAACCCTGCCCAAAGGCGAAGAAAACCTGCTGAAAGAAGTGTTTGATTCCGCCGCGGCCTACCGCTCCACCCGCAGCGTGATTTACATTCCCCTAAAAGTCCAGCGCAACAAAGTGGGCTTTTTGGCGTTTGACAATATCCTCTCCCGCCGCCGTATCGGGTATATGGATTTTATTTCTCTGCAGCAGTTTGCGTCGCAGATGGCACTGTCTATTGATAACGCCCGCCTGTTTGAACGCGTGCAGGAACTTTCCAACTACGATGAACTTACCAAATTGCCGGTTCGCCGGTACTTCAACGAAAAATTCGCCGAAGAAATCTACCGTTCCAAACGGTTTGATTTGACGATGTCCTTAATTATTATGGATATTGACTTGTTTAAACAAATTAACGACGGATACGGGCACCAAATCGGCGATTGGGCGCTTAAAGAAGTCAGCCGCGTCATTCGCACCAGCCTGCGCCAGACGGACGTGCCGTGCCGCTTCGGCGGGGACGAAATGGTGATTATGCTCCCGCGCACCAACAGCGAAGAAGCCAAAATTATCGCCAAGCGCTTAAAGGACCGCATTTGCGCCATCACCCTGCCGGACCGCTACACCGAAGGCAAAGAAGTGCACTTGAGCATCAGCCAGGGGATATCGTCCTTCCCGTTTGACGGTGCCACGCCAGACGTGCTTTTGGAAAAAGCGGATAAGGCGCTCTACGTCGTAAAACAGAACGGGCGCGGCAATTTTGCCGTCTACCGCGAAGTGGCCGACCAAGTAACCCAGTAGCCGCGGCGCGTGTGCGGACGGTTGCTCCGCCTGAACATTACCGCGTGGTAAGACGAAAAATTTTACAGAAAACAGTTGACAATTGCCCCAAAAGTTGCCAGAATCTAAGAGTATTATGTCGGCGTCTGTTTATATAGATAACCAGTCGCCTACTTGCGCGCATTTTTTGGGAGCGCAAAAGATTTGTACAAACTTAATTTTTAAGAAGGGAATTGGTCCCCAAAATGGATACTTGCACAATGAAAAAAATAAACAGTTTACTTCGGGTTTTCCTGAGTAAAGCGGCGTCCTGCGCCGTTTTAACTGCATTACTCCTCGCGGCGGGTGCGCCGTTGTTTGCTCAAACGGCCGAGGTCCGCAATGCGGGTGTGTATTATAGGCCATCTACCACTACCAACGGTATGTATTGCGATTGGAGTGCAGAAGGATTAGATGAATTGGTGGATAGTGTAAACGGATACAACCGCAGTTTTGTCACCTCTCCCGCGCCGGACGGCAATGCCAACCAAACGGACCCGTGGGTGAGCTCCGCCTTGATTGAGTACGACCAACCCTATCCGTCTACTACTCCGGCTGATAACAATTACCCGAACCATTGTTTGTCGCTGTGTATGCAGGTGGTATGTACCAACAAACCGATGGCGCAGAGTACGTATTCCATTTCGTTCCCGCTCCAACAAATTAAGTTTGATATCGTTAAATACTATAACGGCAAAAATATAGAAAACCCGGATGAAACGCCGGCTATTCGCACTATTTCTCTGTACCCTAATTTAGAAGAAGCCAAGTGCGGTTCCTATGTCTGCCCGGGCGGTCCGGCTGGCGAGTATACCTGCTCGGCCCCGAAATATGAATTAAGAAACGGAACTTGTTATGTTTTAGGAAAAACTGAAGAGGCTCCCGGTGAGTGCAGCAGCAAATTGTCCACGGCTGAGGGCGGAAACTGCGAAAACCACAGCTGCAACTACATCATTTTTAACAACGACGGGACGCCCACCAACCAGCCCATTACGTTCTGCGCGGCGTGGGACGGTTCGTACGAAATCGGCGGCGAATTTGGCAAGTCCAACGGGGATTATGCCTTCCGCGCCACGGTGGCGACGGATACTCCCGGCGATAACATCATCACCGATAAAATTGAATTTAACTCTACGATTGCCTACCCGGGCATGAATCAAATTCCGATACAGGTGGACGTGACGAACGTGCACTCTGTGCGCAGCACGCCGACCGTGGTGGGGGATATTACCGCCGTGTCGGCCCAGCCGTACACCTTTGCGTATCGCTTGAGCAAAGACTCCGATGTGCGTGTGGCCATTTTTGATGCGTCTAACAGCGATGACATTGACTATGGTGCGACCAATAATATCGACAATTTGGCCGCTACCTCATTAGTGCGCACGCTGGTG
Source organism: Candidatus Avelusimicrobium gallinaceum (assembly GCA_944324965.1). Classification (GTDB taxonomy): domain Bacteria; phylum Elusimicrobiota; class Elusimicrobia; order Elusimicrobiales; family Elusimicrobiaceae; genus Avelusimicrobium; species Avelusimicrobium gallinaceum. The sequence continues at coordinate 42,921 of CALUYH010000007.1, forward strand.
GATTGGCAGCCGCGCATGGGCGAAGGCATGAAAGGCACCGAAAGCGACACCCAGATTATTGAATTTGATTCGTGGGACGGCCGTAACGATTCCGGCATGCTGTTGCCGGCCGGCAACTATGTGGCGGCTATCCAGGCCAAAGCGCAAGACGAATGGCCGGGGGTGGACTTCTCCCGCGCCGTTACACGCCAAGTGTCTTTGGACCCGTTGAAATTGACGGATATCACGTCTACGGGCCTGAACAAAAAATCCACGGCGTATGCGTCCATCAATTACGTACCGACGGAACCTTCCACCGTGTATTTGCAAATCTATACGCCCGGTACCACCTTTACGGGTGCTTCTACGCCCACCCAGGTGCTGACGGATTCTTCCACTCCCACGGGCACTGGCCCGACGGCGCAGGGCGGATCCTTGGTGTACAGCGCGTCCGAACAGCGCTCCGGCCGGATGAATTTTACGTCCAAATGGGACGGCTTGTGCGGTATGGAAGAAGGTTGTACCCGCACCTATGCCAAAGGGGAAGAAATGTCCAACGGTGTAGCGTGCGATCAAAACACCTGCACCGAAACCTTTGCTTACGGCGCGCCGATGCCGGACGGCAACTATGTATATGTGCTGTGGGCGGAAATCCCGTACAACGGTTCTTATGTAAATGCCGTGGGCGGAAACGGTACCCCGGCGTTTACCGCGCAAGGAACCTGCGCAGCGGGGCAAAACGGCAAATGCTACACGGGTGTGAAAACGCTGAACTACTCCATCGGGCAGCTGCCGGTGGAACGCGGGTTAGTGGATATCACCATTCAGCCCGTCAGCTATTCCACGGTAGGCTCCAGCCCGACGGCTTACGGCTTGGATCCGTTCATCTTTAAGTACGCCATCGCGCGCGACGCCACGGTGATTGCCCGTGTGGAAAACGCCGCCGGCGTGCCGGTCAAACATTTAACGCCCGAAGAAGGCATCACGCAGGTTTCCCAACAGCTCAACACGCTGTCGTGGGACGGCCGCGACGACCAGGGCCGCATCGTCACCCCCGGTACCTATATGTTTACGGTACAAACCAAGGACGCGATGTTCCCCTCGGTCACCAACAAAGCCTCGGCGGTCTTCCCGGTGGATATGTACCGCGTGGTGGATGTTTCCACGACCGACGTGTATGGCGACAGTGAAGCCAAGGCCACCATTTCTTATATGTTGTCCAAGGCGATGAACGTCCAAATCAACATCTATAATAAGGATGTCGTCATCCCGGCGTACAACGATACCACCGGCGATTATAACGACTACACCGTTATTTCCACCCAGGTGGCTACGGGCTATACCAACGATTTAGCGTCCGTAAATGTGTACGAACAAGGCCAAACCGACATTTTTGCCACGTTAACAGCGGTGGATGTGGGTACGGTCGTGTCCTTAACGGGTACCAACAATCCGTACACGCGCGACACCATTACGGCGGCCGAAAACCCGAACTATGTGGAAGGCTCGGCCGTAGCGGGTGAAGAACAATATATCGTCACCTTAAAGCGCGAAAGCGTCAATGTCACGACCAACACCGCGACCACGTGGCCGCCCCGCATCTGCGATAAGACGACCGATGCCAAATTATTCTGCCCGGCGGACGCTACCTGGACGGACGGCACCGGCGGTGCGGCGGGGACCTGTTCGGCCGCGTCGGTGGATTATGTGGTGCCTTCCCGCGCCACCTCGGCCAACGCTTGTATCTATGTGAACGATACGACGTTCACCAACTACCCGGCTACGGCGGCGCAAGCGGCCTCGGGCGTGGTGGATGTGCGCTTGCAGCCCGTCAAAACGTTTGACCGCTCGGCTACCAAAGCGGGCGAAGGCATGCCGATTACCGAAGAATGGGACGCGCTCTACTTCTACAACCCGACTCCGTCCACCGAACGCCACACGCAGGAAGAAATTACCGCCTGCACGGGCGCGACGGACCTGAAACAGTGCCCGTATGAAATGGTGCCGGACGGCCAGTATCCGTTCTTTATCTCGGCCCGCTCGGACGAAGCGTTCAACCGCTACTATGCCAACGGCGGTGAAACGATTGCGGGCAGTACGGGAACCTATCTGCCGGGTGCTCCGTTCAAAACGGCGGCCGAAGTGGAACAGCAGGATTACCTGTACGCGACGGAAAAACCCGTAAGCAAAATCAACGTCACCCGCGGGCCGGTGTACTTCTTGGACGGCTCGGTGGTGGTGTATCCGAATGCGCCGCAGTTGTTTAACGCGTCTTCGGGCCCGGTGTTCATTCCGCCGTACGAAATCAACTTTGCGGTGTCCCGTGCGTCTACCGTAGAAGTAGCCGTGGTGGCCTTGCAGCCCAATATGTGCTACGGCACCACCGGCACCCTCACCCAGCGCAACGCCGCTGCGGGCGAAGTGTGCAAATACCTCTCTACGATGACGATTGTCAACACCAGCGATTTTGACCCGAACATCACCCGCAAAATCTACTGGGACGGTACGGACAACAACGGTATTTACGTCAAGCCGGGTATCTACGAAATCCGCCTGACGGCCAAAAACTACCCCGATCCGGGCTTGTACCAGGAAACGGTCAAGAGCGTCACCGTCAATGCCGACCTCTTGAAAGTGTTCGACTTGCTGGAAGCCGACGGCTATGCCATCTCCCAGCGCGGTACGGATATGAAGATTGGCTACCAGATCTCGGTGCCGATGAAAGTGGCCATCCAAATCTTCAAACCCGGTACGACGATTTACGATTATCAGAAAGGCACCTTGCGTAACCCGACCACGGGTACGGAAGTGAAGGACATCCACGAAGTGCTGGTAAGAGCCATTGTGGGTATCCGCCCGGCCACCACGCTGATTGAAGAAGTGTGGGACGGCCGCGACTATGCCCAGCAGGAAGTGCCGGACGGAACCTATCCGTTCCGCTTCGTAACGGCCCTCAATTCTGCCGATATTGACAGTGTAACCGGCGAAATTTTGGGCGGGGACGATTCCAGCACCAACAGCCAGCTGTGGAGTGTGGATAAAGTGGCCGACACGTATCAATACCAGAACCTGCACAAGGCTACGGTGGCCATCGGTGACGGGCGCTTTGTCTGCGAGGATTGGGAGAAGACGGTATTCTTCTATCCGAACCCGCTGCGCGATGCTTCCAAAGGCACGCTGGAAATTACCAAAATGCCGGTGCCGGGCACGGTGTCTATCAAATTCTTCAACCTGGCGGGCGACTTGGTGCGCGACAGCAATTATACCTGCGTGGACGCCAATAACTACCAGATTACGATGGGCAGCAGCTTGCAGTTCAACCCGGACAACACGCCGGAAGGCGCTACCCAAATGACGGGCGACGACTTGGCCGCGTTCCCCAACCTCCGCAACGCCGCGTTGCGCTGCCGCTGGGACCGCACCAACCAACACGGCCGGAAAGTGGCCCGCGGCGTGTACTTCGGCCTGGTGGACTTTAAAGCCCAAAACGGCCGTGAGCACTGCCAGAAAGTCGTCAAGATTTTGGTGCCGTAAACCCGAGGGGGGCGCAAGCCCCCCAAAGGCGTTGTAGTTGTTGCAGGGGCCCATGGGGCCGGAACTTAACTAAAAGCCCGGATAAGTCCGGCAGAAAACGGAATTTATGAATATAAGATTAAAAGTTTTAATTGCATGTTTAACGGTCGGTCTGGCAAGCGCCAGCGCGTCGGCTTCGTCTATTGATACGTATGCCGGTACCAGCGCGAGTGCGTTTTTAAAGATTGACGCCGGCTCCCCCAGAGCCCAGGCCTTAGGCAATGCCTATGTGTCCATTGCGGACGGGCCGGAAGCCCTGTTTTGGAACCCGGCGGGGGCGGCCTCGGCCACCACGCGCGAGCTCCAGTTTGCGTATTTGGACTATTTGCAGGGGTACAAAGCCCGTACGCTGGCCTATTTGCAGCCGATTGGCAAAACCATTATCGGCGTGACGCTGAACTATATGGATATGGACGGGTTTGATTTCCGCGATGATACGGGCCAGTTAAACCCCGAAGTCGGCACCCCGGTGCAGAACTTTGTGGGCGGATTATCCATTGCGCGCGGATTTTTTGACCAGAAACTCCAAATCGGCGGTACGGCCAAATATATTTCGGAAAAGTTGGACTCCAACCACTACAACAACGTCGGTTTTGACGTGGGCGCCAAGCTGCGTCTGGTAAATTGGTTGGGTTTGGGCGGTGCGCTTGTGAACATCGGCGACCGCGAAGAAATGCCCCGCGGTTTGCGCTTGGGGGCGGACATCAACACGCGCTATTTTACGATTTCGGGCGAATATATGGAATACCGCGATGATAAAGCCCGCTACGGCGTAGGGTTGGAAATCCACATCCCCGAAGATTTGCTCCAGGTCGCCCGGTTTGATTTGCGCGTGGGTTATTATACCCGCGACAACACCGGTGTAAGCACCGAAGATTGGGTAAGCAGCCTGGGGTTGGAAGAAACTTCTAAAGTATCGTTCGGGTTTGGTATTTACAGCTCGGAATTGTTCGGCTACGGTGCGTCTATTGACTATGCCGTCACGCCGTTCGGAGCGTTGGGCACGTCGCAGCAGATTGCGCTGGCCATCCAGTTTTAACGTATGACGAAAGAGGGCAAAACGAAAAAATGGTTGAACAATAAAGGCCAAACCGCGGTAGAATATATGGTAATAGCGGCGGGCCTGTTGACGGCGATTATTTCGTTTTATGTGCTCTATTCGTATATGGTTCCGCAGCAGTTTGAAGAAGGGGCCAAAGTCGTTTTGTCGGACTATGACGTGAGCTGAAAAAGTTTTAAAAAAATCAGGAGGAATCTCACATGAAGTTTATCGTTGCTTTGCAAACCAGAATGGAAGCCTTGAAAGCGCAGGCTTTGGGCTGCCTGAAGAAACAAGAAGGCCAGAACACGATTGAATACGTATTGATGCTCGTAGTGGTCGTGGGCGTGGCTGGCTTGGCCGGTGTGTTGATTAAGAACTATATGCCTGAATTGTTTGAACAAATTAAAGGCAAAATCACCGGCAATATGGAAAGCATGTAATTTGAGGGTGTATGAACAAATTTCGTAGGAAGTGTGGCGGGCAGGTAACGGCGGAGCTGATGTTTATTTTGCCGGTATTTATGTTGATGATTTTCTTCGTCCTTGAATACGGCAACATCGCCTACCACACGATTATTGCTAACCACGCTTCCTATGAGTTTGCCCGTATCGGTTCGCTGGTAGCCGTCAAAAAGCCCAGCGGCCGGCCGGACAGAACGGTTATAACGCAAAAAATCAACCAAGCCAAGCAGAAAGTGTTTGGCACCAAATCGGGCGGTATTGCCGTAAACGTGAAGGTGGAAACCACCGGCACGGACCCGATGTATAAAAAGCACCGCCACGAAGACGTGGTGGTTACGGTAACGTATCCCGTGCATTTGATGTTCCCTGGCACCAGCTATGTGCTGGCCAGCGAGCCCCGCCGGGAAGGCATCCGTAAAATAAGAGCTACGGCCCGGATGCCGATTGAAAAAGCGTATCTGAGTTCGGATACCAAATAATTGGGATTTGTTAATTTAAATAAAGCAGGTTTCTAAGGAGACGAAATGAAAAAAGGAATCTTTCTTCCGTTGGTGATAGCCTTGTTGGCTGCCCTCATATACGGGATGATTGTGAACAGCGCGTCTAAAAAACTGAACGCGTCCAAAAACATCAAGCAGGTGTTTGTGCCTGTGCGCGATATTAAAGAACGCGAAGTCATCAAGCGCGACTACATCAAAACGGTGCCGGTGCCGGCGGCGTACCTGCAGAAGGATGCGTTTACCTACACGACGGATGCCGACTTTAAAGCGATTGAAAACGCCGTCGCGCGCATTCAAATTCCGAAAGGGAACCAGATTTCCAAATATGCCGTAACCTCGCTGTCTCCCGAGGCCGGCTTGTCCAGCAAAATCCCGGTGCAGATGAGAGGTTTCGTCATCAACAACATTCCGCTGGCTACCGCCAGTATGATTAAACCGGACGACAACGTGGATATTTTGCTGACGTTTGAAGCCGTAATGAAAAGCGGCGCCCGCCAGAAAGTGACGGTGACGCTGCTGCAGAACGTAAAAGTATTGGGCGTCGGGGCCGACTTGGGCCAGGGGCTGGATGCCAAATCCGCCAGCGCGATGGAAGCCAAGGACGAAGATGCCGCCGCCTATTCGGACAGCTCGGCGCTTTCGCTGGCGCTTTCGCCGCGTGACGCGCAGTATTTGGCGCTTGCTCAGGCGGAAGGGGATATTTCCGTCATCTTGCGTACGCCCGGCGACGTGACCAACTACTTGATGGAAATCGCGACCTTTGAGAAATTATTTCAATAACGTACAGGACTGATATGACGAATAAAAAGTTTATAGTTAATGTATCCCTTGCGGTATTACTTTTCAGTGTGCTGCTGCCGTCGTGCGCGTTTGCCAAAAAAACGCGTCTGGTGGCCGTCAGCGCCGACGTGGTGGAAATCAGCGGAACCATGCAAAGCGTGAAAGGTTTTTCGTGGAACCAGCTGTTTGACTTTGAGGAAGCCTCCATTCCCGGCATATTGTCCTTGGGCGAGTTTGAACGCAAAACCGCCGTTACGACGCGCCTGCGCTTGATGGAAACGGAAGGCCGTGCCCAGGTGCTGTCCAACCCGAAGATTGTTACTTCCTCCGGCAACAGCGCCAAAATCACCGTCGGCGGCAAGGTGCCGATACCGATTGTAAACAATCAGGGTGTCGGTTCGCAGCTGGAAGAATACGGCATTTTGCTTAACGTATTGCCTACGATTATTCCCGAACGCAACAACATCATTGATTTGCAGGTGCAGCTGTCCGTGTCCACGGTGGACTATTCCAGAACGGTAGTCATCGGTACGGCCACGGCGCCTTCTTTCACCAACCGCGACGTGGAAACCCACGTGGAACTCAACAGCGGCGAAACGCTGGTCATCGGCGGGCTGAAAAGCAGCTCGCGCAACGTGTCCGAAGACCGCGTGCCGTTCTTGGGCCGCATTCCGCTGATTGGCTTGTTGTTTAAGAGCAAAGACGTAACGGAAGAACAACGCTCGTTATTCCTGTTTATTACGGTTGAAATTGTGGAATAGTTTTTATGGCAGAAGAAAACGCAATCCAAAAAACTGATGCTAAGATTATTGCTTTTTCCGGTCCGAAAGAAGGGGCCGGAAAAACCACGCTTGTGCTGAACTTGGCGTTGGGCTGGGCGGGCATTCAAAAACGCCCGGTGCTGATTGTGCCGCTGGACCCGTTGGCCCGGCAGGAACACAGCTTTTATTTGGATATCAAAAAGCCGGTCAGCGTTTCGGACATTTTGCGGACGCTGGGCAACACGTCTATTGCCGTAGTGGGCGGGTTGCTGCGCGGGAAGATTTCCATGTCCCAGTGGGGGGTAGGTGTATTGCCGCTGGGTAATACGCGCGCGCAGGTGGCGGCTATCAGCCCTAAAATTTTAATTCCTATTCTGTCGCGCCTGTCGCAGACGTTTGATATTTTCCTGGATGTGGATTCCAGCTTCCCCATGCAGGCTTTTGCCTTTGATATTGCGGACAAGGTGTTTTGGGTTTCCCAAGCCACCCGCACGCATTTAAATTCCACCGTACAGCTTTTTAACGATTACAAAGAACAGCGCTACCCGATGGACCGCGTGAGCATTATCTGCAACGCGTACGATATGCCCGGGTCTATCCCGTACGAAGAAGTAGAACGCTTTTATTCGTCTTTGGGGCGCGAAATTGACGTGTTTTTGCCCTGGGATGACGAGGTGATGGCCACTTCCAACCGCAAAGAAGTGGAAATTATCACCAACCCCCAGTCGGAATGGGTGAAAGGCCTGCGCCTGGTGCTGGCCAAAATCCGCGATTTGAAACCGGCCCCGAAAGATTGGGTGGCCTCGGTGTCGGACGAAGAATTTACCCAAGCCGCCAAAGAAATTTGGAGCCCGATTCTGTTTGACGACGGCAAAACCACCAGCGTGGCGGAGCACGTGGCCGCGGAAGACGAAGGCAACCAGACCAAACTGTCGTTTTGGGACGATTTGAAACAGAAAATCCACAAAGAAGTGGTGCACACGCTGGAAATTGAACACATCGTGGTGAGCGACGAAAACACCGCCAGCGAACAAACCCGCAAACGGGTGGCCGCCATTGTGGACGATATTTTGCAAAAGCAGCCCAACTTGCAGTTCTCGCGCGACCAGCGCACGCGCTTCTCGTCGGAACTGTTGGACGAAATTTTGGGCTTGGGGCCGCTGGAAGTATTAATGCGCGACCCGGCCGTTACCGAAATCATGGTCAACGCGTTTGACAAAATCTTCATCGAACAAAAAGGTAAACTGACGCTGACCAAATACAAATTCCGCAACAACGACCAAGTGGTGCAGGTGATTAAACGCATCGTGGCGCCGCTGGGCCGCCGTATTGACGAATCCGTGCCGCTCGTGGACGCCCGCTTGAAAGACGGCTCCCGTGTGAACGCCATCATCGCGCCGCTGGCCGTGTCCGGCCCGACGCTGACCATCCGTCGTTTCTCGCAAAAACCGTTCGGCCCGGAAGATTATTACCGTTTTGGAACCATCAGCCCGGAATGTATGGCCTTTATTGAACAGTGCGTCCGTATCCGCAAGAACATCATCGTGTGCGGCGGTACGGGTACCGGTAAAACCACGTTCTTAAACGCCATTTCCGGCTATATCGCCAACGATGAACGTATCATCACCGTGGAAGACACCGCGGAATTGCGCTTGCAGCAGCCGCACTGGGTGTCTTTGGAAAGCCGTCCGCCAAACGTGGAAGGCAAAGGGGCGATTACCATTCAGGATTTAGTCAAAAACTGCTTGCGTATGCGTCCGGACCGCATTGTGGTCGGGGAATGCCGCGGCGGCGAAGCACTGGATATGTTGCAGGCGATGAACACCGGTCACGAAGGTTCGCTGACCACCATTCACGCCAACACGCCGCGCGACGGGCTGTCCCGCTTGGAAGCCATGTGCATGCAGACGGGGGCCGAATTGCCGGTGTACGTAATCCGCGAAATGATTTCCTCGGCCGTAAACATGATTGTGCAGCTGTCGCGTTTTTCGGACGGTTCCAGAAAGGTAACCTATATCACCGAAATGCACGGCCAAAAAGACGGGGAAATCCAATCCACGGATTTGTTCCGCTACGTGCAGACCGGCGTGGACGAAAACGGCAAAGTGCAGGGCGTGTTTGCGCCTACGGGCCAACTGCCGACGTTTTTTGATGAATTTGCCTCCAAAGGGCACCCGGTGGATAAAAACATTTTCTTGAAAAATGCCGTCCCTCTGGACGAAAACGGCGAACCGGACAAACAGGCCGTAGCGCGCTTGCAGCAGCAAATGGCGGCCAAAAACGTTCCGCCTGCTCCGCCCGCGGCGCCGGTGCAGCATTAAGCAGGGTTGTAAAGGGTATATATGACGAAAAAAATTCAACTGTTAGTTTGGAGCATTTTGTGTGCAGTGGCTGTGGCTATGCCGCCTGCGGCAGCGGCCCGCGCGCTGGGAAAGCAGGATTTGGCGCGCATCCAGTGCGCGCAGGAAAAAATGCGTATTATGGCCGAATTTTTTGATGTCAGCATGCCGGCGAGCGAAAAAGTTTACACCTTGCCCAACGTGTGCGGTGCCCAAGCCGGCAAAACGGTCAAAATGCCCGAATGGTTTGCTGCCGAGCTGGACCGGATGGACAAAAATAAAGTCGTCTACGTCCCGAACGAAGGCACATACAGCGAAGTGGATTTGTGGCGCCAGGCGTTTTCCAACGTGTATTTGTATTTGGACCGGGCGGCTAAATCGCTGGACCCGAATCAGCCCGTGGTGATGGAACAGCTCTCGCGCGGTTTTGTGGGCAACCGCATTAACCTGATGGCCACGCTGGACCGCCTGAATAAAGATTTGCTGCGCGGTCAGCAGCTGCTGATTATGAAGGACAGTATGGACGGCCGTGCGCGCTCCATGCTGGCCACGTTTGAACTGATTAACAGCGAATTTTTCAGCACGATTGAAGCGTTGTCCAGCCCTATTTCCCAGCGGGAAAACAAATACCGCCAATCGGTGATGGCGGTGGTGGTGTTGGCCAACCACTTGTACTCGCAATTTTTAAGCACGGCTATTCCGATGAATCCGCCGGACCCCAAAATTTATCGCACGACCGCGGCAGACCGTGCCGTAAACTTTTTTATGCTGGTGTTGGGCTCGGCCTTGGCGGGGTTGGCGGTCTACCTGCTGTTGGAAAACAAACGGGAAGACATTTTAAAATTGGCCTCGGAATACAAACAAAAAAGCGAAGCGTGGGCCGAAGATTTCAACCGCCAGTTCGTAACGATTGACATTAAATACATCGTGTTCGGCACCATCGGACTTTTTGCCATCATCGGGCTGATGTTCGGGCTGATGACGGGCGGATTTACGGGCGTGTTCTTTTTCCTGCTGATTGTATTTATCGGCGGGGTAATCAGCATCCGGATGCCGATGGCCGTGCTGGACGCACTTAAAAAGAGCCGCGGCAAACGCGTCAACAAACAGCTGATGGACGCGCTGATTTTGCTTTCCAACTCGCTCCGTTCGGGTATGGATATCGTGCAGGGGTTTGAACTGGTGGCGCGGGATATGCTGCCGCCGATTTCGGACGAGTTCGGCCTGGTGATTAAAAACTACCAGCTGGGCACCCCGTTTGAAAAAGCGCTGGACGGCCTTTCGGAACGTGTGGAAAGCCGTATGCTTTCGTATATCATCAAAGCCATCATCATCCAGCGGCAGGTGGGCGGTAACCTGACGGTCATCTTTGCCCGCTTGGTGGAAAACATCCGCGAAGAAAGCAAACTGGAAGAAAAACTGCAGGCGATGACGGCCCAGCAGAAAATCCAATCCATCGTCGTCAGCGTGATGCCGTTTGTAATGATGTTTGTGATGTTTATTTTCAACCCGTCGCAGATGATTTCGTTCTACACCAGCCCGGTGGGAATGTTTGTATTCTTGTTCTGTATCATCTGGATCGGCATCGGTATGAAGGTGCTGAAGAAAATGGGTGAGGTACGGGTCTAATTATGAGCATGGGATTAACTTTTGTTTTAATGTTGCTGGTGCTGATTGGGGCCGCTGCGGTAGGGTACGCGGTGCTGAACCTGCTTGCGCCGGCGCAGCCCAAGGAAAAGATTGTAGACGTGGATGTGCGGCGTTTTAAATCCGCCTCCAGTTTTGCGCGCTTGAAACCCGACGAAAAACTGATGGACCGGCTGGCGGTGTTCTGCCTGCACAACTTCCACCTGGAAAAAAGCCTGGAAACCATGCACATGCAGCTGGGCAGCCCGGATAATCCGCAGCCCGTGGATATTTTGTATTCCAAAATCATCTCCGCTTTGGCCATTCCGGCGGCGATGATGCTGTTGTTCCAGTCCGTGTGGCCGGTGGTGCTGGTGCCGCTGTGCTTTATGGTTCCGGACGTGATTATCAAAAGCAAAATCCAAAAGCGCCAGGCGGAAATTTTGGGCAACTTTTCCACCACGGTGGATTTGGCGGCGCTGATTATTGAATCCGGCTTGGATTATTTAACCGCGTTTGAAAGAATCATCAAAATCGCCAAGGTTAAAACCGTGCTGGAAGAAGAACTGGACAAAACGATTAACGAAATTAAACTGGGGTACTCCCGCCGCGAAGCGCTGGAACGCTTTTCGGCCCGCACAGGGGTAGCGGAAGTGCGCTCCCTGGTGAGCTTGATTATTCAATCCGATGAACTCGGTACGAGCTTGGTGGACCTGCTGCGTAACTTCTCGTCGGATTTGCGCTCCACGCGTTTAAGCCGCGCCGAAAAACTGGCGGCCCAGGCGTCTACCAAGATGCTTTTCCCGCTGTTTATGTTTATTTTCCCGACGATTTTTATTTTAATTTTAGCCCCGATGATTAGCGGTTTACTCAACGGAGGCATGGGCTTTTAGAGGATAAACTTATGAAAAAGAACCTTATTTTTATTTCGCTTTTGGTTTGCGCGGCGCTGAACGTGTACGCGGCGGCCAGTTTCCGCAAAGAAATCCCGGTGCGCCAGCACGGCAAAGAAGCCGGCATGCTGTTGGATTTAAGCAAAATTTCCATGGGTACGCTTAACGACGTGGAAGAAAAGAAACAATACTTGTCCACCGTCCAGCTGGAAAAACAGCGCATCCAAAACTATACCTTGCGTATGGTGTACGAAAACGCCTACCTGCTCTACAAACACGGTGATTATCAGCGCGCGCAGGAAATGGCCCAAACCATTTTGAGCATTGACCCCAACTTTAAACAAGCCCAAACGTTGGCGCGCCAGGCCCAGCATATGGGTACGTACGGCACTATTTCCGAGGCGCAGGTGATTGAAGCCAAATTCCAGGAAACCATCCGCCTGTATGACAGCGGCCGCCTGGTGGAAGCCAACGATAAATTAAACGAAATTTTAACCATCCAGCCCGGCAACTCCAAAGCCCAGGCCTGGAAACGCAAAATTGATTACGATATTGCCAAAGAATATACCCGCCGCGGCGATGTGGCCTACGAAAAAGGCGACTATCAGGACGCGCTGGACGCGTGGTATAACGCTTTGCTGATGCGCAAGGACGACCCCAAACTGGTGGCCAAAATTTCCGAAACGGAAAACAAACTGCGCAAACAGCAAGTGGCCGATTCTATGAAACAGGCCCTGGATTTCTACAACAAAGGGCAGTTTGTGGAAGCGTACGCCGTGTTTGAGCGGATTACCAAAATCCAGCCCGGCGATCCGCGCGTGCAGAAATATATGTCCCAGTTAAAGAACGAAATTGCGGCCGGATATTACAACGCGGGGAACAAATCGTACAATTCCAACCGGTTTGACCAAGCCGTTTCGTACTGGACCAACGCCAAAAAATGGGGTGCCGATTCCGGAATGATGGACGCGCTGATTAAACGGGCGCGCAACGCCAAAGAAAACCACCTGCGCGTGAAACAGGAACAAGCGCAGCAGGCGGAAGTCGCGGCCCAAAAGGCCGAAGAAGCGGCCCAGAAGGCCGAAGAAACGGCCCAGCAGGCCGCCACCGAAGAACCGATTGAAACGGTGACGGTGGACAATTCGCTCATCCCCGGTGCCAGCAGCGGCGGCATTGGTACTTCTGTCGGTGCGGTAGGCACCAACGAAACGCTGCCCACGCTGGGCGGAACGACGACGAACCGCGTGTCGCCTGAAGCCAGTGCGGCTTCCCGCGCCAAATACATTGAAGGGCTGGACGCCTTCAACCAGGACGATTACGAACGCGCCCGCCAGGCCTGGATTGTGGCCAAACAACTGGACCCGGGCAACAGCGACGCCGATTTGGGCCTGCGCAAAGTGGAAGAATTGATGAGGTAGGAACAATATGAAACTGACTTCCAAATGGTTGTTGTGGTTCGTATTGGTAACGGTGTATGCGGCCGTTATCGGCGGGTTATTCTATTACAATTTGTTTAAGTTCGTGTTTGATAAAAAGCTGCAAAACGAAATGGTGGAAATGGTGCGTTTCCGCGCGCCGACTTTGGTGCAGTGGCTGGCCTCCCGCCCCAAAGGGGAAGCTACCTTCCGCGAAGCGGAAATTATGAAAGGGTTGCAGCGCAACGACGACCGCATCAAAAGCCTGGTGTACTTGAACTACGACGGTTCCATCCGCTGGCACGAAAACACCAAGTTCTTGCGGATGTCGTATTCCGATTACAACAACTCCGTGGGCTTTGAAACCAATGCGGTGGTGCAGGCCATCCGCGACGGTATGCCGCGCGCCATTTTGGCCGGTAACGGCGATTATTACGATATGGCCATCCCGCTTTTGGCCAAAGGCAACACCGTGGCGGGGGTGGTAAACGTGACCGTTTCGCGCGAGAATGCCAAACAGTTGATTCAATCTTCCATGGTGCGCTATGCCATCGGGGCGTTTATTATGATTTTGCTGATTGGCGGGGTGCTGTATTTGTTCTTGCTCCTTAAAATTTTGCGCCCGCTGGAATCGCTGAAAGACAGTGTGGAGGCGGTTTCGTTAAACAACTTAAAGCTCTCGTTCCCGGCCCGCCGTGATGAAATCGGCGACGTAGCCGTGGCTGTCAGTGCGTTGTTGGGCAAAATCCGCGAGGACATCAAGAGCCTGGAAAATGTGGAAATTATGTCTTTGGAAAAGGAACAGCGCTGGTGGAAAACCATCCTGGCCGTAACGGTGCCCAAAGGTTCCCGCGCCCTGGTGATTGACGAGAATAACAACATTTTGTATACCAACTTTGAACTGCATATGCCGGGCAAAGAAAAAGTGCATTTGCTGGATATTTTTGACGGAAGACAGCAAGAAATTATCCAGGTGGTGGGGGAAGCGCTGGAAAACCCGACCAAAGTTTTGCGCGGCACAGTAGTAAATAAAAATGTAAAATGTGTGGTGAAAGCTGTTCAGCTGCCGGACGACGCCGGGAAAAACCGCATCGTGTTGGTGCTGGAACCCGAAAAATAAGGGAACTTGTTGTAGGAGAGGGATATGAGAGTAGAAATTAAAAAAATTGGCATTTCAACGGTGTTGTTTTCCGTTTTCCCGCTGGCCGTATTTGTGGTGATGCTGCTGAGCGCTTTTATGGAAATTTTTAACCCGGACGTAGCTATCAGCATGGCCTATATTATGGGGTTGGTGATGCGCGCCATTCAAAGCACCTTGCTGTTCCTGGTGTCCACGGTGGTGTTCCTGCTGGCCTACAATTGGCTGTGTGCGTTGGGCATCCGCGGCGTGCGGGTGGATTTGGAAGATAAATAAGGAGAATAAGGGTAATGAAAAAGTTATTAAGCATCTTGCTCATTTGCGCGGTGGCGGGCTTGGCCTTTGCCGCCCCGGCTAAAAAAGCCGCCAAAGCCAAGGCTCCGGCCAAGACGAAGGCGGAATTCGTGATTGTAGAATCCGACGAATATGACGCGGGCAAAGAAGACCCGCAGCTGACGGCCGGCATTGCACAGTTTTTAAATGCGGAACCGACGGTGACGAAAGTGTCCTATAAAGACGCGGCGGCCGACCCGAAACTGGCCAACCTGGATTACAGCTTCCTGCCGCTTTATTTAATCAAAAAGACGGACGACATCCGCACCAAATTGGAAAAACACCTCCAGTACGGCTACGCCTTGGAAAACGAAGATTTCATCATTCTGCCGCACCAAACCCGCTCGGGCGTGTTTAACGGCAAAACCGCTAAACCCGGCGTGATGGAAATTTTTGTAATGTCCCAGTGCCCCTACGGCGCCATGGCCGAAGGATTAGTGTTGCAGGCGCAAAAAGACGGCAAACTGCCGAAAGACAAAGAAATCAAAATCCGCTATGTGGTAAGCTATGACGAAAAGAACGGCTTTTCCAGCTTGCACGGCTCGGGCGAATGGGAAGAAGACATCCGCCAGCTGTTAATTGCCAAATACTATCCGGAAAAATTCTGGAAGTACCTGGAAATCCGCAACAAAGATTACCGCTCCAGCCGCTGGGATAAAGCGATGGAAGAAGCGGGCATCAACGTCAAAAAGATTATGAAGAAATTTGACAAAGAAGGCGTGGAACTGTTGAAAGAAGAAGCCAAATACGCCCAGGAATACGGCGTGAGCGCTTCGCCGACCTTCTTGTGGGAAGGCAAAGTGCAGTTGGATTTCGGCACTGCCTCGCAGTTGGAAGGGTTCTCGTTTTTGAACCCGAATGCGGCGGCTAACACCGGCGCGGCGGCTCCGGCCGGCAGCTGCTAACCAAGCCACACTTTAAAGCCAAAACGGGGGCTGGGGCGTATCCCGGCCCCCGTTTTCGGAAGCCTTCGGATGATGAGCTGCCCGGCGGCTGATGACCCGAACGTTTCGGACAGCGTTTCGGACAACAGGATATGAAACGGTTAAACGGTTTATTTGCAAAAGCGGTTTTGGTGCTTATTTTTATTTCCATCGTGCCGGTGCTGATTATCGGGTACCACGTGATGGGGGTGGACAGCCGTGTTTTAAAAAATGAAATTTTGCAAAAGCAGCAAACGGTGGCCACTCGGCTGGCCTCGGTGGCACGGGCGCATATCAGCCGTAAGGCGCAGTTGTTTTCCACCTTTGTGGATTTGCATACCGATTTCGGCGGGCACAATTTTATTAACGAGCAGGACTTGCGCTACCTGTTGATGCGCAACCCGTCCATTTTTTATTTGGCCGTATTAAGCCCGCAGGGAAAGCAGCTTTTCTCCACGGGCAAGCCGGCGTCTTCGGTGAATTACCAAAAACTCCTGCCCGAAGTGCTGCGCGCCGGCGTACAAAATGGTCAGGAATACATCAGTAACGTTTATCAAATGCCGGGCGGTCTTTTTGTGCTGATGGCTTTCCCGGTGCGTCAACATTTGGATGCCAAGCAGGTATCCGGCATTTTGGTGGCGGAAATGAACTTGCAGGAAATGGGGGCCTCGCTGTCGCAGGCGTACCCGCTGGATATGAACGCCATTATTGCGTCGGATGAGGGGGAAATCATTTCCTATAACGGTGCGCCGGACGGGCTGGCGCAGCAGCCTCAACCGGAAATGACGGAAAAAGTGCTGGCTATCAACAAACAGTTGGGTTACAGCCGCAGCGGTGAAGTGGAACTGCCCAACGGCGAACGTGTGTTGGTGGCGGTGGCGACTTTATCGCTGCCGGGCTGGAAAGTATATGTGGACCAGCCGGCCAATGTGGCGGCGCAGCTGTTTGTGGAAAGCACATTCCACTCGTTTTGGGACGTATTGGTGCTGCTGCTGGCGGTGTTGGCGTTTGTGCTGGTGGTCAGCTATTGGGTGATTAAACCCATCACCCGCCCGTTGGAACGGTTGAGAAAAGCCGCCATTAAACAGCGGGAAAACGACGATTTTGTAGTGCGCAAGGAAGATGTGGAAATCCCCAATAACGAAATCGGGGAATTGGCCACCGCGTTTGTGGATATGTCGGCCGCGCTCCATACGCGCCGGCAGGAACTCATCCGCGCCCAAGCGGAATTGGCCCAGGTAAACCAGGCGTTGGAAAAACGCGTGGAAGAACGCACCCGCGAGTTAAAAAACGCCAGCAGCGAATTGGTCAAAGCGGAACGTTTGGCGGCCATCGGGCAGATGGCGTCCATTATCAGCCACGAAATCCGCAACCCGCTGGCGGTCATCAGCAACGCCACCCGGCTGATTAAAATGCTGGTTACGTCGCCGGACCCGAAGCTGACCAAACAGTTCGGCATTATTGACGCGGAAATCAAACAGGCCAACAGCATCATCAGCGAGGTGCTGGGCTATGCGCGCACGCGGGATTTGATGTTGACGACCGTGGATTTGAACAGTTACCTGCGCGAAATTTTGCTTTCGTATCCGTTCATTCCGGGCATTACGCTTAAGGAAGAACTGGACCCGGAAAGCGTGCGCATTAAGGTGGATGCGGAAGAAATCAAACAAGCCCTGCGCAACGTGATTTCCAACGCCATTGAGGCTATGCCCAACGGCGGCACGCTGACGGTGGGAACCAAGGTGGGCCGCCGGCTGGTGTGCATTTACATTGCCGACCAAGGCCCCGGCATTACCGAAGAAGTCCGCCACAAAATGTTTGCGCCGTTCTTTACCACCAAGGCCCGCGGTACGGGGCTGGGGTTGGCGGTCGTGGGCAAAGCCATCAGCCGCCACAAGGGCAAGCTGTTTATTACCAGCGAACCCGGCAAGGGGAGCTGCTTTCAGATTTATTTAAAAATTTACAGAAAACCCGGAGATACCAACTATGGAGAAGCAAGTTAAAATCTTAGTCGTGGACGACGACAACAACCTGCGTGAAACACTGGTGGATTTGTTGGAAATTGAGGGCTACAAAGTGTATCAGGCGGGCAACGCCACCGAATGTTTGGAAATTTGCGCCAACGAGTTTTTTAACGTTATTTTGATGGACTACAACCTGCCCGGCGAAACGGGCTTGGAATTAATCCGCAAAATCCGCTCGTTCAACCAGGATACGCAGATCATTATGATTACGGCCTACGCTTCCTTAAACGCCATTATGGAAGCCATGCAGGAATCGGTGTACGATTTCCTGATGAAGCCGGTGGATTTTGATTATTTAAAACGCACGATTAACCGCGCGCTGGACAAGTATTTTTTGGAACAAAGCAACAAGGAATTACTCGCCCAGCTGAAAACCCGCAACGCGGATTTGGACCGGCTGAACAATATGAAGTCCAAATTCTTTTCCATCGTGTCGCACGACTTGTCCAACTCGCTGATGACGCTTAAAATGAGCTTTGATATGCTTAAGAAAAAGCTCAACCCGGATGAGGACCAAAAGAAAAAAATGATGTTTATGGACGAGTCCATCAGCCAGATTGAACACCTGATTAAAGACCTGGTGGATTGGGCCGCCATTGAAAAGGGCAAACTGCGTATAGAAAAAACACGCTTTGAACTGACGGAGAGCTTAAAGAAAGTGGTGGAAATTTTCCGCGCCAAGGGCGCCAAGCGCAACATCCGCGTGACGTTTGAAAGCTGCGGCGCGGTGCCCGTCTTCGCCGACGAGAAACGCATCCGCCAGGTAATTTCCAACATTTTGGAAAACGCCGTGCGCCATACGCCCGACAACGGAACGATTGAAATTGTCGTTAGCAAAATAGATGAAAAAAATGCTAAAGTGTCGGTAACGGACTCGGGCGACGGGATTGACCCGGAACAGGCTCCGAACCTGTTTACCAGCTTTACCCAGGTGGGCGACAAAAGCCGCGTGGGCCGGCTGGGATTAGGATTATCCATCGCCAAAGACATCGTGGTCAACCACGGCGGCCGGATTTGGGCGCATAGTGACGGATTGGGCAAGGGCGCCTCGTTTAATTTTACGCTGCCCATTACAAATTCTTAACCGTTTTAACATCGCGAGGGGAGTATGCCAATGAACAAAAAGAAAAAAGTGACCGTACTGATTGCCGATGACCAAACACTGTTCCGCGAAGGCATTAAAGACGTGCTGAACGGGGAAAAGTGGATTGAAGTGGTGGGGGAAGCCGCCGACGGAATTGAGGCGGTTGCCAAAGCCAAAAAACTCAAACCGGACGTGGTGCTGATGGACATCAAATTGCCGAAGATGGACGGCATTAACGCCACGCGGCAAATCCGCCAATCGTGCCCGGAAGTGAACGTGCTGATGCTTTCCAGCTTTGAAGACGAAGCCCACGTGCTGGACGCCATTCAGGCGGGGGCCAACGGCTATTTGTCCAAAATGCTGCCGGCGGCCGAGTTGGTCAACTCTATCAAAACTTTTACCAGCGAAGGCTTGATGATTCCGCAGCAGTTGATGGGCAAGCTGCTCCACGGCCTGCGCAAAATGGGCAACAACGGTATGCCTTCCCAGGCCACGCTGACTAAGACGGAAATTAAAGTGATGGACTTTTTGGGCAAAGGGTTAAGCAACAAGGAACTGGCCAAAGAGCTCAACTGCAGCGTCAAAACGATTAAAAACCATTTGAACAGCGCCTTTCACAAATTGGGCGTAAGCAGCCGCACGGAAGCGGTGGTGAAAGCCATTGAAAAGGGGCTGATTTCTTCGGAAGGGACAATCGTCCCCGACGATGAAAATAACGGAGATTAACGCCATGCGCATCAAAAAGCCGGCTTGGCCTTTGGCCGCGCGCCGCGGGCAGGCAACCATTGAATATGTGTTGATGTTGGCCACGGTGGTGGTGATTCTGTCGGCTTTTCTGACGGCGTTCCATACGGATATCGTGCGTTTCTTCTTTACGTTTGTGGGGCAATTGGTTTCCCCCAGTTGATTATGTCTATTCTCCATCGGACCGTTTGGAAGTTAAAAGACCGCAAAGCACAAATTCTGCTTCCTGCGGTGCTTTTGGCGCCCATTTTTATTTTGGTTATTTATTTGCTGTTTGAAATGGCCAAAGTATCTATGACCAAGGTCCGCCAGCAGTTTGCGCTGGATAATGCAGCTTATACACAAGTGTCCGTGCTCAGCACCTATTTAAACGCGGTGGCAATGATTAACGGGCCGCTCCCCTACCGTGTTATGCTGTATTACAAGGATATGAAAGTCACCCCCAAGCCTACCGCCCAGCAAGCCGGCAAACAACCGGTGAGCGTGTTTGAACTGTTCTACCACGGCGGCGGTATCCCGGCCCTGGGCCCGGATTACGGTACGGGCGTTAATGGGCCGCCCGATGCCGATTCCACGGATTGGGGCCTCCGCTACGACCCGTCTATCCAGGATTTTCCCCGCGGCGATTGGGAAAAAGAACAGCCGCGTGAACCCGATTCGGAAACTTGGGTGCCGGTGATGAGCCGCTCCCTGGTGGACGATTATTACTTCCCGGCGCTTCGCTACGGGGTGGAAGTGATTAAAAACTATTTAACCACGTTTGCCACCACGGGCAACATTTTTGAATCCCAGGAATATATTTACAAACAGGAAACCAAAAACGCGGTGGCTTTCCGCACGGGGTATTTTTTAAATACGAACGATTGCAAAAAGTCGGATTGCGCCCGCCAAAGTGCCGCCCAGCTGCGGCGGTTTTTGTCCATTAACCTGGACCCGTTTGAACTCAACAAACTGCGTTTTTACGCTTCCGACTCCGGTATGAGCGGCGAACACGGCGGCGCGTATAACATCGATTTTTCCGCGTCCGAAATTTTGCCTAACGGCAGCCATTTGTTCCAGTTTGCGTATGTGGATGCCAATTCCCGCAGCCGCCTGCGCTCGCTGGGTCGCGGCATTAAACTCAAACAATCGTTTAAATTGCCGAAGAATTATTTTAATATCAATTTGGAACAAAAATACAAACCGTACGTACGCAACACGGTGGTGCTGTCCTGCCCGCGCTCCAACAACAACTGCGTGTGGCCGAACCCGCTGCCTAAATACAACGTAACGCTGGATCCGTAATGATGAACAAACTTTTTTCTTTGCGCGGTAACAAAGGCCAGGCAACAACAGAAGTCGTGTTGTTGTTTCCGCTGTTTGTTATTTTTATTTTGTTCATTATCAAAATTTTCGGGTTGCTGATTTTGAGCCAAAAAATGGAAATCGCCGGGTATTATGCGGCGCGGCGCTATCAGCTGCAGTCGCACGAAACGGATTACTATGCCAATACCTGGGACCGGCGTTTTTTGAAGAAAGACATCCAGCGCAAGGTGGAAAATTACTTGGGGTTTGATAACCCGGAGATGCGCAAATTTTTGAGCTTAAATAAGCTGAAGATAGACATTGACCCGTCCGGTAACTGGGTGAAAGTGGTGCTGACGGCCTACACGCGCCCGCCGCGGATTCGGTTTTTGTGCAACTATAACAAGGACCGCGTTTGCCAGCAGGATGCCAAGTGCTTAAAGGGATACGCCTTTTTGTGCGAAACGGGCGGCGAAGTGAAGGTCATCAAGTATGTGGGCCACAACGAACGCCCTGCCCCGTACCAGCGGCCGGAAGGGCGGTAAGGCCGGGTTTTCACTCTTGACATTGGGGTTTTTTCGCCCTATACTAAAGTAGTGAGCCAGTGGAACTCTGTGTTTGAGCGTATCCTGCGGATACGGGTCAACAAGGGTAGTTTTTATTATATATAAGAGGGGTTTTTATGTTTAAGTTAAAACCGGGAAATGTATTCCAGAAGATTAATAAAATGGACCGAAAACAGGCCTATACCATCGGTGCGATTGTATTGGTGTGTTTTGTGGCACTGCTGACGCTGGCTTCGTTTTTGGGCAATGCGGAGGACACCTCGTTTGAAGATTTCAACACCCGCGGGTACGATTTGGCGCAAATGCCGTTTTTAAATGACGAGGCAGAAGAATATCTGCTGGCTTCCAAATATCCGGATATGCAGGGCAATAATTCCACAATGCTTTATTCCGCGGCCGAAAAAGAGGCCCGCCAGGAAGAAGATGCCGCCGCACAGGAAGAAGCGGCCGGCGAGGAAGAAACAGCCCCCGCCGAGGAGACGGCCTCTTCCTCTTATTCTGGATACAGCGGCTACGGCGGCGGATATGGCGGCGGCCGCACCGCCACGCCTACGCAAGTGGGCAAATTGGCCAGCGCCTCTATGGGCACCGCCAGCGGCAGCGGCGTGAATGCCACGTGGGGGGCCCCCGGCGGGGATTTTTCGCCCTATAAGAGCCAGGAAAAAGGTTCCGAAACCCCGGTACAATTTAAAAACCAGGACGCGCGCCGCGCGCTGTCCCAATTTGCGCAAGGCAGCCGCGCCGCGGCCGGCCTGCGCGATTCCAAAGGTGCCAACGCCAAAAAAGCCTTGATGGGCGGCAACATCCTGGGCAGCGAAGCGTTTACCGATAAAGGCGTAGATTTGAGCAAAACCGGCGGGTTGGCCATTGACCCCAACGCTCCGGTGTCGTCTTCCGATCTGGGCAATTTGGACGACAAAGTGGCCGACGCCGCCAAAGATGCCAAAAACGCAAAGGATGAATTTGAAAATTCCCTGCAACAAGGTTTTTGGGAAAGATTGGGCGAACAGCTGATGAGCGGCCTGGTGGACATCGGATTGAAGGCCGGCAGCCAATTTTTGAACCAACAGATGAACGTTTGGAGCGCCAATATGGCGGGCAATTCCGCTTTTAATGATTCGCTGCGTGCCGAAAGTGACCAGCTGTTTGGCAAGTCGTTAAGCGAATTATCAGACTCGGAAATTGAGATGTTAAAGCAATCCCAGCCCAACGACCGTAACGGCAACCCGATTAATTGGGATAACTTGAAGGAAACCAACGGTTCGGAATCGGTGGGTGCGTTGTGGGTAAACGGCAACGATTGCAAAAAATGCCAAAAAGATTTCTTTAACGGGAAAACCGAAGCCGATACCCGCAATACGGGTATGAAAAATTATTACAAAGAAGACACCAGCAGTGAGGCGTATATTGCTGCCAATGAAAAACGGGAAAACGCCCGCACCATTGCCTATGGCCGGCTGCAAGGAAAAACGAATATCATCAGCCAGGGCATTGACGCTACGGATGCCCCTCCCGGCGGAACGGCCACCCGCAAAGGTTCGTCTTCCACGTACAAGTCGGTTTCGGACGTGTTAAACAGCGGCAGAACGCAGCAGGAACAAGTGACCATTTTGCAGAAAGAATTTAATTTGTCTAAAGCGGCGGCGGAAACGCAAATATATGGTTCGCCAGTAACCAATTTGTGAGGTATTAGGAGGAATTTATGAAAATCTTTAAATGGCTGACGGAGCGGGGCGGAAAAATCGCTCTCTCTGCCGCGCAAGCGGTAGGGCTTTCTGCCGTAGTCGGCGTGGCGGGTGTGGCCGCGTGGCAACTTTTAGATACTCCAACCGACAATACGGCTTTTAACCTCGGGGGGCAAAACACCCGGGGTGAGGTCGTTTATGTGGCGGGCGGTGCCGGCGCTTCGTATGGTTCCGGCGGGGAAGTGCAATCCGCCTTTATGGCCAAACCTTCCAAAGCCATTGAAATGGCCGAACGCCAGGCGTTGGCGCAAAAACAGGCCGAAGAAGCCGCCGAATCTTTCACTATTCCTACGCCTGATCCGTCGGCCAGCCCGACTTCTGCCGGCGCTTATCAAATGGGCGGCAGCGAAGGCTTGGGTATGGGCGGCAACCAGGCCAACGAAGTAATGCTTAAAAATAACCCGATGGCATTCGCCCAGCAGAGCATTGCGGGCGTGACGGACGCCATCAACCGTGCGCAGGCACAAGCCCAGCAAGGGCAAGCCGGCGGCGCGGCCGCGGCGGCGGACGGTAGCCAGGGCGGTGCCGCCACGTTGGCCAGTGCATCGCGCGATTGGGGTTCCTCGGCCGCTACCCGCGGGTTAAGCGGCGGCAACGGCACGGCGTTTAATTCTTCTTTTGTGGTGCAGGACAGCAAAAAATCCGGCTCCGCGGCTGCGGCTGCAAGCGGTAATGTCCAGCAGGCGGCCGGTGTGATGAAGCAGTTCCAAGCCCAGTTGGCTTCGGCCGGACTGGAAGGGGAACGCTTGCGCGCACAATCCAATTTCGGAAATAGCCAGGGCTTGGATGCCAATTGGGACGCTACGGCCGGCGGGTTCCGCAGATCCAAAGACGGCAGAGATTTGGAATTTATCCGCAAACGCTCGGCCGATGCGGCCGGCAACCGCAACCGTGCCGCCAACGAAGGTTCCCGCGCGTTCTTGGCCAGCACCAAAATTTCCGGCGGTCTGCGCGTCAGCGGGGCCAACGTAACGACGGGGCAGGGCCAGAGCTCGGCAGATTTTAACGGCGATTATGAATCCCAACTTCGCGCCATTCAGGGGTGGGATACGTCGGCCAATATCAGTGCGGAACAACGCTTGAACGACCGCAACGCGATGCTTAAATGGATGTGGGCGGCTGCGGCGGTGGCGTTGGCTGCAATGATTGCCATCCCGTTGGTCAAACACATTCCGCTGTTCGGTTTGGCCATTGCCTTGGCCCTGGCGGCTGCGGCAACGGCGGTGTGCGTGGTCGGTTTTGTCAAAGCGGCCAATTTCGCCAACGATTGGGGCGGATCAGGGATGAGTACGGCCATGATGATTATTACGCCTATTTTAACCGGCGGTGTGTGGGCCTCGTTCATCTGGGCGGGTGCGTTTAAGGAACTGTATGCCACCATCGGTGAGAAACTGGGTCTGACGTCGGCCGGTGCCAGCGGTGCCGGCGGCGGTGGCGCAGGCGGTGCGGCTGCCCTGGGGGTGGATGGCGCCGATACGTTAGCGAACCCCTTGATAGATGCGTCCGGGACGGCGTTAGGATAAGGATTGGCTTATGCAAATCGGTAATTTAATTATTGAGCCTTGGAGCAAAAAAAATTGTATTTACCGGATTATAGCCATTGCGTTGGTTTTGGCATGGCTGGCCTGGGGCTTGATTTTATTCCAAGAAGGCAACCGGCTGCAGGCCCGGATGACCGAACTGCAGCTGGAGGCGCAACGCCAGGAAGAAATGCTGCGCCGGGAAGCGATTTACCGTCGGGCCGCGCTGGGCAATGAAGCCACACAGCCCGGTGTGCAAAATGCGGTAGATGCGCTGGGCCGGTAGGAGAGAATTATGAAGATATGGAAACTGTTAAAAAATGCGTCAGGCAAAATTGTAATGGGCCTGCCCCAACTGACGGCGATTGCCGGGGTGGGGATGTTGGCCGTGTACGGCGCGTACGAAACGGATAATACGTATGCCAGCAAGGAAGCGCCTATCCGCACCCTGTCGGGCATTAGCCGTTCCTCGGCGCAGGAAGGCCTGCAACAGAAAAACGGCCTGTTGACGTCCATTAACGTAAAAGATTCGCTCAACCAGGTGGCCTCGCCCGAAGAACGCGCGGCGCTGGACGCCCAAAACAGCTTTTCCAGCAATCTTGTGGACCAAACCGAAAGCCAAATTGCCAACTGGAACCCGGGTGCTGCGGCCGGCGTTGCCCAAACGGAAGGTTTGGGAATGGGCGCCAACGAAACCGCTATGCAGGGGCCGGCGGGAACTTCCCGCGCGGCGACCTCGTTGCCGGCGGTAAACGGCGGCCAAGTGGCTGCGGCGGCTGCGCAAGGCGGCACGCAAACCCCTGCGTTGGGGTCGGCCTCTATGGCACGGGCGTCCGGCTCGGCTTTTAACGCTACCTCGGGTCCGATTGCATCTTCCGGCTCCGGCACCCGCAGTGCGGCTCCGTCCGGTGCTCCGGCTGCCAGCGGGGAAGGATATCACTTTTCCGGGGCGATGCCCAGCGGTTCCAACGCGATTTCGGCTATGCAAAGCGGCAGCTCGTTTGGGGCCGGCAATGCTACTTTCTTAGCGGGCGGACGCCAGGGTTCCGTAGCGAAAGGACGCCGGTCCTTCCGCGAAAAGAATGATTTGCGTGATATTGCCAAACGCTCGGCCGATGCGGCCGGCAACCGCGACCGCGCCGCCAACGAAGGCTCCCGCGCGTTTTTGGCCAGCTCCCGCAATTCCGGCGGGATGCAGGTGGAAGGCGGCGCCACTACGGGCAGCAGCGGCGCCTCGTCCGATTTTGAATCCGCCGGCAAAGGCAAGCTAAAAGCCATTGGCGATTGGGCCGAAAAAGAAGATGATTTCGCCGAAAAGCAAGACCAGGCCCGCAAACGCTTGATGTGGATGGCTTTGGCGTTGGTGGCCGCAGCAGTGGTGGCCATGCCGATTGCGTACAATTTGATTTCCGCCGGTACCAAGGCCGGATTGTTCGGCGTGTCCCTGGTGGTTTGGGGCTGGGCCATTTTGGGCCTGGTGATGGCGTATGCCGCTACGGTGATTGGTTTCGGTATCGATTACCACACCAAATACAACGGACAGATGATGCCCATTATGTCGTACATCTTGGGTGCCGGTGCGATTGCGGCAATGATCTATACGGGCGTATCGGCCGCAAGCAACCGCGGCAAAGCCTCTGCCCAAGCGAAGTTTAAAGGCTTTACCAAAAAAGCACTTAAGGCCGTTGGCGGTATGGCCGTAGAGAAGGCCGTTGTAGAGCCTGCCAAACAAGCTATTCAGGAAGAAATGAACAAATAATTTATCACGCAGGGGACGCAACGGCGTTCCCTGCGTGCGTGATTTTTTATGGAAAAACAGAACAAAACACCAACGCAAACCCCGCAGCCGAAGGTCGGCCCGCAACAGCAGCAGCCTGTTAATCAGGCCCGGCCGTCGGCCGGCAGACGCTGGACGCGCTCCAGAGCCGTGTGGGCGGCGGTAATTTTGTTCTTTTTGTTTGCCCTGGTCACCACGGTCGTGCCGGTGGGCAAAATCCCGCTGTTGCGCAATTTGGCGTGGGCCATGGGGTATTCCGCCGACGAAACCGAATCCATTTCCTTTTTAAAAGCCCTGCTTACCTGGAACGAACACACCAAACAAATGAACGGGGAAGCCGAAGGCCCGGACGGAACGGGCGTGTTCGGCAAAGACGGGGGATTAATTTCGGCCAATAAACGGTTGGAAAAAGACAAAGACTCCAGCCTGTTTAATTTGCGTGCGTTAAATGCCGCTTTGGCCCGTCAAGGAAAACCCATAGACGCACTGGCCGGCGCGTATTACACCGTGGACACGCAGGAAGGGGAAACGGGGGCCGCGGCCCGCATCAAGGGCGACCGCGCCAACACACAAGCCAATTCCACCCAACCCTCCGAAGTGTTTTTCGGGGCGGAAGCCTCCGGTGCGCAACAGCGTGACCCGAAGGACGGGTACAACTCCGTAGATGCCCTTAAAAAAATTGCCAACCCGCACATTGCCGGTTCTTCCAATACCGATTGGTTCGGGCAGATGATGGACAAAGCCTATTTGACGGACGCTAATTTGCAAAGCATTGTAAAAGAATTAAATTCCAGCGCGGGGATGACGCCGCTTTCGCTGTTGGACGACGCCGGGCGCTACAAAGCCCAGCGGGATATGTATTACGCCTGGCTGACCAGCCGCACGGCTACCCGCGTGTCGGACATTATGCTTAAAAAGACATTGGCCGGGGCCGGGTTTAACGGGGCGGAAATTCCGCGCAAGGTGTTTGATTCTTCTATGTCTTCGGGCATCGGCCTGACGACGGATGCCGTCGTGGGGGATTTGGACAATATCAAACTGCGTCTGAAAAAAGAAGAAGAATGCAGTAACGCCCTGGAAACCTCCGGCGAGGCGCTGGTGGAACAATTGGAAGCCGCCAAGGGCGGCATCAGCACGCTGACGGGGTCTTTCCCCAAAACGTGTGACGAGATAAATGGCGATTTCCCCAACCGCCTTTCCGTGTTGCGCAACCAGTGCGAACAGGTAAAATTGGCCTATGCCCAGCTGCAAAGCTCTTGCGGGGTAGCGGTAAAAGTCGGGCGGGAAGGCACCTGCACGACAAACAATTTGCAAGGACGCTACGATCAGTACGCCAATTATTGCACGGAAGAAAAACAAAAATGCGCGGCCCTGACGGACCCGCAGGCGCAAAAGGATTGCCTGGCGGCTATCAAAAAAGCAGCCGATTACAACGAGGGCGATTGCTACGGCGGGGGGTGTTCGGAGTCGGGCATTTCCAAGCTGGTGGGCGGAACGTTTAACGTAGGGGTAGGAAATAACCCGGTGGACCCCAACGCGGGGGATTTCTTCCCGGAGACGGATTGGGGCGCGATGGAGTGGTACTAAAAAGCCCCTTGAAAAACGCCGATTTAATTGTATAATAGAAGTAAGGAAGTGTGTATAGGGAAAGTTGTTACGGAGTGGGGGACCATCTCTGAACAACGAATTTCTTTATTATATAAATGCACAACGGAAGGGCTTTTCCGATGGCAAGGAAATTCCCTTTCGGGGCCCTAAAAAGCCCTTACCAGGCAGTTTTATTTTAATAGGAGGCATTTATGCCAGAGGAAAAAAAGAAGGAAAGTTTTACCTTTAGCGATAAGATTAAGAACAGCAAGCCAATTGCCTCTAAATCTTTCGCTAATCGTATTTCCTCCAAAATCGGGAGCGACGGCAAGCCCAAAAAGACGCTTTTTGAGCGGACGAAACGGGATGCGCCGTTCTTCATCGCGGCCTTGGTGGCGTTGCTGTTGCTGCCATTTCTGTACAAATACAGCGGCCAAGTGAATGAAGAGCCGATGGTTACCCCCGGAAGCGAGGAATCCATATTCGATCCCGAACGCTATGGCTTTGACACGGCTACTGGGGATCCGGAAGGTCAGATTGCGCAACTCGCCGGGCGGGACCCGTTAAGCCTGATTAAAGGGTTCAATTCGGAAGAGGAAGAAGCAACCACTGAACCTTATGATTCCGATATCTATACGGACCGCAGCGGGTTGGACGATTCTTCGTCTTACAACGATACCTCTGTGGAAGAAAACAATACCAATATCTACAAACAAAATGCGCCCGCGGCCACGCGTGCGGCTTTCCGCCGTGCAGCCACGAAGATTAATCCGTTGTCTCCGGCGGGGCTGACCAGCCGCTCCGGCAGCAAATTGGGTGTAGGTATGTGGGGCGGCGGCCTGAAAAAAGCAGCCGAAAAAGTAGCTGCCGAAGGCCCGCGCAACAGCCCGAAACCTGTTTCGCTGCAGCCGTTGCAGGCGGCCGGCAAACCCAGCCGCACCTATTTTGGCAGCGGCGCGGCGGCCGAAGCCAGACGCTCCAAAGACGCTATGTCTAAAGCCAACGCCATGCAAGCCTTGATGGACGCTCAGGTCAGACCGGTAGAACCCGGCAAGATCGGCGGGTTAGGCGGCGGTTCGTTTGGCCCCGGCGGCGGTAACGGCGATTTGAAACGCACGTTTGCTTTCAACGGCAAAGAACCCTGGTGGTGGGATATGATGAAGAGACGCGCCCAGATGGAATGGGAAGCGGACTTCAACCGCAAGTGGGACTGGATTAAGTGGAAAGACAAACTCTGGCAGAATGTGCTGGGCGGCTTGTTCAATTGTATCGTAACCGGGCAAGACGACGGCAGCATGGGCAAATTGTTCGGCGCCAAAGCCGGTGCCGGTGCGCCGGATAAGTGCATGAACTTGACCAAAGAAGATTGGGAAAAAGCCAAACCGGGCGTGCCTTTTGACAAAGATCATTGCTACTTCGAATTCGGCTATCAAAAAGGCAGCAAGGATCCCGATCCGTGGAAATCCGGCAACGCCAACGAAGTTACGTTGGGCCCCATCGGCCAGCGCTTGGACTGCTTGAGCGCCGGGTTGGGCGGTATCTTCTCCAAATGGGCGAAAGATATCTTTGGTTCCAACAAAGGTGCCTTTGCTGAAATGAACGATTGCTACACGTTTGCCCAGAACGGCCAATATGTGGCTAACTTCTCCAGCACCAAGGGCGGCTGGACGGTTCTGCACTATGTAGTGGGTGTGCGGACGGAAGAATTGAATAAATACTATGATTCGCCGGCGGACCAACAGGCGAATATGCTGGTGGTGGGCTACGTTGGCAACGGCCCGACGTATAACAGCAACATTACGGCCGTAAAAGACCGCAAGGACTTTGTGCCGTTGTTTATTGAAAGCGTTGCCATCAAGAATAAAAAGATTGACACGAAAAAATCGCCTACGGCTTCCAACGCCAAGTTCTCGTATGCCGGGTACTGGAGAAACGGAGCCAAGAGCGGCGGTTTTACGGCCACTTCGTATGAAGATGCCATGGCTAAATGCAAGGCGTTTAAGTGGCCGACCAATGCGGACTGCAGACAGGAAATCAATGGGCAGGCCAAAGATGTGGATAAAGTCAAAAAGATTGCTGCTATTATGGATGGCGGCATGATGCCTACGTACAACGATTTTATCGCTGTACTTAGAGAAGGCGGCGCTATCCGCGACTCGGTGACGGTGGGCACGAAAGAGAACTTATCCAAATCCACCAAAGGCGGCAAGCAGGGCAAAGACTGGGTAACCGGTGCCCGCTGCCAATACCCGTTGGTGCGCGTAAGCTGCGATTACTATGCTAATATGTCTAACCAAACGGGCCAAATGACGGCAAACGGCTATCCGTTTGCACACTTGAGCTTTGCCAACGGTATGATGGGGACGAATGCGTATAACGCGATGAAGAACCGCTTCTTCCTGTCGTACTCGGTGCAAGGGGTGGATAATTCTCAGCCGAAAGCCATCACCACGTCTACCGACCAGGCGTCTGGTCAGTGGTACCCGGTGCCGCACCAGAATGTACGCCCGTACAAAGGCTCTTGGAGCCAGGAAATGAGCGGGCCTGGATTCAGCACCACCAACTTGGGTACGGAACGCCAGAACCTGCCGGGTTCGGGAGATGACTATCAAATCGTTGCTACGGCGCCGATCATCCAAAAGTTGAAAGATGCCGGTCAGCGCGTCATCATTACCTGGGAAGTGCGCCAGTGCGGCAACTTGCTGGTGGACGGAAGCTCCATCACGCAGGGCGGCTGCAACAAAGGCAACATTAACCAGGTGGATAAAGACGGCAAAGTAACGGCTATCCTGGGTCAAGACAAACCGGGCAGCCCGGTCAGCCAGGTAACCTGCGTGTACTTTGATGGCACGGAACCGCTCGGCTTCCCGGTGGATATTGAAAAAGAACCGGAACCGGCCCCGGCCCCGGAACCGATTAAACAGACCCCGGGAAAAACCGTTCTGGAATTGGCCAACGTGATGAACGGCAAAAAAGGGATTCAGGACCGCTATAATACGGAACGTGCCGGTCTGCTGTCGTTGCCTGACTTTACCGTATACGGCAAAGGCGGTGCGCAGCCCTTGGCCAGTGCACTGGCAACCCGAAACTGCACGGCGGTAGGTAATACGCGTAAATCCGGTCAAGGTGCCGCGGTGATGTTCAACCAAGCCGAAAGCAAGGCTTACATTAACAGCGTGCTTTCCGCCACCAACGCCAGCGAATCCTTTACGACCGCCAACACACAGTTCCAGCACAATGGAACGGTGAGTGTGCCGCAGCTGGTGGACGCGATGACGATTGCGTATTCGCGCGATTCGAATGCTCAAGTGCCGATGAACGTAGTGTGTGCATTAGCCAAAACCATTGCGTACAACTCCTATGATCCGCAGATGTTGAAAACGAGAGAAGTTTGGAGAAATACATTCGGCGCGTTTGCGGCCTATATGGGCCCGGACTCTTCGTATTACCCGACGCGTTTTACTTATACGTCTACCGGTAATAAAATTGTGGACCGCCGCTTCTTGGGCTGCGGTACGGCAACCGGGTCTAACGGCACCTTCAAGGCAACGCCCGCAGTGCGCCCGTACCACTATGGTCGGTATAACTGGAACTACCTGCAAATTGGCGATCGGAGCCAGCAGAATCCTTACGCCGGTTCCACGGGCCGCGATGGTTACTTGAATGAGTTAACCAAAGGCGGCTGGGCCAAAGACGGGTTCGACCCGAACACCTATCCGTTGCGCAGCCTTGCCAAGGCGATTGGTTTCCAACAGCGCCAAAGCATCTCTAAGGCGGAGCTGGAACAATCGAAGCGGACGACGCTGGACGATTATAACCGCCAGATATACGTCAGCCGTGCCATCAACCTGTTCAACGACGCGGATACTTCTTGCGGATTCTCGGGCAATATGCCGGTGTCGGAAGCCTTGGAATACGTAGGTGCAGTGTGTATCAACGGCAAGAATGCCAAACCCAGCAACGGGGATGACAGACCTTGTGGTACTATGTATAAACCTTCGGACATTCCGGGTACTGCCGGTGGCCCGGTTGGAGGGGAAAGTGTTGTAGAAGCAATAGAGTAGTAAAGGTTTTATGAAATCCCCGGGAGTTTTCTCCCGGGGATTTTTTTGCCCTTTTCCCGTGGGGACAGTGGGTGCCCGGGCGTTGGGGGTACACGTAAGGTGTGCCTGCCGGGCGAAACCCGTTTGCGCGGGTTACTGCTTTTTATTTATCATATAAGTATGATTGCAAAACGGCTGTTTGTAGGGGTGTGTTTTACGGCGTGGGCACTGGTTGCCGCGGCGCCGCGCGCGCACGCGTTTTTTCCGTTTTCGTTGGGCAAGCAGGAGCTTAAAACGGATTATTCCCAAACGGTGTGGGACCGCATTATGCTGGAACAGTCCGTCACCGATATGCGCCGCGGAATGAGCGAAATGGCCCAAGCCAAATACCGCGAGGCGTCCAACAGTTTTGCCAAAGCCGTCATCAAAAACGCCAAAGACCCGCTGCCCTATCTGTTGCTGGGCGCTTCGCTCTACTGGACGGGACAGGTGGACGACGCCATCAGCGAATATAACGAAGCCCTCCGATTGGATCCGCAAAACGCCATGGCCTACCAGCTGCTGGGCATTGCCAGCGGTTGGAAGGGGAACGTTCCGCAGGCGCAGGAGTATTTTTTAAAAGCCAACGCGCTGGACCCCGACAAGGCCGATACGCATATGAATTTGGGTTCCACCTATGCGGTGCAGCAGAATTTGGACAAAGCCTTGGAGCACTTCCGCCGTGCGGCCGAATTGGCCCCGCGCGAGCCGCTGTATCACTACCAACTGGGCACCCTTTACGAAGCGTTAGGCCGCGACGAACAGGCCGAAGATTCGTTTAAAAAAGCCTTGCGCCTGTTCCCGTATTACGAAGACGCCCAACTGAGCCTGGGGGCCCTTTACGAAAAATTAAACCGCCCCAAGGACGCGCTAAAATACTACAACAAAGCCGTCCGCACCAAACCCGGCGATTATGTGGCCCGCCTGCGCTACGCCTTTCTGCTGGTGCGCCAGGGCGACGCGGAAAAAGCGCGCGACGTGATAGAAGAAGCCTTCTCCATTACCCGCTTTAAAGCCGAGGGCCTTGCGTTAAACGCCGTGTACCGGGCCAGCGGCAGCACGGCCGAGGCGTTCCGCCGGCAAATCCAACAATTTAAAACCAGCCTGGAAAAAGTTTCTCCTTCCAAGGTCGTCAATATAGAAGTGTCTTTGGAGTTTAACCCCGTTTCGCAAGCCGATTCTTCTCCCCGCCGTGCCTCCACCTTTGAAGAAGCCTACCAGCGGCTGCACGCGGGTGACGCTGCCGGCGAGGGGCAAGCGTCCGGCACGTTTAAGCGCGTATTTTCCCTGCCGCAGGGGGACGCCGCCCAACGTACCGAACAAATTGAAGCATTCATTTCCGGCCTGGAGCAAACGCTTGCCCAGGCGGACGGCAAGTACAACATCAATATGTCCTTGCAGGGGCGCACAATGGATTACGAGGCGCCCCACGCGCTCACACAAGACAATTCCGCACCGCCCAAGGCCGTGTACGACCCGCGCATTGTGGGCAACGATATGGGGCTGTGGGTGATGGGCCGCAGCTGGCTGATGTTTGTGGACGAAGCCGCCGAAGAATTGGACGAATACACCCAATGCCCGGCGGATGATACGTGCACGTTGCTCAAGGGCCTGGCGGCGCTGGCGCGGGGCAATGCGTTGCAAGCGCAGCAAGATTTTTTGCAAGCGTCCGAACAATTCCCGTCCGACCCGCTGGCGTGGCTGGGGCTGGGAACGGCCGCCGTGGTGTCGGGCGACGATGCACTGGCCAAAACGTATTACGAACGCGCCTTGCAGGCGGCACCCAAAAACAAAATTGCGGCGCGCAATTTAAAAATTTTGGAAGATTAAAAATATGCAAAAATACGGACAGCATTTCTTGGTAAGCGAAAGCATCATCAACCAGATTGTGGACGCGGCGTTGGTGCTGCGGGCGGAAAACCTGGTGGAAATCGGCCCCGGCAAAGGCGCGCTGACCGAGCGGCTGATTGCGCGCGGCGAGAAAAATTTTACCGTCGTGGAAATTGACCCGGAAATGGTTTCCTATTTGCACAAACACCTGCCCCCGCAGGCGGGTGTGAAGGTGGTGGAGCAAAACTTTTTGCGGGCGGATCTTTCCCAACTGGCGCCCCAACCCACGCTGTTTGTGAGCAATTTGCCGTATATTGACGCCGCCGCCATTTTGGACAAAACGCTTGCGTGGCCGTTTTTTCAGGCGGCGGTGTTTATGTTCCAAAAGGAGCAGGCCCTGCGCATCCGCGCACACGCCGGGGAAGAATTTTACGGGCCGCTTTCCGTATTTTCGCAGTTGCGCGCGCAAATCAGCCCCATTTGCAAAGTATCGCGCGGGTGCTTTAATCCGCCGCCCAAAGTGGAAAGTATGGTGCTGGCTTTTCAAAAACGTGCGTCGTGGCCGGTGCCGGCTGACGCGTGGGAACGGTTTAAAAAATTGGTGAACGCGGCGTTTTTGCACCGCCGCAAAACGTTGTTTAATTCCTGGCAGTTGTGCGGGTATGACAAACAAAAAATTCAACAGGCGTTGGAACAATGTGGCGTGGCGCCGTCGGCCCGGGCCGAACAGGTACCGCCGGAAACGTATGTCCGATTGGCAAACCTGCTATAAAACGTCTTGCAACCGATATTCCAAAATCCGCTCGCGTACGTTAAACGGGCGGATTTTATTTAGCCCCAACTGCGTAACGGCCGCCTGTAACAGCGCGGTCTGGTCGGTTTCGTCGGGTGCGTAAAAACGCCCGGCTTGCAGCAGCGCTTCTTCGGGCGCGAGGCCGATGAGCTCGCTGCCGGCCGTATCTAAACCGCGTTTTTTTGCTTCGCGGCGGCAGGCTTCAAAGACCCCTGCTAATCCGGTTCGGTGATAGTCGGTCAAATTAAAAGATACTTGCGCCGCCCGGTAGCCGGGCATCAGCCAGCCGATGGCTTTTACGGCGGGGAGTCCGTCGTTTTTTTCGCGTAAAACGGACGCAATTTCTTTGGCGGCGGCTACGTCTTGCGTGTTTAAGGAAACGTTATACGCCAGCAAAAAATTCCGCGCGCCCACCACGCTGGCCCCCGTGCGGGCCACGGATTCGTCCCATGTGTGCGGGCCTAAATCGGGGGGAAGGACTTTTAATTTTTCGGGCAGGCTTTCGTACTCGCCGCGGCGGATGAATGCCAGGTTTTTGCGCTCCGCGCCAGCGGCGTTGGCTTCGTAAAAATAAACGGGGATGTGCAGCCGCTCGGCGATTTCGTGGCCCAACTGCTGTGCTTGGGCGGCCGCCTCGGCCAATGTCATTTCGCGCACGGGCACAAACGGGCATACGTCCACCGCGCCGATGCGCGGATGTGCACCGTGTTGGGTGCGCATATCCAGCAGGGCTGCGGCGGCTTGTACCAGCGCAAAGGAGGCCCGGCGCACGGCCTGCGGGCTGCCGGCCAGCGTCAGCACAGTGCGGTTGGCGTCTTGATTGGCGTCTGCGTGCAGCAGCTTGGCCTGCGGCTCGGCCGCACGCACGCGGCGGACGATTTCTTGCACGACGTCCGCCCGGCGCCCTTCGGAAATGTTTGGCACGGCTTCCATAATTTTCATACAATTATTATACCCCTTTTGCCCGCGCGGACTTAAAAAATAATTTTTTTAAAAACGGTGTGTCATTTCCGCCGATTTATAGTATAATAATTGTAGGTACTTATTAAGTTTAAGTACCTGATAAAATTCATAAAAGGAAGTAAACAGTAAAATGCCTAAAGGAAAAGTTAAGTGGTTTAATGACCAGAAAGGTTACGGTTTCGTGACCCCCGAAGACGGTTCTAAAGATCTCTTTGTACATTATCAGGAAATCCAGGGCGACGGTTTCAAAACCTTGGCCGAAGGTCAAGAAGTAGAATTCGAAGTCGTGGAATCCGAAAAAGGCCCCAAGGCCGTGAAAGTCGTCAAACTGTAATTTTTTGAAAGACTTTTGGAAAGCCCTGAGTCGTTGGTTCAGGGCTTTTTTGTGCTCTGTTGGTAAGGAGTTGGAATGAGTCAGAAAGTATATCCGCAGGCGTCTTTAAGCGAGCTGTGGTTTTTGTCGTACCCGCTGATTGTCACGATGGCCGCGCAGGTGGTCATGCAGTTTGTGGACCGTATGTTTTTGGCCTGGTATTCGCACGAGGCGCTGGCGGCGTGTGTGCCGGCGGGCGTGCTGGCTATGACGTTTGCCGCTGTGTTTATGGGGCTGGCCAGCTACACCAGCGTGTTTATTTCGCAGTATTACGCCAAGAAAAAATACGCCTCGGTGACGGTGTCTTTGTGGCAGGGGATTTTTCTGGCGGTGCTGTCTTCGCTGTTGTTGGCGGGGCTGACGCCCGCGGGGATAGCCCTTATCAATGCGTTCGGGCACGAAGAAGCGGTGCGGCTGCTGGAAATAAAATACTTTTCCATTTTAAACATTTTTGGCGGGCTGGCGGTGATTAACAACGCCTTGGCCAGCTTTTTCAGCGGACGGGGACACACCAAAATCCCGATGTGGGCCACCGTGGTGGGTAACCTGGTAAACATTGTGCTGGACTATGTGATGATTTTCGGCAAGTTGGGTTTCCCGGTGATGGGCATTGAAGGCGCCGCTTGGGCCACCGTTATAGGCACCGGCTCTATTACGCTTATATTCTGCACGCTTATTTTTGCGGGCAAGGTGCGCAAGGAATTTAAAATCCGCCGTTTGGCCGGTTTCTACAAACCGGTATTTTCGCGCCTGCTGCGCTTTGGCCTGCCCAACGGGTTCGGCTTCTTGATGGACATTTTGTCCTTCACGCTTTTTACGTTTATGATTGGCAACATTGACACGCTTTCTTTGCAGGCCAGCAATGTGGTGATGTCTATGCAACCGGTGGTGTTTACGGTCATTTTGGGGTTAGGTATCGGTATTCAGATTTTGGTCAGCAAGTACCAGGGGTTAAAACGCCCGGATTTGACCATTAAAGTCATCAAAAATGCGTGCAAAATCGGCTACACCTATGCCGGCGCGGTAAGCCTGGCGTTCTTTTTCTGTTCGTCTTTTTTTGTCTGGCTTTTTATTCCGCCTTCGTCGCCGGATGCGGCACTGATCAGTGCCAAAACCTACCCGCTTATAAAGCTCGTCAGTGCGTTTGTGCTGTTTGACGCAACGTACCTGATTTTCGGCGAGGCCATCCGCGGGGCGGGCGACACCAAATTCTATATGTACGTGATGATTTTTTGCGCGTGGGGGCTGTTAATCCCCGGCACGTGGCTGATTGTCTATAAACTCCAAATGTCCGTGTTTTGGGTGTGGAGCTGGCTGACGTTCTACGCCGCGCTGACGGCGGTGTTTATGCTGGCGCGGTTCTTGAGCGGGCGTTGGAAGCGGTTTAACGTAACCGGCGTATAGTGCGGCTTTTGTACATGATAAGCGCGGCCCTTTAAAAGGCCGCGCTTTTTTGTGCCTGCGGAAACAGCGGGAGGGCTGATTTAGGGGTTTCTATTGACAAAAAGCCGTTATTTTGATAAAATAATAATATATTACAAAGCGCAATCAGCGGTTTGTAATTTTTTTATCTTCGGGCGTCCGCCCCTTGCAAATTCCTTTTACTTTCCGGTTTTCGCCGCGTCCGTTTTTCGGGCCCGGCTCCTGTTGTTTGCCTGCCTTTAGGAGCTTTTTATGCCTGCCAAAACCCGTTCCCGCGCGGCCAAGTCCGACGGGAAACCCTTACGCTATCAACCCGAATTTTGCACCCGCCTGTTGGCGTTTTTTGACGTAGCGCCTTTTACGGTGACGGAAGTCCCCAAGCGGGACGGTTCCGTCACCCTGGTGGAAACCGCCGCCGAGCTGCCCACATTCGCTGCGTTTGCCAAGTTGTTGGGCACCACCTGTGACGTGCTGGAAAGCTGGGAGCAAAAGCACCCCGCCTTCCGCGAGGCCGCCCGCAAAGCGCGCGATTTGCAGGGCAA
>CALUYH010000008.1 GCA_944324965.1 Candidatus Avelusimicrobium gallinaceum
TGGTCCGCTCGGTAAAAGCCGCACGCGAAAAAGCCCCCAAATGCATTTGGTGCGGACGCACTATCACCGACGAAAACCAATACACCAAATGTCCGCAGGACCCCGACGTGCTCTGCTGCCCGGGCAAACAAACCGCTGCCCCGGCCGCTACCTGCGTGCGCTGTGGGGAAACCTACCACCGCGGCCAACACTGCAAAGCCGCCGATTACAACGCTTTGTGCACCACCCAAGCGGAAGAAAAGCAACCGTCTTCTTCCGGCCGCGTAGACAATCCGTTTTTTAAAGGCGGCGACCCGCACAACGACGCCAATTACGAAAAATGCCGCACCTGCGGAGAACCGATTACCGATGAACGCCTCTACCGCCGCTGCCCGCAAGATCCGGATGTAGTGTGCCTGCCCGCGCCGAAAGACGTTTCCAAGGATTACACCTGCTACCGCTGCGGTAAAAGTTTCCGCCCCGGCCAACACTGCAAAGCCGCCGATTACAACGCTTTGTGCACCACCCAAGCGGAAGAAAAGCAACCGTCTTCTTCCGGCCGCGTAGACAATCCGTTTTTTAAAGGCGGCGACCCGCACAACGACGCCAATTACGAAAAATGCCGCACCTGCGGAGAACCGATTACCGATGAACGCCTCTACCGCCGCTGCCCGCAGGACCCCGATATATATTGCCGCCCTGAAACCCAACCGAAGGACAGCCGCTATCACTCCAATAATCCGTATTACAAAGGCGGGGACCCGGCCGACCCAGCCAACTATAAAACCTGCCAATGGTGCAAGCAACCCATCACGGATGAAAGATACGGCCGTGCCTGCCCCAAAGACCCGGATGTCCACTGCCTGCCCGCGCCGAAAGACGTTTCCAAGGATTACACCTGCTACCGCTGCGGTAAAAGTTTCCGCCCCGGCCAGCACTGCTCCGCGGCCGATTACAATGCTTTCTGCGCCAAAGACGCCGAACAGGAAAAAGCGTTAGAAAAAGCGGAACAACAACGCCGGGAACAAGCCGCCAAAGCGTCTCGTTGCCCCAAATGCGGCGCAAAATACTCTATTGACGAAATCTACGACGGTGTTCCCCACATTTGCCACAAATAACCGGCAGAGAATTTTAAAAAGGCCTATTTTCTAAATAGGCCTTTTTTATGTTTTCAATTAGGTCCAAAGACTCTTTTTTGGACCCTATTTTTTTATCATACTAAAGGTAAGCAGTAAACTTTTGTAGCCAATGGAGAAATCTATGAAAAAACTGTCTGTCCTTCTGTTGTTAGCAGTTGCCGTTTGTGTTGCACCGGCCGCATACGCCCAACGCCTTGCAGGGAGCGGCCCGAAACCGATTGAAAAATGGTCCGATCCGTTAAAGAAGAAAGATGATATGCAAAAATTTGGCAATAACATCATCCGCCAAGTACAAAAAGCCCAAAAGGCCTATGAACAACAAGCCAAGGCCAAAGAGCAAAACAAGGAATTCTTTAAAGAGGCGGCCGAGAAAATCTCTTTTTCCACGCTTGCAGATCACGAATCTCAACCCAGAGAACAAGATACCGACCGCAACCCTTATTTTAAAGGCGGCGATCCGCACAACGACGCCAATTACGAAAAATGCCGCACCTGCGGGGAACCGATTACCGATGAACGCCTCTACCGCCGCTGCCCGCAGGACCCGGATGTAATGTGCCTGCCCGCGCCGAAAGACGCTTCCAAGGATTACACCTGCTACCGCTGCGGTAAAAGTTTCCGCCCCGGCCAGCACTGCTCCGCGGCCGATTACAATGCTTTCTGCGCCAAAGACGCCGAACAGGAAAAAGCGTTAGAAAAAGCGGAACAACAACGCCGGGAACAAGCCGCCAAAGATTCCGTCTGCCCCAAATGCGGCGAAGAATACTCTATTGACGAAATCTACCACGGCGTTCCCCACACCTGCCATAAATAACCGGCAGTAAATTTTAAAAAGGCCTATTTTCAAAATAGGCCTTTTTTTCTAAAAAACTTGGGTCCAAAGGCCCTTTGCAAAACCGTTCATTTTGACTACACTAGAGGTAAGGGAAGTAGGAACATTACAGATTTACGGAGGAAGGATGAAAGCAATTTCTAAAATGCTAGTTGCATTAACCGCAGTTGTTTTGGCCGCGCCGGCTTTTGCCCAATCGCGCGACCCGCACGCCGGCGAACAGTGGTCCTTGGGTGCCAAAGCCGACAGCCAGTTGGAACGCTCTATCGTAAGAGCTGCGCAAAGCTCGCAGCAGCGCCACGATGAAGGTCTGCTCCACCAGGCCGAAGCCCTGTTGCAAAAAGACCGGGATGACCACGACGGCTACGCCAAGCACACCTTGGAATACTATTACGACTTGCTTAAATCCGGCCGCCAGCCGGCGGGCGAAGCCGTTACCACGCCCGACCGCGACCCTGCCTTGCTCCACCAGGCCGAAGCCTTGCTGCAAAAAGACAGAGAAGAACACGACGGATACGCCAAACACACGCTGGACTATTATTACAAGGTCGTATCGGAACAGGGCGCAAAAGCCGCTCCCGCCAAAAAGACCGAATACTGCATTTACTGCGGGAACCCGATTGTGAAAGACTACCAAAAATGCCCGGCGCAGGAATTGGCTCCGTGCCGCTCCACCTGCCCCGATTGCGGGAAGGATTTAAACAATCCCAAACACTTGATTAACGGGGAACACCGCTGCCGCTTTAAAACGCGCATCACGCCCGTAGCCCCCAAAACTCAAGAAAACAAATAAGTTTTTTACCCCGCCTGACCAGGCGGGGTTTTTTATGTCCTTTTTGCCTGCCAAAAAATAATATACCGCACCTGCCAAAAAAATGTACAATAAAAAATTGTTGGTTGCTC
Source organism: Candidatus Avelusimicrobium gallinaceum (assembly GCA_944324965.1). Lineage (GTDB taxonomy): Bacteria > Elusimicrobiota > Elusimicrobia > Elusimicrobiales > Elusimicrobiaceae > Avelusimicrobium > Avelusimicrobium gallinaceum. Next base: position 2,854 of record CALUYH010000008.1, read on the forward strand.
CCTGTACCCGAATCTATACGCTTCCAACAAGAGGACTTATGATTCAAAGAAATGCTGAAGAAAAGGAAAAAATTAAAGAAATTTTGGCGGCGGCCGAACGCAATAATATCCAAATCATTAAGCTGTGGTTTGTGGATATTTTGGGGAATTTAAAGTCGCTCTCTCTTTCGTACCGGGAATTTGAATACGCTATGAATGAAGGTATGGGGTTTGACGGTTCGTCCGTGGAAGGGTTTGCCCGCTTGTATGAATCGGACCTGGTGGCCCTGCCGGATTTGGACACGTTCCAGATGTTTCCGCCCGATTTGACCGGCGCGCCGATTGCCCGCTTCTTCTGCGATATTAAAACTACCGACGGGGAGCAATTTGAAGGGGACCCGCGCTACATCTTGAAAAAGAACCTGGCCGAAATGAAAAAAGCCGGCTTTGACCAATTTATGGTCGGCCCCGAGCTGGAATACTTCTATTTTAAAGACAACAAACACCCCGAAACGCTGGATTGCGGCGGCTACTTTGACACCATCCCGCTGGATTCTTCCTACGCCGTACGCCGCCAGACGATGCAAATGCTGGAAAAGCTGGGCATCCACGTGGAATACTCCCACCACGAAGTAGCCCCCTCCCAGCACGAAATTGACCTGCGCTACGACGAAGCGATGAAAATGGCCGACCAGGTCATCACCTACCGCACGGTCGTCAAGCAAGTGGCGGCGTTAAACGGGATGTATGCCACCTTTATGCCCAAGCCGTTGGCCGGGGTGAACGGCAGCGGTATGCACGTGCACCAATCGCTGTTTGCCAACGGTTCCAACGCGTTTTTTGACGCCAAGGACCCGCTGTACCTTTCCAAAACCGCCCGCCACTATATTGCCGGCATTTTGGCCAACGTAAAGGAAATCTGCTCCGTTACGGACCAGTGGGTAAACTCCTATAAACGCCTGGTGCCGGGCTTTGAAGCCCCCGCCTACATCGCCTGGGGCCGCAAGAACCGCAGCGCGCTGGTGCGCATTCCGCAAGCCAAACAGGGCAAACCCAATGCCACCCGCATTGAATGCCGCTTCCCGGACCCGGCCTGCAACCCGTATTTGGCCTTTGCCGTAATGCTGGGCGCCGGTTTAGACGGCATTAAACGCAAGCTGGAAGCGCCGGCCATGACGGAAGAAAATATCTTCCAGATGACGCCGGAAGAACGCAAAAAACGCGGAATTGATACGTTGCCCGCCTACCTGTACGAAGCCGTGAACTGCACGCGCCATTCGGAACTGGTACGCAAAGTGCTGGGCGAACATACGTTCAACAAATTCATTGCCAACAAAGACATTGAATGGGACAACTACCGCACCCACGTGTCCAGCTACGAATTGGAGAAATACCTCTCCGTACTGTAAGGTTATTTTGACACCAAAACCCCGCTCTAACGAGCGGGGTTTTTTATATGCAACCCTATCGGGCTTTTGGCAGCGGGCGTATACAAAGGCCCGGCCGCACAAAAGCCCCACATAGGGCTTTTAAGCGGACTAATCACCTTTCCGGCCCAACCCTCGGCCACGCCAGCACCCGCCAGCCCAAGTGAGGTTTTGACTCATAAAATTGCCTTCCTGCGTGGCCTCGTGCCGGCCCCCACACGGTGGAGGAGGGGTGCCCGGATTTTCTCGTGCCGGAACTATTCAAGTATCCCCTTTCCTTGTTCCACCGCTCTCAAGCCATTAATGGGGCAAAAAAAGGCCCCCTTTTACAGGGGGCCTGAAAACAACTCATTTCAAGAATTAATCAGCTGCCACGCACCGCAGGATTTTGCCAGTGCCACCGATCTTCGGTTCATACGTATAATCCGTTTCAGAGCACAGGGCACCCGTAGCAATTGCCGGGTCCGAGCTGTGGCATTCAGCAGAAGTCGTACTACCCATACAAGCCGAATCTCCGAAATTCGTTCCGCACGGGCAGAAGCACATTTGCTGCACTAATTCAGCACCGCAGCCGGAAATAGAAGCCGGCTCTTTCAAACAAACATAGGAACAGGAGGGAGACGAAGGATCACAGTTCGTATCGCACAGTGCCTGATCCGTCGTGCCCGTCGGGCAATCTTTAATGCCGTTATACGGGTTGGTATAGGTGGTTTTCACTTTTCTTACGTCCCCTCTATACGGATTGCGCTTCATATTCCAACCGCACATCCCGCAGTCCGGTATGATTTCAAAATCTTGTACCTGTGTAATTTCATCTGCATACGTATAAAATACGTTAGAAGAATGATCCACTTTTTGTTTCCCGTAATTATTGCGTACAATATAGGAAATACCACCGCACTTTTTGGCGGCTTGCACCGTTTTGATTTCCGGTTTAAACTTATAGGTCGGGTCCGTAATTTCTACCGAGCCGCCCACACTCTTTAACAAGTAAGACGTATAAGAACCGCCCGATTCCTGGCAGTTGCCTTTGTCATCACAGACATAGTCCTTGTTGTAGATATTGCTCCATTCCAATTCTTCCCCGGAGCCTTGGTTGATCGTTTGCACTTTGCCGGGAATCGTCAAGTTCGTCGTTTTCGCCCCTTGCAGCATCACGTCATTGGTGTACAAGGTATTGGTCACGTCACTTTTCGGTTGGGAAGCAGACCCAAAACCCACCTCATTGGCCATCAGCCTGCCACCCTTAATGGAACCGCCGCCATACATCAATACGCTCGTGGCAATTCGGTACTCCGGCACGTTTCCGCCCATCGTAGTAGAAGGCTGCAATACCAGGTTGCTCACGTAAGCATTGGCCCCGTTGACCGTCATCCGGCCTGCACCTACGCGGGTGTTACAAAAGTTCACAATGGGTGCTTCGGCATACACCAGCGGGTGGACGGCCTCCAGCTGGGCAAACGTCCCCACCGGGGAAGACAAGGTGGTAATAAACTTCATTTCTTCCGCGTTGCCCACGCAAACGCCCATCGTTAATAAAAATAATACGAGAAGTTTTTTCATATTTTTACTCCTCCTTTTACAGGAAACATAACCGCCTATTTTCGTTTATTAATATATTATACGCATTAGAATGCAAATTTTCCAGGCTTATTTTGCTATTATTTATCCGCCCAGCGCCAGAAGTTATCTTCAAAATTGGCAATGGTGTTGTAGCGATACGCGCGGCCCAAGGCTTTTTCCACCGAATAAGGCTGATAGACCGTTTTGCCGCGGGAATCTTTTTGCAAGAACCCCGTCGTCGGGTTGCGCACGGCCTCGCCCTGGGACAGAAGCCGCGTGAATTGTTCAAACTGCATCCGGTTGGAAGGGGAGGCTCCGCCCGCCGGGTTGAGCAAAAAGCGCACCATTACATACGCCTGGAAGTACCAATCCTGCGTTTTGCCCTGCCCTTCGGCCGTAGACAAAGACCCTTCCTGCATAAATTCTGCAAACGGCACCAAATAGAGCGGTTTGCCCGGGCGTTTGGACGTCAGTTTTTTGGCCGAGCCGAACATAGAAGAAGAACCAAAGGTGGCCACTTCGGTGGACGGGTCCCGCTGGAAGTTAAGCGTTTTAAAATCGTTATTCCACGGACCGCCTTTCAGCCCGTTGTAGGCTTGGTCTTCCATCAATACGGCCAGGCCTTCATCCAGCCAAGTGGGCGTCATAATGCGGCCGGTTTTGTGGCTGTCAAAAAATTGCTGTGTAAAAATATGCGTTAGTTCGTGCGTAAAAACTTCTTTTAATTCCTGGTTTTTGCCCGGCTCGTCGTACACGACGATTTCCCCCCGCGTGGGGTAAGCCAAGGCGCGCGTCCAGGCTTTGGCGTTGGGCTCGTGGCGCAGGTAGGATTGATAATCCTGATACACAAACACCCGCACCCGGTTGGACATCATCCACGGAATAAAGCGGCGCAGCGTTTGATAGGCCGATTCAAACGTCATCGCCATATTGGAAGAGCTGATTCCGCTGGTGCGCTTTTGCGTGTAGATATCAAAATGCGTGCTTTTGGAAGGCACCCACGTTACACCCGGGCGGTAGGCATTCGGGTTAAATTTTTTATTGGGGGCCGGCACCGTAGCCGGGCGGTTTTTAGCGGCAGACGGCGGAATTTTGCGTCCAACCGTTTGGATGGCCTCTTTGGATTTTTCCAGCATTTTTACGGCGTATTCCAGCTCGGCGTCCGCTGCGGCGTCCTCCGTTGCGGTTTCGGCGGCCGCGTCTGCCTGCTGCTGGGAAGATTTCGGCAACAAGGCGTTGGATTTTTCTATATCTTTTTCCAGTTCGGTGGGCTTGACCGGCTGTTTGGCCGTGGCAGATACGGCTTTGGCGGCCGGGGCCACCGTGGTTTGCACACTTTTTACCGTTCCGTCCATTTCAAGCGGCATATCCAGCGTGTTGGCCGGGAGAACCGCTTTGGGGGCGGCGATGGCCGTCGTCGTAGAAGCGGCAGCCGGCTTGGGAGCGGCCGCGGCCGGCTGATTCACCGCCGGAGCCGTAGAAACACCCGTTGCCACGCCTGCCACGGAAGACGAGGTTTGCAACGATTTTTTTAATAAATCGATATTGGATTGCGGCGTTTGCACCGCGGTAGAAACCCGTATAGACGGCGACACATCCGGCGCGGCCGACTGCCGCTGCCCCCACACGGGCAAGCCTATCACTGCTGCCAATAATGCTACCGCTATTTTTTTCATACTGGTTGATCCGCCCGATTAAAGGGTATCCCCTTCAGAAGAAATGGTATACACCAATTCACACTTCCTGCCGCCGTCTTCCTCGGGGGACGAGGTGGTAAATTCCGCCGTCACGGTATATGCATTGCCGTTCACGGTCATGTTGCATTCGTGCGTTTTGACCGAGTTGGCAGTAGAACAAGCACTCGTTACGTTATTGGATCTGCAATACATAATGCATTGGCTCATATCGCGGGCAAAAGCCTCCGGGCTTTTAATGGACCAAATGGTATTTACTTCCGCCATGCACGAGTTTACCAACATCTGGGCCGATACGGTCCGGCGCGTTTTGCGCGCGGCCGTCGTGCGGGATAAGCTGGCGCGCAGCAACATCGTGGCCATCCCGGCTAATACAGCCGTAATCAGCAATACCTGCAACAACGCTGCACCTTTTTTATTTTTCCACATATTGCGCCCCCTATCTCACTCTAAACCCATTCGGCAGTACAAAGGTTTCTTCCACCACATCGTTCACAATCGGCGTGCTGGGCCGTTCGGTAATCAGTTTTACCACCAGCACACTCCCCAAATCTTTCCAGGCGGAGGTAGAATCGTAACTATACGAGCTGTCCGTCCCAGACAGGCGGAACAACGGCACCGGGTAGTATTTGGAATCCGACGAGGAACCTGTCGGCTTGATGTACTTTACGTTATGCAAAAACACGTCGCCGCTGCACGATTGGCTGGCCAAACTGGAAGGAAGCGTATTGGTCACATTGCGGTAAATGGTCCCTTCCGAATACGCCCCAGACGGCAACGCCGATCTGGAACCCGTCACAAAACAGTAGGTAATATACGTCGGAGTGGTCCCGTCAAAAATCACTTCATCGTTGCTGTCTATGTTTTGCGCCAACACCAACAGCGGGATATTCTGCCCCGCGGAGGCGGAATCAATCCGGCCGCGCACATACAGCACCCGGCTGGAATTGTGAATATCATCCCGCAGCTGACGCATGGCAATAGACAAATTGTTACGCAGTAAAATTTTGCTGCGGCCCACGCCCGCTTCCCGCGAAGCGGCCGTCGTCAATGCGGCAAGCGCTACCCCGATGATGCCCACAATCATCACCGCCAATAAAATTTCCGTTAACGTAAAACCTTTGTTGTTTTTCATAACGTAAACCCATTACACGTGATTGAAAATTCTACACTGCGCACGGTTGCCGTACCGGTGTTTCCCCACCCCGTCACGGTCCCGTCGGTACCGTAATTGCCCACAAACGGCAAAGACATTGAATTTTTGGTGGCACCCGTCGTGTAGGAAAAAGAGGAGTTGTTCTTGTCGCACAGCGGCGGCAACAGGCAGTCAATGTTGTGCGTTCCGCCGCCCAACGGGTCACTGTCCCCGCCGCACAGCCCAAACGCCAAGGTATCCGGAACGTTGGAGTTAGACAAATCATTCAGCTCCGGCGTGTACATTTGCAGCTGGTCGTAGGCGCGTTCCACCGCCAAAACCATAGACTCCCGGATGTCCGGGCTGCCGGACTTGCGGGATACGGACAGCAATACCCCAAACGTCCCCGCCGCGACCAGGGCCAACAGCCCCAGCGCGATTAATCCTTCCAAAATGGTTACACCCGTCTTTTTGCTTAAAATACGTTTCATATTTTTCATCCTATTCATCCGTATCTTTTACCACCATACTGCGGTCTACGTAAATAAAATAGTCCAGGGGATATCTGGGCCCCGAATTGGCCGTTCCTCGTGCTACGGCCAATATGTGGCCCGTGGTGGCGGTTACGCCCGGCACGGTGCAGCCGCCGCTAGTCGGGCACGTACAGAACTGGTAAGGCGATTTGGCAAAATCTTTATAAGACAAATACCCGCAGGCAAACAGCTGGCTGACAGGCGAGCGGGAAGAATTGGATATGGTTGCATTTTGCTGATAGGGAATCCCCTCCGCCGACGGAGAAATGCACTCGGATGAGTCCGCCATAACGATACTGGTATCGGTCGTCGGTGTAAAGCAGGTGGCCTGCACACCCAGCCCGCGGCTGACCTGGTAGTACGTCCGCATCGCTTCCGCCAAGGCTTTCGCAGCCTTTTTGGCCTGGCTGTTTTTAATGTCGTACCGAACGGAACGAAACACCGGCACCGCCATAGATACCACTACCGCGATGATCAGCAACACAGCCAAAATTTCCATTAACGTAAAACCTTTTTTCATAGCTAATTCGTCCCCATTCGTTCGTGGGTTACCCCGGTGGAATCCCAGCAATAACTATACCCGGAACTGCCCAAATAGCGCTTGGGCAATTTGGAACTCCGGCCCGTCATACAGGCCAAATAACCGGAAGACGGACAAGAACCCGGGCTCGTTTCGCAAATTGCATATGAGAAATAGGTATCCTCATTAAAGTTATTAACTTCCAAAAAGCCGCACGACACCAGCGAATTGATGGACAGATACCCTTCCGGGCAGGCCTGCGGGTCCAGCTTAAAGCGCTGCACCGCACCGCCCAAAGCATTCAGTTTGGCTTTTGCACCCGCCACGCGCGTATCCCCCGCGCTGTTGCGGAAGGACACCGTGGCCAATACCGCTAAAATACCAATAATGGTGGCGGCAATTAATAACTCTAACAATGTAAAACCTTTGTTGTTTTTTCTCATAAAACACCCTTTCTAAAGTATTGCGCCATTTTAGGACGTTGTCAAGGATAAATTTTTGCCTTAAGACCGCTTGGCAATACGCAACACGGTTCCGTCGTCATAATACGCGGCGCCGTAGTATTCCCCTTTGGTCGCGCGGGAAGCATAATTAGGGTCGTACATGCAAGCAACCACACTGGAATCCCCTTGGCAGCAATACGAAGACGAAGCCGTCCCGTCCGGGCACAATACAAACTGATAATTTTTATAGGTATTGGAAGAATTCAACGGCAACGGACCGATATACCGGCGCGCAAACAGCACCAGATACCCATACTGGGCGGAAAGCGGCATATCCGGTTCAATGCGGGAGTCGGACTGCCAGGAATTTTGCACCACCATCGCAGACACCGGATAGCGGACAATACTGGCCCCGTTTTCGCTGGCGGTTTTCACTTCTTCCTGCAACATCATTAATCCGTTGGCCACTTCAATCAGCACGCCTTGTGCGGCATCATAGTTGGTGCGGTCCTGCATTTTTTTGTAAGCAGGCAGCGCAAACGCCGCTACGGAGACGGCAATTACCACCACGATTAAGATTTCAAGCAGGGTAAAACCACTTTTCCTTTTCATAAAGCTTTCCTCCGTATCAGTTGCCGCCAATCTGGGACAGTTTGAAAATCGGCAAGAAAATGGACGCTACAATAATACCAATCAGCGCACCGACGCCGCAAATCAAAATAGGGTCAATTACGGCCGAGAAACGGGCGATAAACTGGTCCACGTTATCCGAGTAGAATTTGGACAGCGTGCCGATAATGCTGGGCAATTTACCGGATTCTTCACCCATCAGCATCATTTCCGTCATCAACCCCGGGAACACCCCGGTGGAGCGGAACGATTCCGAAATGGACTTACCGGCCGCCACTTCCGCACGGACGTGCTTGAGCGCGTTTTGAATAATGACGTTTCCGTCAAACGATTCTTCCAACACCAAAATGGCGTTCAAAATCGTTACACCGCTTCTAAGCAGGGTAGAAAGGGTGGAAAGCATCCGGTCGTAATAAATGTTTTTAAGGAAGTTCCCGAAAATAGGCATCGCCAGCAGGAACGAGTGCCAGCGTTTTTTGCCGTCTTCCGTTTTGATGTAAAAGCGGAACCCGACAAACAGGAAAATCGCCGAGACAATCAACAGGACGCCGTTGTTAATAAGCAAGCTGGACACATTCAGCACCACTACGGTGATCATCGGCAAATCAATGTTAAAATCTTTAAAGATTTGCGCGAACGTCGGCACGATGCCCAAAATAAAGTAAATCAACACGCCTACGGAGGCAATCGTCAAAATGGCCGGGTAGGTGATGGCCGTAATGATTTTGCTTTTCATTGCTTCCTGCGTTTTGGTGTAAATAGCCACCTGCATCAGCGTATCGGCCAGTTGCCCGCCGACTTCACCCGCCTGCACCAACGACAGCCAAATGTGGCTGAAGGTTTTGGGGTGGTGCGCCAACGCCGTATGCAGCGACTGACCGCCGGCAATATCCTTGGCCACCTGCGTCAGCACGACGCCGAGCGTCGGGTTGGAGGCATATTCCCCCAACAGCGATACGGCACGCACCAACGGCACACCGCCGGCAATCAGAGTGGAGAGCTGTTCCGCGAAGAACGCCAACACGTGCCCGGGTACTTTGCCGCCCCGTTTATGAGCGGCTTTCCCGCTGAACAAGCCGCCGGCGCCTTCCTTTACGTCCAGCACCAGGTAGCCTTTGTTCTGTAAAGCCAAAATGACTTTTTCCCTGTTATCGGCCGAAATGGAACCCCTAACAGTTTTCCCGTTTGCATCTTTTACCGTATATGTGTATTTTTGCATAAACCCTCTTTGTTACGTTTATTCGTCTGCCGTTGTAATGCTCAAAATTTCATCTACCGTCGTCAACCCGCGGATGACTTTGTGCCACCCGTTGGCGCGCAAGTTCAGCGCCCCGGAGCGGTTGGCGGCCCGTTTAAGTTCCACTAAGTCCTGCGTTTTGTAGATGATGTTACGCATTTCTTCCGTCATGCGGTATACTTCGTAAATAGCGCGCCGGCCCATAAACCCGGTGCCGAAGCACTTCGGGCAGCCGACGGCTTTAAAAAACGTCCACGAGTTTTGATCGCGCGGATTTAAATGGCCTTCCTGGATAATCTGCGCCAGCATGGCCGGATCCGGGATGTGCGGCACTTTGCAGTACGGGCACAGGATACGCACCAAGCGCTGGGCCGCCACCAACGCCAGCGAGCTCGCCAGCAGGAACGGTTCCATCCCCATATCAATCAAACGGGGTACGGCACCCAACGCGTCGTTGGTGTGCAAGGTGGAAAGCACCAAGTGACCGGTCAGAGCGGCTTTTAAGCACGCTTCGGCCGTTTCGTTATCGCGGACTTCCCCCACCAGAATAACGTCCGGGTCCTGACGCAAGAACGAGCGCAGCCCCGCCGCAAACGTCAGCCCGATGGCCGGCTTTACCTGCACCTGGCTGATACCCGCCAGTTTGTATTCCACCGGGTCTTCCAACGTCATAAAGTTCAGCTCCGGTGTGCGGATGGTGGTCAATACCGCGTTAAGCGTGGTAGATTTACCCGAACCGGTAGGCCCCGTCAAGAAAATCAATCCGTGCGGCAAGTTGGCTGCTTCCAAGAAGGCTTTTTTCTGGTCCGGCTCAAAGCCCAGTTTATCAATGTTCATTTCGCCGGTACCTTTATCCAAAATACGAAGCACCAGCTTTTCGCCGTATACTGCCGGGCAGACAGACACACGGACTTCAATGGAGCGGTTCTGATAGCGGATGGTGAAGCTGCCGTCCTGCGGCAAGCGTTTTTCCGCGATGTCCAATTTAGACAAAATTTTAATACGGGAAATAATCGCGTTTACGGATTCTTTGGCCGGTGGCGTGCGTTCGTAAAGCGAACCGTCAATACGGAAGCGCAAGCTGACGCGTTCGTCAAACATTTCCAAGTGAATATCAGACGTGCGTTCCGAAATGGCCTGGCGCAAAATGGCGTTTACCTGCTTAACGTATTGGGAAGAGTTGGGCGAAATTTTATCCAAATCCAAGAAGCCGGAAACGTCCACATCTTCGTCGCTTTCGGCGTTGGCCGCATCCGGGCTGACTTTGGCCGCTTCGCTCATTACTTCATCCAACAGGTTTTTGTTGGAATAGAACGAGTCTATAACGCTTAAAAGTTCACTCTTGCTGGCCAAAAACGGCTGCACCTGCTTGCCGGACATCATTTTGATGTTTTCCAGCAGGAACACGTTGGTCGGGTCCAGCACGGCCACCGCCAGTTCATCGTCTTCAATAAACAGCGGAATGACCATATTTTCGCGGGCGAATTTTTCGGGAATGATTTCCTGCAAATTCTGCTCCCGCTCCGGCACCAAAATGCCGTTTTCTTTAGAAGCGTAGGGAACAGAAAAATGTTTGGAGAGCGCGGCCGTTACTTGTTCTTCGCTAGCAAAACCAAATTTCACAATCGCTTCCGCCACGGAAACGTTGTTCTGTTTGGCATAGAGCTGAGCGCGTTTGATTTGAGTAGCGTCCAAAGTGCCCTGTTCCAACAAAATTTCACTTAACTGTTTTGCCATTTCCTACTCCTCTTACTAAAAACCCTGTGTATCTTTTGATATGCCTGCCCCCGCAATACGGGGGCAGGCTATGATGAGAGAACTGCTTGTTGTTATTCCGCCAAGATGGTCGGAGTGATGAAGATGACCAAGTCGGTGGTGTTTTTGGATTTGGTCTTGCTCGTGAACAGCCAGCCCAATATCGGGATGTCACCCAAGAGCGGTACTTTGCGGGTCTGGTCCGTTTCGCGGGAAGTTAACAACCCGCCGATGACCACCGTCTGCCCGTTTTTCACACGCACCAGCGTGGAAGCGGCGCGGGTAGTGGTATCTTTGGAGAAGTCAAACCCGGAGCTGACAACGTCCGAATAAGAAGGCTGTACATACAGCGTTACGTAGCCTTCGCGGTTTACCTGCGGGGTAACCTGCAAGGTCAAACCGACTCTCTTTCTTTCGGCCGAGGTCGTGGTCATCCCTTCGCCGGAGCCGCTGCCGGATTGGCTCATCGTCTGACCGACGGTCGCATCCGTGGAGGTGGTAATCGTAGCCGTTTTGTTGTTCAAGGTTACGACTTTCGGTTTACCCAAGTATTTGGCTTCACCGCGGGTGAGCAAGCTCTTGAGCACGATGTTAAAAGCGCCGAAGTCCAACAGACCGCCTTCATCGCTGGCTTCCGAATCGGACGAGGAGCTGGAAGAGCTGCTGGAACCTTCGCCGGAGCCGGAATCGCTGTTGATTTGGTCCTTCGTCGGGAAGATGAAGTTCCAGCCTTTCACGCCGTTGCCTTTGATGTAGTCCAAGTCTACGATACGGCTGGGGCCGGTCATCGTCACCAAGGTGCCGCCGTCGCCGCCGTATTCAAAGCCCAGGCTTAAACCGCTGGTCTTGCTGACTTCCACAATCTGCGCTTCAATCAAAATCTGCGGAGGTTTGATGTCCAATTCGGCCAAGATGTTTTCCACTTGCGGGAAGATTTCCGGCACGTCGGTAACAATCAATTTGTTCGTGCGGGGGTCAATGGCAATTTTACCCACCGGCGAAAGCATGCTTTTAACGATGTTCGTAATTTCCGCCCCGCCGCTGTACGAATCCGTGCCGGTGCCCATAGAGGTGCCCAAGCCGGTGCCCGTATCCAAGCCGGTGCTGGAAGAAGTGTTGCTGTACGAAACATCCTGCGGCATAATGCTGTTCAGCTCGCTTTGCGCCGAACCGATACCTTGCAGCGAGATGTAGCTTAACGTGTAGATTTTGGTAATCGTATCCGGAGCGTCGTTAGAGCGTTTGGTAACGACGTAGCTGTCGCTCTTGCCGATGCGCTGGTAAGCCAAGCCGTGCACGCGAAGCAGCGTATCCAGTGCCTCCCTCACCGTCACACGGGTAAGCGAAGCCGTAACTTTTTTATTCGCGAATTCTTCGCTCATAATAAAGTTAATCTTTGCTTGCGTGGTAATGCTGTTTAAAAACGCCGATATCGGTACGTTGGAAACACGAATGGATACCTTGCGGTCTAATGGCGAAAACTGTTCCGTTTCCTTATACAGATCGGATTCGCCCGTCAGCTTTACCGTTGTGTTTTCCGTCACGGCGATAGTACCTTCGCTGGGAATCTGGTCGGCCTGTTGCGCAACAGCCGTTCCGCCCAAACCCAAGGAAGCAACGCACGCCAGCACAACTGCTAAACGATTTTTCATCTGTCCTCCTGTGATTTATTCCTAAATGATTTTAATTTAACTGAACTTTCCGTACAAATTTATGACCCTTGTAAGAAAATACTACTTCATCCGGGCGCACTTCCACAATGCGGGCACCGTAAATGCTCTTGCCAATGGTGTAAATGCGGCTGCCGATAAAGACTTCCTGCCCGATAATACCCGTTACACGGATTTTATTGCGCACTTCGCGCGTCGGGTCCTTGATGCGGGCCAACTCCAATTGGCGCAGGCGTTCCGCTTCTTCCCGGCGGCGTCTTTCTTCGGCCAGTTTGCGCTGGCGTTCCGCTTCCAAAGCGGCCAGGCGCTGCTGTTCCCGGTACTGCAACAACAAAAAATCATCCGGCGACAAAGTAGGGTCGCGGCGGTTTTTGGGGTTGTACACTACCCGCGGTTCAGGAGCGGCTTTGGCATTCTCGGCCACTTCTTCACGCTTGGCGACAAACCCTTCTGCCGCGGCAGGCGCAGGGGTGGCAGCCGGCGCTTGCACATTTTCCACCGATACATCCGCCTGGGCGGCCAATGTTTCCTGCACGCCGGGGGCCGTATTGCCCACCAGGCTGCTGTCCGCCGGCGCTTGCGCCTCTACTGCAGGCGCCGCCAATAAACCGGCCAGGGTAAATGCTAACCAAGTTTTCTTTGTCATTTATTTACCCTCCTCGGCAGCGGCTTGAGCGGCTTGCTGCTGCTGAATAAGTTTATCATAATCCTTAAAAATGGATTTCGCCACTTTCTCTTTCGGGAACACGGTGTTAAACCGCAAGGTAATTTTGTTCTGCCCCAGTTTTTCGGACTCGGTGAGTTTGGAAATGGAAAATTCGGAAATTTTCACATAATCGTCTTTGTTTTCCACACCGGCCAACATATTGGCAAACGCATCAAAGGACATTTCCGCATTCACCAAAAGCGAGGCCGCCAAAAAGGATGCGTTGGAATCATCTTCCGTTTGCGTGCCTTCCATTTGCGGGGTCACTTTGGCTTCTTTAAAAATGCCCAACACCTGGCTTAACAGCCATTCGTTCTTGGATTCCACATCCGGGAAACGCGGCTCCAGCGACATCAGTTTCGTCTTGTTGGCCTGATATTCCTGCTCGCTGGTTTGCTGCATGCGGATGGCTTCCATTTGCCCGTTGTAGTTGGAAATTTTGGCCGCAAATTGCCCGTTGCAATACCGGAACAATAAGAATACGACCAACACCGCTACAAATTGTTTGACGAACAATTTGAGGTTTCCTTCCTGTGCGACGGTTTGGATATCCTGAAAACCTTTCTTCAAGTCGGCCACGATTTTATCTTTATCAAATTTCATTGGCATATTAGCGACCTCCTTCCGTGCCGCAGGAAAGCACAAAGTTGGTTTCCTGCCCCGTGGCGGACTTTTTGCTGTCCATGGACCCGGCGGAAGAAGTCGTCCCCCCGCCCGCAGCGCCGGCCACATTGATATACCGAATCGCGGCGGTCCCGTTGCAGAGTTTGCTGAACGTCGGCATTTTGTCCAAGGCGTCTTTAAACTGGTTGCCCAGGGCTAAATCCGCCCGGCCGTCTTTCCCTGTTTTAATGGAACCTTCTATCGTCAGCGTGCGGGAATCCGGCCCTTTGGAAGGGAAGGAATCCTTAAACTCAAATTTATTAATCCACATTTCCTGCGGAATGGTGTCCACTACTTCCACCAACAGCGGGGTCAGTAGTTCCCCGTTATTGAGCGCCATTTCCAGGTTGCTGTTTTGCGTTTTCATTTTATTCAAATTATTTTGAATTTCAGTGGCGGTTAAGCCTTCAAAATCCGCAATGGTTTGCGTGTTGGTGGCTTTGGTGTCGGCCAATTCGCCCGCTTTGCTCTGCACGCCGAACCACCCCTTTACAATCAGCAACAAGAGGAGAATCATTAACACCACGGCCACTTTCCAGGCGGTCAGGCTGGCGTTGTATTCGTACTCGCTTAAGCGGTTGCCTTTGGTGAAATCCAAGTCGGGCGTTTTATGGTCGTAGAATTTGATGCTGGCACCGATGGCGGCAATTTCCCCCACCGATTTGGTTTCTATGCCATACACTTCCCGCAAGTCCCATTTGCGGACGGGCTTTTTGGAATCGGCTTCCAGCGCGGGCACCCATTGTTCAATATCGTGCCCGACGATGACCGCTTCCTCAAACGGGTCTTTTTCCAGCTGCTTGGCAATAAATTCCGTGCAGTTGGTGATTTCAAAGCGGCGGCGTTCCGCCGGCAGCGAACCGGAAATTTCCACATCGCGCAGCAGAACGGGAGCGTTTTCGTTCAAAAACACGAAGCTGGCCAAATCTTTGCCGAAGAACGAATAAATGCGCCCGCCGTTGCCGATGGCTTCTTTATCGCTGTCGTTAAACGCGCGGCCCAGCGACAGGCTGGACGGTTCCACCGACACCAATTCCAACCCCACCGATTTGAGCCCTTTTTCCAATCGCTCAATAATCAGTTTGGTGGTCATGGCAAACACCACGCCCAAACGTTTTTGCTTGGTGGCGGCGGTTTCAAATTCGTACACGTGGTAAGCGTATTCGGCCTTTTCAAACGGGAAATGAATGTATTTGCGCGCCTGAAGAGGGATGGAGCTTTTCCACATTTTGCGTTCAATGGCGGCCGGAATAACGAAGTGGCGCAACAGGCAGAAAGCCGGCGCCAAACTGACCACCACTTTGTTGGTTTTCCATTTCTTTTTGGAAGTCACTTTACCCAACGATTCCAACCAGTTGTCCATAGAAAAGAACGTTTCGTTTAAATCTAAGGGTTTTAAAAGTGATTTATCTACGGAATTAATCGGCACGCGCACCAGCGATTCCAACACGGTTCCGCTGTCTTTTTTGGAGCTTTGCGCCACATAAATTTCATCAATGCCGATATACAGCCCCAGGCAATCCGGGTGGGCATTCATGTTTTTGCCGATTAACGAGGTAGATAAAGATTCAGAAAAGCTGCTCATATACACCTCGGATTAATTGCCGTATTGTTCGTACGGCATATCATAGGGATTGTTCACGGGCATTTCGGCCGGAGCGGCGGAAGTGGTCGTGGTTCCCTGCGGCGCGGTATACGCTTGCTGCGCCGGCGCGTAGGCTTGGTCCGCGGCGGAAACCGTACCCGTGGTTGCATTGGTTACGGTATCCGGCGTAGCGTACGGATTGGCCGGCATGGCGTACGGATCGGTCGTGCCGGTGGACGGCATAGCGTACGGGTCGGTGGTAGCGGCCGCCGGCATGGCATACGGATCGGCCGTGCTGGCAGCAGCAGGTTCCGCGGCCACGGCTTTCATCGTGCGGCCCGGTTTGGTCCACAAGCGGGAGGCTTTATAATTGCAGTTGGGGCACAGTTCGTCGGCAGCCGCTTGCTGGCAGGCACTCGTATTGCAGGAAGTGGAAGCCGAAGAAGCGGCTTTCTGTTCCGAGCATTTTACAATAATGCGGCGGCGCAACGTTTGTTTCTGGCCTTTCAAATCGGTCGCGGTCAGCACCACGGTGTATTTACCGCAGGGCAGTTCCGGCCCGATGATGCCTTTGCGCCCGTTCCATAAAATCTGGTGATAAACCGGCGTGAAGCCTTCCAGCTGGCGTACCACATAGTATTGTCCGTCGCGTCCGTGTTGCACCACTTGCAACATCCAGTTATCAATGGGGTTGACCGTTTCCAGTACGGAGAAGTCAATGGCATACGCTTCGCCCAAGGCGCGGTCAATGGCGTGGCATTGCGGCACAATTGCCATGCTCAAGAGCGGGGCTTTTTCGTTGCCTTCGTTCTTTTCCATTTGGGTGGGCAACTGGGCCGTGTAGTCAAACACGATAGACAGGCCGTTGAGGTTGGCAAAGCGGGCAGGCGGTTCCTGGTCCACCAGGCCCATATTATAGTGGAGTTTCCCTTGCGAAATACCGCGATTGACAAAGTAGGAGTTGAGCGCCATCGCCTGGCGGATGCCGGACAGGGTTACATCGTCGGTATACGAACCGGGAGGCAGGATGATGTAGGCGGCGTTTTGCGTAAGCGCCATCAAGTCGTAAATATCATCCAGCACGGTTAAACCTTCGGGGCGGAATTTGTTGCCTTGGAACAGCACGTCGGCATCCATATCCAACGCGTCGGGCAGGCCGTCGCGGAAGTACAGATGAATGCCTTTGACCGCCGAGATTTTGTCAATGGCGGAGGCCATCATGCTTTCCAATTTCTGGCTGGTGTAAATATCGCGCGCCTGGATGGCTTCGGGAGAAGTTAAATCCGTAAACGTGGAAGAGCTGGTAGAGCTCATCATATCGTCTTGATGGGCCGCATCCAATACCGCCTGATTTTGGGCGTTAATCGCCTGCAAATCCGCCTGTTCGGTGCCGGGCAGACCGTTGGCGGCCTGCGTGACGGTGGCAGCTTCCAAAGCGGCTTCATTGACATCCGCAGCACGCTGCGCCGTCTGTTCCGCATTGTCGTAAGCGGCCAAGCGGTTGGCTTCAATGCGTTCGGTCAAGGCTTGCTGTTCGGCTTGCACTTTGGCCAAGGCGTCGTTTTTGGCGGCCGCGGCTTTGGCGGCGGCTTCATCCTGGGCGGCCTGGGCTTGCGCAGCCAATTCGGCGGCTTGCGCCTCGGCCTGCGCTTGGGCGGCACGCACGGAAGCGTCCGTCACGTCTTCCAGGCTTTTTACTTCGCCTTCTTTAAAATTAATATCCACTTCCACCGGGGTTTGAATCCCGCCGATGCGGTTGTGGATTAATTCCACGTATTTATTGGCTTCGGCCACTTGATCTCTATCACCCGAAACCATTACGTCAATGAAGCAATCCATAGCTTCATCGTTTTTATTCTGTTCGTAAAACGCGATACCTCTGGCCAACTGTTTGGCCGCAGAGGCGGCGAAAACGAAGCTTCCGCTCGTCAGAGAAAAGCAGAAAAGAGCAACTAACAAATATCTCCAGATTTTATTCATTTTTGTCATTCGGTATTCCTGTCCCTTGCGATATATCCGTCTATACCCTGCAACACACAGATACTAGAATTATAGCAATTTCGCGCGGTTTGTAAAGTCACTTTTTTAAAGTTTCTTTTTTCAGGCCTCCTCTCATCCAGAATTTTGCCTTCAAAACGATGTTATTTCGCGTGGAATTTTTTCTCCAGCGCCTCCAGGCGTGCCGTCGCAAGCGCGTTCTGCGGGTAGTAGAACAACGCATCCTGCAGGCACTGCTTGGCTTTTTGGACGTCTTCGGCTTTATAATACAGTGTGGAAAGCGCCAAATTGGCCCACAAATCGTCGGGGTATTCTTTCAATACGCTTTCCAGCACTTCTTCGGCCTTGATGTCGTTGCCCGCCAGCGAAAGCACGCGCGCCAGCAAAATGCGGCCGTTGGTATCGTCGGGGTATTTTTTGATGTAAGCCTCAATGTTGGTGCGCAGGCGGTGCTGGTAATAGGGCGACATTTGGTTAAATTTGTTGGCCTTATCCTGGTAGCGCTGCAACAGCTGCGCCTGGGCGATGATTTCGGGCCGGTCCGCAGTGCCCGCCGGATACAGCGCCGTCAGGCGTTTTAAAAGTTCTTTGTCCAGCGTGTCCACGGTCAGCCCGCGCTTGTAGGTATTCTTGGCGTATTCCGTATCGCCGAGTTTTTGGTAAATTTCCCCCGCCAGGCGCCACAAGTTCGTTTCGTACGGGAACAGCGTCAGCCCGCGCTCCATCAGCGCCAGGGCGGATTCGTCGGCATAAATGACGTCTTCGTACAACAGTTGCGAAAGCATTTCGTACGCTTGCAAATGGTACGGGTGCAGGCGCAGGTTATCCATTAAATAATGCACGGCTTTTTTGTTGTCGTGCACGCCGATGGCGGCCAGCGCGGCGTGGAAGTAGACTTCTTCGTAATAAGACGCGGCGGAAATGGTTTTTTCAAACGCGGCGAGGGCTTGCTCGTACTTGCCCTGCGCCAATAACACGTTGCCCAGGCGGAAGCCGGCCTCGGTATTGGCGGGATAGAGCGCAAGCGCTTCGGAGAGGTTTTGCACGGCGGCATCGTAGCGTTTTTCGGCGATGTCCTTCTGGCCCAAAAAGGAGCGGTATTCACTCGTAAGCCATAACCCCTGCCACACCAAAATCACCGCGCTCAAGGCCACCACCATCAGCGCAACCGTTTTGGTCACGGGGTTGGCCGTAATGGTGACGCGGCCTTCTTCCTTCCCTACGCCGCTGACTTCGGCCCCGACGATCCACCAAAAGATAAACGCCGGCACCACCGCGTGCAGGGAAATGTTGAACATATTGTCCACCAACATCCCCAAAATACCGCAGAACAGCGCCTGCAAAAGTTGTTTTTTATCGCCTTCTTTTTTATGGGCGGCAAAATCGCGCACTTCCAAAAACAGCACCATAAACATAAACACAAACAGCCCCACGCCCACAATGCCCCCCTGGGCCAGCTGAAAAAAGAGCTCGTTGTGCGGCGCGTGGGTAATGGTTTTGAGTTCGCGCAAATTCGGGTAGCGCAGCAGCGTTTTGGGCTGGTTCTGCTCAAACGCCATTTGGAAGTTGCCAAGCCCGCTGCCCAGCACCGGGCGTTCCAAAAAGATTTCTTTGGATACGTCCCACATAAACAAACGCTGGTGCAACGATTGGAAAATTTTATCCCGGCCCACTTTCAGCGTGATGTTGGAAGGCGTCACCTGGGCAAGTTCCGCCGCGCGCTTGGCCACGGGGCTGGGCTGGTCGGTTCCGTCCACATACACGGACCCCCACCCCACGCCGACAGCCAATACCAGCAGCAGGAACACTCTGCCTTTGCGCTTCCAAATAAGCGCCCGCAGCGTGCCGAACATCCACATCATCACCAGGCCGCAGGCCGCCCCCAGCCAGCACGAACGCGCCAGCCCGAACGACAAAAACAGCACATACACCAATACCAACAGCCCGTAGACGAGCAAATCTTTCTTGCTGTCGGTGCGCATAAAATACACCCACAGCGCCGGCATCAGCATCACCACGGCCGACGACAAGAAGTTCGGGTTGCCGAAGGTGGAAAACGCCTTGGTGGCAAATTGGTTGATTTCAAACGGCCACAAAAATTCCAGCCCCAGCGCCTGCATCACCCCGTAGCAGCACGCCAAAAATACGGCGATAAACATCAGCACCAAAATGTTTTCCTGCGTCAGCTTTTTAAGCACCCGCACGCCCAGCCATACGCCCACCGCCCACAGCAAAAGGCCGTACCAATCAAACATTTGCGCAAACACATTGTCCGACGATACATTGGTCTTCAGCATCGGCAGCAAAAACCACATGGCTCCCCACGCCAAAAAGAGCAAAATATAGTTGGTTTTGCTTTCAATCGTGCCGGAAAAAACCACGTTTTTGCTGATGATGTACGCCCCCAAGGACACAATCAACAACAGCGACCCGTAGTTCAACAGCCCGTAAAACATCGTTTGCCGCAATACCTGCGACGAGGACGATACCGCCGACAGCCACCCCATCACGCAGGCAATCACATACACAAAAAAGGCCAAATCAAAAAACGTTTTCGTAAAATCAATGTCGTGCGAGCGCAAAAATTTGACGGCCAGCGTGCCGTAAATCAACGCAACCAACACATACAATAGCGTATTTTGCACAAAAAACGGATTGGCGGTTAAATCGGTAAAAAACACGAGCGGCACGACGAGAAAACACATCGCCAGCAGCACGCGCACAATTTTCATATAGACGGTTTCTTTGGCGGCTTTGGTTAAATTAAGCATAAAATTTCCTGTGGTAGAATTGGTTATATTGTAGTTTTTTCGGGCGGATTAGGAAAGGGGGCCCGTGCCGGGACGCTCTTTCTTCGCCCGCCAGCACGGCCCGCTGGGCCGCTCTATTTGCCCTTACGCGGCGACCCTTTCCCCGCACGCCACCTTATTATAGAAATACGGCTAAAATTTGCTATCATATGTATATGCAAAAAACCATTAAAATCGGCCCTTACAAAATTTCCAACAATCTGCCCCTGGCGTTTATGGCGGGCACCTGCGTCATTGAAAGCGAAAAGCATTACATTGACACAGCCAAAAAACTCAAAACCATTTTAGCCAAAACCAAACACCCTTTTATTCTGAAAGCCTCGTTTGACAAAGCCAACCGCACCTCGGTAGACGCATACCGCGGGCCGGGGCTGGCCAAGGGGCTGGACATTTTGGCCAAGGCCAAAGCCGTCACGGGGCTGCCGCTGGTGGTGGACGTGCACGAACCCTGGCAGGCCGAAGACGTGGCCCAAGTGGCCGACATTTTGCAAATTCCCGCTTTCCTGTGCCGCCAAACCGATTTGGTGCTGGCCTGCGCCGACACGGGCCGCGCCGTGAACGTAAAAAAAGGCCAGTTTTTGGCCCCGGGCGCGATGGAACAGGTAATTAAAAAAATTGAATCGCGCGGGAACCACAACATTTTGCTTACGGAACGCGGCGCCTGCTTCGGCTACGGCGATTTGGTGGTGGATATGCGCTCGCTGGAGATTATGAAACAGTTTGGCTATCCCGTGATTTTTGACGCGACCCACTCCGTCCAAAAACCCGGTGCGCTGGGCACGGCTACCGGCGGCAACCGCCGTTTGGCCCCCGTGCTGGCCAAAGCAGCCACGGCCCTGGGCATTGCGGGCGTATTTTTTGAAGCCCACCCGGACCCGGACCACGCCCTTTCCGACGGGCCCAACTCGCTGGATTTAAAAATGGCGGCCCAAATGGCACGCGAACTGTGCGCCATTGACCAAGTGGTAAAAAAATTTAAATAATGACAATACCCCCCGCCTGGAAACCCACCCTTTTGTGGCACGCCAAAGTGTTTGGCGCGTTGCTGGTGGTGTGCACGGCGGCGTATTTTGCGCTTGCGTACCTGACGGACCGTCTGCCCGCCCCGTACCAAAAACGCCAGCCCGCGCCGGAAGCGGCCCCGTGGCTGCACGCAAACAGGTAAAGATATGACGAATGCACAAACCTATTCCAAAGAATCTATCAAAAAAATCGCCCGCCGCGTGCTGGAAATTGAGCACGAAGCGCTGGAGCTGAGCAAAAAAAGCATTGACGACAATTTCCTAAAAGCGGTGGACGTCATCGCCAAGACCAAAGGCCGCGTGGTGGTGCTGGGCATCGGCAAAAGCGGCATCATCGGGCGGAAAATTTCCGCCACGCTGGCTTCCACGGGCACGCCGTCCTTTTTTGTGCACCCGGTGGAAGCCCTCCACGGCGACTTGGGCATGATTACCCCCGGCGACGTGATTTTGGCCATTTCGTTTTCTGGTCAGACGGAAGAAATCAACAAAATTCTCCCCTCGCTGGAACGCCGCAAATTAACCGTAATTTCCATGACGGGGCACGATAAATCCAAACTGGCGCTGATGTCGGACATTCACATCACCATCCACATTGAGCGCGAAGCCTGCCCCTACAACCTGGCTCCCACCGCCTCCACCACCGCCACCTTGGCCGTGGGCGACGCGCTGGCCATTTGCCTGATGAAAATCAAACATTTTGAAAAGCGCGACTTTGCCGTCTTTCACCCCGGCGGTTCGCTGGGCAAACTGCTCACCCAGCAGGTAAAAGACGTGATGCGCAAAGGCAAAAACAACCCCACCGTGCATGCGGACGCCTCGGTGCAGGACGCGCTGTTGGTGATGACCAAAACCGGCGCCGCCGGTGCCACCAGCATTGTGGACAAAAAAGGCCACCTGCTCGGGTATTTTACGGACGGCGATTTGCGCCGCATCCTGCAAAAAGGAACGGACGTGTTAAACAAAAACATCACCGAAGTGATGACCAAAAATCCGCACCACATTTTGGACACCCGCCCGGCCATAGACGCGGCCAAAATGATTCACGCCACCCACGTGGACAACCTGCCCGTGCTGGACAAAACCGGCAAAGTGGTGGGCATTATTGACGAAAAAGATTTAATTGAATTTTTGGCTTTACTGGATAAAAAATGAGAAAAACCTGCCTGTTGCTTTTGGCCTTGTGCGGCCTGTGCGCCTGCGGGAACGAAAAAGAATTTTCCCCCGCCGAAGACGCCGGCATGCAGTTGGCCACGAACGTATCCATTTTTGAATCGCAGGACAACCACAAAAAGTGGATTCTGCGCGCCGAATCGGTGGATTTTTCCAGCCTGCAAAACGCGGTGTTGAAAAACCCGGATCTGCTGCTGAAAGAAAACGGGCAGGACAGTGCGTCCGTCACCGGCAAAACCGGCACATTCAATTACCCCGACAAATTGGTTACCATTGAAGGCAACACCAAAATCCAATCGTTTACGGAAAACTTAATCATCACGGCCGAACGCTTTTTTTACGACGTGGACAAAGACCGCATCTGGTCCGACGGCAAAACCATCGTCACCCGCGCCAGCGCCAAAGTGACGGCCCGCGGCGGCATAGAAACCGATTCCAAATTAACCAAAATTGAAATCAAAAACCAAACGACCCGCCTGCCGCAAAACGTACAGGAATTAAAGAACCCCTCGCTATGAAACACTTCCCTTTATTTGCCGGCGTTCTGCTTCTTTCGGCCGTGTGTGTAAGCGGCTGCAAAACCGTGCACATAGAAGGCCCGGCCCTGAATGTGCCGCCCGTTAAAAACCGCCTGAACCTGGCCAAAAACTCTTTAAAGGACAAAACCAAAAATATGCAGCTTCCCCCCGTGTTGGGCGGGCTGATTGCCAGCGACAGCTGGGTCATTTACAAAGACAAACAACAGGAAGAATTTAAAGGCCACGTTTCGTACGACAACGGCGTCTACACCTTCCGCGCCGATTACGCCCTTTCCGAACGCGCCCAAAACCGCTTTACGGCCCGAGGCAACGTGTACGTCAAGCAGGCCGAACCCGGCGCCCCCGTCTACGAGGCCTACGCCGACTATGCCCGCTACAACTACCAAACGCAAAAAGGGTTTTTAAAAGCGTCCAAAAAGAACCCCGTCCGCCTGATTTACCGCGAAGGAAAGGAGCCGCCCGTTACGGCGTACGCGCAAGAGGCCGGTTTTGACCTGGACCAAGGCCTGTTTGTGCTGGAAGGCGACGTGCGCGTGGAACGCCCCGCGCCCGAAGGGATGCAAACGCTCAAGGCCCAAAAAGCCACGTTTAAGCAAAACCAAAACCACCTGACGCTTTCCGGCGGGGCGGAACTGTCCGACTCGCAGCGCACGCTGGTGGCCGACACGATTATCTACGACGGGGAACATAACTATTCCACCGCCTCCGGTTCGCGCCCGCTGTTAAGCGGCACGAGCGAGCAGGGCACATTTGCTATAATAGCGGATAAGGTCCAAGCCGACAACGAAGGCCGCCAAATCACGCTGGACGGCAAGGTGCAGGGGTGGGTCGTTTCCCCGCAATTAAACGACGCGGAAATCAACGATAAATTTTAGAGGTTTTTATGGAACTGCGCAGTGAACAAATCGTAAAAGTGTACAAAGACCGCATGGTCGTAAAAGGGGTGGATATCCACGTAAAATCCGGCGAAATCGTCGGTCTGTTGGGCCCCAACGGCGCGGGGAAAACCACTTCGTTCTATATGATGGTGGGTTTTATCAGCCCCACCAAGGGCCGCGTGTTTATTGACGGTGACGACGTAACCGCCCTGCCTATGTACGAGCGCGCCCGCCACGGCCTGGGCTACCTGGCGCAGGAACCGACCATTTTTAAAGGGCTGACGGTGGAAGAAAACCTGCTGGCCGTGCTGGAACGCATTTTGGACGACAAACAGGAACAAAAACGCCGCGTGGACGCACTGCTAAATGAATTTGGCCTTACCAAGCTGGCCCGCCAAAAAGCCTGGACGCTTTCCGGCGGCGAAAAGCGCCGTATGGAAATTGCGCGCTGTATGATCAGCAACCCAAAAATCATTCTGCTGGACGAACCGTTCGTAGGGATTGACCCGATTACCGTGTCCGACCTGCGGCATATGATTTTTAAACTCAAAGACAAAGGCATCGGCGTACTGATTACGGACCACAACGTGCGCGAAACCCTGCCGCTTACCGAACGCGCTTACCTGATTTACGACGGTAAAATTTTGGTGGAGGGCGACCAGAACACCCTGTTAAACGACCCCAACGCAAGACGCCTCTACCTGGGCGAAGACTTTAAGATGTGAGGCTCCCGTGACCGACCCGTTTGCCAAAACCGCCGCCGAACTGAAAAATACGTTTGACCACACGTATTTCCAAAAAGCCAAGTTTATTCCTTCCGCCCGCAAAACGGTGGCGATATTTTGCGCCTTGAAAGATTACCTGTACCAATATCCGCTGGAATCGGGGCGGGAAATGCCGCAGTTTACGCTGGCCAGTTTGGCCCAGCGGCTGGAAGAACAAATTTTAAAATCGCTTTGCTTTATGTGCCAGGAAAAAGCCGATTGCGCCCGCTGCGAAGCCCAAGCGCACGAAATCACCGGCGATTTTATCCGCGCCCTGCCGGACATTCAGCGCCTGCTGATTAGCGACGTAAACGCCGCCTACGAAGGCGACCCCGCCGCCATCAGCCCGATTGAGCCGCTGTTGTGCTACCCGGGCGTTACGGCCGTTACGCTGCAACGGTTGGCGCACTACCTGCACCAAAAAGGCGTACGGCTGATTCCGCGCATCGTCACCGAGTACGCCCACAGCGTCACCGGGATAGACATTCACCCCGGCGCGTCCATCGGCCCCGGCTTTTTTATTGACCACGGCACCGGCGTGGTAATTGGCGAAACGTGCGTCATCGGCGCCAACGTAAAACTCTATCAGGGCGTTACGCTGGGGGCCAAAAGTTTCCCGCTGGACGAACATGGCAACCCCGTAAAAGGCATTAAGCGCCACCCCAATATAGAGGACAACGTCATTATCTACGCCGAAACCACCGTCCTGGGCAACATCACCATCGGCCGCGGCAGCGTGATCGGCGCCAACAAGTGGATTACGCAAGACGTCCCCCCGCACAGCAAAATCAATTAATTTTACCTGCAAAAATCCCCGGCAACCGACCGGGGATTTTTAACCATAAAAAAACCGCTCCGTAAAAGAGCGGCTTTTAAAACGGGCCCATCCGCGCTACTGCGTCAGCCGCTCCCAAAGCGATTTTTTATCCGCCGCCGGCGGCAGGGATTGTTTGAGCAAAACGCCCAGCAAAATGTTTTTTTCGTCCGTCACGGCCAGGACATCCGCCTGCGCTTTTGCAAACGCCTGGCGGGCCGTTTCGGCGTCCGCCTGCGGGCGAATGGTATCGGCGGGGCTCATCACGGAGCCGCACACGCACTGCGCCCCGTAAAACGCCAGTTCCGCCGTGCGGATGACGCCTTTCAATTCGCCGTCTTTGGCCGTTACAAAACACGCCGCGGGCAATTTTTTGCGCGGCAGCGCTTTCAAACGTTCAATCAAAGCGGATAATTTGCTTTCGGTACGAACGGTCACCACGTCCGTACTCATTACAAGCCCCACACTGCCCGGCGCATACGAACCGGCCTGTTTGAGCAAATTGACAAAAGCCGGCTCCAACACGGCCTCCATGCGCTGGCGGTACGGAGCGGAAAATTCTTTCATCAGCCGTGCGGCCTGCGGCACGTCCAGCCGCGCCAGCACATAGGACGCCTGCCGCAGCGGCAGGCGGCGCAAAATGGCCGCAGCCTTGGCCGGCTCCATCGGGTTCAAGCACGCCACCAGCGTTTGCGCTTTTAGCGAACCAATCAGCAAAAGCACTTCGTGCGTGGCCAAAGTTTCCAGTGCGCGGGCGGCCGCGGCCGGATCGGCCGCGATGAACTTTTCGGTAATGGCTCCCGCCAGCGTGTGCAAAGGTGAATTCATATACTGTCCTTGAAAGTTTCCGTTTGAGGCACCATAATTTTATTATAATAATTTTATCAATTAAACCGCCCCCAGGCCAACAGCGAGGTGACACGATGTTTTTTAATAAACCTTTCAATCAGCTTACTTTTGACGACGTGGTCGCTTTCTGCCGGCGCGAACTGCCCGAAGGCAAGCAGCTGGACTACAAATATATGCTGCCCAAAAACCACGAAAAATTCGCCAAGACCATCGCCTCGTTTGCCAACGCCATGGGCGGCACGATTATCGTGGGCGTGCAGGACGATAAGAACGACAAACCCTGCCCCCCCTTTACGGGCATTGCCTATCACGAAAAAGTCCGCAACTCCATTGAAGACATCATCCAGGTCTACATTGACCCGATTGTCTTTGTGGACATCAACGTCTGCGTCAACGCCCGCGGGGACCGGATGTTTATCGTCATCAACATTCCGCAAAGCAACTTAACGCCGCACCTGGTGGGCAAGTCCAAACGGGCGTACATCCGCACCGGGCAGAGCAGCCGGCCGGAGGCCATCGTCCACCCGGAAAAACTGCCCTGGCTGTTGGACCACCGCCGCAAATCCGAGCGGCTGCGCCATATTTTGTACGACAAAGCCGAAAGCCACTTTGACAATTATTTAAAAACGATGAACCTTTCCGCCGCCGGGCAGACGGTGTCGGTCTTGTCCATCGTGCCCCTGTACCCGGAAGAACCGCTGACCGGCTACAAACAATTGCCCGACATCATCAGGCACTCGTCCACCCGCGCCCCTTGGGGCATTATGGCGGACCCGACGTTTCCCCTCCAGCCCGTGCAGGACGGGGCGGCCGTCATTTCCAACAAGCGCGGTCTGTACCGCATGAGCGAATTTAACTCCTACGGGCTGGTGATGAGCAAGCAAATCATCACGCAGGAAGAAATCGTAAACGGCCACACGGCCAAGACCATTCACATAGAAAAACTGGCGCAAAATTTAACGCTGTTCTTGCTTTCGGCCCGTAAATTTTTAAACCGGCTGTCTTTTGGCGGCCCGTTATATTTCCGCTTTAAAATCAACAACACCCGCGCACTGCGCGCCCTGTTCGGCAAACAGCAGGCCACCGTGCTGGAAGATTATTTGCGCATGGACCGCAATTTGTCGCTGGCGGACCTGGAAACGCGCCTGCCGGAAATTTTGGAAAACATTTTGCACGAGGCCGCGTGGTCCTTGGGGCTGCAGGCCGACGAAGCCGCCCTCAAAACGCTGCTGGCCAAATACCTGGAGGAGGCGCACTGATGGGCGAAATTTTCTTTTCCACCGATCCGAATTTTTGCCCGCACTGCCGCCACATTCCCTGCGTGTGCAACCAATTGAGCGCCCCCAAAAAGCAAACCGAACCCGTGCGCGTGCGGTTTGCCAAAAACGCCAAAGGCAGCGGAATGACGCTGGTGGAAAAGTTACCTCTCCACCCGCAAGGAAAAGAAGATTTACTTAAAAAAATTAAAAAATCGCTCGGCTGCGGCGGCACCGTTAAAGAAGGACGGTTGGAAATCCAGGGCGACAAAAAAGCCCAAACCGCCGCCATGCTGCAACAAGAAGGATACAAAGTGCGCGTGCTGTGAACAGGAGAAAACAAGCTATGAAAAACGGATTTACATTATTGGAAATGTTGGTGGTGGTGCTGATTGTGGGGATATTGGCGGCGGTAGCCGTGCCGTATTATTTTAACGCGGTGGAAAATGCCCGCATGACGGAAGTGGTAATGCTGTGGGGCCGCCAAAAGAATTTTGCCATCGGGCAATTTATGAGCCAGGAACAAGCCGACCGCCTGACCAAACGCTTGCAAAAAGCCAATTTAAAACACTACACCGGCCAAGTGATTTGCCGCCCGACCGGGGACGCCAATAAACCCTGCTGGGAGGCCGTTTTTACGCAAACGGACGCCAACCCGCACGCGGCGTATCAACTGTCCACTACGGAGAATTTTGCCCGCTTGGCGTGCATTCCGCTAAACGGTGCGGGCGAAAACTTCTGCCAAACCCAGGCGGACGATGACACCCCCGTCACGCTGGACGGCAAAGAAGCCTATTTAATCCGCTAGACCCGCTCATGCGGCCGGTTTAGCAACACCCTTTTCGCAAAAGCCGCGCTATTCAAAAAGGGAAGTCGTTTTCCGCTTATGCTTTTGTCTCTTTTGTTGCCGTTGAACCGCCCCTTTAGAGCCGTCTACAAAAAGCCTTTCAAACGGACCCGGAATTTTATTGTTTGAGCGCGGGACCGCGCGAGTTATAAAATTCCCCGTTTGAAAGTGATTTTTGTGGCTCCCTGGGGCGCAGCCTTTTTGGTACTTTTTCTGCTGCCAGAAAAAGTACAATAAATAATTTCCCGTTTGAAAGTAATTTTTATGGGGCCACGTGCCGGGCGCTTTTTGGTACTTTTTCCCGCCGGAAAAAGAACTCCTGCCTATCTCCCATCCCCAAAAGCACATAAAAAAGCGGCGGGCAGCCAAAGCTGTCCGCCGCAGATTGTTTCCAAAATACTATTTCAGCACTTCCAACATCGCGGGAATTACGTCGTACAAGTCGCCCTGCACGGCATAGTTGGCCACTTTCATAATGGGGGCTTCGGGGTCCTTGTTGATGGCAACAATCACGTCCGAGCCGCTCATCCCGGCCATATGCTGAATCTGGCCCGAAATGCCGCACGCGATGTACACTTTCGGTTTTACGGTGCGCCCCGTCAGGCCGATTTGGTAGCGGTAGTCAATCCAGCCGCTGTCCACCGGCGCGCGCGAAGCCGCCACCGCACCGCCCAAGCGTTCCGCCAGCTTGTGCAAGAGGGCAAAACCTTCCGCCTTGCCCACGCCGCGGCCGCCGGCCACGATGATTTCCGCTTCCGACAAATCCATATCGTCGCCCTTGCTTTTGATAAATTCCAAAAACTTGGCCAAGGACGTATGTTTGGCCGGGTTAAACGCAAATTTGACCAGTTCCCCCGTCCGGCCCGCCTGCAAGGGGGCCTTTTCGTAGGACATCGGGCGCAGGGAGCACATTTCCGGCCGCGTATGCGTGCAGGTGATGGTGGCCATCAGGTTGCCGCCAAACGTGGGGCGCGTGGCATAGAGTTGGCCGTCTTCTTTGTGGATGACCACTTCCGTCGCGTCCGCCGTCAAACCGGTGCCCACAAAAATAGCCGTCTTGGCCGAAAGCGAGCGGCCCAGGTTGGTAGCGGGCAGCAAAAATTTGTTGGGCTTATATTCCGCCACCATATCGGCCAACACTTTGGCGTAGACGTCGTCTACGTAGTTTTCCAGGGCTTTGTCGTCGCAAACGTACACGACGTCCGCCCCGTGTTCAAACAAATCTTTGGCGAATTTTTCCACCTGATAGCCGAGCAATACGGCGCAGAGTTTTTCGCCCAAGTCGTCGGCCAGCTTGCGGCCGGCGTTTAACAGTTCAAAAGCCGTCGGGCTTAATTTGCCGCGCTGGGCTTCGGCAAAAATCCAAACATTTTTACAATCTTTCATCGTCATATCCTTTAAATGTATTTTCCGTCTTTAAGCAATTTCACCAAGTTGGCGGCTTTTTCTTTGCCGTTGGCGCCCTCTACGGCTACGGCGCACACTTCGCGCTTGGGCACGAACGATTTAACCACGTGCGTGGGGCAGTTCTTTACGCCCAGCATGGTTTTGTCGGCGCCGATGTCGTCGGCGGTCCATTTGGTCACCGTGGCGCGTTTGGCGGCCATACGGCCTTTTACGCTGCGCACGCGCGGGCTGTTGATTTCCTTTACCACGGACAGCACGCACGGGAACGGCAGTTCCAGCACTTCGCTTCCGTCCTCGGTCAAGCGTTCCACCACGATGGATTTTTCCTTCACTTCCACCACTTTTTTGACAAACGCCGCATTGGGCATTTTAAGCCAGGCGGAAATCTGCGGACCGATGTGGCCGGTGTCACTGTCGTTGGTTTGCTTGCCGCAGATAATCAAATCCACGGGGCGGATGGAATTGATTTTTTCAATCCCTTTGGAAAGCGCATAGCTCGTGGACCACGTGTCCGACCCGGCAAACGCCATATCGCCCAACTGGTAGACCTCGTCGGCCCCGCGGGCAATGCTGTCGCGCAGGACGGCTTCGGCCTGCGGCGGGCCCATGGTGATGACGGACACCACACCGCCCACTTGTTCTTTAAGCGTGACGGCTTCTTCCAGCGCATATTCGTCAAAAGGGTTCATCGCGCTGGCCGCGCCGGAGCGGATTAAACAACCGGTGGCGGGGTCAATTTTTACGTTATCGGACTTCGGGGTTTGCTTTACGCAAGCTACAATATGCATACAAATTACTCCTCGTCGCCTTTGGCGGCGTATTCTTTAATCAGCGCCGTGATGATTTCGTTCTTTTGGATGTGCACGGTGCCTTCGTAAATCTGGGTGATTTTGGCGTCACGCATGTATTTTTCCAGCGGGAAATCGCGCATGTACGCGATACCGCCGCACAGCGTGACGCATTCGTCGGCCACTTCCATCGCCACGTTGGAGCAGAACAACTTGGCTTCCGCACTGTATTTGGTCCAGCGGGCGCCTTTTAATTTTTTCAGCTCGTCGTGCACGGTGGTACCGTTGGCCAGCGCGTTTTTGACGGCGGGCAAAAATTCTTCGTCCATCCGGTGCGTCAGGCTGTACACCAGCGCGCGGCCGGCTTCCACCTTGGCGGCCAGCTCGGCCACTTTGTGCCCGAGCGCCTGGAAGGTGATAATCGGCTGGCCGAACTGCTTGCGCGTGCGCAGGTACGGAATCGTTTCATCCAGCGCGCCCTGCGCAATGCCTACGGCCTGCGCCGCCACGCCGGGGCGGGAATAGTCCAGCGTTTCCTGCACGTATAACAGGCCGCGGCCTTCGCTGCCCAGCAGGTTTTCTTTCGGCACGCGGACATTTTCAAAAATCAGTTCATAGGTGGGGTTAGTGCGGATGCCCATTTTTTCTTCCTTCTTGCCGAAGGAAAAACCGGGCGTGCCCTTTTCAATCACCAGTAGCGAAATACCGCGTGCGCCGCGGGCCGGGTTGACGTTGACGGCCACGGTGTAGAAATCGGCTTCCTTGCCCGTGGAAATAAAGTGTTTGGTACCGTTTACCACGTAATAATCGCCGTCTTTGATGGCGGTGGTTTTAAGGGCGGTAGCGTCCGAACCGGCTTCGGGTTCCGTTAAGGCAAAGGCCCAGAGTTTTTTGCCGCTTGCAATATCCGGGCACCAGCGGTCGCGCTGTTCCTTGGTGGCGGCCAAAAACATCGGAATCGCGCCTAAAGCCGTCGTCCCCGGCGTAAGCGCCAGCCCCGCGCACACGCGCGAGAGCTCTTCAAACGCCATGGCCAGGCAGGTAATCCCCCCGCCCAGGCCGCCGTATTCTTCCGGCAGCCACAGGCCCATCAGGCCGGACTTGCGGTACTCTTCCAGTATTTCGTTGGAAAATTGTTCCTTGGCGTCCATTTCGGCGCGCAGGGGTTTGAGCTTTTTTTGGGCAAATTCCCGTGTAGCGTTGAGAACTTCCTGCTCCATTTCGTTAATTGCGTAATCCATTATTTTTCTCCCGGGTTAAACTTTCTAAAATGTCTGCGTTTTCTGAAGAAACGTCTTTTGCCGCCGTTTTTCTTGGTGGGCGGGACCAAACTTCTGTACAGCCGTTCTTGCTTTTTAACCATCGTTGCCGCCGTAAATTCGGAAAAATCACGGTGGTCAATGGCGGCTTCAAAGCGTTCGCGCAAGGACGCGTGGCGCAAAAGCACTTTTAATTTGTCGGCAAAGGTGTTGATGTCGTTGGGCGCCACCAAAAAACCCGTTTTGTTGTTGGTAATCACTTCGCCAATGCCGTCCACGTCGTAGCACACGGCGGGCACGCGCATGGACATGGCTTCCAGCAAGGACATCGGCAACCCCTCGCGCAAAGAAACACTGGCGTACACGTCGCAAATGGCCAACAGTTCCAGCGGGTCGTTGCGCCAACCGGGGAACAGGACCTGTTTTTCAATGCTTAAATTTTTGGCCAGGTTTTCGGCGGTTTCTTTCAGCGGGCCCTCGCCGGTGAAGATGAAATAAACATTCTTCATCTGGCTGAGCACTTTGTAGGCGGCGAGCACAAAGTGGATGGGGTTTTTAAGCGGTTTAAAATTGGCCAGCGCCAACACCACCTTGGCATTGGCCGGGATTTTTAAGGACGCTTTTTTGGCCACCGGGTCAAACTTGAGCGGCAAAATGGGGTTGAAATTCACCCCCGCGCGGATGAGCTCCGTGCGGACCCCTTTGCCAATGCCCAGCTGTTTGGCTTCGGCGGCGTTGCGGCGGGAAACGAACACCAATACGTCCGTAAACCGGGCGCAGAATTTTTCCACCGCCACGAAAAATTTGAACTGTTTGGGCCCGTGTTCTTTGGCAAAGCCCAGCCCGTGGAACGTGTGCACCACTTTGGCTTTGCGCCAAAACAACCGCGCGGCAATGCGGCCCAGCACGCCCGCTTTGGGGGCGTTGGTGTGCACAATATCCGGCTTGACGCGGCGCAAAATAAGCCCCATTTGCACCAGGGCCGCCAAATCGTGAAAAATGTATTTCGGGCGGATGTCGTGGCGCAGCGCGGAAATAAAAAACACGTGCTGCGGGTCGTTTTTCAGGCGGGCGTCCAACCGGCCGCCCGGGCCGCAGGCCAGGTACGTTTCAAACTGTTGTTTGTTGATGTTTTTAAGCGTAAGCAGCACGCTGGCTTGCGCGCCGCCCTGGTCCATACGGGTGATGAAGTAGAGTATTTTTGTCTTTTGCATTTACTTGATGGTTCCTGTGGCAGTATCCAAGATGCGGGCCTCGGGAAAATAATACTTGATAATCGCCATATAGTCCGCGCCTTGTTTGGCTAAACCGTCCGCCCCCTGCAAGCAAAGTCCGTAGCCCAGCCCCGTGTCATACCCGCGCACCAAGACGCTTTTGATGTTTTTCCCTTTGTACAACGGCACTGCATCAAACAGGTTGGAGCGCATTGTGCCCGCGCTTAAAAGAAACGCGACCTCCTGCGGGGTTTTGGCTTCGTACGAGCCTTTGCTGCCTTCAAAACGCATGGACAAAATGCGCCCCGTGGGCGTAAACGACGTAGGCGTCAACGCGCGCAATTTGCCGATGTTTTGTTTGACGGCGATACGGTTTTGAATCTCTTTGCCATCGTACAAATACATCCATTTCACGCCCGACCAGCGGGTCGGGTCCTGCGGGCGGGAATACAAATCCGCCGGCGGATTGGACAGAATGTATTTGCTGACGTTGGCGGGCGAGAATACGTAGCCCGGTTTGTACGCGCTGTTTTCCAGCGAGTCCGCGGTAAGGACGCCGCAGTCGGCATAGGCGCCGGCCTGGGCCTCGGTCAGGCGGATTTTGCTGGATTCTTTGGACGCGTCCAACAACTTCTTAAAAATCAGGTTAATGCCTTTAAATTGAAAGTGCACATCGTTATCGGTGATGTGGTAGGGCTCGTCTTGATGGTCGGCCACCGCCTTGAGCAAGGCCGAGCGGAACACCACCGCCAGGGCTTGCAGGGCCGATTCGTGCGTGACGTCCTGCACTTGGGTGGCCAGCAGGGCCGGGATTAAATCTTCGGCGTTTACTTCGTTAACCAGTTTAATGCCCGTAGGCGTGGGGATAACGATTAACGCGCCTTTTAATTCCTTGTCGCTTAAATCCGCCGCAAAAATGTTCTTGGCCGTGGCGTTGCGCACCAGCAGGGTGCGGTCCGCATTTTCCAGCGACACGGTAAACGGACGCTTGGCCGAAAATTCCACGTGCCCTTTGGCGTTTTGAAAGTCCACGCCGCCCGTTTCCGGGTTGAAGACGATGGTTTTTTCTATATACGAAGGCGCCCGCAGCACGGTGCCCAGCTTTTCGTCTTCCACGCGCATCGTGCCCGAGGACATCAGCGAGAACGCCTGCAATTCCTGCGGCACTTGTTCGCGGTTGGCGTACAGGGCCATTTTTACTTTTTCGGACGGGGTGGAAATCATTTCGTGCACGATGGGCTGTTCCAGGCGCAAATAGAACAAATAGTCCACGCTTTTATCGCCGAGCTTCTTGGCGTATTTGGCAATTTTTTTGGCAAGGTCTTTATTTTCCGGGTCCAGGCTGTACAAGGTGGAATAATACTGCCAGGCGCGCAGGTTGTCTTTGTCCTTTTCGGACAGTTTGGCAAACAGTTCCACCGCGGCGTAGTTGCGCTCGTCGTGCGATAAGGCCTGCTGCAAAAACACCGGCGCCAATTTGCGCGAGGACTTCATTTCC
The DNA here is from genome assembly GCA_944324965.1 of Candidatus Avelusimicrobium gallinaceum. Lineage (GTDB taxonomy): Bacteria > Elusimicrobiota > Elusimicrobia > Elusimicrobiales > Elusimicrobiaceae > Avelusimicrobium > Avelusimicrobium gallinaceum. Next base: position 37,507 of record CALUYH010000008.1, read on the forward strand.
GACGCAATCCGCCCCAGCATATACGACACGAACGAAATGGCGTACGGATTGGACGTATAGAGGTATTGCAATTCGGTGGCGGCCTGTTCTTTTTTGCCGTCCAGGTACCACGCCAGCGCCGTGCCCAGCTTGGCGGAAGAAACGTATTCAAAATCGGCGGTTAAATAAAGCAAATTCTGGAAGGATTGGCGCGCTTTTTTGTACTTGCCCGAAGAAAGCAAAATCCAGCCGCGCGTCAGTTCGGCAAAGGGGTCGTCCGGGTTGTAGCGGCAGGCGGCGTCGGCGTATTTGACGGCCTGTTTCACAAGCCCGCGCTGCAACGACATTACCGCCAGTTCCAAATTGGCGGCCGAAGCGACTTTGGGGTCGGAAGCATTTTCAAAGGTTTTAAAGGAAAAATAACATTCGTCCGTATCGCCCTGCACGCATTTTTGGGCGACGTCGGCAATTTCCGGCGGGAGCGTATAGTCCAGCACGGTTTGGTGCAATACGGTTTCGTTTAGTTTGCTGTCCACGCGCGTAGCCGCCAGGGTGGATTTGCTGACCGTTTGAGCGGGCGCTTCCTCCTCGTCCGACGGCTGGGCGGCAACCGTCCCCGCCGCTGCGGACGCAACTGCGTCCGGCGCACTCCACACGGCCTGCGGCGCACTTAGCGCGCCGGCCAAAAACGCCAGCAAAAGCAAACATTTCTTCATATACAAATTATAGCAAATTGGGCCTGCAAAAACCCCGCTTTGTGCCGGCCGTCCGTGGCCGCCGCAGCCGACTTGCCAAAAGCCCCGTCAGCCCGCAAAAAAGGAGCGGACGAAATCGTCCGCTCCCTGAGGTTAAAACCGCTTGTCCAGGCCATATGCCGTGTATTCATACGACGTGGAAAACGGCTCGTGCGGGGACGAAACACCCCGCCCGCAAAACGGACGGGGTATTCGTTCCGGCAAATTTATTTGTATTTGGCTTGTTCTTTGATGAAATCAAAGACTTTGCGTTCGCTGAGCGTAGCCAGGATGTGCGCTTTGCGTTCGTCAAAGAAGGCTCTGATTTTCTTTTCGTCTTCTTTGTTTTGGGAATTGGCGGCAATGCTCTTGTCCAGTTCCGCTTTCCAATCGGCCTCGGTGGCTTCCAGGTTTTCCTTCTTGGCGATGGCGTGCACGATGTAGCCGATGCGCAAATCCTTTTCCACGCTGGGGCGGATGCGTTCTTCAAACGCTTTTTTCTGGTCCGCGGTCAGCTGTTCGGGTTTGAGCTGGGTCATGCTGCGCACAAAGTTGTTTAAGGAAGATTCGGTATATTCTTCCACCAGGCTTTGCGGCAGGTCAAAATTATTCATTTTGACCAGGTGGTTTTCAATCTGGGCGATTTCGTCGCGGCGGGCGTTTTGTTTGGCTTCTTCGTCCAGGCTTTCTTTCACTTTGGCTTTCAACGCGTCCAAGGTGTCAAAGCCCATATCTTTGGCGAAGGAATCATCCAACGCGGGCACGAGTTTGTTTTTAATATCGTCCACCGTTACGTGGAAGGAAAGCGTATCGTTGCCTTCTTTGGTTTCGTAATCTTTTACGTCGCCTTTCTTCAGGCCTTTAATCGCTTCGGCCAGGCCGGGCATCGTCTGCGGGGCGGCCATGTCAATCAGTTCGCTGTCGGCGCTTAATTTATAGTCGTCTTTGCCGTTGCGTTTGCCCGTGTAGTGCACGACGGCGTAGCATTTGTCGTCAATCACGGCGCCTTCGGCCGCGCTTTCCAGGCGGGCGTTGGCATCCAGCACGCGGTTCAAATTGTCGGCCACGTCCTGTTCGGTCGCGGTTTCGGGTTTTTTGGCGATTTCAATGCCTTTGTAATCTTTTACGTCAAATTCCGGGGCAACGTCCACGGCGATTTCAAACGTAAAGGGTTTGCCTTCGGCAAAGTTTACGAAATCGGCCTTGGTGAGCGTGGGCACGGCTACGGCGTCCAACTTGGCGTCCGTAATGGCCGAATTGATGGCGGCTTTGACCGTCAAATCCAACGCGCGTTCTTTAATATGTCCGGCGAAATTTTGTTTTACCAGGTCCAACGGTACTTTGCCGGCGCGGAAGCCTTGCATCTGCGCGCGGGATTGAACCTGCACGGCGGCGTTTTGAAAGCATTTGGTTACCAGTTCCGGGGCGGCTTCCACGGACAGCGTCACGCGGCAGCCTTCTTTTTTAAGTTGTTGGGTTTTTACTTCCCCGCTCTGGGCGGTTTTAAAGATGGACATACGTTCAGCACTCCTTAACTATCGGTCAAGCCGAAATTCTGGACGGAGAGGGACTTGAACCCTCACGGATTGCTCCATACGCTCCTAAGGCGTACGCGTCTACCAATTCCGCCATCCGTCCTATTTATTTTTACTGTCAGAAAAACTAAAGTGGGCCATGTGAGGCTCGAACTCACGACCTTACGCTTAAGAGGCGTCTGCTCTACCAACTGAGCTAATGGCCCGAAAGGGTTTACGATTAGATTATAGCAAAAACGGAGGTTTGGGTAAACGCCCCGCGGAGGGGCTGCTCCGTTTTGGAGATAATTTATTGTAACAAATTTTCCCCCGGCTGGCAATCGGTAAAATCGGTTGACAAGCCCCCCGCACAAACATTACAATACAAGTAAGGCCTCCCGCCGTTCATACCGGCCCTGCCGCTTTCTCATACAATAGGAACCAATTATGAACAACATCTCTCGCACTACTAAAAACATCCTGCTTTCGGCTGGGATGATCACGTTGTTTACCGCACCTGCATACTGCCAGGTACCTGCTGCCAAAACGTTTTTTTCCAAATTACGCGGGCTTTTCCGTCCGCGCGTGACGGCGCCCGTCAAAACCCCCGCCCAAACGCTGCCCAAAGGCCTCTCTTTGGCGCAGGTTAAAGCGCTCCAGAACAAGCCTGCCAAAACACCCATTACCAACCTGAGCTCGTTACGCCCTTTATCGGACGACACCACCGCCCGCGTGCAAGCCATTTTGGCCCCCACGCTGCGCAAACCCGCGGAAGATTTTTACGGTTTATTTAAACAAATCGTATACGCGCACTGGAAAAACCGCTCCGTCACCAAACAAATCACGCAAGATTATTATTATGAGGTGTATGTGCTGTTGCAGCACGCCGTCCATTTAAATAAGATGCTGGGCTACACTACTTTATCTTCTTACCTGCGCCAACATAACGGCCAAATGCCCACGCTGATGCCCTACGGCTCCTATCAAGTCACCCCTCATTCCCGCCAGGTGCTGGTTGTCTACGCCGGGGAAGAGTTAAACAACTTGCTTAGCAAAATGCTTGCGCGCTCGCCGTCCAAACGCCAGCCGACGCCCGACGAATGGATTGCCATCAACACGCTCAGCACGATGTTGCCGGCCCCCGGCCGCCCGGTGTTTTACGATTTACTGGTGGAAAAACGCTACGCCGATTTGCAGGCCATCGCGCTGGACCCGTACTTAAAAAATCCCGACACGCTGCGCCGCATCCAAGCCCAAGAAGCGCCCGTCATCCCGACGAAGGCCGAACGGATTGCCCACTATAAAAAGATGTTAAACAGCTTGGAAAAAGAACAGCAAAAATTGCAAAGCGTTCTGCCCTATCAGCAACAGCAATACGCCAAGAAAAAAGTAATTTACGGCCTGCTGATGGACAACAACCAAACGAAAGACGCCGCCGCCGCCAAGAAAGAGATGGATAAAGCCTCCGCCCGGTTGCTTCGCACGCAAAAACGCCTGCAACAAGTGACGGACTCAGCGGAACAAATACGTTTCGGACTCCGCTTTTTGGAAGGAAAATAATTGCATTATGAACAAGTATTTATGCTGTTGTACTGCGCTTTTAGGCCTGGGGCTATTGGTAACCGCCCCGGCCGCAAAGGCCCAAGCCGCCTTTGATTTTTCAAGTATTGATACCTTGATTGAAGACAACCGCCTGACCGATGCCGCCAACCGCTACGCATCGCTCATATTGTCTTTCTTCCCCGAGCGGGCTACGCGGCTGGGGTATTCGTCGGCCAATTCCCGGCTGAACGACCGCTCCGCCCAAACCGAGGCCGATGCACTAAACGCCCTGCGCGCCGTGCAGGAAACCGTGGACGAAATAAAACCCGCCCAGCTTTCGCAAGCCAACCAAACGGACCTGCAACTGCTGCAGGCCGCCCTGGCAGACGATATGTGGCGCCTCCAGCAAAACCGTCTGGAAAACGACCCGCTGTACTACGCCCAGGCCTTGGACGCCGTGTACGACGTAATGCTTAAAAAAATGACGTCCTCTGCCCAGCAAAAGGCCGATTTAACCGCCCGTATCGGCGCTCTGCCGCAAGTGGCCCGCCAAGCCCAACAGAACCTGGTTCAGCCCCCCTCCTACCTGGCCGAACTGGCGATGGAAAAGGCCTATTATGCCTACCTGGCGTTTGACGAAGTGACCGACTTCCTGCTGCAAGGCGTGGAGGACGATGTGTCCATCGCACAAACCAAGCAAAATGCGCGGCAGGCCAAACAGGCCATCAAACAAATGTTTGATTTGTTTAAGCAATTTTCCCAGCAGGACTCCCCGCTGGATTTCCGCCTGGGAGAAGACGCCTACCGCACGGTGCTGACCAACCGCTACCAGCTGACGCAAAAGCCCAAAAAGCTGGCCAAACGGCTGGAAAAGAACTTCCGCTCCGCGCAGGAAGCCTTGGCCCGGGCACTGGAACCTTTTGCGCTGGAAACGGCCGACGAAGAAGTGACCGTGGTGGATGATTTAAATACGGACCCGACCGTCCAATCCCTGCCGCAGGAACCCCAAAAGAAAGCAAAAAAAGGCAAATTTGTGCCGCCCACGGCGCAGGATTTTTACAAAGCCGCCCGCCGCATGCCGGCCGTTCCGGCCAGCCGCAATTGGACGGCTGCTTTCGCGCAGGACGCGCAATCATTGGCCGAAACCCTTATCCAGGCCGGAACCCTGCCCGCTGCGAATCTTTCCTTCTCGGTTAAGCCGCTCCCGGGCTTTTACGCCTATACCCGGGCGTATCTGTTCGTACCGCCGTTTGGCAACCAATACGCCCCCACGACGGATTTGTTCCTGCGCCTGCCCGCCGGCAACACACTGGCCCGGCAGGAACAGCTCCAACGGGATTTTAACACCCCCACCCGCAAACTGCTGATCAGTGGCGAACTGGTGCCGGGGCGCTACTACCAAGCGGTATCCGGCAGCCAACTGTCCGCCATTCGCCGCTTGTATCCGTCGGCCGCGACGGCAAACGGTTGGAGCGCCTACGCCCAGCAACTGGCCGCCCAAAGCGGCTATATGGCTACGGACGAAGAACGCCTGTTCCTGGCCTGGGCGCAATACCTCCGTGCCGCTGCCGCGCTGGTGGACGTGCGGCTGCAAACCAAGCAATACTCCTATGCCGACGCCATGCACTTTTTAACGGAGGAAAACGGCTTTGATCAAAAGGACGCCGAAGCCTTGCTGAAAAGCGTATCCGCGCAACCGGGCGAAGCGGCCGGCTATGTGTACGGTTTAGACAGCCTGAAAGAAACACGGGACTACTTTGCCAAGAAATGGGGCAAACAATTTACGCCGGCGTATTTTTACAAACTGTTGATGCAGGCGGGCAATGTGCCCCCGGACCGCTTGAAAGAAGAAATACTGCGGTTGGATAAAAAAGCCAAGCAGCAAGCCCAACCGAACGAATTGTTTTAATAACCCGCTTGTTGTACAGTTCCCCGGCCCGACGGCCGGGGTTTTTTATGTGCCGCGAACAGGGCGCCGTTCGCCGCGCTTTCCGCATTCCGGCCCGGGATTTTTGTTTTCCCCGGGATAGCACGCCCGGGGGTGCCCCCAATAATGCCCGCCACCTCAAACACCGGGGCGGCCTGTGTTGGCCGGGGCCTGAACGGAAATCGGGCCGAAACGCCCCGGAGCGGAAGTTGCCGGACGGCAACCGGGCATAAAAAAACCGGGCGGCTTAAGCCAACCCGGTTAGTACAAAAAATTTTATTTACAGCGTACACCAAGCAGCGCCGGTGGAATCCAACCCGTACGCATCGCACGAGCCGCCCGACGAGCCGTTATTGCAGAAGAATTTTTCCCCGTTGACGGCGTCTTCATCCCCTACATACAGGAAAGTCACGCCGGCGTTGTCGCCTTTGCGGCGCACCGCGCACACGGAGTTGGACCCGTAAGCAGCCGGCACATTCAACGAGTACTTAAAATCTTTGGTGTAAATGTCGGAACCCGTACAGCGCGACATTTTGTCCCCCGTGGACGGGTTCACGCACGGAATGGACACGTCCAGCGCGTCAAAACCGAACAGCCCGGGAGTAAAAGTATCCCGTTCCACCGCATCCAAGGTGCGCATTTTGGCTTCGTAAATGTTTTTCAGCAAGGTGCGGGCTTCGGCCATGCGGGATTTTTCTACCGTTTTTTCGTACATAGGTACAGCCATGGCCACCAGCAGCGTCACAATCATTACAGCCACTAAAATTTCCACTAACGTAAAACCTTTTTTCATATCTGCTCCTAATAACCCACACCGCTTACCGTATCCAAGCCGAACACGTCACAAGCGTCCGCGTCGCCGGTCGGATTTTGGCAATAAAGCTGTTGGTTGTTGCGGTCCAACAAAATCAACGTCCCCGCGTACGGGTTATTTATCTTTTTGGCCACTACATATACGGTTCCGTTGGCCGTAACCAGCGGACTATAGCGGAAATTCGGCGGGCAATACATTTCCGTTCCGCTGTTTTGCAAGGTGCACTTTCCCGGCAGGTCGGACGGATCAAACATATCCATACGCGCAAACGAATAGTTGGCACTGCCCTTGTCCGCCACCAGCGCCGCATACGAACGATAGCCAAATTCCCCGGCCATCCGCTCGCTGGAATCGTAAATCGTGCGCACCATGGCTTCCGCCTCGGACATATGCGCCTTGGCAATCACTTTGCGGTACTGCGGCAACGCCACCCCGGACAGGATGGCAATAATCAATACCACCGTCAACAATTCAATTAACGTAAAACCTGTGTTCTGTTTCATATCCGTTCCTTTTATAAGCCCAGTGCGGGGTTTCCTACAATAGTTGTTTGGCAGACAGATTGCGAAATGTTCAAGCGCTCACAGGCATCTTGCACGATGCCGGGGCAACATCGCATGCTGCCGTCATTGTAATACAAAACGGTTCCTCTATACAATCCGCGCAAAAACGTAGCCGATACATACGTGGCACCGATAGCGCACAAACGGCCGGCACAGCGCGTGTTTAAATCGTACCTAAAATTTTCCGTTTGCCAAACGGTGTTGGATACCGATTGGCCTTTCATATCAATATCCAGTTTAGAAAAAGACAAATTGGAGGCATTGCTTCCCAGCGGCCAGCTCCAACCGCGCTCAATCACCAAGCGGTCGCGGGCATCGTAAATGGCCGGCAACATCTGCAACGCCTCCGCCACACGGGAGCGTTCCACGCTGCGCCGGTACTGCGGCAGCGCAATCGCCGTCAGAATGCCCATAATCAGCACGACGGCCAACAATTCAATTAAGGTAAACCCTTTTTTCATAAAAACTCCATTTATAAAAGTATAGTTTTTTTGCTCTCAATTACAATACCCATTATAGCTAAAAAACGCCCCAGCTGCAAAGGCAAATTCCCGGGATAAAAACAAATTTTGTATGATATAAAACGGTTTGGGCCCAAAAAGCCGCCTATTTGTGCTGTAAGGAGAGGTATATGAGAATTTACGACGATATCCAGCTGGACTACTGCGACGTACTGCTGCGCCCCAAACGCTCGGCGCTGGCGTCCCGCTCCGAAGTGATTGTGGAACGGGAATATACGTTCAAGTGGTGTCCGCGCACCATTAAAGGCACGGGCGTGGTAGCCGCCAATATGGCCACCACGGGCACGTTTGAAGTCGCCCGCGAAATGCAAAAACAACACTTAATGAGCGCCCTGCATAAGCATTATAATTTGGAAGACATCCTGGCTTTTTTGAAAGAAAACCAAAAAGAATTCGGTAATAACGATTTGCTGTTTGTCAGCTCCGGCGTGTCGGACGCGGATTACGATAAACTCCAGCACGTGATGCAAAGCGGCCTGATTGCCAACATTTGCGTGGACGTGGCCAACGGATACTCCCCGTATTTAATCAACTACATCCGCAAGGTCCGCAAGGCCTGGCCGGAAGCGCTGATTATGGCCGGCAACGTGGTGACCGGTGATATGTGCGAAGACCTGATTTTAAACGGGGCCGATATCGTAAAAGTAGGCATCGGGCCCGGTTCCGTGTGTACCACGCGCAAGCTGACGGGCGTGGGGCGGCCGCAATTTTCCACCGTTATTGAATGTGCCGATGCTGCGCACGGCGTGGGCGGAATGATTTGCGCCGACGGCGGCTGCACCGTGCCCGGGGACGTATGCAAAAGCCTTTGCGCCGGGGCGGACTTTGTAATGCTGGGCGGCATGCTGGCCGGCCACACCGAAAGCGGCGGAGAGATGTGCACCAAATCCTTCCAGACGGGCGAAGTGCAAATGATTGACGACAAAACCTGCGCCCTGCGCATTGAAGAAAAACAGTACAAAAAATTCTACGGCATGAGCTCCGAATACGCCCAGGAAAAGCACTACGGCGGAATGAAAAAATACCGCGCCAGCGAAGGCAAGGTGGTGGAAATTCCGTTCCGCGGGCCGATTGAACACACGCTTTTGGCCATTTTGGGCGGCATCCGCAGCTGCATGACGTACATCGGCGCCAAACGGCTGAAAGATATGCCCAAATGCGCCACGTTCTACCGCGTCAACCGCCAGTTAAACACCATCTTCGGCAACGAATAACGCAGCTTGTTTTGATACGGGCCGCCCCTTCGGGGGCGGCTTTTTTATGGGTTGTTTCGGCCGCACCCGAAAAGGCTGCCAACTAATCCTTTTTTGGCCTTGCCAAAGTACAAACAAACAGGCATACTGGCGGTATAGCGAACCGACGAATTTTCCCCCAAACCAACATGTTGGTGCCCCCGCCCACCAAAGGCGGGGGTTTTATAAACGGAACATTTTTGGCCGCACAACGCCAAAAACTGTTACAATATACCATATTATCGCCCAGGACCCCTGCGGCAAAAGGAGAAAAAAATGATTAAAGAAGGTTCCAAAGTCAAATTTGACTATACCCTTACGGTAGACGGCAAAACCGCCGATACCTCCGCCGGCCGCGGCCCGCTGGAATACGTGCACGGTGCGGGGCACATTATCCCGGGGCTGGAAGAACAACTGACCGGGATGAAAGTGGGCGACAAAAAGACCGTAAAAGTTTCGCCGGAAAAAGGCTACGGCAAAGTGTTGCCGGAAGCCATCCGCCGCGTACCGAAAGAAGCCATCGCCGGTGCCGAAAACCTGAAAGTAGGCGATATGGTGGGCGCCAGCAACGCGGGGCACACCTTCCGCGCCGTGGTGAAGGAAATCACCGATAAAGAAGTGGTGTTGGATTTCAACCACCCGCTGGCGGGCAAAGAACTTACCTTTGACGTGGAAATTAAAGAAATCAACTAATTGAACTTAACTAAAATACCCCGGAGTATTCCGGGGTATTTTTTTGCCATAAAAAGGCCCTGTCCGTAAGGAACAGGGCCTTTTACAATTTATTTGGAAATATCAATAGTGGGCGTTACAGGCTTTAAACCAGTTCCACCACCGATCGGTTGAGCGACGATGCCCGTATTAACGGTTCCAGTGCCGGTTCCAGTACCAGTACCAGTACCAGTTCCGATTCCTGTGCCGGTTCCGGTACCTCCGCCAACCAGCGTACCACCGGGCTGCACGAGGCCAGTTCCGTCACCACCAATTAGCGAACCACCAGGTCTAATGGTAATACCGCCGGTGCTGCCGCCGTCACCAATAATGTCACCTGTATTCGTTACTGCCGGGAGTAATTCCGCCTCCGGGCTGACCCACTACAGAACCCATATTTCCGCCAAAGTCAACCCGAAACTGGACACACCCAACGCTGGAGCTATACGCGGAACCCGACGGGCACTTGCAGGTGCAGTTTTCCCAATCCCATGTACCGGCCACATGTGCAATTTCTTCAGCGAATCCACCCGTATTGGAAGAAGCAGACGTACATCTTTTCATTTCAGCCTCTTTGCCTTTGCATTTAATCTCCACCCCCAGCTTATGACAAGAACCGTCAAGCGTTAACCACGTTCCGCTCGGGCAGGTGCACTTACAATTGACAAGATCCCAAAAACCGCGCACCGTACCCATACCCGTAGGCGACACACAAGCCTCTCGTTTGGAGTCGTCACACGGGGACTCTAATTCTTTTGCGTTTCCGCACATCAAATAGGTTTCTTCTTTATTGTTCAATTTCAGTTTTTGCCACGAAATACTGCTCGTTCCGCCCACGGCGGCACAGCTGGGGAAGGAATTTTTAATCCGCCCCGGGAACAAATCCAACGTATCCACCGTGGTCTGGTCCGCATCCAAGGTATATCCGTTATTAATGGCACCAACACGCAGGTTGCTGCCGAAATCCAGGTTGGCGGCACCGATACCGTTCCCCAATCTTACGACATTGCTGTACACCGCCGCGGCCGAGTTGAAATCCAACCGACCCTTTTTCAGGTACATATTCCCCGTTACGGACAGGGGCAACACCCCTGCATCGCCGCTTTCCGCGCAACCCAAATTCATTTCGCATGCGGTCGCCGTACCTACATCCAATTGTTTTGTAGGTTTAATTTGGCTATACGCCACATAAGGCACCGGGAAATAGGTAACCATTTCAATTTTGTGTTCTTCGGCGCCGGCGGGCAATGCAACGCCCAACACGCCCAACAATAAAAACAGATTTTTTTTCATATGATCCCTCATTTTTAAGGCATACCTACCTAATTATTAGCATAAGAAATCTTCCGAGAAATTTCAACCCTTAATCTGGCGATTTTTTAACAGGGTTTCTTTAGTCGGACAAGTAATTAATCAGGTATAGCTTTCCAAATACGTATGCAACCCTTCGGCGCGGGCCTGGGATACGCCGGCCTCGTAGAGTTCTTCGGCTTCCTGCGTCTGGCCCAGGGCATACAGCACCTGCGCCAGGGATAGTTTGGTTAAAATCTGGCCGCGGGTTTCGTCGGAATTATCAAAGAGTTCGCGCGCTTCCTGCAAGTCTTTTAACGCAGCATCCATTTTGTTCTTGCGTTTTAAAATATCGGCACGGCCCCACTTTACAAAGCCCAAGTCCACCGTGTCGTTAATGGCGGAGTAGAGTTTGTCGGCCACGTTGTAGTGGCGGAGGGCTTCGTCGTATTTGCCCTGCTGGCGCAGGCCGTTGGCCATACCGCAGTTGGTATAGGCCTTGCCGAATAAATCTTCGCTCTTGCGGAAGATTTTTTCGGCCAGTTTGTAGTTTTTGACGCAATCGTCAATCTTGCCGCAAATACGGCTGATACCGGCTAAACCGCAGTGACCGTAGGCCAGGCTGATGTCGTCGCCCGCTTTTTTGGCCAGTTGAATGGCTTGTTTAAATTGGGCGATGCCTTCGGCAAAGTGGCCTTGCAGGCGGAAAATCCCCCCTTTGGCCCAGTGGATAAAGCTCATGCCCGCGTAGTCTTTCAACTGCGTATAGGCCGCCAACACCGCGTCCAATAAATCCAACGCTTCTTCCAGCCGGCCCCACGCGCGCAACGCCATACCCATTTCCTGCATGGCACGCACGATAAATTCGTCGTATTCCAATTCCTGCGCCATTTTTAGCGCGTCCTCGGCCAGTTCGTAAGCGGCGGCCGAGTGGCCCAGCGTGCGGTAGCACGCGGCCATCGCGAGCAAAGCGTCCATGCGGGTTTCGGCGTCTTCGGCCGCTTGCAGGGCGACGGCGTAGCTTTTTAAAGCGCCTTCAAACGAGCCCAGCTGGCGCTGTGCCTCGCCGGTTAAGAACCAGGCGGCGGCGTCTTTATTGCGCACGGCCAGCAGTTTTTCCAGCACTTCGGAAGGGCGGTTTTCTTCCAGCATTTCTTCCAACGCTTGCAAATTCAGTTTGGCGGCGGGTTTGGCTTTTTGGGCAGTGCCCGCGGCGCGTTTGGCGGTTTTTTGTTTGGTTGCGGCCATAGGTTTCTCCCGGGTTAGATTTTTAATAATTTTTTTATTTCGCCCATCGTGGCGGCCAAGTCGTACGGCTTGGGGATAAAGTAATCGGCCCCGGCCTCGGTAGCGCGGTCGCGCGATTGGTCATCCGTCAGCGTGGACATAATCACCACCGGTATGCGCCAGGTGGCGTTGTCGGTCTTGAGCAGTTTGCACACGTCAAAACCGCTGAGTTTGGGCAACATCAAATCCAGCAAAATCAAATCGGGCTTGAGCTGTTTGGCCATTTGCACGCCGCTTACGCCGTTGTCGGCCCAGTGGGCGTCAATATCTTCCACTTTCAAAGCGCCCACCAGCGCGGTGCCCAATACTTTGGAATCTTCTATCAAAAGGACTTTTTTCATACTTAAATTTCTTCGCAATGGTCCTTGTAGAGCAAAATGGCGTCCGCATATTCGTGCGCATTGCGGATGACGGCGTTTACTTCGTCCTCCTCCAATTTGCGCACCACTTTGGCCGGCACGCCCAGCACCAGCGAACCCGCGGGAATGTTTTTGCCCGCCGTTACCACCGCCCCCGCACCGATGATGCAGTTGGGGCCGATTTCGCTTTCCATCACCACGGCGTTCATGCCAATCAGGCAGTTATCGCCGATTTTGCTGCCGTGCACCACCGCACCGTGCCCCACGCTCACGCCGCGCCCCAAAATGCACGGGGCGTTGTAGTTGACGTGCAGGCAGGCGTTTTCCTGAATGTTGGAATTATCCCCCACCGTAATGGCGGCAATATCGCCGCGCAGCACGGCGCACGGCCAGACGGATACGTTTTCCCCCAGCGTCACGTCGCCAATCAGCACAGCCGTTTTATGCACATAACAGCTGGGGCGCACGCTGGGCACTTGTTCGTTGATGCGTTCTTTCATGGGGTAACTCCTTTAGGCAATTTTTTCTTGCGAGACGGGGACGGCGAAGATAATTGCAGCCCCCAATAAATAAAAATGCTCACAATGCCGGGCAGCACATAGTACACCACGCGGTAAATCAGCGTGGCCATCAGGGCGGAATCCCAATTAATGCCCATCTGGGAGTAGACGGCCGTCATCGCCAGTTCCATGGCCCCCAATCCGCCGGGCAGAATAGGAATCAGCGTGGTCACCATCCCGACGGCAAACCCCGCCACCAGCACGCCGGCCGTAATGTGAATGCCCACCGCGCGGAAGGCAAAATACAGCACCAGCATCGTAAACAGCCAATCCGCACACACGTAGACGATGGTCATCGTCAGTTTCTTTTTCTTTTTGTGGATTAAATCAATTCCTTCGTCCAGCTGGTCCATAAACGCGTCGTACTTGCCTTTTGGAATCAGCGCGCGGAAAATATGGTACAGCACTTTGTTAATCATCCGGAACGTTTTGCGCAGCCATTTGGAGCGCCATTCGTTGTTAAACAGGAAGGCCGTAATCAGCACGCACACGGCGCACATGGCCACAATCAGCAGGAAGTTTTTGACGATTTGCATCGTGGTGGCCGAGGAGTTAAAAAACATCAAAATAGACCCCTGGAAGATAATCACCGCCAGCACAAAGTAGAGCAACACCGTAATGACGATGCTGGCCGTTACGCACATGCCAAACGGCACGCGGCGGCGGTTCAAAAGATGCGCCCGCAGGGCAAACCCGCTGACGCCCAGCGAAGACACCACATAGTTGACGGTGGTGGACACCAGCGCAATACCGATGGCGGCCCCTTTGCTGATGCGCCGGCCCATAATGCGCAGCACTTCGTACAGGCTCATGCCCATGGCCACATAGATTAAAGCGGAAGATAAAAGCGAAAGCAACAGGTAGCGGGTGCTGACGCCCTGCCAGATTTTTACGAAACTGTCCCGCGTCTGGTAGACCATCACGGCAATAATGCCGACGGACAACAGGGCACCCAATGTGTAGAGCAAAAATTTAAGCGGTTTTTTCATACGCGCTCCGGGATAAAGTGATGAATAAATTATATAATTTATTTAGAGGAAAAAGGCATTTCTTTTTGCGATTTTTCCGCCTGATTTTTGTTTTTATGCAGGAAGGTTTTGTGTTATGAAAAGTATTAAAGTAATTGGCGCCAAAGGCCACAACTTAAAAAACGTCACCGTGGAACTGCCCAAGGATAAGATGGTGGTGGTTACGGGGCTTTCGGGCTCGGGCAAAAGCTCGCTGGCGTTTGACACGATTTATGCCGAGGGCCAACGCCGCTATGTGGAAAGTATGTCCGCCTACGCCCGGCAGTTTTTGGAGCTGATGGAAAAGCCGGACGTGGAACACATTGAAGGGCTTTCCCCCGCCATTTCCATTGAACAGCGCAACCCTTCCAAAAACCCGCGCTCTACCGTGGCCACCGTCACGGAAATTTACGATTACCTGCGCCTCTTGTTTGCGCGCGTGGGGCACCGCTTTTGCCCCCAGTGCGGGCGGGAAGTGCAATCCTGGAGCGTGCAGGGCATTGCACAGGATATTTTAAAAAAGTTTAACGAAAAAACCGTCTACATTTTGTCCCCCGTGGTGCGCGGCCGCGCCGGCACGTACGAGGAACTGTTCGCCAAATTTAAGAAGGAAGGCTACATAAAAGCGCGCGTGGACGGCACCGTCATCACGCTGGACCACACCCCCACCCTGGAGCGCTACAAAAAACACACGATTGAACTGGTAACGGACGAAATTTTTGTGGAAGAATTTGACCGCGAACGGTTGGTGGAAAGTTTGGAAGCGGCACTGAAATATGCCAAAGGGCTGGTGCACGTGCTGGAAACGGAAGGCGACAAACCGCGCGAATTTACGTACAGCGAAGAAAACGCCTGCGCCCACTGCGGCATCGGGTTTTCCGAGCTGGAACCGCGGCTTTTCTCGTTCAACTCCCCCTACGGGGCCTGCCCGGATTGCAACGGCCTGGGGCTTAAAATAGAAGTGGACGAAGACCTCGTGGTGCCGGACCCGTCGCTCTCCATCAACGAGGGCGCCATCGCCGCGTGGGACAACCCCGTCACCACGCGCACCCACCGCTGGAAAAACTCCTGGAGCGGGTACTATTACGACATTTTAAAACAAGTCTGCCGCCAGAACCGCATCAATATGAACACGCCCTGGAACAAACTGTCCAAAGCCCAGCGCGATTTGCTGTTGTACGGCACGGGCGGGGCGAGCTACACGTCGCTCATTTCGGGCGGCGAGCAGGATTTTGAGGGCGTGATTACCAACTTAAAACGCCGCTACCAGGAAAGCGAAAGCGATTTTGTGAAGGAAGAAGTCTACACCCGCTTTATGCGCGAGGTCACCTGCCCCACCTGCCAGGGCAAACGCTTAAAACCCGAAGCCCTGGCCGTGCGCGTGGACGGCAAAAACATTTGCGAAATTACGGCCATGCAAGTGTCGGCCGCCAAAGCGTTTTTTGACCAAATCCACCTGTCGGACAAGGAAAAAATTATCGCCAAAGACGTTTTAAAAGAAATCCGCTCCCGCCTGGACTTTTTGGACAGCGTGGGCCTTTCCTATCTGACGCTGGACCGCAAAAGCCAAACGCTCTCCGGCGGCGAGGCGCAGCGCATCCACCTGGCCACGCAAATCGGTTCGGGCCTCACGGGCGTTTTGTACGTGCTGGACGAGCCGACCATCGGCCTGCACTCGCGCGACAACGACCGCCTGATTGAAACCCTGAAAAACCTGCGCGATTTGGACAACACGCTCATCATCGTGGAGCACGACAAGGACACCATTTTAGCGTCCGACTACGTGGTGGAGCTCGGCCCCGCCGCGGGCGAAAACGGCGGCCAGATTGTGGCCGCGGAACCGACGGCGGACTTTTTGCGGGACGAAAAATCCCTCACCGCCTCGTACTTAAACGGGCGGCGGATGATTTTGCCGCGCGCGGAATTGCGCAAAGGCAACGGCAAATTTTTGGAAATTTTAGGCGCCAAACAGTTCAACTTAAAAAACATTGACGTCAAATTCCCGCTGGGCAAATTTATCTGCGTCACGGGCGTATCGGGCTCGGGCAAGAGTACGCTCATCCACCAGATTTTGTACAAAGCGCTCGCGCAAAAATTCTACGGCGCCAAAGACGCCCCCGGCAAACACAAAGCCATCAAAGGGTTGGAAAATATAGACAAAGTCATCATCGTGGACCAAAGCCCCATCGGCAAAACGCCGCGCTCCAACCCGGCCACCTACACGGGCGTGTTTTCGCACATCCGCGATTTGTTTGCCGAAATGCCCGAAGCCAAACGCCGCGGCTACAAACCGGGCCGGTTTTCCTTTAACGTAAAGGGCGGCCGGTGCGAAAAGTGCCAGGGCGACGGGATTTTAAAAATCCAAATGCAGTTCCTGCCCGACATTTACGTCAAGTGCGAAGAATGCGACGGCAAACGCTTTAACGAAGATACGCTGCAAGTAAAATTCAAAGGCAAAAACATCGCCGAAGTGTTGGATATGAGCGTATCGCAGGCGCTGGAATTTTTTGACAGTATTCCCAAAATCAAACGCTGTTTAAAAACGCTAAACGACGTGGGCCTGGGGTACATTAAACTGGGCCAGGCGGCTACCACGCTTTCGGGCGGGGAAGCCCAGCGCGTCAAACTGGCGGACGAACTTTCCCGCAAGGGGACGGGCAACACGCTGTATATTTTGGACGAGCCCACCACCGGGCTGCACTTTGCCGATATTGACAAGCTGCTGCACGTGCTGCACGGCCTGGCCGACAAAGGCAACACCGTGCTGATTATTGAGCACAACCTGGACGTTATCAAAACGGCGGATTGGATTATTGACCTGGGGCCCGAAGGCGGCGACAAAGGCGGCCAAATTGTGGTGGCCGGCACGCCGCGGCAGGTGGCCGCGTGCGAAAAATCCTACACCGGCAAATACTTAAAGCCGGAACTGGACGCCGTGGACAAATTTTTGGCCGAACACCCGGAACAAAAACTCCACGCGCCGGCAGCGGACAAAAAGAAAGCCGCCCCGGCCAAAAAGGCGGCTTCCAAAGTCCAAAAAGCCAAAACCAAATAGCGCTGTTTTGGAAAACATAAAATCGGACTTTGTTAGCAAAGTCCGATTTTGTATTGGTAACCCATGCAACTAAAAATTTACGGCAAGGTGTAATGTTGCCATCCGCGGCTTAGGACAGAAGGCTCTCCCTGTTCCAATCCACGACAAAATTCACCTTCCTTTATCGCAGAGGTTCCATTACGCGCTTCCACACAGAAAAATCCCGCATTATCCGGTCCACCCCCCATGCGGAACCCGTTGCACTTGTATTTTCCTTCGGTCCATACGGCGACGGCCGAACTGAGGTCCCCTCCGCTGACTTGGTTTAATAAGATCTGAAAATTTTTCCCTTTTCGGATGGAATCAGACGCCGTTACCGCCAACGCACAGATAGGTTCATTCCCCGGCGATACATGTACCACATCCAATTGAAAATCCAAATCCAATTGATCAAAAGAGGAGGGATAACTTCCATTCGCCATATAGTATACATTCATCGCCTGGGCAACCGATTTAACAGCCGTTTTAAGCTGGGCATTGCGGGATTTCCACACCGCTTTTTCGTACTGCGGCAGCGCAATCGCCGACAGGATACCGATAATTAACACCACCACAAGAAGCTCTATCAGCGTAAATCCGGCGTTTTTCCCCGCCGGGAGGGATTTTTGATAAATTTGGTTCATAAGCCCAATTTATCAAAAAAAAAAAACGAATCAAGGGGGCCTTGTTTTCCCGGCGTGTAACGGCTGATTTGCGGCCCGTTCGTTCCGCATGCGTTTGCACGTCTTTCGGGATTTGCTTTGGCGCAAAGCGTTTCGTCCGCTCCGAATGTCCCCCGCCGCGCGGCTTATGCTACAATAAAAAATATTTATTTCGGAGATTATAAATGACAGAAACGTGGAAGACTTGGTTAAAAAGAGACGTGTGGAAGCTGGTTATCCTGTTAATCATCGTTACGCTCCTCAATCAGCTGCCTGTGGTTTGCAATTGGCTGGCCTTTGCAATCAAGTGGTCGGGCAAAACTTCGGCCGCGGCGTTTGTGCTGTCCAGCGAGGTGATTGCCACGGTATTTTCGCTCATGGCGCTGGCGGTGCTTCCGTATTGGGCCGGAGCAAAAGACCTGTGGGACCATAAAGCGCCTTTCTTGTACTGGGCGGCGGTGTGCGTGGCCTACGCGCTCTTGCGCCTGGTGTATGGGCTGTTGCCGATTTTGCTGCACTCGTACGGCAATATGTCGCTGGCGCAGACGGCGCAATATGTGTCCGTTGCTCTTATTTTGCTTACCCTCGTGCGCTACGGGCTGTTTGTCGTTTTGCTGGCGGTGTTTTTTTCCGTGCTGGAAGACACGTCCTTGCTTGGCGGCTTTAAAGCGTTTGCCGCACAGGGGAAAGGCGTTTTGCTCGTGTTTATTGGGGTACTGGCGCTGGCGCTGTGGGGCGGCGGAATAGCCAAATGGTTTTACAATCCGCGCTTTCCGCTCTTTGTGGTGTTCTGGATGGCGGCCGCGTACGGGTTCGCCGCGGCCAACCGCTCGGACCAACCGTAATTTGCCGCCCGGCAACATCTTTTATCAAGCAGACGGACGCAACCGTCTGCTTTTTTGCGCCGCGCACGCACGCCAAAAATTCTATAATTTATAAAATCCGTTATGAAAAACAAAATCCACAAAACCAACGCCGCCCGCCACTTGGACGAGCTGGGCATTCCCTACGAGCTCATCCCGTACGAAGTGGATGAGGAAAATTTAAGCGCCGTGCACGTGGCCCAAACGCTGGGCCAAAACATAGACCAGGTGTACAAAACCCTCGTATTGCGCGGGGACAAAACGGGATTCTTTGTGTGCGTAATCCCCGGCGGGGCCGAACTGGATATGAAAGCCGCCGCCCGCGCCAGCGGCAACAAATCCTGCGAAATGCTGCACGTAAAAGAATTGGTGCCCGTCACCGGTTACATGCGCGGCGGCTGCAGCCCGCTGGGCATGAAAAAGCATTTCCCCACCTTCATCCACGAAGATTGTATTTTGTGGGATTACATCTACGTCAGCGCCGGGCTGCGCGGATTGCAAATAAAAATCAACCCCTACGACCTGTTAAAAGCCGCCCAAGCCCAAGACGTCCCCCTCTGCCAAACCGCCCATTAACCCGCTTTCACTCTTGCGAAAAACGCCCAAATCCGTATACTATAAGTAACTTGTACGGGAGGTATGCGGTATGTATGCAAGCGTATGGAAACGTTTTTTTGCTTTTTTGATTGACGCGGTCGTGTTTGTCATCCTGTTTTGGGTGCTGGCCCAGCTGATGGACAATGCTTCCGTGTCGCTGGTACTGCTGGTGATTATCTGGCTGTACTACGCCCTGCTGGAAAGCTCGCCCCTGCAAGCCAGTTTGGGCAAAATCATCGTCGGCATCAAAGTGGTGGACCGCCGCGGCCGCAGGCTGACTTTTTGGCAGGCCACGGAGCGTATTTTTTCCAAGCTGGTCACCAACGTTACTTTTTATTTCGGGTTTTTTATCGCCGCGTTTGACAAGAAGAAACGCACCTTGCACGACCGTATCAGCCACAGCGCGGTGGTATCCAAACGGGTGGAGTTTGACCCGGACGCCCTGGATGACGAGGAAGAGGAGGAGGAATCCCTTACGTTTATCACGCTTTCGTCCGTGCTTTTGGCGTTGGCCTTTGTAGCGCTTATCGTGCTGGCGGTGGCGCTGCCGCAATACCAAAAGACGGAACGGCAAGTGCAGCTTTCGCGCGTGCTGACGGCGCTGGACTACGCCGCCCGCCAACAGCTGAAAGATTCCCAACGCCCGGGGGTGGACCCGCGCGTGTGGCTGCGCGATTACAAAAATTGCCAAAAAATCAGCCCGGAAAAATTATCCTGCCCCGGGTTTGAACTGGTGCTGGAACCCGGCGGCGTGAAAGCCGCCGCGCGCAACCACGCCATGGACACGCTCTACACGCTGTACTATCCGTTTGACGGCGGGCCCGTGGAATGTACGCCCGCCAGCGAGCAAGGGCAAGAACTTTGCTCTACCCTTAACAATTAAAAAACCCCCCGGCGCTGCCGGGGGATTTTCCTTACTGGTTGCCGACCAAAAAATAATCGCCGCTTGTCATATCCGCGTCCGCCTTGCCCACTGTCCGGCACAAAGCGCGGGCCTTTTCCGAAGGGGTACTGCTCACTTGGCACCAATGTTTGCCGCGGTTTTTTTCACTGCCTGCATTTAACATATGAAATTCTAATACGGGGTAATCCGCTAATTTTGGAGTAGCAAAGCAGGTGCGCGCCGTATCCAGTTCAAAATTCGTGCAATGATATCGGAAATACTTTCCTTCCGGTTCTACATCAATATCCAACAAACTTAAATCATCGGTATACACCCCGTTGGCCATATAATAAATTTCCTGCGCGTCCGTAATGGCTTTGAGGGCCGTTATTCCTTCCGTCAGGCGCGCTTTGCCGACGGCTAGTTCATACTTGGGCAGTGCGACCGCCGACAGAATGCCAATAATTAAAACCACTACTAACAGCTCTATCAGCGTAAATCCGGCGTTTTTCCCCGCCGGGAAGGTTTTTTGATAAGTTGTGCTCATAGACAAAATTTATCAAAAAAGCAAAAAACGAGTCAAGGTATTCCGTCCGACGCCCTTTTGCCCGTTTCCGCGCCTGCGGGACGAGGTTTTCTTTTCTCCAGACTTGTGGAAACGAACGGACAGAACCGGCCTGGGCACGTCTAAATTTGTTATTATTACTGTATGTCCGCCAAAAAACGCTCCTCCGCCAAAAAAATCCGCCCTTCGGGCACGCCAACGCCCGCCGCGGCGCCGGTCCGCCGTGCCGCTTCTTTTTTGCATAAAGCGCTTGTACTGGTGACGGGTTGGCTGGGGTTATTGGTCAGCATTTCCTTTTTTACGGCGACCTACGACACCGCCCAGGTCAAGCTGACGCTGCTGCACCTGGGGGCCGTCATCCTGTTTGCGTTGTGGGCGGGGCTGAAACTGTCCGAACGAAAAAGCCCGTTTACGCGGCAAAATTTTCTGTTTCTGCTGCCGGTGTTTGCCTACCTGGCGTGGAACGTATTTTCGTTTGCGTTGGCCCCCTACCGCCTGGAAGCGGCCGAAGAATTCATCCGCCTGCTGATGTACGGCGGGATTACGCTGCTGGTGGCGTGTGAATTTACGCAAGCGGACGTAAAAACGTTAACCAAATTTATTTTGGCCGCGGCGTGGATTTCGTTTGCCTACGCGCTGGTGCAGGTGGCGGACGGGTTCTTTCCGGGCGTGGACTTGATGCCCTGGCGCGGGTTCTTTACGCGGCGGGTATTTTCCACCCATGCCAACCCGAACTTCTTTGGCGCGTTTGTCATTTTTGCTTCCTGCCTGGCCGGCGCGCAATACCTGCGCACCCGCAAAAAAAGTTTGCTTGTGCTGCTGGCCGCGGGGCTTATCGGCCTGATTTTTACCGAAAGCAAAGGCGCGTGGCTGGCCTACGGGGCGGCCCTGGCGTGTTTTGCGGGGTTGTACACCAACCGCCTGTTGCAAGGCAACGCCAAAAAGCACCTGAAAAAAATGAACATCGCCGCGCTGTGCGTGCTGGCAGTGGCGCTGGCGGCGGCCGGGTTTTATGCGTCCAAACGCTTTCAATCCGTCAGCTTCCGCACGTTTACGTGGCTGTCCACCTGGGAAATGGTGCAGGATTCCCCCGTCGTCGGTACGGGCCCCGGCAGCTTTAAAATCATTTATCCGGCCTATCGCCGCCCGCAAATCTTTTATATAGAAAATTCCCACAACACCGAAACCCAGCACGCCGAAAACGAATACCTGGAACAATGGGCCACCACCGGCACGGTGGGGCTGGCGGTCTTTTTGTGGTTTGTGGTGTTTGTGTTTGTCTGTGCGGTGCGCAATTTAAAAACAGACGAAAACGCCCCCGACGAGCAGCGTGAACGCAATTTACTGTTGCTGGGATACGCCAGCGCGTTTTTCGGGCTGATGGCGCACGCGTTTGTAGACATCAGCATCCGATTTGCGTCCAGCGGGCTGTTTTTCGCTTTGTTTTGCGGCGTAATTTTGGCGTTGTGCCGCCCGGCGGACGAAACCGAAACACGCCCGGAGCCCGTATCGCCCGCGTGGCTTTTGTGGGGCGGCAGACTCGTATTGCTGGCGGCAGTGCTGTACGGCGGGTGGACCCTTTGCGCCCAATTTGCCGAAGTAACCGGCGCCCTGCGCACGAGCTCGCTGGGGGAAGGGCTGTTGATGGCGGTTTCCTGGGCGGTGCTGCTCGGATGTGTGCTGGGTACGCTGTACCTCTATCTGCGGGCGGCGTTTATAAGCCGCACGGTGCGCGTGAGCCTGGCGCTGGCCGTATCGGTGCCGTTTATCCTATTTTTCTACGGGTTTTTCCAGGCGAACCATTATTACAGCCTGGGCGTAAGCCTGGTCACGAAGGGAAATGCCGAAGGCGCCCTGGGGTATTTTACCCAAGCCATTCATTTAAATCCGCTTCAAACCGAATACCGCCAATACCGCGCCAACACCCTGGCCAGCGTGCTGGATTTGACCACCCGCTTTGCCCCTAACCGCGGCGATACGGACAAGCCTTCCAACGATTACGAACGCGCGCTGAAAGATTATGCCTTTGTACTCAAGCACGCGCCCGACCACGTACAAATCCACCAAAACATCGGCCAACTGTATTACACGCTGGCCGTACGCCAGGCCCAAAGCGCCGCACGCGCCGCCAACGCCGCCCAATACAACGAGATGAGCCAATCCGCCCGCGAAAATATGGAGCAGGCCAAACACGCGTTTGAACGCTCCTTACAGCTGGACCCGGTAAACGAAAGCACGTACCTCTTTTTGGCCAGCATCGCGCTGATGGAACGCAACCCGGACCGCGCCCAATACTGGGTGGACGCCTACCGCCGCGGGCCCAAGGGCGTGACGGAAGAAGAATTTTTGCAAAAGAACCGCCAAAACCCACGCTTTGACGCCGTGCAAAAACAGATAGATTCGTTCCGTTCCTCCGTCGGGAAACAGGCCGCAAAAAAGAACTGAATGCAAAACCTGAAAATTTTTTGTAGAATATATTTACAACGATTTGATGCCAAGATAGCTCAGCTGGTAGAGCAACCGCTTCGTAAGCGGTAGGTCGGGGGTTCGATCCCCCCTCTTGGCTTTTCTTTATGCCCTCCTTCGGAGGGCTTTTTTATGCCCCGCACGCACAGGCAGCAGTTGGCGCCGCCCGGGCTTTCGGCTCGCGGGGGCAATCGCTTTCCTGCGCGAGAAAACCGTATTGTTTTCCAAAATTTTTTTGCTATACTATGGTTGTAAGTGTACAAATGTATTTTATACAAGGGAGAAAGCTATGAATAAAGGTTTTACGTTAATTGAATTGTTGGTGGTCGTGCTGATTATCGGCGTATTATCCGCCGTGGCACTGCCCCAATACACGACCGCGGTGGAAAAAGCCCGCTCCGCCGAAGCACTCACGCTGATGAGCTCCATCCGCTACGCGGCCGAAAGATACCGCCTGCAAAAAGACCAGTGGCCGGCCAGCTTTAACGTGTTGGATGTGGAAATTCCCAAAGTGCCGGGTTCTACCACCAACTACGGCGGCAAAAACTTTACGATGACGATGGGCGCCCCGAACGGAGCCACCGGCAACACGTTTGTAATCGTGGCTTCGCGCAATATCACCAAAGATAAATACGCCTTAAAAACCGTTATGGTGGAAAACGCCACCACCGGTACTATTTCCGCCACCCGTTGCTGCGTTTCCAGTTCTTCGTTGACGGCTTCCTGCCTCTCGGCTCTGACGGCCGGCGTGGATAAATACTGCAGCGCCATTACCAACGGTCACCCGGCGGATTTCTAACCGTTCGTTTCACGCAAAAAACCCCGGGGCAGCTGCTCCGGGGTTTTTTATGCGGATTTCAAATGTCGGTGTTTATTTTTGTCCTCCCGCCAACGAATACGGCCGGAAAACAAACTTTCCTTTCTGCCAGTTAATCTCCCCCCACATCAGTTCGCCCCCTACGTTTAACAGCGCACTCACGCGGATAATCCACGAAGGCGGAATGTCGTGCGGGACGGAAACCGTCTGCCGCCAGCCTTGTTTTTTAAGGTGCAAAATAACCGGCAGGCAGGCACCTTGTTGCGCGCCGTCAAGGGCAAACAATTGCGCCACGCGCGGCAAATGGGAGGCATAAATGGCCAAGGCGTTTTCCGGGTAGGTTTTTCCCTCGTAAGCGGCAAAATTTTCGTAATGGGATTTGGATACTTCCAACCCGTTTTTTAAAATGTATCGCAGGGTTCTCCCGTCCGCGTCCAACTGCATGCCGCGGTACATTTCACGGTCATTCTCGGCAAACGGAAAGGGCGGCACTCTTTTTGAGGCCTGCGTGATTTGGGCCGAGGTGGGCGCAAAAGCCCGCAAAGCGGAAATACTTACTGCGTTTTTGGCCGGCAAAACGCGCCCCGGCCACTGCCGCCCCGCCGCCGCACGCCATACGGCCGCTTCCGTTTTGCGACGGATGGAATAAAACGTAATTTTTGTTTTAGGCGAAACCAACGCCTGCTTAAATGCGCGCCATTTTTGCGCCTGCGCATTCGGCACGCCCAACAGACAACATAAAACAAAAACGCCAAAAAACTTTTTCATATGTAAATGATAGTTTTTTAGCGTCTTAAATACCTGAGCCTTTCGGCCCAGATACAGCGGTCTTTTAGACCTATTTTGGGCGGCGTCACCGGCACGGTTGGGCGTTGCGGCACAGGCAATAATGCACCAAAAGGGCGCGGGCGTTTTGCTCGTTTACGCCGGGGTCTGCGTAATCAAACTCCACGCGGCAGGCCGCGGCGTTACTTGCCCGAAAGGTTTTGCAGCCGCCGGCGCACGTCAGCAATAGGCAGATGATTAACGCCGTCCTGAATCGCATTTTTACGCTCCTGTTCTTTTTCCGTACGTTCGGCCGCCGCTTGCACGGCCTCCAGCCGGGCGGCGGTGCGCCCGCTGTTTTTGGCCAGCGCAATCACCGCCCATAACATCAGCCCGAACGCCGCCACGGCGCCCAGGGTCAGCCCCGTCATTTGCTTTTACCCACCACGGAGCCGTCCGGGTTGACCAACGACAAGGCCGCAAGCACCGCCAAAATTTTGGCCCATACCGTATCGTCCTTATCCGTGGCCGTCAGCTTTACGACCGTGGACACCACAACCACCACCCCGCCAATCAAGGCCAGGATGTCATCCCAATGCGTTGTTATCCATTCCATTTTATTCCTCCTTTATTTCTATGTGCGGGAAGTCTTTTAGCGTGTTCCACTCCCCGCCCCATTCAAACTTGCTTTCAATTTCGCCGCGTTCGCGCATGAGTTTGGCCAGTGCGTCAAAGCGGTACCACATCTCGCGAAAGCGCATCAAATTGTCCCAATCCAGCGGATAAGGTGCCATATCTACCGCGTGGCTGGGCGTTTTGTTATGCGCGCTTTGCGGATATTTTAAACGGCTGGCGCCGCGTTCGTACGCTTGGTTTTGCTCGGCCTTGCCGCGGTGGCCGCACAGCACGGCAAAATCGTACTGTTTGATGAGTTCGCGGCAGACGGCCACAATATCCGGGTGACACGTTTGCAAACGCGCCATACTGGTTTTGGAGAAGGTGGGCATCATTCACTCCTTGCGCGAAAATCCAAAATATGGTTTTTGATGGTTTTCACGTCGTCTAAAATAATGTCTATCTTCACGGTGCTTTCGGCCAGTTTTTTGTCGTGTTCGCGCACGCGTTCTTCCAGCCGGTCCACGCGCGGCGGCAGGCCGTACATCGTAAAGCACCAAAACAGCACGGCCCCCGCCACACCGATAAGATAAATCCAGTGGTGGATTTTTTCCGTATTCATTTTTCACTCCCGCAGCACGGCGGCCCACGTTTCCAGTTCCTGGGCCAGTTCTTTTACGTAATCGCTCGCGCCGGAATTTTCCGCCAGCACGAGTTCCCGCACCGCCCGCGTAAGGCCCGTTTGTAATTCCTTGGCCTGCACGCGTTCCTGCGCGGTAGGCTCCGCCGGGGCCGGCGCGTGGCCTTTTACGTACAACAATCCGTCCGCCCCCGTTTCCGTTTCGCCCGTGTATACTTCCAATCCCCACGCCTGCACCCGCGCGCGGTTCCGGGCGGTATCTTCCCATTCGTTGACGATATAACTGTTCTTGCATTTGACAAACATATCCTATCCTCTCAATCCGTAAAATCGGCTGGTGCGGTTGCACTGCCAGACGTCCCCCTTGGCTACCGGGAACCATTGCGGGCTGTCAAAGTTATAAGTACTGGAAGCGTTATACCCGATATTGGGCAGAGCGTTCCCGTTCACACTGGCTGTAATGGTTTGTCCGCCTGCGCCGGTAAAATACCCCTGCGTCCAAACCCAACCGTCTTGCGGGCAGGTGTAGGGCGTATTTTCGGCTATGTCTATATAACCGTTGGAGACATCGGGCAAGCAGACTTTAAACCCTTTTTGCAAAAACGCCACCGTGGGGGTTACGGCTTCCCAGCTGATGTTGGAAAGGTCCGTAGCGGCCTTGCCGTTTAGCGCCGTTTGCACGGCGGAGGAAGCAGCAATGTCCGTTACGTTAGACAAGTCACTTTTGGCCGGATTGCCCAGCGTGGCCGCCACTTCTTGGCAGGTTTGGGCATGTTGTTCGGCAGACGCAGCCGAACCGGCCGCGGAGGAAGCCGCCGTTTGCGCCTGGCTTTGGGCCGTTTGAGCCGCGGTTTGCGCGGCTTCTGCCCGGGACGCATCGGACAAGGCTTGCTGGGCATAATAACGGGCCGAATAGGCATCGTCCGCCACCGGGCCGTCCGTTTGAGCGGCCCAGTTTCGCGCCAAAACAGCAGAAGCCCCGGCAGCCGCGGCCGATTCTTCCGCCGCCGCATTGGCAGCCGCCGCCAGGCTTTGGGCCGTTTGGGCCGCCGCTTGCGCACTCTCCGCCGCCGCCTGGGCTGCCTGCGCCGCGGTGTTGGCGGTTTCGGCTCCCGCTTGTGCCAGCTGGGTTTGTTGCAAATACTGAGCCGCTTGGCTTTGGGCGGTTTGCGCGCTTTCGGCCGCCTGCTGTGCCTGGCTGGAGGCGCGGGTGGCTTGGGCGGAGGCGGCGACGGCGTCTTGTTTCAAAGCGACAATGCGGTTTAAGAATTGTTCGGTTTCCATATTGCCTTCCTGCGCGGAAACCGGGTATTTGATACTGCGGGCCACCTGTTCGTTCAATTCCTGCACCAACAGCGTCAGCTTGTCGTAGCCTTCTTCCAGCACTTCGGCGTCCAGTTCCCCCTGGCGGATTAAATCTATTTCCTGCGTCAGCGGAGTTTTGCGCAACACCGTCAGCGTCCAGCCTTCGGCCAGCGGTTCCATTTCGCTGTCCGCCAGCGGATACGTCAGCACGCGGGTGGACGGATCTATCTCGTAATTAGCCGTCAACTCCGTTTCCACCCCGTCGGGAGAGGTTACATATACCCGCACATCGGCAACGTCTATAAACGGGAAGTCCACATCCCACTGCGTGCTTACGCCGTTGCCTTGATAAATACGTTTGGTAGTTTGCATTGAAACTGTCATAGCTGCTCCTAAAGTTCTAACAGGGTTTTTACGTGTTTCCACGCGTCCAGCGGCTGCCCCGTTTCCGCCGCCGAAGAAAGTACGGCGTACACAATATCCTGCCGGTCTTTTTCCGGCACGTTATTTTTCCGGCTCCAGCGGTCAATGCCGCGGCAAAGCAGGCGCGTGTCCACATCGTTCTGCCCGGCTTGGCGGGCGTGGCGGACGGCTTCCAGCCGGCAATAGTCCCGCGCGGAAAGCTGGCCGCCAGCATAGGCTTTGGCAACGGCGGAAACATCGTCGGAAAAATAAAGCCGGTTAAAGGTGCCCGCCTGGGAAACCGCCGGCGTGAACAGCTCCTGTGCGGCGCGGCGGGCCAAGGGCAGCTGTTCGCCGTCCAGCACGCGCTGGCGGTTGACGGCTCCGGCCGCTTCGTCCGCGTTGGCCGCCTGCAACAGCGAGCGATACACCTGCGCCTGGCGGTTATGTTGGCGGCCTTCTTCGGCCTTATGCAAAGCGTCCAACGTGCGGCGGGCCTCCGCGGTAAAAGCGGTGTCCTTTTCGCCGGCCAATTGTTGCTGCGCCCACTTAAAACGCTGCGGCAGATTGTCCCCCGCTTCCTGCACGGAACGCGCCCACACGGCTTGCGCGTGTTTTTCCGCCGCCGAAAAAAGAATTTTCTGCGCGCATTCACTGCGCTGGGTTTCCGTCAGTTGGGGCGCGTATTTTTCAAACACGTCTTGCGCCACCCGGTCTTGCCCTGCGGCCAATGCCTGGCGCACGCAACCGGCGGCCGTATCCGCCTGCAAAACGGCCGAGGCCTGTTTAGCGGCTTGCGGGGCGGCGCCGTCTGCCTGCAGGCGCTGTTCGTACACGGGCAGCTGGGCGGACAAATACGTTTCCAACGCGTGGGCCGAAGGCGCCGTGGCGCCCACTTGCCGCACGAGGGTTTCTTCCTGCGCGGCCAGCTGCCGGCGCCGCTGCCGTTGGGCCAGGCGGGCTTCTTCCTGCGCGGTGCGGCGCAAGAGCAAATAGTCGCGCGCGGCGGGCGTATCCGTTTGTTCGGGCGTAAAATGGGCGGCGGCAAAATCGTCCAAATCCTGCGCAGACACCGCGCCTTTTTGGGCGGCCGTATCGCGCACCGTTTGCCATAAATCGGTGCGGAGGGATACGTCGCTGTCCGCCCGGGACAGAGCGGCATTTTCGTCGGATGTTTGCGGTTGCTTATCCTCTCGCGAAGCGTCCTGTTGCCGGGCAAAAGGAGCCTTGGCGGAAACCGAATCAATAAACGCCAGGGCATTTTGGGAAAATTCCCCAAACTCCTGCAAGGTGTTTTCGTACGCCTGGGGCAGGCGGGTGGGTGCGGGGGCCGTGTCGGACACGGACGGCGCCCGGTAGCGCTCTTGGCGCCGGTAAGTAGGAACTGTCGGCATTTTTCCTCCTAGTTAAACAAACTCAAAATGTTGTTGCCCAGCTTCCACCACGAGCTGCGGTTTTGGGCCGCAGTGCGGTATTGCGAGGCCGTTTGCGTCAAGCTGTAAATGCGCTCGGCGGCCGCGAGGTCGTTTTCGTACAACGCGTCACGGAGCGACTCCTGCAAGGATTCCTGGTCCATTAGCGCGTTGAAACGGCTGTTTTTGAGCATCGTTTGCACGGTGGCAGAACGGCTCGTCAGGCCCGAGGCCGCCAACGCCGTTTTTTGCGACGCGGCCGTTTGGCGGTACGTATCGTAAAGTTCCTGCCCGCGTTCGGCGGCGGATTTAAACAAATACGTGGCCTGCCGCCGGGCCGCTTGGGCGGTGTAATTTGCCTGGCGGTCCGCGTCTTGCGCGAGGGAATTGTAATAATCCGTTTCGGACTTACGGTCCCCCAATAGCGAGGCAGCCGTGGAAACCACCTGTCCGCCTGTTTTTAAAATTCCTCCCATATTATTTCCTCCTGAAGGTGAAACGTAAAAACCGGGCGGCAGGCGTTTGATAAAAGGACCCGTCAAACGTGCCGCCCAACCGACGAATAAAACGCAGCGCCGCCGCGTAGCGTTCGTCGGCAAAATTGTACAGTTGCGCATACTCTAAAAGCGCCGCGGCCACAAAACGCCGCGCCGTGCGGAAAAAGGTTTTGGGTATTTGGGCTACGGGGTATCCCGTCAACAGCCACACGCAGGCACAATTGCCCAGCCAGCCGTCCGGCGCTAATCCGAAAAGCGCCGCCGGGCATTGGTGATACGTCAGCACATACGCATACGCGGAGCGGCGTACAAATTGTTCCAGCAGCTCGGCCGGCGCCTGCCCGGGGTGAGAGGCGGCCAGCTCGGCCCGGTCCGCCGGGCGCAGCACGCGCGCCAGGCGGGTACAGTCGGCCGGCTGGGCGGGGCGCAATAAAATAGCGGGATTTTGTTTCATAAAAAGTTATAATAAGTAGACCTAATAAAATAAGGAGAAACGAAACACAATGATCTGGTTAACACTCTTATTACTGCTGGGAATTGTAGCCGTGTATGCGGTATTTTTCCTGGTATTCAAACTCATCTGGATACTGATTAAAAAAGAAGGCAACAAATGGCCGCTTATCTGGGCGGGTATTTGCACGGTGCTGTTTGGTATTTTCATCAGCGCGGTGACGGCTTGGGGCGTGTACAAAGTCGTGTCCCCTTTCCGCGGCATGATAAACCGCTATTCCGCCAATCCGGCCCCGGTATTTGGCGAACACGTGTATACGGACCCGCTGTACCGCTTTCAGTTAGACGTATTTGACGGGATGGATTTTTCCGAATGGATGGAATGGGACGACGTGGACGTGAAACTGGGCGTGGACACCAACGTGTTTAAAACCGATGCGGACCGCCCCACCCAGGACGGCAGCATGTTGGCCGCGGTGTTGCTGCGCCAAAACGATATTGACGTGAACGAAGAACACCCGCTGGAAGATCTGCGCCAATGGTTGGTATCGGCGGGCAACTCCCGCAGCGTGCAAATTCTGTCCCAAGAAGATTTTACCGTAAACGGCCTGCCGGCTATGTTTATCACCGCGCAAGCCTTTGGCAACCGGGGCGAAGTCATCCCCGTGTGGATGACGGCTATGGCGGCCCCGCACGGCCAAGTGTTCTTCGTGGCTACGTTTGTGGTCCAACAAACCGGCCAGGATAACGAAGAAGCCGCGGCCAAGGCCAAACAAATGGCCCTCAGCTTGAGGCTGGAAAACGGCGAAGCGCTGCCGCTGCCCGCGACGGAACCGTTGCCTGAAGAAAAATAAACCGTCTGGTTTTGCCGGGGGCTTCCCGTTGGGGAAGCCCCCTTTTTTTGGCTACTTGCGCTAGACGATGCGGCAGATAAACGCCAGCAACGTCACGGGCAGCGGCTCGGTCTGCTGGAACAGGACCGACGGCGCCAGCGAATGCGTGCCGGAGAGGGTTAGCACGTAATCGCCCGTTTGGAGCGCAATGGGCTCGTTGAAATTTTCGCGGCTGCGCTGGATAATTTCGTCCATTTGCGTCTCTTCCGTGCCCACACGGCCGCCGCGGCTGTCCAGCATTTTCACGGTGACGGACACCACCCGCCGCCGCCTGTCCAGTGCGGTGCCGTCCGCCCACTCGGCCGCGGCCGGCAGGGTTTGCAGCACCGATTCGTAGGGCAGGCCCGCGTGCACGCATTTCATCGGGCGCGGCAATTGGATTTTTCCTTCTTGCACTACAATCCCTTCCACCGGGCTGCCGTCCGCCAACAGGCTGATGGTTTTGCCCTCCAGGTGTGCTAATCCGTCCAGCTCCGAAAACGCGGTATCGCTCTTGCGCGATACGGCACTGTCCAAAAACAACTGGTCCTGCGGTTCCTTGCTGGCGAGCCGCTGGGACAAGCGTTCAATCAAATACGTGCCGTCCCGTTCCACCACGCACCACAGTTCGTCGTAGCCGCGGTTGGGAATGGTGCAAATGCTTTTA
Organism: Candidatus Avelusimicrobium gallinaceum; assembly: GCA_944324965.1. Taxonomy (GTDB): domain Bacteria; phylum Elusimicrobiota; class Elusimicrobia; order Elusimicrobiales; family Elusimicrobiaceae; genus Avelusimicrobium; species Avelusimicrobium gallinaceum. The sequence goes on from CALUYH010000008.1 coordinate 69,098, forward strand.
AAACGCCCCTGCGTTTGGTGGTGCGTCCACGCACAAATGTTTTGTTCGGGCAGATACGTAAGCGTAGCCAAACATCCGTCGTCCAAGACGCACCAAATCAGGTTATCGGGCTCCTGCTGGTAGCAAATTTCGCGTATTTCCCGGTTGAAAAACAAGTGCTTGGCGCAAAGGGTCAAGTCGTTGCTGGTGTAGGAAGCGGAAGAATAATCATAGTAAAAATCACGCAGCACGCTGCCGCGCGCCTGGACATAGAGCGCTTTGTTGCCCACCATAACGGGGGCCGTGCGGCTGGCGCCGCGTTCGCTCTGCTGCTCCAATTGAATGTTGTACGGCGTCAGTGCACCCGACGTGCTTAACGTCCATTCGCTGCCGGCCGTAAACAACAGCAACTTGCCCGATACCGCCACGGAACGGATGGCGTTTAGCTTTTTGCCGGACAAATTGATGCTAATGGAGTCCGCATCTTCCAGCGTGGAACGCGCGTGGCCAAAGTGGGTGTATTCCCCGGTTTTGGAAAACCACACCGTCTGCGGTTCCGTAGCCGTGCCGGCCAGGCCCAGGCGGTCCTGGTAAAAGAACACGCACGCCGGATATCCCGCCGCCTGGCTGAAGGACCCTTCGGCCCAATCGGCGGTCCAATCTTCCGCGCCGAAGGGGCGTTCCAGCTCCACCACCAGCTGGCGCGAACTGACAAACCCGCTCACGCGCACGATGCCTTCCTGCAGGCAGCCGTCGGCTTGCAATTCGTATCCGGCCTCGCCGGTGATTTGCTTGCCTGTCAGGCGCAGGCAGTAGAGGATGTTTTCATCTGTCAGACGGCCAAACGTGTTCAGGTTTTCTTCCCCCGTCTCGCGCGAGAAAAGAGTGACCGTTTCCCAGGTTTGCCCCAAATCGGACGAGGCTTCCAACGCCAGCTGGCCCGTCCAGGTACCGGTGGTGCGCAGGGTCCAATCGCCGGCGGACTTGATAAACGGGGAGGATTGTTCATACCCCAGCACGCCCGCCACATATTGGCTGGGCACTTTGTGCGTCAGCGCAAAACGCCCGCCCACGTGCCCGGGTTTAAAGCAATCAAAATCGCTTTCCAGGCGGTACTGTTTTTCGCCCGCGGCCGTTTGCTGGCCTTGGTTAATCCCGCCGCTAAGCGCCTGGGTAACTACCAAATTAGGTGCGTCCGAAAAACTGACGTAATACTTCAACACCAGCTGCTTGCCGTTCCAATCGCCGCCGGTTTCGGCCGGGCTTTCTATCTTCACCACGCCGCCCATAGCATAGGCCTTCAGGCCCTTCGCGGCAAACATATCGTTAAACATAGACACCAAACGCCCGATATCCAGCCCGTAATCCTGCCCGGAAAAAAACCACTCACCGTCAAAATACCCCAGCACCGCCATATTGGGGTCCACCAGCGGCTGGAAGGAAAGCGACGCACTGACGCCGGTGGAAGTTTGGGTTTCCTGGTTCTGCACCACCCGCATGTGTTTGGCGGTATCCGTATTGGCCAGCATAAACGGACCGTATTTAAGGGGCACGTCTTCCAGCGTAAACACGCCCCGTTCCACCCGGGTCAGCTGTTTGGGCGGGTATTGCGGATGCGTTAAAAAAAGCGTTTGTTCGTACTGGGTGTAATTCACAAGGTCCAGCTCGTGCGCCAGGTAAGGGGTTTTCAGTTCATACGGGGCCCCTTCGGCCGTGCATAAGCACCCGCCGGATGTGTACACCCGCATATATTGTTCCCCCAACTCCAGCACGTAGGCTTCGTCTTCCCCCACGACAAACGGGATAATCCGGCACGGCTGCCCCGGCAGCTTGGCCGTACCCATATACAATGTGCCCGGGCGGTTGGATGCCCCGCCCTGGGGATGTACATAAAAATTTTGAGCGGTTTTCAGCCAGGCGCCATAGGCCGTGGTGTCCACCCGCCCGTACAAAGCGGGGCTGACTTCTCCCCCCGAAAAAGAAGGCTGTAAATGATGGGTAGGCATTAGCGCACCTCGGTAAACGCGCTGGAATCCTGGGCGCGGGTAAAATTTTCCGTCATATTGCTGCGGCGGGCCTCATCCAGGCTTAAGGTATACTTTTCAAGCAGTTGCGAGGCCAAGGCACTGTCCCCCGTCAAAGCGACGGCCAAATCGCACGCCAACGCCAGCGAAAAGGATTTGACGAACGCCGGGTCAAACAGGTTTTCATCCAAAATACGCCGGGTATATTCCGCATACGCCTGCGGGGCGGCGGTTTCCAGCACGCGGCAATGCAAATCCGCCCGGAAATACTCCCGGAAAGGCAACGCCTGGCGGGCACGTTCCGGGCAGAACACGCGCCGCACAAACAGGGCCTGGGCCGGGTATTTGTACAGGATTTTGCCCGGCAGCGGGGCCACGGTTTCCACCGGGGTGAGGGGTTCTTCGGCCCCGGCAAAGGCCCAATTATGGGTGCGCAGGACTTCATCGCGCACGGGTTCGTAAAACAGTTTTAGGCGGCGGGCCTTTTCGTCATCCTGCTCCAGCGAAGTGATCGGAGCTTGCCCCAATTGTGCCAGAGCCAAATTACAAATGGCAATTTTGGATATCATTTTTCCTCCTGTTTTTAATTCTAATTATATTTTAAAGATTTTTTATTTTTATATTTTTTAAACTTTCACTTTTCAGTGAACACAAATTTAAAAATATAAAAATACATTGTTTTTTGTTTTTAATTATTTTTTAATGATTTTTTATTTTATACTTATTTTTTTATTTTTATACAGAATAAACAAAATAAAAGTATTTTTTATTTTTACTTATTTTTTATGTATTTATTTTTTTAAGCATTATTTTTAAAAATCCAGTTCAGGCGCATCAGAGGCGCTTGGTGTATATAAAAAATATATTCTTTTTTAAAAATACTTAAATTTTAAGTATTTTTATTTTTGTATCTATTTTTTATATTCAAATAGATCTGGTCACAAAATGCATTTTGTTTTACAGAAACAATTGGCATAGATTGGCTTTCTTCGGGTGTATTTGGACGCGTAAAATACGGGAAAGGCAGCCCTTTGCCGTATTAAAACGGATAAAGAACGAGTGCAAAATGCAGAAATTTCCCCTTGGTGCGGCCTAAACGGCGGCAAAGGCCTGCTGGAAAGTAATGTATGGGTGTAAATACCCGTTTTTGGGCTGTTTTTCGCCAAAAAGGCCTCAAATTGCGGTTTTTAAAGGATGAACAGCCACACTCATCTACCTAAAAAATGAACGCGCAGGGCATCCGATTTCGGCCTTGTACACATAAACGGACAAAACTGCTGAATAATGGAAAATTAGGAAAAAGAAAGGGCTCCCCAAAAATGAAAACGAACGCCCCCCTTATTCCAACGGATTTTGTTGAACGCGCAACCCAGCACTGGGCTTCAAAAAAATAAACAGATTAAAAGTTAGGAGCTGTGGGCTGTGGGCTGTGGGCTGTGGGCTGTGGGCTGTGGGCTGTGGGCTGTGGGCTGTGGGCTGTGGGCTGTGG
>CALUYH010000009.1 GCA_944324965.1 Candidatus Avelusimicrobium gallinaceum
CGGGGAAACGGAAAACGAGCATTTAAGATTTAAGTAAAATAAAAAATCCACGACGAGAAAAAAGTTCATCGTGGATTATATCTAATTAATTTACACTAGAGCACGGAGAGGGAGGGATTCGAACCCTCGATACCTTGCGGTATGCCAGTTTTCAAGACTAGTGCCTTAAACCACTCGGCCACCTCTCCCTACTTTTATTTTATTAATTTTCGTTTGTCCGTGTCCGTTTTTCTAGCCTGCTTTCGGACGGGTTGCGCCGTATGCAAATTGGTATAATAACTATAAGAGGTATTTATGGCAAAACAAGAAACGCCCAAAATCGCCTACCGCTTTGGGGATGGCGTCTATTTGAACATCACCAACCGTTGCCCGAACCTGTGCACCTTTTGCATTAAAACCAAGTGGAAGATGGACTTCCACGGCAATAACCTGAATTTGCAAGGCAACGAACCCTCCGCCGGCGAAGTCGTGGCCGCCCTGGAGCAGGAGCTTAAAAAAGCGCCGTTTAAAGAGGTCGTGTTCTGCGGCTATGGCGAGCCGACCATGCGCCTGGACGTGCTGCTGTTTGTGGCCCAGACGCTTAAAGGCTGGATGGCCCAGGCCAAATATCCGCCGTTTAAAGTGCGCCTGAACACCAACGGGCTGGGCAACTTGATTAACCATAAAAACATCGTGCCCGATTTGCGCCGCGTGGTGGACGTGGTAAACGTCAGCCTGAACGCCGAGAATGAAACCGTCTGGCGCCGCATTGTGTGCCCCGCCCCCGGTTACGAAAACGGCTACGACGCCGTGTGCGAGTTCATCCGCCTGTGCGCGGATGCCGGGTTTGACCGTGTGGTAGCCAGCTGTGTAGACAAAACCGGTGCGGATGCGCAGGCCGTCAAAAAAGTCGCCCAGGAGTGTGGGGCGGAATTTTATTTAAGGAGTTTTTTAGATGCCGAAGATTAAAAAACCCGGTGCTTTGTTTGTGCTGTTTGTGTTGCTGATTGTGATTGTGCTGACGTGGTTCTTTGTCGCGTCCGAAGATTACTACGACTACGCCGCCGACACGATTGAAAGCTCCGCCTCCGTGGCGCCGCTGAATAAGGAAAGCTTAATTGCGCGGATGAAACCGACTCCGCAAAAATACGATACGGAAGTCAAATACCGCAAGTTTTATTTGACGGCTCCCGGCGCCAAAAAAGTGGAACTGCTGGCCGATTTCAACCGCTGGGGCAAAGACCCGATTGTGTTGAAGGCCTACCGCAAAGGCTATTTTGAAACGTCTGTTGCCTTAACGGGCGGCGAATACAAATACGTTTTTTCCGTGGACGGCAAAGAAATGCCGGACCCCACGAACTTAGACCGCCGGGAAATAGACGGCCACGAAATTTGCATTAAAACGGTGAAATAATGAAAACAGGACATCTCGTTTCCCACTCGCGTGAAGACACCCTGGCGTTGGCTTCCCGTTTTGCTCACTCGCTGAAAGGGGGCGAAATCATCTTTTTGCGCGGGCCGATCGGCGCGGGCAAAACCGTGTTTGTAAAAGGCATCGCGGCCGCCATGGGGCTTAAAAGCTCGCCCACCAGCGCCAGCTTTAGCCTGATGAAGGAATACAAAAACAAAAATCACCGGCTGTTTCACATTGATTTGTTCCGCCTGGAAGAAGGCGAAGTGTTCAACCTCGGCTTTGAAGAAATGCTGGAGGACGAAAAGGCCGTCATCCTGGCAGAATGGCCGGACCCCATCCGCCATATGCTGCCGCAGGACCGGCTGGAAATGGATTTTATCTTAAAAGAAGGGGACGAGCGCGAAATTGCGCTCCACTCTTTTGGGCGCGTGTCCGACGCGCTGTTGGAGGAATTATGCAAAGCGGCAAACAAGTAACTTTGGCGATGGATACGTCTTCTTCGCCGCTTCTGTTGGTGTTGGAAAAAGACGGCAAACGCTTTGTGGCCCGCCGCAAAGGCATCAAGCAGGAAAAGTTGTTATTTCCCGTGTTAAATGCGTTGCTGGCCAAGGCCGGGGCGGAACTGGCGGACATCGGGCGGATTTTTATCATCCGCGGCCCGGGGCGGTTTACGGGTATCCGCATTTCGCTTACGTTTGCGTCTATGATGAAGTATTTAAACCACACCGAAGTCCGCGGCGCTACAATGTTTGAAGCCGTACACTTTCAGGCGCAATCTTCCCGCGCGTTCCAAGCCTGGCAAAAACAACACCCGGACGGCGCCCTGGCCGTGGTGCTGCACGCGTTTAGGGAAGAATACTTTTTGCAGATTTTTGATGAACAACACGCCGGCCCGGCCTGGCTTTCGCGCGAGGAGCTGCTAAAGCGCCTGGCGGAATACGGCCGCCCGTTGTATGTGGCCGGCACCGATAAGGAAGGTACCTCCCTGGCCGGCTTGCTGGGGAACGCCTATCCGCTGGCCGACGAAAAGGTGTGCAAATTGCAGCCGGCCCGGTTTTTGGCGATGGCCTGCGGGGACGGCTGGGAAAAAGACGCGCTGGAACCGCTGTATTTAAAACCGGCCCGCTTTGAGCTGATTAAACCCGTATGAAAATGCGCCCCGCCCGCCCGTTGGACGCCGCCCGGCTGGCTTATATTGAAAGCACCCAGCCGATGAGCGCCCACTGGGGCGAAAAAGGCATGGCGGGGGAAATTGCCAACGCGGCTTCCCGTATTTGGTGTTGGGAAGAAGACGGCGAAATCGTCGGTTTTTTGGCGCTGCGGCTGGCGGCGGGATTTTGTGAAATTTTAAATTTGGCCGTACTGCCCGCTGCGTGCCGCAAAGGGATTGGATTCCGGCTGTTGTCCCACGCACTGCGCAACGTGCGCGAAAGCGGCGGCACCGCCGTCACGCTGGAAGTAAACGTGCGCAACCACCCGGCTATTGCCCTCTACACCAAGGCGGGGCTGACGGAAACGGGCCGGCGGGAAAAATTTTACGACGGGAAAGACGACGCACTTATAATGGGAGCCGATTTATGAAAAAATTTTTGGCGTTGGCCCTGTGTCTGGCGGTCAGCCCGGCGTGGGCCTTGTCGCTCAATGACCAAAGTAAGGCGGAAGCCCGCCTGTTTACCCAATTTTTAAAAGCCGTTTACGCCCAGCGGGCGGACAGCCCCAAGGCCTTTGCCGAGCTGGAAAAAGCCCTCCAATTAAGCCCCGATTCCAAATACCTCAAGCGGATGTTGGTTTCCCAAGCGCTGGCGGACGGCACCCCGGAAAAAGCCGAACCGTATATCGGGTTTATAGACCAGGGCGAAAACGACGCCGAAGATTGGCTGGTGTACGGCGCCTATCAGCTCAAAAAAAACAATTTGTCCGAAGCCGAAAAAGCCTACGACCAGGCTTTTAAATTGGAGCCGGACAACGCGCGGGTGCTGTACCAATATGTAATGGTGCTTTCGCTTTTTAATGTGGATAAAGCAGTGGAAAAACTGCTGGCCCTGGCACAAGAGGACCCGGATTTGGCGCCTGCCATCTACACGCAAATCGGCTCTATGTATTTTGAGGCGCGCCGGATGGACGACGCGCTTACGTATTACAACAAAGCCGTCCAACTGGCGCCGGATGACCCCAACCCGCGTTTGGGCCGGGGCGAAGTGTACGAAAAAACGGCCCAGTATTTTTTGATGTTGCACGAATTTGAAGAATTGGAAAAAATGGGCTACGCCAATGCGGGCACGCTCTCGCGCATGGCGTCGGTGTATTTGCTGTCCAACGATTTGCCCAAAGCCGAAGAATACTTTTTAAAAGCCAAGGCCGACGACAACGGCGACGTTCCTTCCGCCTATTTCTTGGCAAAGCTGGCCGAACATCGGGGGGATTTTTCCCGTGCGATTGCGTACCTGCGGGAATCGTCCGATTTTAACCGTTCGGCGGATAAATGGCTGCAAGTCAGCTTTTACCTGCAAAAACTGAACCAACCGGAAGAAAGTTTGCATACGCTGCGGCAAGCCTACCAAAAATTTGACGGGAATGTGGAAATTGCTTTTTTCTATGCGCTGGCATTAAACGACCGCGGGGAATATAAAAAAGCCGCCAAAGTGTTTAAAAATTTACTGGCGACCAACCCCTCGTACGAGGAGGCCCGTCTGCAATATGCCTTTACGCTGGACAGCTTGAAAAAATACAAAGACTTGGACGAACAATTAAACACATTGCTGGAGCAAAACCCCAAAAATGCGGCCGCGCTTAATTTGTACGCTTATTCGCTGGCGGAGCGCAACACCCGCCTGGATGACGCACAGGAATACATCGCCCGCGCGCTGGCGTTGTCCCCCGATGACAATTCGTTTATAGACACGCAGGCCTGGGTGTATTTTAAGCAGGGCAAATACCAACAAGCGGCCGACATCCTTTCGGCCGTGGCGCCGGAGTACGTGCAGGCCAACCCGGAAATTGCCTACCACCTGGGTGCGGTGCTGTACGCTTTGGGCCGGTACGACGAAGCCCGCCCGTATTTGCAGGCGGCAAGTTCCTCCTTTAAAGAAGCCCAAAAGCTCTACAAAAAACTGCCCAAGCAAAACTAGAAACAACTTTTTATGCAAAATAAAACCCCGGCCATTCCGGGGTTTTATTTGTTTTAACTGCGGTTATTCTTCGGCGTATACAAACAAAAATCCGCTTCTTAGGGATACCGTAAACGCTTTGCCGGTGGTTTGATTGCTTAACGTACGGCCGGTTTTGCCGAACGGCAACAGCGCGTTTTTAAGCGGGTATTTTAAGCCGCTTATCGTTACGCCGCGGCAGGTTTTTAACGGGATTAAGCTCACCCGCGTCCCCGGGTGGCAGGCAAAGCGCCGCGCGTGTTCCACCGGGTAGATTTTCCAGCCGGGGCCGGCAAACGTAAGCTGCATTTTTTTGGCGTACGGAAAGACCGATAAAAAGTTCCCCAGCGTAAAGTCCAGCCGCCCGCCCATAAAACCCGTCAGCGTGACGTGCCGGCACCCGCGGGCGAGCAGAAAATCCAGCGCTTTTTCCAAATCGGTATTGTTTTGGTTGTCCACAAAAATCAGGTTTTCCGGGCGGACACATTGTTTGGCCCGGGCGGAAACGGAATCCAAATCGCCGATGATGGCGTCCGGCGTTACGCCCGCAGCCAGTGCACGGTCGGCCCCGCCGTCTGCGGCCAACACCCAATCAGCCGCCTGCGCGAGCGGTTTTAAAAATTCGGCCTGCGGGGTTTGCCCGTTACCGATAAGTAATGCGCGTAACATACGCTTCCTCCCGCCGCCGGCGGCAAGCCAGCAGAATAATCAGCCCCGTGGCTACGCCAATGTAAAACGGGTCCAGCGCTTCCAGCAGTTCGTGCTTGGGGATAAAGCGCCACGCCGTCATGGCGCCCGCACTGGTCAAAGACGCCCCCACAAACAGCTTGTCGCTGATGCGGCCCGGGGACAAATAGCCCATCAAAATCGGTACCAATAAACACGCCGAAAAATACGACCCCAGCACCAGCCAAATTTCTTTAAAGCTGCCGTGCAGCAGGTGCGCCAGCGCAATGGCCAACGCGCCCACGGCAAAAATGGCAATACGGTTGGAAAGCACCACATTTTTAAACCGGGTGCGCAACAAGTCAAAGCTGAGCGTGTTGGACGCGATAAACAAAAACGAGTTGAGTGTGGACAAAATAATGGCCAAAATCCCCGCCACAAAAAATCCGCGCAAGCCGACGGGTAAAAGCTGAATGGAGTAGAAAAAATACGCCTGGCCGGGCTGGGCCTGCGGCAAAAGCGCCCGTGCATACAGCGAGCCCGCCGTGGTGCATAAGTCAAAACAGAACCAGATAAAGGTGGAAATTAAAACGCCTTTTTTTACGACGTCCGGGTTTTTGGCGGCAAAACAGCGTTGGTAGAAACTCGGGTCAATGAGCGTGGACAAAGCGATAAATCCCCAAATCAACGTGTTGAACCAGGAGTTCCCGCCCGTCAGCGTAAAGTGCGAGGCCGGCAAATGAGCTTTCAAAAATTCCAGCCCGCCAAACGTGTGCACGGAAAATAAAACCACCAGCAGCACCGCGCTGCACATTACAAAAAATTGCACCAGGTCCGAAAACACTACCGAGCGGAACCCGCCCCACGCCGTGTACAGCCCCGCAAACAGCGTGCCCAGCGCCATCCCGGGCAGTACGCCGATGCCAAATACCATATGCAAAAACATTCCCAGGCTTAGCACGTACGCCACCGGCGTAATGTAAAAAAACGTAAACACGGCCGCCACTTTGGCCGATTTGGGCCCAAACATTTGCTCGGTTAAGTCCGGCAGGGTAACGGACTGATATTGGGCGACTTTGGGGGCGATAAAAAACGCAAAAATCAAATACGCCACGTACCAAAACAGGCCCTGCGTTACAAAATTGTAAATGCCGTAGTTGAAGGTGATTTCGTTCACGCCGAAAATGCCGCCGTACCACGTGGCTACCAAGGTGGCCACAAACAGGGGCAGCGTCAGCTGGCGGCCCATCAGCAGGTAGTCCAATATGCCGGAAGGTTTGGAACCTTGTTTCTTTTTCAGGCGGCGGTTGCCGTAGATGGCCGCGCCGGCGGTGGCGGCCAGTACCGCAAAAAATACCGCCCAGTCCGCGGCGTGAAAATAGGAAACGGTTTTCAGTTCGTTGAGCATATTTCAAAAAGCCCCTTGGCGGGCCAAGGGGCTTAGGTTTATTTTACCAAATAAAATAAGCGGGTATCAGTAGCAGCAGGGAGAGAATAATCAGGATTACCTCCAGCTTTAAAAACCACTTGACCCACGTGGGGTACGATATCCCGGCCAGCGCCAAAGCGCCCATCGTAACGGGGGCGGTGGGAATAATCGGGTTGCCCCAGCCTTCGCCGAACTGATAGGCCAAAATGACGGTCTGGCGCGAAACGTTTACCAAGTCCCCCAGCGGGACCATGATGGGCATGGTCAGCACGGCCTGGCCGGAACCGGAGGCGATAAAGAAGTTCAAAATCGTCTGGATGACGAACATCGCCTGCGAGGCCAAAATGGGGTGCAGCCCGCCGACGCTTTTGGTCATGGCGTGCAGGAACGTATCCAAAATGTGCCCGTTGGTGGCTACAATTACAATGGAGCGCGCCAACGCCATCAAAATGCACACGCTGATCATGGATTTGGCACCGTCAATAATGGCGTCGGTCGTTTGATCCAGCGTCAGTTTGCCGAAATACGCACTGGCAATGGAGACGCCCAAAAACACGGCGGCGATTTCAATCATATACCACTGGTAGCGGATGACGCCGTAAAACAGGATGACCATTCCCGCTAAAAACGAGCCGATCACCAGCTTGTGTGCGCGCGTTAAGTGGAAAGTTTGGTCCACTACAACGTCGTTAATCACTTTCAGCTCGGCGCGTTTGTCCAGGTCCATTTTATAGGTTAAACTTTTGGTCGGGTTTTTGCGCACGCGTTCGCCGTACCAGGTGAAAAACCCCGCCACGACGGACGTGAAAATAAACCAAATCACCAGGCGGTACTGCCAGCCGGAATACATCGGCAGCTGGGCGATGGTTTGGGCGATGCCCACCGTAAACGGGTTGACAAACGCCGACGAAAACCCCGTAAACGCCCCGATGAAAGGGATGGACATCCCGACTACCGTATCATACCCCAGCGAAAGGGCCAGCGGAATGAAAATGGGGATAAAAATCAGCGTTTCTTCTTCCATTCCGAACATGGCCCCGCACAGCGAGAACAAAAACATACATACCGGGATGAACAGTTTTTGGTATCGGGGATTGTTGGCAAAGAAGAAGCTGACCTTCTTAATCATCGTATTGATGGCGCCCGTGCGTTCAATAATCGTAAACAGCGCGCCGACAACCAAAATAAACGCGATGATTTCTGCACATTGGGTGAAACCTTCTACGGGGGCGGACAGAATGTCTCCGATGCCTTGGGGGGCTCTGTCCACGGTGTGATAGGAACCGGCTACCGCATAGGTGCGGCCGTCTGCTTCTACCCGGTCATATTGGCCGGAGGGGACGATCCACGTCAGCGCGGCCACGAACACCATAATGGAGAACACCAAAAAGTAGGTGTTGCACAGCATTTTTTTCATTTAGTTTTGTTTTCCTCTTGTAGGTACTGCGTATTTTTGTGCCATTTATGCATAAAAACGTCCCGCCGGCTCAAACAAGAGCTTTTTTGCCCAAAAATGCGGCGGGACGCAAAAAATTATTGCCACTTCATCAAATACGGCGGAATCAGCAGCAAAAACGACAACAAATACATCACAATCAATAACGGCAACATCCATTTAAGCCATTTGGGGTACGCAATGCGCGCAAAGCCAATGGCCGCAATGGTGACGGGGTCCGTCGGAATGACCATATTCATCCAGCTGCCGCCCAGTTGGAAGGCCAGCACCATCGTCTGGCGCGTAATGCCGATTAAGTCGGCCAGCGGCGCCAAAATGGGCATGGTCAGCACGGCCTTGCCGGAACCGGAGGGGATGAAAAAGTCAATGATGGTTTGCAGCACCATCGCCGCCCAAGACGCACACACCGGGTGCAGCTTGCTGATGCCGGCCGACATCCAGTTGAGCATAGTGTCCAAAATATGGCCGTTGTTGGCGATGATGACGATAGCCTGCGCAAAGCAGAGCAGCATGGCAATTTCCGCCATGCCGCGTACGCCGTCAAAAAACGCATCGGTAAATTTTTGCATGCTCATTTTGCCCAAGAAGCCGCACACAAACCCCACGCCCAAAAACAGCGCGGCGATTTCGGTGATGTACCAGCCGCTGGCTTCCAGGTTGAGCATTTCCATCAGGTCTATGCCCCACATGCCTTTAATCATGCTGCACAGCTGCGGTTTAAGCACGCCCGCAATCAGCGTCAGCATGCCCAGCCCGAAGGCGATTAACACCCATTTCTGGCGGCGGGTCATGCGGGTTTCTTCTTTATTGAGTTTTAATTCTTTGCGTTTTTCAATGTCAAACTCGTAGGTTAAGCTTTTGGTCGGGTCCTTGCGGATTTTGCGCGCGTACACGCTCAGCCACGTAATAACCACGGTCGTGCAGATAATCCAGATAATAAAGCGGTACCCGATGCCCGAATAGAGCGGTACCTGCGCAATGCCCTGCGCAATGCCCACCGTAAACGGGTTGGTAAATGCGGCCGCAAACCCTACGCCCGCCCCGATGAACGGGATGGCGGTGCCGAGGGCGGAGTCGTACCCCAGCGAAAGGGCCAGCGGGATAAAGATAGGAATAAAAATCAGCGCTTCTTCGCACATGCCGAAGGTCGCGCCGCACAGCGAAAACACGATAATCCCCAGCGGAATAAACAAAAAGCGCAAATTCGGCTTGCGCTGAAAGAAGTTGCTGGCGGCCTGAATGCCGGCTGCGATGGCGCCGGTTTTTTCCACTACGGCCAGCACGCCGCCGATGACCAGCAGAAACACAATCACTTCCGCCGTGTTGGAAAAACCCTGGATAGGGGCTTTTAACAAATCAAAAATTCCTTGCGGATTGGCCGAAACGGGGTGATACGTCCCGGCGACAACGACCTGGCGGCCGTCTACGTCCATTTTGTCATAAGCGCCGGAGGGAACAATCCACGTCAGCGCGGCCACGATTACCAAAATAGACAAAATAATGGCAAACGTGTTGAGCTTAATTTTGGACAGAATTTTAGACATTTCTTTCCGAATTTCCTCTGTATGTTTTAGAATAAATAACAAATTATTATTTTACTAAATAACACCCCGGTTGTAGGGATTTTTTTGGACCTATCCGGGGCCGTTTTACCGGGCCGAGCCCAAGCGCGGCTGTTGCGTTCTTTCGCTATTTTATATACTTTTACTATATGCTCTATATTGTCCCTACGCCCATTGGCAACCTGCAGGACATTACCCTGCGCGCCCTGGAAGTGCTCAAAACCGCCGACGCCGTGTTGTGCGAAGATACCCGCCGCACCCAGATTTTGCTTTCGCACTTTGGCATTTCCAAGCCGACTTACCGCTATAACGAAAACGATCCCCGCTCCGTGGCGCGCTGTCTGGAAGCGCTTAAAGGCGGCAAAACGTGCGCCTTGGTGTCCGATTGCGGCACCCCGTGCATTTCCGACCCGGGGTGGCGGCTCGTGAAAGAAGCGGTGGAAGCGGGGATAAAAGTTTCCTCTTTGCCGGGGCCCAGTGCGGTGGCGTGTGCCTTGGCGGGGGCGGGCATTACGGGCGGTGCGTTTACGTTTTTGGGCTTTTTGCCGCGCAAAGCGGGCAAAGCCGCCAAGCTGCTTGCGTCGGCCTATGCGTTAAATCACCCGGTGGTGGTGTACGAATCGCCGTACCGCGTGGTAAAAATGCTGGAACTGATTGCCAAAACGCTGGGGGACGATACCCCGGTGATTGCGGCGCGGGAACTTTCCAAGGTGTACGAAGAATGGCTGCGCGGCACGGCCGCGGGCCTGGCCCGCGAACTGGGCAAAAAGAACAAAGTGCAGGGAGAATTTGTACTGATTATAGACCGTCCGGCCGAGCCGGAACGGGAGGAAAAAAATGAGCCGGACCCATATTTTTAAAACGAGTGAAATGACGCCCGCGGCCGTGCTGGAAGCGGCCCGCGCCTTGGACGAAGGCGCCGTGGCGGTGCTGCCCACCGATACCGTATACGGCATCGGCACGGGAGCCTTTTGTGAGCGTTCTATTCAAGAAATTTACCGCATTAAAGAGCGGCCTTCCACGTCGCCGCTGCAAATTTTGACGGGCACGGTGGACCAAGCCCGCCGCGTGGCGGTCTTTACGCCGGGGGCCGAACGCTTGGCCCAAGCCTATTGGCCGGGCGCGCTGACGGCTATTTTACTGCCGACCGAAGCCGGCAAACCGCTTACGCGCGGATTTACCGGGCTGGGGATTCGCGTACCGGGCCATGTGTTTTTAACCGGACTTCTGGCCCAAATGCATCACCCGATGGCCTGCACCAGTGCCAACCTGCACGGGAAGCCGGTCATCACGGAAGAAAAAACGTTGTTGGAAACGTTTGACGGGAAAGTGGACTATATCTTTTTGGGCGGCACGCTGAGCCCGGTGGCTTCCAGCGTGGTGGATTTGACGGCCCCGCAAGCCGTACTGTTGCGGGAAGGGGGCGTTGCCTGCCCCGAACTGGAAAAAACCCTGGGCGCACCCCTGCGCGTAAAATAGGAGAGCGTATGAGTTTATGGCAGATTTTGGTTTCGTATTCGCTGCTGGTGGCGGCGATATTATCGCTGCTTACTTACTGGATTACGAAGAAATTCGTCCTTAAAAAAATGAAACGGACGATTATGAAGGCCGAGCACAACTACCAGCAGCAAATTGCCACGCTGCAAATGCAGCTTTCGGGCAAAGTAAACGTGTTGGAAAGTATGGTGGAAAAACTGCGTCTGACCAACCAGGAACTCAACCGCTTGAATGAAATCCGTTCCAAGTTTATGTCCATCGTCGCGCACGATTTGCGCCAGCCGCTTTCGTCCATTCAGGGGTTTACGTCCGTGCTGATGATGGATAACCCGCAGGGCGGCGGCAACAACGACCAAACCGCTTTAAACAACATTTTAAAAGCAACCGACAATATGAATATGCTGATGGCGGACTTGATGGATATTTCTATGATTGAATCCGGTCGGTTTAAAATGGACGCCCAACCCTTTAACTTTAACGCGTTGTTGAACGATGTAATTGCCCTGCAATCGGTCAATGCGCAGAAGAAGGGTATTTTCCTGCAGAAGTGTGAATATCCGGCCGATGTAACCGTGGTGGCGGACCGGTTCCGCATTTCGCAAGTGATTAACAATTTGATTGGCAACGCGATTAAATTTTCGCCCCAGGGCGGCTGTATAGAGGCGCGCTTTTACGTGCTGAACGGGCAGCTGACGTTTAAAGTGTCCGATAACGGCCCCGGCCTGCTGCACGGCGAAAAAAGCAAAATTTTCCAAAAATTCCACCAGTCCGACAACGACCGTACCCTTAAAAAACAAGGCTGGGGGTTAGGGTTGGCTATCGCACAGGAAATTATCAATGCCCACGGGGGCGAAATCGGCGTGGTCAGCCCGGGGCTGGGCCAGGGGTCCGTTTTCTGGTTCACCATTCCGCAAGTGCCGGGCGGGAATGTGCCGTCCGAGCACAAACCGGCTTTGGCCGCTGCGCCTGCGGCTGGTGTTGCCCCGCAGCAAGCGCCTTCCAACCCGCCGCCGGCCGCCACACCGAATTAATCCATTAAAAAACCCCGCTGCCAGGCAGCGGGGTTTTTTATGCCAAATTGTTCAGCGCCTCCACCCGTGGAGTTTTTACAGTAGCAGGCTTCATCACACGCCACAAATGCTTGGAGTTGTGCGCCGTTAAAGGCCAGCCTCAATCCGAACGACAACACGAAAAAAATAAAAAGAGAGGGGTTGTAAGCAAGTCTAGGCTATGGGGAAATGGCCGTTTGTAAAACGGTGCGCCAGGAGCAAAAGGCCTAATTGAAAATAGGCCCGGACCTATTAAAAAAATCCGCCCGTGCGGGCGGATAAAAAACGAGGCAGCCGATACCCCGGATTCTGTCGGCCATTGCGGGCCGGGATAACCATTACTCTTAGCGGCCTACTTGGTCGCGAACGCGGGCCGCGTGTGGACCGGTTTGGCCTTGCTCCGTGCGGGGTTTGCCGTGCCGCATTTATTGCTAAATGCGCGGTGCGCTCTTGCCGCACCATTTCACCCTTACCCTTGCGGGCGGTATTTTTTCTGTTGCACTTTCCGTC
Organism: Candidatus Avelusimicrobium gallinaceum; assembly: GCA_944324965.1. Taxonomy (GTDB): domain Bacteria; phylum Elusimicrobiota; class Elusimicrobia; order Elusimicrobiales; family Elusimicrobiaceae; genus Avelusimicrobium; species Avelusimicrobium gallinaceum. Next base: position 12,709 of record CALUYH010000009.1, read on the forward strand.
CAGCGGGGTGATATGGCCCCGCCGTCCCGTCCTTTCGGGCGGCGCACTGCCCTGTGGAGTCCGGAAGTTCCTCCCCCAAGCCGGAATTGGCCGGGAGCGGTTATCTGGGCTGCCCAACATATTGTAGCAAAAATGCCTATAAATCGCCGAATAAATCCAGCTGCGTGGGGCCTTGCTTGGGGGCCTTCTTTTTAGCGGCCGGTTTTTTGGCGGGTTTTGCTTTGGCGGCGGGTTTCGGTTCCGCTTCCGGCGCCGGTGCCGGCGTTTCGGCCGGTTTGCGCACGACGGGGGTTACTTCCACGCCGTTTACTGTGTTTTCCGCCTGCGGCTGCGCGGGTTCTTCGGGCGGAAAGTGGATAATGGGGTTAAAGCCCAAGGATTGTTTGGCATCCATGGCTTTGTTGGCCAACGCGTCGGGCGCTTTATTTAAGTGGCGCAGGACGTGCTCTATATGGATGATAACGCCCGCGGCCAGGCGGCGGATGTAGGCCATGCGGGCCGCCAAATCGGGATGTTTGATTTTGTATTCACCCAGGTATTGTTTAACGAGTAACTGCGAATCCGATTGAATGAACAATTCCGTCGCCCCCAGTTCTTTGGCTTTGATTAGCGCCAGTTTCAGGGCGGTATATTCGGCCTGGTTATTGGTGCAGTGGGGTAAATAGTAGCCTTCCTGCGCCAAAATTTTGCCGTCTAAAGAGCAAATCACGTAGGCTGCCGCTCCGGGGCCCGGGTTGCCGCGGGAGCCGCCGTCAATATTTATTTTTACTTGCATAGGTGTATTGTAGCAAAATAAGGCCTTACTCGTATTTCAGCGCCTCTACCGGCCGGAGTTTGGAAGCCTCGTAAGCCGGGTACAGCGCAAACAGAAAACTGGTCCCCAGCGCCAGCAGCACGGATGCCGCCACCACCCACCAGGAGAACGTCAGCTGGCTGGTGTTGTTGGCCATGTGCAAAACGGCCAGATAGCCCAGCACCATGCCTCCCGCCGCACCGCACAAGCCCAGCAGCATGGCCTCGGTTAAGAACTGGAGCAGAATGTCCAGCCGGCTGGCGCCCAGCGCGCGGCGGATGCCGATTTCGCGCGTGCGGGAAAAAATGACCACCATCGTAATGTTCATAATGCCGATGCCGCCGGCAATCATCGCAATCAGGCCGATAAAAATCATTGCTTTCAAATTATGCCACGCGCCCTGGCGATAGATGTCCAGCTGGTGGCGGAACAGGCGGATGCCGGGCAAAAAGTCCGGGCCGAACTGCTGGCGCAGAAAACTGTGCAAAACGGAAGTGGCCCGGGCGGCTTTGTCCTCGCTGCCGGTCACAATGCGCACGCGGGTGGAAAAACTATCCCACCAGCGCGGGGCGATATCATACCAGGTGGTATAGGGAATAAAAATTTTCTGCATGGATTCCTGGTCCTCGGGGGCGCGGAAATCTTTTTCCACCGGCGGGGCACGCAAAATGCCCACCACGGTAAAGCTCTGATCGGAAATCGTAATGGATTGGTTCAGCAGGTTGATATGTTTGATGAAGTCCTGCAACTGTACGGAGCCCGCGGGGCCGCTGTCAACGGATGAGATGTGGCGCGGCTCCTTTTCGCGGGGGTAGACGACTATCAACGCCACGCGGTGCTTGTTTTTGATGTCCTGCCAATTAAAAAAACGTCCTTCCACTTGGTACACAAAGGCGCTGTCCTGCCAGGTGGGCAGCAGGCCTTGCAGAAAAAATCCCGTTAAGATTTGCCCTTTATAAGTGGCGCTGGTAAACATTTCGTCGGTTTGGAACGAGAGCGAAGCCTGGGGCGGCAGCATCCGCAACAGCTGGTTGTATTGGTCCATAGACAGGGGTCTTTCCACGGTTGTGTCCAGACGGCCTTTGCCGGATACTTCGGCGGTGCGGTCAATGTCGCGGTAGCGCTGGCTGAGGATGCTGAGCGTGTAGAAAAAGGTGGCAATGCCGATGGCAATGGCAAACACGCTTAAAAAACTGCGCATTTTGTGGCTGCGTATTTCCAGCCAGCCGGTGGCAATTAAATCGGGCAGTTTCATACGATTTCCCCGTCCTTCATACGGATAATGTGTTTGGCCCCGTGGGCGATTTTGTCATCGTGGGTGACCATGACAATCGTTATCCCGCTTCGGTTGAGGTCCCGGAGCAGGGATAAAATATCTTCCCCGGCTTTGGAATCCAAATTGCCGGTGGGCTCGTCGGCCAAAATCAGTTCCGGCCGGTTGGCCAGCGCCCGGGCACAGGCCACACGCTGGCATTGGCCGCCCGAAAGCTCTTGGGGAGTGCGGTCGGCTTTGTCGGCCAGGCCTACCCGTTGGAGCAGTTCATAGGCGCGGGGCAAAATGTCTTTGCGGGGCAGGTTGCCGTAGCGCATGGGCAGGGCGATGTTTTGCAGTACGGAAAGTTTGGGCAGCAAATTAAAAGATTGAAAAATAAAACCGATATGGTCCCGGCGGGTACGGGAGCGTACGCGGTCGGACATATCCGCGGTGGAAATATCGTTTAAGCGGTACACGCCGGACGTGGGTTCATCCAACAGCCCCAAAATGTTCAGCAGTGTGCTCTTGCCGCAGCCGCTGGGGCCCATAACGGCCGCAAAATCCCCCGGGGCAATATCCAGCGATACATCGTTGAGCGCGCGGAACGCGTCCGCTGTTTGATAAATTTTTACCAGGTGTTCGCAGTGTATTACCATGCTTCTCCGTACGGGGGCGCCAGCAAGACTTGGTCGTTTTCCTGCAGGCCGCCGGTAATTTCCACGGTGGTATCGTTGGCCAGGCCGGTGGAAACTTCGGTGCGGGTGGCTTCGTTGCCGCGGATGTATTTAAATACGTAGCTTTTGCCGCCTTTTTCAAACAAGGCGCTGGCGGGGATGGTCAGCACGTCTTCCCGCTTTTGGAGGGGCACGGTGATGTTGGTGTTCACACCCAGCAAAATGTTCCGGTCGGCGCGGGGGAGTTCCACCAGCACTAAAAAGCCTTTGCTGTCGCTCCAGCGGTCGCCGCTTTTTTCAATTTGGCTGGATACATAGGTAATGGTGCCCGGGAAGGGTTCTGCGTCGCTGCCCAGGGAAACCACTTCCACTTCCGCGGGCATTCCCTTTTTAAGCTGCAGTACCTGCATTTCGGTTACATATAAGGGGATGACCAGCGTGTCCGTGTTGACCAGCCGCAAAAAGCAGGTGGCGTTTTCGGTATTATCATAAGAGCCTTCCAAAAAAGTGCCAGGACGCGGGAGCGAAAGGTTGCGCTCGGATAAATCGCGTTCGTAGTCCTGGGAGTCGGCGTGGCATTTAACCACGGTTCCGTCCACGGGGGCGTAAATGACCACGGGTTTGAAATCTTCAAATTCGTTGCGGCCCGGTTTGAGTAATCCCAGCTTTTGGCCTTTTTTCACCACGTCCCCTTCTTTTACGTATACGGCCTGCAAAATGCCGCTGGGTTTGGAAGTAACTTTTACATCCTGCTTGGCCATCACCGTGCCCTGCCCCTTCAGCGACACTTCCACTGTGCCGCGCTGGACGGACACGATGTCTTCCGGCAGGATTACGTCCCCTTTCAGCCGGTTAATCAGCGGGCGGATGCTCCACACCCACAGGGCGGCCAGGCAGGCTGCGGCTGCCAGCAAAAACAACAGCGGTTTCCAAATGCGTTTTAAAAATTTTTTCATTTTAATTCCTCCGGCTGATAGGCATAAAGCTGTTCCCCCAAAGCATACCGATAGCGCAGGCGCGAAAGCGTCAGCTCGGAAAGCAGGGTGGCGTAGTCCACCTGGGCGGAAATCAGCTCCTGGCGGGCCACGGTCAAATCGGTGGCGCTCATCATTCCGTTTTTGTATTTCAGTTGGGTGGCGTCAAACTTTTGGGTGGCGGTTTGCAGCCGCAGGCGGGAAACTTCCAGCGAGCGGATTTTTAACAGCAGGGTATTGCGGGCCTCCACCACGTTGTCGCGCAGGGTGCGCAAAAATTGCTCGTACTCCAGGTGCGCGTTTTGGTTGGTGAGTTTGACGTTTTGGCGCTCGCGGTATTTGTTTAAGTACAAAAATCCGATGTCAAAAGAAATGCCGGCCGAAATGCCGTAATTGTAATCCCACAATTCGTGCGAGGTAAACCCGCGCCCCGTGTTGGCAAACAAATCCACAAACACGGAAGGAAGCGAATCCAGCTTGCCGAGCGTTTGGGCGATGTCGCTCTGTTTGAGGGTCAAGCGCTGCACGCGGGCGTCGTAGCGGTGGGCGAGGGCGTTGGTTAAATCTTCGTTCAGCGGCGGCAGGGGGGATAAATCCTGCTCTGTCTGTTCGTCCAGTTCGGCGGGGGCTTCCACCGGGCGGTTGAGGGCGATGTTAAAGTTTTTTAACGCGTTGGCGTAATTGTTCTGCGCCGAAAAAAGCGACAGCTGGCTGCTGCGCCAGTTGGTTTCGCTGGACAATAAATCCGAACGGGTTTTCAGGCCGTTTTCGTAGAGGACTTTGTCCTGCTCGTATTGCTGTTGGGCCACGGCGAGGTCGTCTTCGTACACCCGGAGCAGTTTTTGGTTCAGCAGTAAATCGTAATAGGTTTGGGCGGCGTTTAATACGTATTGTTGGACGGTGTCTTCGTAATTGATTTTGGCCACCTGCCAATCCGCCGCGGCCGATTGGTATTGCAGGGCGTCTTTGCCGCTGTTAAACACATTCCAGGACGCCTGGGCCTGGCCGTACGAATCGCCGTGTTGGAATTCTTCCCACGAGGTATAGTGGTACTGCCGCCCGTACGTTTCCGAGGCGGTGGCACTGAGGGAAAACGACGGCAAAAAAGCGGTCATAAAAGCGTTCTTGTAGGTGTTGCGGGCCATTTGCAGGCGGTTGGTTTGGGCTTGCAAATCGGGCGAGGCGGCCAGGTATTGGGCAATGTATTGCGAAAGGGAAAAATGTTGCAAAGAGGCGGCCTGCTCCGACGAAACTCCGTCGGCGGAGAAGGAAAACCCTGCCGCCGGCAGCGCGAAGGATAAACAGAAAAGACACCCCGCTATTTTGTGCATAAAACCCCGTTGAAACCACATTTATTATAACAAATCGTTTCCAGGTTTCGTATAATAAAAAAGTTGACCCGAAAGAGAGTGTTATGTTAAAACTGCGAAAAAGAAAATTACATATCAAATTAAAATGGGGCCTGCTGCCGGGCGTGGTGTGTGCCATTGCTTTGGGGATTGTGTGCGGGCTGTTCTTTCCCGATTGGCTGGTGCGCGTGGCGCTTACGTTTAACGGGCTGTTCGGCAACTTTTTGGGTTTTATTATCCCGCTGCTGATTGTGGGATTGGTGGCGCCCGGCATTGCCGAGCTGGGCCGCAGCGCCGGGAAACTTTTGTTTATCACGACGGTGCTGGCCTACGGGTTTACGCTGGCTTCCGGGTTTTTCAGCTATGCGGTGGCGGAGGCGAGCTACCCGTATTTGCTGGATGCGTCGGCCCATGCGGAGCAGTTTGCCGCGGCGGCGGAATTAAAACCGTATTTCACGGTGGCTATGCCGCCTTTGATGGACGTGATGACGGCCCTGGTGCTGGCGTTTACGCTGGGGCTGGGGATGGCGGTCATCCAGGGCAGCCGCTTGAAAGGCATTATGTGGGACTTCCGCGATATTATTGACCGCGTCATTGCGCGCGTGATTATCCCGCTGCTTCCTTATTACATTTTCGGCATATTTTTAAATATGACGGTGTCCGGCCAAGTAGTGGCGGTGCTGGGCGTATTTGCCAAAATTATCGTGCTGATTTTTGCCATTACGGCCGTGATGTTGGTGCTGCAGTTTACGGCGGCCGGCGTGGTGGCGCGGCGCAACCCGTTTAGTATGCTTAAAACGATGTTGGTTGCGTATATGACGGCGCTGGGCACACAATCCTCTGCCGCTACCATTCCCGTTACGCTCAAGCAGACCGTCAAGATGGGCGTGCGCGAAGAAGTGGCCGGCTTTGTGGTGCCGCTGTGCGCCACCATTCACCTGTCCGGCAGCACAATGAAAATTGTGGCCTGTGCCTTGGCTATTTTATTTATGAACGGTACGCAAATGCCGTTTGCCCAGTTTGCGGGATTTATCTGCATGTTGGGGGTAACGATGGTGGCCGCGCCGGGCGTGCCGGGCGGGGCGATTATGGCCGCGCTGGGCATTTTGCAGAGTATGCTGGGCTTTGGCGAGGCCGAACTGGGGATGATGATTGCCCTGTATATTGCGATGGACTCCTTCGGTACGGCCTGCAACGTAACGGGCGACGGTGCCATCAGCGTGATTGTGGACAAAATTTATTCCCGCCGCGCCCCGCAGCCCGTGGCCCGCACGGTGGATTTGCCGGGCAACCCGCAGGGCATACGCATCGGTTAGTCTTTGTTGCAGATAAAAAAACGGAGAGGCAAACACCTCTCCGTTTTTTGTTTTTAAAACACTTACACTAAACCTTGGTCAATCATCGCGTCGGCCACTTTTTTGAACCCCGCAATGTTGGCGCCCGCCATATAGTTGCCTTTCATCCCGTATTCTTCGGCGGCGGAGAGGCAGCTGTGGTGGATGTTGTTCATAATGCGCTGGAGGTATTGGTCCACTTCTTCGCGCGTCCAGTACACGCGCATACTGTTTTGCGTCATTTCCAGGCCGGACACCGCCACGCCGCCCGCGTTGGACGCTTTGCCGGGCGAATACAAAATGCCCGCCTGCTGGAACGCTTCAATCGCGCCCGGCGTGCAGGGCATATTGGAACCTTCGCAAATGCATTTGCAGCCGTTTTGCAGCAGGAGTTTGGCGTCTTCGGTGTGCAGTTCGTTTTCGCAGGCGGTGGGGCAGGCCACGTCGCACGGGATGTCCCAGGTTTTTTTGCCGGGGCGGAAGTGCGCGCCTTTGAATTTTTTGTCGTATTCTTTCAAGCTGCCGCGCCGGACGAATACCAAATCTTTCAGGAAGGCCAGCTTTTCGGCGTCTACGCCGTTTTCGTCGTAAATGCTGCCGTCGTAGTCCATAAAACCCACCACCTTGCCGCCCAGCTGGGTCAGCTTTTCAATGGCGTAAATGCCCACGTTGCCCGTGCCGGACACGATGCAGGTTTTATGGCGCAAACTGTCGCCCTGGGTGGCCAGCATATTTTGCGCAAAATATGCCACGCCGTAGCCGGTGGCTTCCGGGCGCAACAGGCTGCCGCCCCAGTTGGGTTTTTTGCCGGTGAAAGCGCCGGTAAAATCGTTGGTCAGTTTTTTGTATTGCCCGAACATATACCCGATTTCCCGCGCGCCGCAGCCCAGGTCGCCCGCGGGAATATCGGTATGGTAGCCGATGTGGTGGTACAGTTCGTTGATAAACGAGTGGCAAAAGCGCATGACTTCGCTGTCGGACTTGCCGCGCGTGTCAAAATCGCTGCCGCCTTTGCCGCCGCCTAAAGGGAGGGTGGTCAAACTGTTTTTAAACACTTGTTCAAAACCTAAAAATTTAAGTACGTCCTGCGTTACCGTTTCGTGAAAGCGCATCCCGCCTTTGTACGGCCCCAGCGCGCTGTTGTATTGCACGCGGAACCCGCGGTTGACGTGAATTTCGCCTTTGTCGTCCTGCCACGGCACGCGGAAGATGATGGTGCGTTCCGGCTCCACGATGCGTTCCAAAATGCGTTCTTTGATGTACAGCGGTTTTTGGTCCAGCACCGGCTTTAAACTGCTTACGACTTCAAACACGGCTTGATGAAAGACTTTTTGGGCGGGGTCCCGTTTGGTCAGGGCCGCCAGGAACTGGTCAATATAAGTGTTGGTATCCATAGCCTCTCCTTGTGGTGTTGCTACCCCCATTATAAACATATCTTTCGGGCCAACGCAAGGGGGCGGCGTGAAATATGTTAAGATATAAAAAACCGCACTACCCGTGCGGTCCAAGCGGAGAAAATATGAAATTATCCCCCAATATGGAAGATTACCTGGAAGCCGTTTCCCTGTGCGCGGACGAAAAGGGTGTCGCCCGCGTGAGCGACATACGCGATATGCTGGGCGTGAAAGCCCCCAGCGTGACGGGCGCGGTGAAAGCCTTGGCCCAAGGGGGATACCTGCGCCACCAGCCGTACAGCGGCATTGAACTGACGCCCAAAGGCCGCCGCGCCGCCGAAGACGTAAAAAAACGCCACGCCATTTTGAGCTGTTTCCTTACCCAAGTGTTGGGCGTGAACCCCAAAATAGCCGATATGGACGCGTGCAAAATGGAGCACGCCGTCAGCCGCGAAACGCTGGAAAAACTGCACGAGTATCTGCAAAAGCAAACCGGAGAAACCAAATGAAAAAAGGTTTTACGTTGTTGGAAATGCTGATGGTGCTGGTTATCATCGGCATTTTGGTATGGGTATCCGTGCCGCAATATAAAATTGCCGTAATGGGCACGCGCTACAACCGGGGCCGCCAAACGGCGGAAGAAATTTACCGGGCGGAGCAAGCCTATTATATGGCCCACGGAAAACTGACGGCGCTGCTGGAACAGTTAAATGTATCGTATCCCGTCAAGCAGGCCGTCTACTATACCCCCGAAGGGGAAAGCCCGACCAACGACGCGCCGGACGATTTGTTGGGCGTAAACTATACGCTGGAAAACGGGGACGAACTGCTGATTAATAAATCGGGTTTTCTGTTTGTTTCCTATACGCCCAAAGGAATGCACGCCAGCTACCGGTTAAATTACGTGCCGCAAGCGGAGATGGTCACCCGGGAATGCGGCGTGACATCCCGCGGAACGGACCCGGCCGCCTACGAAGAAGGCGCCGTCGTCTGCCGCGCTTTGGGCGCGCAGGAAGAACCCCGCCCCGGGGAAGATGCCCTCCACGGCAGCTATTTTTCGTGGTAAGCGGGCATAGCCTTTTAACACCGGCCCCCTTATGCTGGCAAGCGTAAGGGGGCTTAAATTTTCTATAATATATTTATCCTTAATATATATATACGGAGTGACAGACTATCATGGCAAAAAATAAGTATTCTCATACCGTCTTGCTCCCCAAGACGGATTTTCCGATGCGTGCGGGTTTGGCGCAAAAAGAACCCAAAATCCTGGAGTTTTGGCAATCTATTAACCTTTACGAAGCAATGCTGAAAAAGAACGAAGCCGGCAAGCATTTTGTGTTGCACGACGGCCCGCCCTATGCCAACGGGAAAATTCACATTGGTCACGCCCTGGACAAAACCATTAAGGATATTATTATTAAAAGCCGCGCAATGACGGGTTACTACACCCCGTATGTCCCGGGGTGGGACTGCCATGGCCTGCCCATTGAACAGGCGCTTTTAAAAGAATTAAAACAGGACAAAAAACACATCACCGACGTGCCCGCCTTCCGCAAAAAAGCCCGCGCGTTTGCCGCCAAATTTATTGACTTGCAGCGCCAAGGCTTTAAACGCTTGGGCGTGCAGGGCGATTGGGACAACCCGTACCTGACGATGTCCCCGCGCTACGAAGGCATTACCATCGGCGTGTTTTTGGATTTGATTGAAAAAGGCTACGTCTACAAAGGCCAAAAAACGATTACGTGGTGCTCCCACTGCGAAACCGCCCTGGCCGACGCCGAAACCGAATACAAGGACATCAAATCTTCGTCCATCTATCTGCGCTTTAAACTGGCCAACCCGAACAAAAAAGTGCTGGGCGATTTGGACTATTCCAAACCCGTCAGCCTGGCGGTCTGGACCACCACGCCGTGGACCATTCCTTCCAACATGGCTGCGGCCGTTTCCAACACCGAGGACTACGCCATTTTGAAGGACGAAAAAACCGGCGAATACTACATTGTGGCCGAAAAACTGGCCGAAGAATTTTTGAAAAACACCGGTCTGGATTGCACGCAAGCCGGCAAAGTAGCCGGGGCCGATTTGGTGGGGATGAAATACTACCACCCGCTGACGCACAAAGAAAACCCCGTCATCTGGACGGACTTCGTAACGATGGACGCCGGGGTGGGTATCGTGCACATTGCTCCCGGCCACGGTGAGGACGACTTCCGCGCCGGCAAACAATGGGGCCTGGAAACGTTCTGCCCCGTGGACGAAAAAGGCTGCTACACCAAAGAAGCGGGCGTGTTTGAAGGCATGCACGTATTTGACGCCAACCCGCTGATGGTGAAAAAATTGGACGAGCTGGGCGCTTTGATTAAGGAACAGGAAATCACCCACAGCTATCCGCACTGCTGGCGCTGCCATAACCCCATCATCTTCCGCGCGACGGAACAATGGTTTATGAGCATTGATAAAGACAACCTGCGCCAGAAACTGATGGACAATTTGTCCAACGTCAAATTTTACCCGGCCGGTGGCGAAGAACGCATGCGCTCTATGATTGGCCTGCGCCCGGATTGGTGCTTATCGCGCCAGCGCTTCTGGGGTACGCCGGTCACCGTGCTGTACTGCAAAAAGTGCGGCAAACCGCAGGTGAACCACGAGCTGTTTGCGTTTATCAAAGAACGCGCGATGAAAGAAGGCTCCGATTTCTGGTTTATTGACCCGGTGGAAAAACTGATGCCGCAAGGCTACCACTGCGATTGCGGCGGTACCGAGTTCCGCAAAGAAACCGACATCTTGGACGTGTGGTTGGATTCCGGCGTGTCTTGGGCGGCCGTATTGAAAGACCGCGGCATAGACTTCCCGGCCGACGTATATTCCGAAGGGTCCGACCAACACCGCGGCTGGTTCCAAAGCTCGTATATTCCTTCCTACACGTTGGAAGGCACGGCCCCCTTTAAAACGATTTTAACCCACGGGATGGTGTTGGACCAGCAGGGCCGCCCGATGCACAAATCGCTGGGCAACAGCGTAGACCCCGAAGACGTCATCAATAAATACGGCGCGGACATTTTGCGCCTGTGGGTGGCGTTTTCCGACTATCAGGGCGACGTGCGCATTTCGGACGAAATTTTAGGCGGCCCGGTAGACACCTACCGCAAAATCCGCAACACGGTGCGCTACGCGCTGGGCAACTTGTCCGATTACGACCCGGCCGTCCACAAAGTGCCCGCCAAAGACCTGGCGGAAATGGACCGTTATATGCTGGGCCGCTTGAACGACCTCATTGAGGAAGTGCACGCCGGCTACAACGAATTTAACTTCCGCCGCGCGGTGCGCGCGATTACGGACTTCTGCATTTTGGATTTGTCTTCCTTTATGCTGGACGCGTCCAAAGACCGCCTGTACACGCTGGGTGCTTCCGCCCCGGCGCGGCGCAGTGCGCAAACGGTGCTGGCGGAAATCACCGTCACGCTGTTGCAGCTGATGGCGCCGGTGCTGTCCTTCACCGCCGAAGAAGCCTGGCAGGAACTGCGCAAAACCGCCCTGGGGCGCGACTTGCCGCAGAGCATTTTCCTGTCCAATATGCCGGCGAATGCATCGCTGATTCCGGATGTGAAACTGGAAGAAAAGTGGAACAAAATCCGCCGCGTGCGCGAAACCGTGCAGAAAGTGCTGGAAGAAACCCGCCAGAAAGGCATTATCGGCTCCTCGCTGGAAGCCAAAGTGATTTTCAAAACGTCCGACCCGAAAATGAAAGCGTTCCTGGAAGAAACCAAAGCGTTGTGGCCGGAAATCGCCATCGTATCCGCGGTGGAAATTGCGGACGGAACCGAAGAACTGACCGTAGAGGCCGAACACGCCGCCGGGCACAAATGCGCCCGCTGCTGGCAGTGGAAGGAAGACGTCGGCACCGACGCGGCACACCCCGATTTGTGCTCGCGCTGTGCCCACGTGCTGGAAAAAGAAGGCCTGACGGTGGAGGAAGGGGAAAAAGTAAGTGCGTAACGCGTGGCGGCAGCTGTGCACCTGGCTGGGCCAAAACCGCCGGTTGGTAATCGCGGCGGCGGCCATTTTGCTGCTGGACCGGCTGACCAAAGTGTGGGCACTTATGTATCTGCCGCTGCACCCGGTGGAGGTGTTCCCGTTTTTCCATTTGACGTATGTGGAAAATACGGGGGCGGCCTTCGGGATGATGAAAAACGGCAATTTCCTGCTGATTTTTGTAATGCTGGCCATTGTGGCGTATATCGTGGCCAGCTGGCGGGAGTTGTGCTCCTACGGACCGTGGGTCAAATGGGGCAGCGTTTTTATTTTGGCGGGTGCATTGGGCAATCTTTATGATAGAATAGCTTTAGGCTTTGTTGTAGATTTTTTGGATTTCCGGGTTTGGCCCGTGTTTAATGTGGCTGATTCCTTTATTACGATTGGCGGCTGTATGTTTGTGCTTTCCTTGTTCATACGGCGCGGCAAACAACGGGAGGAAAAATGAAAAAAGTGTTAGGGTTGGCAGCGGCCGTGTTGTTGTTGGCCGCGTGCGGAAGTGACGAACGGCTGTTTAAAAAAGCCCAGCTGGCTACCTCTAAAGGCAATTTCACCCAGGCCATGCAGCTCTATTCGCGCCTGATTAAGCAAGACCCCAAAAACGCCTCCGCGTATGCAAACCGCGGCCTGTTGTGGGAACGCCTGCCCGTAAAAGACGCCAAGGAACGCGCCAAAAACCGCGCCTATGCCGAGCAGGATTACCTGGCCGCCATTGACGCCAACCCGAATATCCCGGAAGTATACAACAACATTGGGGCCTTGTATATTGATATGGGCCGCTACCCGCAAGCCGTGTATTATTTTACCGAAGCCCTGGTCCGCAACCCCAACTATTTTACCGCGTTGATGAACCGTGCCATTGCGTATTCCAAGCAAGGCCGCTCCATGGACGCGCTGGCAGATTACAACAGCGCATTTAAACTGTGCCAGGACGAGCCGCTTTTATATTTAAACCGCGGGCTGACCTATTACAGCCTGGGCCAGTACGAATCCGCCCTGGACGATTACACCTATCTGATTTCCTTAACGCCCGACGATGCCCGCCCGTATTTGGAGCGCGCCCGCGCGTTTATCAAGCTGGGCTACCCGGCCAACGCCTATGCCGATTTGGAAGAAGCCGTCACCATTAAACCCACCTATGCCCTGGCTTACTATTATATGGGCGATTTGATGTACCGCAGAGGCGAAACCGATTACGCCCTGGGCCTGCTGGTCAAATCCAAAGAACTGGCCAGCCAATATGTGCCCACGTACGATTTGATGGGCGATATGCTTTCTGTACAAGACCCTGTGGCTGCGACGGCCAACTATATGGTGGCCAAAAAGCTGGACCCGGCCAACGCCGCCAAGTACGACCGCAAAATTAATTTAATGCGCACGGAAGCCGGCCGCCAAAGAGTGTTGGCGGAGCGGTTCTTCCCCGGAAATTAACCTATGACGCAACTGCCTTTAATGTCTTCCCGCCCGGATCCGGCGGCCCTTTCGGTGCCGTCCCGGGCGTATACTTATCGTTTCTTTTTGTCGGCCTGCTTTTTAGTACTTATTTTGTTTTCACTTACCTTTCGCCACTCCACGGTGGGCATTTTTATTTTGTGTCTGATGGACTTTTTGTTCTGCGCGGACGTTTTGGTGCGAAGCGCCGGCAAGGATATTTGGGCCGGACGGATGAGCTTTGCCGTACTGGTGACGCTGTGCGCAGGGGCGGGGTTTTTGTATTCCACGCTTAACACGTTTTTGACGGTAAAATTGTACGGCCCGGTGCAGGATTTGTTTTTGTATACCGCCCTGCTTATCACGCTTGCGCTGTGGGCCGAACGCCGCCTGGCGCGCGAAAAAGAAAAAGCCCGCGTGTTTATCAAAAAGCTGGACGACTTTTTGCCCAAGTCCGGACGGCTGTGCGTGGGGCGGCATTTCCGCAAGGTGTTTGCGGGCGAACTCAAAACCGGCGATTTGATTTTGGTAAAACCCGGCGAACGGCTGCCGGCAGACGGTATTTTGCGCAAGGGCAAAACCTCTATTGACGAACAGTTAATCACCGGCAATATGCTTCCCACTTCCAAAATTGTGGGCAGCCACGTCTACGCCGGAACGCTCAACAAATCGGCCGATGTCTATATAGAAGTAACGGCCGTGCTGGCGGACTCTGCTTTGCTAAGCGTCATCAACGCCATTAAACAGGGCGAGCGCCACCGCAGCACCTTCAAAAGCGTGCTGGACATTTTTTCGGCCTGGCTGCTGCCGCTGTTGGTGTTGGCGGCGGGGGGCGCTTATGCGGCGCTGCTGCACGCGTATGGGGCGGCCCACTGGTTTACGTATTTGGGCGTTTTGCTGTTTGTACTGGCGGGGGCCTGCCCGGTGGCGTGGGTGTTTATTGCGGTGTTTCCGTTCTTTTTTACGCGTACGGGCGCCCGGCGGGAAAAAATTAAAATTCAAAATATGTACGTGTTGGACGAATTATCCCGCGCGGACACGGTCTTTTTTGATAAAACCGGCACGCTGACGTATGGCGAGCTGCGGGTATCGGGCATTTTCCCGGCGGAAAAGGTCACCAAGCGTCAGCTGCTTACCACAATCGCCACGGCCGAACAGCTGGTGGATGGGCCGTTTGCCGATGCCATTAACCTGTGTGCCAAGGAGCACAAAATCCGCACCAAACGGTTGCTGTGTTTTGATGTATTGCCCGGGTTAGGCGTAGAAGCCACCTGCGGAGAAGACAAAATTTTGGCGGGGCGGACCCAGTGGCTGGAAGAACGGGGCATTGCCACCTCGGCCAAAGTGGCTACCGCGGCCGAAGCTGTGGTGTGTGTAGCGCGCAACGGGCAGTTTTTGGGCTATTTAACGCTGGCCGACGAATTGCGCCCCGGCGCGAAGGAAACGATTTCTTTATTAAAATCCCTGGGGAAGGACATTGTGCTGGTGTCGGGCGATAACGAAACGTCCGTCGCCGTGATTGCCCAGGCCGCCGGAATAGAAAAAGTAAACTCCAACGTGCTGCCCAAAACCAAGGCGGAAATCATCACCAATTTGCGCAATTTGGGCAAACGCGTGGTGATGGTGGGGGACGGATTTAACGATATTATCGCCCTGTTGCGGGCGGACGCGGGGGTGGTGTTTGCCTCGGGCCGCAACATGTACAACAACTGGGTGGACGTAATTGTGAAAGGACGGGACTTGTTCCCCGTTTCGTATTTATTTACAATAAATAAAAAGCTGCGCCGGGTAGTTTTGACCAATGCCGTGTTGTCCGTATTGCTCAGCGGCGGTTGGGCGGCGTGGCTGTTGTGGCATATGCCGCACGCACAAGGCTGGGCCCAGCCGATAGGCGGGGCGCTGGCAATAGTGCTGGTAGTTTTGTTAAATTCAATGAGGATGATGAAAATAAAATGACACACGATCTTGACTTTGGTTACACCGCGGACCATGCCCGCAAAAATGCCGATGCCGTCTTGCCGGACATCCAATGCTGGCCCAACCAGTATAAGCGCGATTACGACGTAAAAATTGAACTGCCGGAATTTACGTCCGTCTGCCCCAAAACGGGCTTGCCGGATTTCGGCACGATTACCATTGAATACATTCCGGACGAATTGTGCCTGGAATTGAAATCCTTGAAATACTACTTGCTGGAATACCGCGATATGGGTATTTTTATGGAAAATATCGCCAACAAAATTTTGGACGACGTGGTGAAAGCCTGCAAGCCCAAAAAAGCCGTTGTGACGGGTGTGTTTACGCCGCGCGGCGGGCTGCGCTCGGTCATCACGGCTAAATACGAGAAAAAATAATGAACAAAAAAACCCTGATGACGGCCGGTGTGTTGGTGCTGGTATTTTTGGCCGGTGTGGCAACCATGCGCATTTGGGACGCCTACCACGCCCCCAAACCGATGCCTGCCGGACAAATGCCGGGCAGTGATTCGTTGCTGTTGGTGGATATGGGGGACGCCACCGAGCCGGAAGGCATTATGCTGGTGGAGGAACCCGAATATGTGGATGATTCCAAAGTGCCTTCCCAACTGTCCAAAATCAAAATGAAAGGGTTGGACCGCGTAATTTCCCGCAGCGGTACGGTGGTGGAAGCCCCCGAAGAAGAGGACGATAGCCCCGTGGTGCTGGGCAATGTGGACCGCACGGCCGTGCCTTCCGCTACGGCGCCCAAACCGCTGGACCCGGCGGACGTCAAGAGCAATATGTCTATGATTGACGCCCCCGTCAAAGTGCGCATTATCAAAACGTTGGAGGATTACAAAGCCTTCAAGCGCAAGGCCCGCGGCAAATACCCGTCGGCGGATTTTTCCAAGGACTATATTGTGGTGCTGGAATCCACCAGCAATTTGCCAGACAAGGTGTTTGAAATCCAGGACGTACAGGAACAGAACGGCAAAATGGTGGTGATTTACCGGGTGAACATTTTTGGCCTGGACCAAAAGACCAACACCCACAGCGCCGTGCGCATCGCCAAGCGCGACCTGCCCGTGGAATTAAAACAGGTTTTATAAGCCGAACCAAAACCCAAAAACCCGGCCAATTCGGCCGGGTTTTTTAATGGGATAAAATGCTTAATGCCCGGGCATTTGGCCCGGTGCGGATGGGAAACGGGGAGGGGCGTCCACGGGGGCACCAAACCCGTGCGCGGGGAAACGTCCGAGCCTAGCAGCCGGAGATTTGAACAAGGGACGAGAAAGGGGCCCCTCGCCCCCATCGCGCAGGTGTATTGAATGCAACCGGCAACACGCAAAAAACCGGGCGGAAAGCCCGGTTTTGTTTATTTTTTAAGCAGATTTTCCGATGGCTTAAACCGCACCTTCTGTTTGGCCGGCACCTGCACTTTGGCGCCGGTTTTGGGGTTGCGGCGCGTAACGGGGCGGGCGGTTTTTAAGTGGAAAGAGCCGAAATTGCTGATGACCACTTTGCCGTCGCGCTTTAAGCCGTGTTTGATAATTTCAAAAACTTTGTCCACGGACATTTTGGCTTGCTTCTTGTCCAAAACGTGCCGGGTTAAATGTCGGATAACGTCGTCCTTATTCATTTTATGTTCCTTTCTTGCGGCCGTGCCGGAGCACGGACCGATAAATTATTTATTTCCCCGGTTGGTAAAACCCATGGCGTGCAACAGCACCCAGGGCTTTTTGCCTTGGCACACGATGCGCCAAATGGCGTCCAAAATCGGGGTTTTTAAATTGTTTTTGCGCGCAATATCGTACACGCTCTGCACGGAGTTCACGCCCTCGGCAATGGTGCCTACTTCTTTTTTGGCTTCTTCCAGCGAGAGGCCGGAACCCAGCTTTTCGCCCAAGCGGCGGTTGCGGGAGATAGCGGACATACCCGTCAAAATCGCGTCCCCAAAGCCGGCCAAGCTGTACACGGTGCCGGGCTGGCCGCCTTGGCTGATGATGATGTCGTTCATTTCCTGCATGGCTTGGGTAATGAGCGCGGCTTTGGCATTGGCACCATCGCCAATTCCGTCAATCACGCCGCAGCCGATGGCCAACACGTTTTTAATCCCGCCGCCGTATTCCACCCCGCGCCGGTCCGAAGACGGTACCACGATAATCGGGTCCCCGCTCATCACGTCGCGGATTTCGTCCACCAGGGCAGGGTCTTTGCCGGCCAGCATGATTTTGGTCGGCACGTCTTGTGCCACTTCCAGCGCAAAGCTCGGGCCGGAGAAGGCGAGGGCTTTGTCTTTTAACTGGGGAATTTCTTCTTCAATAATTTCGCAAATGGTTTTAAACGTCTGGTCCTCAATGCCTTTGGACGCGCTGACCACCGGTACGGCGCGGCCGTTTAAAAGCGGCTTGAGCTGTTCGCGGCAGAAAGAGCGGATAGCCTTGGAGGAAATCACAAAAATAATCAAATCCGTATCCTGCGTGGCCTCGGCTACGCTGCCCGTCAGGCGGATGTTGTCGTGCAGTTTAAAGTTGGGGATATTCGGGTGGCGGCCCATGGTTTTCAGCACGTTGAGCAGATGTTCGTTGTATTCCCATAGGTATACATTGTAGCCCTTGCGTGCCAAGTGCTGGGCAATCACGCTGCCCCAAATGCCGGCCCCAAAAACGGTGATTTTATTTATGTTCATTTTGTTTTCTCTTTTTGGCGCCGTCTTCAAACTTCAGTTCTTTTTGCGCCAACAAGCGTTTGATGTTCGGAATGTGTTTGTAGATGACTAACAGCGCCACCGCCGTGACCATCAGATTGACGGACAGCGGATGGTTCCCGATAAAAAAGCTGGCAATCGGCAGTACGATACACGCACAAATGGAGCCGATGGAAATGCGCCCCCACAGCGCCACGCACACCACAAACGACGCAAACGCAATGGCCGTGGGAATGGGCAGCAACGCGGCAAACACGCCGGCCGAAGTGGCCACGCCCTTGCCGCCGCGGAATTTAAGGTAAATCGTCCACATATGGCCCAAAATGGCAATCACGCCGCAGGCAATGGCCACCCAGTAGCTTTCCGGGCAGTAATGGCGGGCCAAACACACCGGGATAAACCCTTTCAAACCGTCTATCAAAAATGTAG
Source organism: Candidatus Avelusimicrobium gallinaceum (assembly GCA_944324965.1). Lineage (GTDB taxonomy): Bacteria > Elusimicrobiota > Elusimicrobia > Elusimicrobiales > Elusimicrobiaceae > Avelusimicrobium > Avelusimicrobium gallinaceum. The sequence continues at coordinate 31,039 of CALUYH010000009.1, forward strand.
TAATGCCGGCCCATTTGCCTACGGTGCGGTACACATTGGCCGCGCCGGGGTTGCCGGAGCCGTATTCACGGATATCAATGCCCATCGCGTGTTTGGCGATGAGGTAGCCAGTCGGGACGGACCCGAGCAAGTAACTGAACAAAACGAGTATGGTAACGGTCGTAATCATATATTCCATTATATTAAATTTAAACGTCTAAAAAAGCCCGTATCTGCACCAGCGTATGGAAAAATGGACATTTATTATATAGACTATTAATATGAGAAAGTTTACAACATTACTGATATCTTTTCTTTTTGCTACGTCCCTTTTTGCCGCCAAGCCCAAACCGGCCCCGGTAAATGAGGACGCTTTCCTCGTGCAAAAAGAAATTTCCATTTGGCCCACCGACCAGGGTTTTAACAGCGACGTAACCGTTTACAGCTGCCAAGCCGTACGGTTGGATAAAAATTGGTTTTTGACTTCGGCCCACTGCGTTTATTCCGCCTGCGGCACGCGCCCGTGCACGGTGGACATTCTGCTGGCCGAATCGGCCGGACTATTGGCGCGGGCGAAGGTGAACCACAGCACGACGTCGCAAAGTGTGTTTATTTACCGGGGGTTCTTCCCGGGGCAGAACCGCATCAGCGGGATGGATGTGGCGCTGATTAAGCTGGACCCCAAAAAGGCCGAGTATTCCTACGTCAATTTGGAAGACGGTGAACCGATTACGCGGGAGGAATTCCAAACCAAGCTCCGCTTTGATTCGGAAGCCCAGGCCCAGCTGAATGCCAAAGGCGTGCGCCTGTTAAGCGTGGCCAATATGCCCACCATTCAGTTAAAGCCGCAAATTGTGGTGCCGAAAATGATGGCAGGGGTGCTGTCTTATCTGCCGAGCCCCTCGCCGGAAGTGTATTATGTGCAGGATTTGCAGCACTTTATCGTGCCCGGCTTTGGGGTGCGCCAAGGCAACTCGGGCGGCGGGGTGTTCACGCGCTCGGGCGATTTGGCGGGGATTGTTTCTTCCTTGCTGTATAATAAGGACGGGACGGCCTCGTTCCACGATGCGGACGGAAGAACCGTACTGACCCTTAAAAACGCAAAGGACTTGTTTATGTTTACCGGGTTTAATGGCACGACGTTGAACTTTATCCGCACCAAAGTGCCCAATTTGCGCACGGTAAGTGTGTTGCCGGATTTTGCCGTAAAGAGCGATAAAAAGTTTGATTCTATTGTGAAAGCCGAAGAAGAAACGTCAATGCAGTTTTAATAATTTTTGCAAACTGGCAAAATTACCGTCCGTGGCCATCAGCGTAAGCTCCAGCGCCCCGGACGGTTTTTCATGCCGTCCGGTAACAAGGGCTTTTTCGTAAATTTTGCCCACCAGACCGAATTTTTCGGGCGGCAGCGTCAGGCGGTGCAGTTTCCAGCGGCGGGCGACGGCTTCTTCCACTTTTTCCAACAGTTCCGTAAGCCCGCTGCTTTGCCCGGCGCTGATGAGCACCCCTTGCGGGTATTGTTCCTTCAGCAGGCGTCGGCGGGCGGGGGAAAGCAGATCCGTTTTGTTCAGTACGTCAATAATGGGAGTATCTTGCACGCCCAGCTCCGTGATGATGCGGCGCACGGTGGCGGCTTGTTCGTCCAAATGGGGGGAGGAGGCATCCTGTACGTGCAGGATAACGTCGGCAAAGGTGGTTTCTTCCAGTGTGGCGCGGAAGGAGCTGACCAGGCTGTGCGGCAGTTTTTGAATAAATCCCACCGTGTCCGTAAACAGCATTTCGCCCCCGGCCGGCATGTGCACGCGGCGGGTGGTGGGGTCCAGCGTAGCGAATAATTTATCGTCGGCGTACACGGCGCTTTGGCGCGTGAGCGCGTTTAACAGCGTGCTTTTGCCGGCGTTGGTGTAGCCCACGATGGCAATTTGCGGCAAAGGGATTTGCCCGCGCCGCGCGCGGCGCAGGGAGCGCTCCTTTTTTACCTGGTCAATTTCTTTTTCCAGCTTGCTAATGCGCAGGCGCAGGCGGCGCTTGTCGTATTCCAGCTTGGTTTCGCCGGGTCCGCGCAGGCCGATGCCGCCCTTTTGCTGCATCAGGGCCGTTCCTTGCCCGCCCAAACGCGGCAATAAATACTTCAGCTGGGCCAGCTCCACTTGCAGCTTGCCTTCCTGCGTGCGGGCACGCTGCGCAAAAATATCCAAAATCAGCCGGGTGCGGTCTATCACTTTGGCGGGGATGACTTTTTCCAGGTTCTTTTGCTGGGCGGGGGAAATCTCGTCATCAAAAATGACGGCCTGCGCATCGGTCAGGCGCACGTCTTGGGCAATTTCCTCCATTTTCCCGCTGCCGATAAGCGCCGCCGCGCTAAAGGCCTGCACGCGCACGCGCCATACGTGCACCACCTCCGCCCCTGCGGTGTGTGCCAGGCGGTGGAGTTCTTCTAAGGATTCTTCGTTGGTGTGTTGGTTTTTCAGGCAGACGCTTACTAAAATGACCCGTTCCATATGTTTATTTTATAAATTTTACCGGGGGAGCAGAACCGGCATTTGGGGCCCTTGCAGCGGCCGCCGGAGCAAACCCGTGGCCCGGAAAGACCGGACGCGCGTGCCCCAAAACAGCTCCTTCGGAAAGCAACCTTGACGCGGTTTCCTCTTTTTGATAAATTTTAGCTATGAACAGAAAGCATCTAAAATCGTTTCCGGCTGGTAAAAATTCCGGATTTACGCTCATAGAACTGTTAGTAGTGGTGTTAATCATCGGCATTTTGGCGGCCATTGCCCTGCCGCAGTATGAAAAAGCCGTTATGAAAGCCCGGGCGATTAATGCCATCCAAGTGGTAGACGCCATTGCCAAGGCCAGCGAAGCCTACTATCTGGCCAACGGCACATACACGCAAAATGTGGGGGATTTGGATGTAACGTTTCCGCAATGCGGGTCCGGCTCGGTGATTAGCTGTGACGATTTTTTTATGATAGACCTGCTGTCCAACGATTCCCTGCGGGCCACCAGCGGGAATATCTATATGTCTTATTGTCCCGGCATTACCGTTTGGGAAGAATGCACCCAAAAGGGCGATTTCCGGTACAACATCAATTTCCACGTGCACCCCACCGCACCGGACCAACGCACGTGTACGGGCATAACGGATAAAGGAAAAGCGTTTTGTAAAACGATGAATTTTTAAGTATACCCGGGGGCACTGCTCCCGGGTTTTTTGCGGGGCGGAAATTAGGCCTGCCGGCTGAAACGGATGATTTGCGCCGCCAGTGCCGGAACGTTAAAATCGGAGACTTCGTTTAATTCCAACTTGAGGGCTTGCGTATAGCGGTTGAACCACGTGCGCTGGCGTTTGGCGTATTGGCGGGTAAGAGTGGCGATTTTTTCCAAGGCGGCCGGGCGGGAGAGTTTGCCCTGCACGTAGGCGATGGCCTGCGGATAACCCAAACTTTTCAGGGCGGGAACAGCGGCGGAAAAACCTTCGTCCAATAGTGCCTGGGCTTCGGCGCACATCGGTTCAAAAATCAGTTGGGTGCGGCGTTCAATGCGTTTGTTTAGGGCATTTTTATCCCACGCCAAATACACCCAGGCCGATTGAGCGGCGTCCGGTAATTTAAAAAAATTACCGCTTTTAAGTTCGCTTGCCGGGCGGCCCGTTAATAAATAGAGCTCCAGTGCGCGCATCGTGCGCTGCACGTTGCCTGCCGGGATAGCGGAGGCGGAGGCGGGGTCTTTTTCCGCCAGGGCGTTGTGGAGCCCTTCTTTGCCGGTGCGGGCCAGCAAATCGGCCAGTTGGCGGCGGGTTTCTTCCGTGCCCGGGGGCAGCTCATCCATTCCCACGAAATACGCGTGCAAATACATTCCCGTCCCGCCGGCAAAAATAAGCGGCCGGTCTTTGTACTGCGCGGCAATTTCTCGCGCGCGCGTACGGAAAGCGCCGGCATTAAACGTGTCCGTGACGGGTAAAAAATCCACCAGCAGATACGGAATTCCGTCCACCAGGTACACGCCGTTTTGCCACGTGCCCTGCGGCTTGGCGGTACCTGCCGTCAGGCGCGTGTACACCTGGCGCGAATCGGCCGACACAATCACGCCGCCCGTTTGGCGGGCGATTTCCAGCGCAAGTTCCGTCTTGCCCGACGCCGTCGGGCCGCAAAGGACGATGGGTTTCATAGGTATATTTTAGTAAATTTCCGCCAGGGCTTAACGGAGGGATTGTCTTTCATCTTAGGAATTCATACACTATACATAGTTCGCTATGTAAGGAGCTTGCTATGGAAAAAGGTTTTACGTTAATAGAGTTGTTGGTAGTGGTTTTGATTATTGGTATTTTGTCGGCGATTGCGCTGCCGCAATACCAGTTGGCGGTGGATAAGGCGCGGTTTTCCAAGGTAGTGTCTATGACGCGCACGTTGAAAGACACGATGGAAACGTATTACCTGGCCAACGGCACCTATTCGGCCACGATGCCGCAGCTGGATATCCACGGCCCGGCCGGGTGTAAGGAGTCGGATACGGACAATACCGTGCTGTGCTCGGACTCGTGGTTTGATATTTTAAGCAGCGATTACAGCATTGCCGGTGGGTACGATGTAGTGGGCTACACCGGCCCGCGTTACGAGAAAACCCCGCAAAACGGATACCGGATTTGGCTGGATCATAACACGTCCGGCAAGCCGGCCGGCCAGCGGGAATGCTTGGCGGTGGACGGCTCCGAGCGGGCCCACCGGCTGTGCCGCTCGTTAAACGGGCGCCAGCAAAGCGGCGGAAAGGTGTACGTCCTGCCCTGATAACATTTGGAATACCACACAAAAGGCCCCGGAATGTTCCGGGGCCTTTGTTATTTGCGAAGTCGGGTAATTATTTGCCTTCAAAAAGGCTTTCGTCTTTTTGAATTTTGTTGCAGATTTTGTGACACTTGCAATTGGGTACGCATACTTCGGGCAGTTTAAGCAAAATGCGGGTATCGCAATCGTTAAAGTCGTCGGCCATTTCGCTGATGACTTTTGCGTCTTTATCCGCCATTTTGGTAAACTCAATACCGATGGTGTACACGTTTTCGCGCTGTTTGACCCAGGCCAAACGGGCTTCCACTTCCATTTTGTCGGTGCCGGGCAGCTGCAGGCTGATGGAAAAACGGTCCGCCAGCGGCGCGCCCAAAAAGCTGATCATGCGCATACCGGAAGCCGACAAGTCAGCCAAAATGGCGACCAGCGAAGTTTCCTTGCCGTCTTCGGTTTTATAATGTAGGTTGACCGGTTCAATCAGGTTGCTGATCACCGGCATACGCGGATGTCTGCGTTTTTCAGAAAATTTTTTCGTCATACTTAATCCCTCGCAAATAATAGTGTCCCGTCGGCTTTTTCAATTTCCGTGCGGACAATCGTGCCCACGGGATAAGACTTCTTTGTTTTTACCCAAAAATTACTGGAGGAGCGGCCTTTGTTTTCCGTTTCCAAAAGCACTTCCTGCACGGTGCCGACTTGCGCTAAGTAAGCCGCGTCCGACAGGCCCCTTACTTTATTTAACAAAATATCTAGTCTTTCTTCCAGTACCTTTTGGGGCAGTTGCTTCATCTGGGCCGCCGGCGTGCCTTGGCGGGGGGAGTACTTGTAGCAGTAGGCGATAAAGAATTTCGCCTCGTCCACCAGGGTGAGGGTTTGCTTAAAATCTTCTTCCGTCTCCGTCGGGAACCCTACAATAATGTCCGTGGAAATGTTAAACCCGCATTCCCGCAAGGCGCGAATTTTGTCCAAAAAGATTTCGCGCGTGTAGCCGCGTTTCATTTCCTGCAGCACTTTGCTGGAGCCGCTTTGCACCGGCAAATGGACGTGGCGGGCAATTTTGGGGTTGGCTTTTACGGCGTTTAAAAATTCCGGCGTAAAATAGATGGGGTGCGGGCTCGTAAAGCGGACGCGCTCCACGCCGGGCACTTCGCTGACGCAGTTTAATAAATCGGCAAACGTCACCGGTCCGTTTTGGTAGGCGTTTACCGTTTGGCCCAAAAGCATAATTTCTTTGGCGCCGGCCGCCGCTTTGCGGGCGGCTTCCTGCAGGATGTCCTGCGGGTCCAGGCATTTGATGGGGCCGCGCACGCTGGGTACAATGCAGTACGAGCAGGCAAAATTGCACCCGCGCATAATGGTGACGTAGCCGGTGATTCCCGGGGCGGGCAATTGGCCGGACGCACCCGGCGCGCCGAACAGGCCGCTTTGGTTAAGCGTATCGGAAAAGTGTTCAATGTCTTTGGCGCCGGAAAGAATGTCTAAAAACGGGTATTTTTTCTGGAGCGATTTGCCCAAGCGCTGGGCCGCACAGCCGGCAAAAATAATCACGCGGCCGGGCTTTTCCTTCTTCCAGGCGTTTAAACGGCCCAGGAAGGACACGGCGCGGTGTTCGGCGTGGTCGCGTACGGTGCAGGTGTTAATCAGCACGGTGTCGGCGTCGTCTAAATTGTCCGTCAGCACGGCGCCGCGCGCCGCCAAATGCGCGAACATTTCGTCCGAGTCGGCCACGTTCATCTGGCAGCCGTAGGTTTGGATAAAAACTTTGTTCATAGGGGTAAAAAGCAAGGCGGCCCCGAAAGGCCGCCTTGCGTGAGAGTTACTTAGAACAAGCCGCTGATTTTTTTGATGCTTTCCAAAATCGGCTGCGTGAGGTGAATTTTAATCACGCGTCTGCCTTTGGATTGCAGGGCTTGGAAGTCGCCCAGCGCCTGCGCATTGCAGAGCTGGCCGAAGGTGTAGTGCTGGCCGGGGATTTTGATGTCCTTGGCCGGGTCGGCGGACAAAATCAAAAATACGCCGTTGTTGCCGTCGCCTTTGTGCAGCTGGCCGGTGGAGTGCAGGTAGCGCGGGCCGAAACCAAACAATACGGCGCGTTTGGTGCGGGCCATAATTTTATCGCGCAGCGCGAGCAGGGCTTTTTCCACTTCTTCGGACGGGTAGACATAGGGCAGAATGGCCACATAGTCGTTGCTCTCCAGAAGGGAGTACAAATCCTGTGCCAGCGTATCCAATTTTACTTCGTCGGCAATATCGGCCGAGACCAAAATCGGCGCGGACACTTCGGCGGGGATGTCGCCCGCTTCCAGCTTGGCCAGTACGTTCTTGGTCAGCGTTTTGGCTTCCTGCACGTTGGGCTGGTCAAACGGGTCAATGCCCAAAATGGCGCCGGCCGCCGCGGTGGCGATTTCCCACAGCAGGAACATCGCACCCAGCTGGTACAGGCCGCCCAGGGTGATGGTCAAAATCGGGTAGCCGCGTTCGGCCAAGTCGTCGGCGATGGCAGTAACGCGTTTGTCGTCTTCGCTGCCGGTAGAGAGGTGGACGAACAGGCGGTCGTCGCGGTAGTCAAAGTTCGGGGTCAACGTTTCGCCCGCTACCGGCACGATGCCTTTGCCTTCCTTACCGGTGGATTCGGCCACCAGCTGTTCGGCCCACAGACCGAAGGTGGCAAAATCTTTCGGGGTGAGCAGGGTGAGCTTGTCGCGCCCGTGGTTCACGTTGCAGGCACCCATAAAAGCGCCCAATTTCACGGCGGCGTTATCTTTCACCGGGGCGTCCGGACCGAAGGAAGCGGCTTGCTCTTTGGCTTCGGTAAGCAGGCGTTTTACGTCCACGCCCATAATGGCCGCGGGCACAATGCCGAACATAGACAAGGCGGAAAATCTGCCGCCGATGTCGGCCGGGTTCAAAAAGTATTTGCGGAAATGGTGCTTTTTGGCCAAGGTTTCCAGGCCGGTGCCGGGGTCCGTGATGGCGGCAAAGTTCTGGCCGGGTTCTTTTACGCCGGCTTTTTTCACTTCGTCCCAGAAATACGCAAATTGAGAAGACGGTTCCACCGTGCCGCCCGATTTGCTGGCAAAAATGAACAGCGTTTCGGCCGGGTTAATGCGGGCGCGGGCCGCGCCGATCCAATCCGGGTTGGTGGTGTCCAATACGATGAGCTCCGGCCAGCCTTCCTGCTTGCCGAAGACGGAGCGGAACACTTCCGGCGCCAGCGACGAGCCGCCCATCCCCATAATTACACAATGCTTGAAATTTTGTTTTACGTCATTAGCAAACTTCAGCACATCGTCAATCCGTTCCAGCGTCCAGTCGTACACTTTCTGCCAGCCCAAGAATTTAACGATAAATTCCATATGCTCTTTGTCGTGTTTCCAAAGAGTGGGGTCCTTGGCCCAGAATTTGGTGTTGAAATCAAGCCCTTCCAGTTTGATTTCGCCTTCTCTGATAATACCGTCGGCCATAGGGTTTGCATGTGTCTTCATCATAAGTTTCATCATCCTCAATCAATTTTAAGACCACAGGGTCTTATTTAAAATTTGCGTCTTCAATCGCTTTTACTTTATTAAGCCGTCCTTCGTGGCGGGTGCCCGTCAGGAAAGAGGCGCTTAAAAACCGTTCGGTCAGCTCTTCGGCCAGCGCCGGCCCGATAATCCGCGCGCCCAGGCACAGCACGTTGAGCGCATCGTGTTCCACGGCCTGTTTGGCACTGTACGCGTCGTGGCAGACGCACGCGCGCACGCCCTTGGTTTTGTTGGCCGTTACGCATACGCCCACCCCGCTGCCGCACAGCAGAATACCGCGGTCCGCCTGACCGGAGGCCACCATTTTGGCCACTTTGTCGGCGTAGTCCGGGTAGTCGGCGCGTTCGGTGCTGAAGGTGCCGCAGTCTATTACTTCGTGTCCGAGGCGGGTGACCGTCTCTTTCACGGTTTCTTTGAGCGGGAAACCCGCATGATCACAACCAATTGCTATTTTCATAAATCAGTATGCCTGGTCCACCAGGTCGCACATACAATGCGCCATAAAAATGTGGCAGGCTTGAATGTGGGGCGTGTCCTGAATGTTTACCACCAGCGGCAAATCGCACATTTCTTTAATCATTCCGCCGTCTTTGCCCAAAAACGCCGCCGTAAAGCAGCCTTTGCGCTTGGCCAGCCCCAACGCCAAATACACGTTTTTGCTGTTGCCGGAGGTGGAAATGCCGATGACGACGTCGCCCGGTTTGGCAAAGCCGTCAATCTGGCGGGAGAAAACGACATCGTACGAATAATCGTTGCCGATGGCGGTAAGCGTGGAGGAATTGGTGTTTAACGCCAACGCCGGCAGGGAAGGGCGTTCCTTTTTAAACCGGCCCACAAATTCCGCCGCAATGTGCTGCGCGTCTGCCGCGCTGCCGCCGTTGCCCATCAAAATGACTTTATTTCCCTTTTTAAAGGCTTCCGTCACCTTGGCGGCCAGCTCTTCCACTTGGTCGGCCAGGTTTTCTTTTACGTACGTAACGGCTTTGATGAGTTCATCGGCTTGTTGTTGTACAAACATAAATTAAATCCTCGTATCAAATTTGTTCTACGGCGTTCTTTTCCACCCAGCCTTTTAAGCCCTGGGATTTTACGATTACTTCGTACCAATCGTCCTTGGTGTCCTGCACCGTAAGCAAATGCCCTTGCGGCACGCTGGCACTGGCCGGAAAGTTGGCGCCCGGCCCGCTGCGTACTTCGGCCACCGGGGCCGCTACTACGGCCAAGCGGGCTTGTTCCAGCGTATAGCGGGCGTACAGCCACCCGCCGCAGAGCAATAAAATCACGGCACTGGTCAGAAACACCCGTTTGAACTTGCGTTTTAACAGCCACACCGAGCCCAACGCACAAAACAGCCACAAAAGCAGGAACGTCAGGCCCTGTACTTCTTGGTACGATAAATAAAAGAACGCCTTGTGCAGCACTTCGGGCACGCCCGCCGGCACCAGCCGCTCGCCGCCTGCCGCCAGGGCAAGGGTCAAGTTGTGGCGGATGTCACTGTCGCGCGGGGCCAGTTTAAAGGCGCGGTAATAATTGGCGGCCGCCAGCCCTTTGCTGCCCATCTTAAAATAGCAGTTACCTATATTGTAGTAAACATAGGGGTCGTTTGGGGTGTTTTTCAGCTCTTTTTCATAAAGCCCGAGCGCGGCGGAAAACTTGCCTTCGCGGTAGTATCCTTCGGCCTGCTGCAGGGCGGTTTGCCCCCAGGAAGCGGCCGCAAACCCCAGCAAAAGGACCGTAAGCAGTATGCGTTTCATTGGGCTTCCTCCTCCAGCAGTTTTAAAATATCCAACGCCTGGTGCGCCAGTTCCTGGGCGCTTAACGTGCCCGGCGTACCCGGCGCAAAGCGGGCCACGTCCAGCCGCTGCCACAAAAGCGAGAACGCTTCCACCGTGGCGGGCGTAATGCCGTGCTTGGCTAACGCCGCCAAAATGGCTTTTAGCGGCAGGCTGCCGGTGCTGATGTGCATCCTTTGCTGTAAATAGTCCGACACGGCCTCGGATACCGCTTCGGGCGAGAACGCTTTTTTCAGGCGGCTCTTGGCCGAGGTGTACACCCGTTTGCTGGCCAGCGATTTGCGCCCCACGGACGCAAACAGCACACTGGCCGCCAAAACGGCAAGCAGAATCCAGTTCAGCATCCGCCAGGTGCTCATCGTTACCAGTACGGACGGGGCGGGCGCGTGGTCGGTTTTTAAATAAGCAATATCCTGTCCCAACGTCTGAATGCCGGCTGCCGCCGCGGCCGCGGCGCCAAAGTCAAAGCCGGTATCCGTTTTGGTAGAGGGGGACACGGTTAACGAAATCGGTTCGGTCTGCAACGTTTTATACGTGCGGGAAGACGGGTCAAAGTACGACCATTTGACCGCCGGAATGGTGTAAATGCCCGAGGCGGCCGGCACCAGCACGGTTTTAAACACTTTGGTGCTGCTGATCCGTCCGTTGGCAACCGACGAGTCGGACACGGCCTGTGCCGGATACATTTTAAATCCGTCCAGCGCGGGGAACTGCAAATCAGCCGTGGATTTGAGGTTGCCCGGACCTTTGACCGTGACGGTCAGTGTGACGGCTTCGCCCGCTTCCACCCGGGTGCGGTCGGCCTGGGCAGACATCGTAAAACCGGTACCTACGGCGCCGTAAAAGGAGCCGGGTTTCCCGTTCGCCGGCAGGGCGCGTACGGTAAGCGTAAAGGGGGCAGATTGGGCGGTTTGTTCCTGGTTGACAATTGCCCCGCCAAACAAGCGGTCAACGACCGACAGCGGGGAAGACCCCGTCATATAGCGCACCGTGGCCGGGCCGATGGTGGCTTGGCCGGGGGTGGCGCCCGTCAGCAGGTAGCGTTGTTCTTCGTAGCGGTAGAGGTTCCCGCCGATGCTCTGCGTGCCTTGCGAGGAGCCGGCGTCCTCCATAAAAATGTTGGAAACGGTCGGCTTTTGGTACGGGGCGTCATAAAACGGACGGTTGTAATAAAAGCGCACGGCCAGGGTGACCGCTTCGTTTACGTAGGGGTTTTTGTCGCTTACGGCGGCCACTAAAAAGTAGTTTTCATCCCCGCGGGCATAGGCTTGGTTGGCCAGGTCGCGCTCCAGCGGGGGGAGGTTCGGGTCGGCCGTTTCGCGCGGGCGTTTGACGGCGGCGGAATCGTAATTGCCGGAAGATACCGCCTTGGCCGAAGACGACGCCGGCCGCGATTGCGAAATGCCTTGCGCGTTGCGGTAGATGCTGACGGAAATCGGGTCGGTCTTGTATGTTTTGCCGTTGTAGGTAAATTGAATGGCGCCAATGGTGGCGTTGCCCACAAAGCGGGGCAGCATGGTATAGCGGAACACGGTGGACGTTTTGCCGTTGATGGACGTGCGCTGCACTTCGCGCGAATAGACGTTAAACGCCGGCAGGCTGGGCAGCTGGGGCATGACCATATTGCCCGACGCGCCGTTTACTTCTACCGTCAGCGTCAGTTCATCGTCCAGCGTCAGGTTGGTTTTGTCCACCCGCGCCGTGACGGACACCTGCGCCCCGGCCCATACGGCCAAGGTAAGTAATACAAAAGAAAGCAGAAATTTTTTCATACGGTTACCAATCTTTTTCCACGTTGCTGTCCTGCGCGGCGCCGGCCTGGGTGGGTTTTTTGCGCTCGTTTTCCCGGGCCATTTGCATCACGCGGTCCGCATCGTTTTTGTTCATGGCGTCCTGCGGGTTGGACGGGTTTTGCTGCTGTTGTTGGTCTTGGTCCTGCTGGCCCTGGTTGTTTTGGTCCTGCTGGGACTGGTTGGGCGAGGCGTCGTCTTGGTTTTGCTGATTTTGGTCGTTTTGGTTTTGTTGGTCCTGCTGTTGCTGCAAAATCAGCTGCAAATTGTGGATGGCTTCCAAATCCTGGGGGTTTTTGACCAGTGCCTGGCGGTAGGCGGCGATGGCTTTTTGCGCGTCGCCCCCGCGGTAGTAGGCGTTGCCCAGGTTAAACAAAGCGTCCTGCGCCAGTTTGCCTTCTTGTTCGGCCGTTTGCTCAAAGGCTTGTTCGGCCGCGGCGTAGTCCTTCAGATAATAAGAAGCAGCCCCCGCCCCGAAAGAGGCACTTTCGTTTTGCGGGTCCTTTTGCAAGGCCTCGGCGTACTTTTGGAGCGCTTGGCCGTATTTTTGGTCCTTATACAGCTTGCCCCCTTGGCGCAAATCGGCCCGCACCCCGCCGTAAGCGGAGGTGGCCCCGAACACCAACACTAAAAGCAGCCATTTCTTCATACTATATTTTACCTTTTTTGAGAGGGTTTTTCTGCCCCGCGGCGGGTGCTTTTGCGGCCGCGCGGCCACAGCAAATATCCCGCCAGGCACAGCATCGCCAGCACCAGCGGGAAAGCGTAACGGTTTTTGTACGCCGCCCGCGCCGCCGTGCGCGAAACGGAACGATCCAGCCCTTTTACGGCGCCTTCCACCTGGGCGGCCACCTGCGCCGGAGTCGTGTACGGAATGTACACGCCGCCGGTGGCTTGGGCCAGCTCCAGCAGGGTTTTTTCGTCCAGTTTGGAAACGACGGTTTTGCCTTCTTTGTCTTTCTTATATTCCAAAATTTTGCCGGAGGCGTCCGTTTTGGCCGGGATCAGCGTGCCGTCCTTGGTGCCGATACCGATGGCAATAATGCGGATGCCGTTTTGCTGGGCGGTTTCCTGTGCGGCTTTTAATTCTTCGGGCGAGTGGTCTTCGCCGTCCGTTAACAAAATAAGCGCTTTTTGGCCGGGGTATTTGGCCAGCATTCGCGCGGCCAGCGCCACCGGCGCCGAGAGCGACGTGCCCGGCACGGGCAGCATATCGGGCTGCAGCGAGTCAATAAAATAGGTCAGGGCGTCTTCGTCCGTGGTGATGGGGCACTGAATGTACGCCTGCGACGTAAACGCAATAATGCCCAAGCGCTCGTCTTTTAAATTGCTCACCAGCATACGCAGCATATTTTTGGCGTTAGCCAGGCGGTCGGGCTGCAAATCCCGCGCACGCATAGAGGCCGATACGTCCACCGCGATGACCGTTTGCGCAAAAGTGCCCTGGGCTTCTATCACTTCGGTTCCCCACTGCGGGCCCGCCAGCGCGGTAAATAGGAAAAATACCGTCAGCACGAACAGCGCCCCGCGCCAGCGCGACACCGGACGCAGCGATTGCGTGAGCTTGGCGTAGGCCTGCGGGCCAAACAACGCGTGGATGAGGCGGTTTTTTAATTTAAACCCTAACCACGCGGCCAGCCCCACCAGCACGGCCGCCGGAATGAAATACAGTAAATAGACGGGTTTGGCAAATAATTCCATATTAAGGCACCTTAATTAAAAACAGTTTTTCCAGTATATAGGCCGCCAGCGCGCACGCTAGCGCCAGCAGCAGGAAGGGGTGGTAATAGTCGCTGCGGTCTACGGTGGAGCTGGGGGCAAAGGTGGTTTTTTCCAGCTCGTTGATGGTATCGTAAATTTTTTCCAGTTCCGCTTCGTTTTTGGCGCGGTAGAACTTGCCGCCGGTAGCGTTGGCGATTTCCATCATCAGCCCTTCGTTGATTTCGTCCTCGGCGCTGGAGTAGAGCGTTTCGCCCGGGGCGCTGGCCGTGCCGATGGTGTAGACGCGGATGCCGTACGCCGCCGCGGCTTTGGCCGCCAGCTGGGGGGAAATGGTGCCGGCGTTAGAGTCGCCGTCCGTCAGCAGGATGATGATTTTGCTTTTGGCCTTGCTGTCTTTTAAATGGTTGGCGGCCACGCCCAGCGCGTCTCCGATGGCGGTATAGTTGGGGTCCACAATGCCCAAAAACAGGGTGGAAAGGTATTCCTGCAAGGCTTCGTGGTCCAGCGTCAGCGGGGCTTGCAGCATGGCCTGCTTGGCAAATACCACTAGTCCGATGCGGTCGTTAAAGCGTTTGGAAATAAAGCGCGAGGCCGTCTGCTGCGCGGCCACAAAGCGGTTGGGGTAAAAATCCTGCTTTTGCATAGAGGCCGACACGTCCATCAGCAAAATAATGTCAATGCCTTCGGTGGGGGGCAATACCGTGCGGTCCACGCGCACCGGCCGCGCCAGGGCCACCACCATCAAAAGCAGCGCCGCCGTGTACAGCGCCGTAGGCAGCCACCGCGTGAACAGCACCCGCAGCGAAGATTGTTCCACCATCAGGTGCGTCATCGGGTAGGCAATCCGCCGGGCAAACGCGCCGCGGAAAACCGTCTGCGCCAAGAAAACCGCAAACGGTACAATTAACAGCAAAAACGCCCACGGGTGCAAAAATTCGGCCCGCCCGCCGGACAGCCGTTCAAACAGCAATCCCGCCAGGCTGACCAGCGTCAGCACCGCACAGGCCGCCAGCACGACGGCCATCGTTTTGGGGGCGCGTTTAACAAACAGGTTGGCGCCCAACGCCAGCAATAACAGCCCTACGCTGATTAAGAAAAAATAAATCATTCTTCCTCCTTTTGCGGAGCGGGAGCCAGCTCCTTGGGGGCGGTTTCCACGATGATTTCGCGCAGGATTTTGACGTCTTTGTCGCGGATTTGCTCGCTGGGGACGGCTTTGGCAAATTTAACCAAATCGCCCGAGCTTAAAAATTCCCGCAGCTGGTACATTAAAGGCGCCATTTGCGGCATGGCTTTCACGCGCCGCAGCAGTTCGGCGGAGGTATCGGCCGACGCGTCTATATGAAATTGCCGCCACAGGTATTCGCGCAGAATGTCCGACAGCGTGATGTAAAACAGTTTGTATTGCTGGTTCTCCCACAGGCCGCTGTCGAGCAACGCGTCAATTTTGGACAGGGCAATCACGTTGCCGGGGCGGGTGTCTTCGTGCTTGTCCACGCGCAGGGCCCGGCTGTGCCACCGCTGGTACCAGTAGCGGATAACGTACGCAAGCGCCGCCGCTAACAGCAGGGCCAGCAGCCACGTCAGCCAGCCTGCCGGAATGCGCGGGGAGCGGATTTCCCGCAGGTTCATATCGTCAAAGGTTTTGGCGCGGGAAACGTCTATAAACAGTTCTTGCGGGGCCGAGGCCAGCGTTTTGCCGTCCTGCACCAGGTTGAACGTGACGGTAAACGTGGATTTGCCCAAAATAAAGGGTTGGGCCGTAAGGTCGTACGATACGGTGCCGGGGGAATTTTCGGCCGAGGAAATTTGGGTAATTTCAAAATCTTTGGACAGTGAATCTTGGTCCAGGGTGACCTCGTACCCCGGCGTGTGCGACAGCACAAACTGCAGCGCAAACGGTTGGGCAAACGGCACCGTTTGGGCGGCGCGCGCTTCCACCACGTTCAGTTCCTGCGCGGGCAGAGCCGAAGCACAGAAAAGAAAAACAGAAAAAAGGATGCTCTTTTTCACGCTATCTCCTGATTTTTTTGGCGCGTTGCTTAAAAAACGCAATCACCGGGTCCGCCGGCGGCTGGGCCGTGTCCACGCGGATGGGCTCAATTTTGTACGGGTTGAACAGCGCCTGCAAGTTGAGGGCTTGGGTGCGGGCGCGGTCGTCCAGCGCGTCGTTAATTTCCGACGAGGACAGACACAAAAAATCTTCTTGCCCGGTTTCCGGGTCCGTTACGTCTATGCAGGCGTGCACCGCGGGCAGGCGCGCTTCCAGCTTGTCCTGCACGATGACGGGAATTAAATCAAACTTGCGCGCGGCCAGCTTGAACGGTTTGGAAAACGACGAAACCGGGGCTAAAAAGTCCGAAATTAAAATCAAAATGCCCTGGCGTTTGATGACTTTGCTTAACGTTTCCAGGCACAGGCCGATGTCCGTGCCGGTGCTTTGCGGTTCAAAGGCAATCAGCTCGCGGATGAGGCGCAGCACGTGCTTTTTGCCTTTGCGAGGGGGGACGAACAGTTCTATTTTGTCCGAAAACAGCATGAGTCCCACTTTGTCGCTGTTTTTGATGGCGGAAAAGGCAAACAGGGCGGCCAGCTCGGCGGCGATTTCCTGCTTGAGCTTATCGGCGGAGCCGAATTTTTGCGAGGCGGACACGTCGCACGCGATCATCAGGGTCAGTTCGCGTTCTTCGTTGTATTTTTTGATGTAGGGAATGCCCGTGCGCGCGGTGACGTTCCAATCAATGGAGCGCACGTCGTCGCCGGGGGTATATTCGCGCACTTCGGCAAATTCTATCCCCTGGCCTTTAAACGCGCTCAAATACTCTCCGGCGAACGTTTCCGACACCAATTTGTTCGTCTGGATTTCAATTTGGCGTACTTTTTTTAAAATTTCCGCGGTATCCACGGTCTACCCCCAGCAGCACTACGGTACGTCCACGGCGTCAAAAATCTGCTTGACGATTTGATCGGACGAAATGTTTTCGGCCTCGGCTTCGTAGGACAACAGCACGCGGTGGCGCAGCACATCTAAGCCGACGGCTTTGATATCTTCCGGCGTGACGTAGCCGCGCCCGTTCAAGAATGCGTACGCCTTGGCGGCCTGCGTGAGGAAAATGGTGGCACGCGGGCTGGCGCCGTAAGCAATAAACGAGGCAAGTTTCTCCAGACCGGCGGCTTTCGGGTCGCGCGTGGCGAACACGAGATCCACAATGTAGTTTTTGATTTTTTCGTCTACATAAATGCTGTCCGTTACGGTGCGGGCCTTTAAAATCATTTCCGGAGTGACGTTGGTGTTTATTTCTATCGGTTTGTGCGAGGCCATACGCTCCAAAATCATTTTTTCTTCTTCTTTCGTCGGGTACGTGACCAGCACTTTAAGCATAAAGCGGTCCACCTGCGCTTCCGGCAGGGGGTAGGTGCCTTCCTGTTCCACGGGGTTTTGCGTGGCCATTACCATAAACGGGGAAGGCAGTTTGTAGGTCTGTTCGCCGATGGTGACTTGGCGTTCCTGCATGGCTTCCAGCAAGGCGCTTTGCACCTTGGCCGGGGAACGGTTGATTTCATCGGCCAGCACAAAGTTGGAAAATACCGGCCCGCGTTTGGGGTAGAACAAACCGTCCTTGGGGTTAAAAATAAGCGTACCGGTGATATCGGCCGGGAGCAAATCGGGCGTGAACTGAATGCGCTGGAACTGCGCGTGGATGGCTTGCGCCAAGGTTTTTACGGCCAGCGTTTTGGCCAGGCCGGGCACGCCTTCAATCAAAATGTGTCCGTCGGCCAGTAAGGCCACCAGCATTTTTTCCACCAGGGCTTCCTGCCCCACGATGACTTTGCCTACTTCGCGTTTTAAATCTTGCAAAAAAATGCTTTCCTGCTGGACTTGTTTGTTGAGTGTCGTGATATCCATATTCCCCCTCCTGCGGTGCGGACGCCGGTTGGCGGCGCGCGGCGGTTTCTTTCCTATATTATAATAAATTGCAGAAAAACGGAACCGTTTGCAAAAGGTGAAAAAGGGTTATATAAAAAAGGATTAAAAAACCCGGCCCAAAAGCCGGGAAAACAGACGCTTATACCCGCACGCAAAAGCGGCGGTTATTTGTGGCGTAAAAAAACGGAAAGACATTCAACTAAAAACCGCTTGCTCCACCGGGAAGCAAGCGGTAAAGATCAAACAGTTTGTTACCAGTTGTTTGCGTCCGTAACCTGTGGCTTTTTAGTACTGTCAAAATAGAAATAATAGTCAAAACCAAACTTTTTGGCAGGCGTCTTAAACGCCAAATTTTGGCGTTGCTGCTGGAATTTGTATAACAACAAATGGTATAAATCTATTGCGTTATTTCCACTATACCGGGCCAGGTCATCCTTCCACATGGCACCGCCTACGGCCAGTATGGAGACAATGTCTTGGGGCGCTATGCCGGGGGTATGAGCCAGTGAATTTTGTGCGTTAATTTCCGAATCACCCAAGAGCGGTGTGTTCAGGTTTTCCCGCAGCATGTGCAAGGCCCCTCCAATCACGACCATTTTGGTACCGGGCTGTTGGTAGCCTGCCTGCAAAAACGCCATGGCAGCGGCGTTGCGTTTTTCAATGGCTGAGCTGGGGATATCATAGGCATAAAACACGACGTCCATATTTTCCTGGAGCAAACGATACCCTAACCGCAGCCAGCGGACTTCTTCACGCAAAGAGGCCGCAATGTATTTGTTTTTTAATTGTTGGCGTGCATATTGTACGGCTTGCTTTAACAGTTCTTTTTCGGGCAATTCGCCCATATGGGCCCGAATAAACTCCATGGCAATATTGGCTTGATAGGCAAATTCCACAAACAAATGCGTAATGCGCTGGCTTTGGGGAGCGGATTTATTGTAGGCAATTAAGTATTCCACCAATTGCTCCGCGGGATAATGCATCGTGTGATCCTCCCCGATTAAAATCACACGGGCCTTTTGCAAATCGGGCAGGGAAAAGGGGTTTCCTTCTTTTGCATTTAGCACATGCGGTTTGGCGGATTTAAGGAACCGGTTCCACTGCGCAAAAACCGCTGTTTGCGTCAACTCCGCCGGTTGGCGGGGGGCGTGGGGAACGGTGTGCTGCGCCAAGATTTCCCGGGCACGTTGGAACAGCGGCTGTTGGGCGGGGGGAAGCTGGGAAATAAAAGACGGCAGCCAGCTGAGCACATCCTGAACCGTATAATTTTTGCCAAAAAATATCTGTGTTTTATAAGAATATCCTTGGGTGTTGTTTAATGGAACACCTTGGGAAGCGGGCTCTTTTTTGCTTTGTTGAGCAAATTGATGTAATAGCTCCTTGTCCAACGACAGGAAGCCAGCGGGCAGGCGGTCTTTGAATTTTTTTAATTGCTCGGGCGATACCGTCTGTGCGTTTGCCAAGCCGCATATGGTAAAAATAAAAACAGCAACAAAGAGAGCTATCTGCTTCATATGGTGTCTCCGGGGTTTTGCTAGAGTATTTGACCTAAATAACGAGGGCTGTTGTGCTGCCTCCCGTGTGCTTGGTATGGGCCGACAAATATAAAAGGCAACCCCTTTAGTCCTTGCGGAAAAACGCCGCCAGAAAGCCGACTAAATATTGTTTCCCCTGCCAGACGTTTTCCGCCTTGGCGGAGGGGGAAATGTTTTTGTACAGTTCCGAGGTCATTTTGGCTCCTTCAAACCAATTTTATATATATTATGTATCAATTTCCCGCAAAAAACAAGGGGAAAATCCTCTAACAAACAGGAATTTTATCGGGACGTAGAATAAATTGTGTGACTAAATTTATAAAGTCCGTTTTGTTTTTGCGAGAAGGGTGTGCTAACCGAAGCACATAAAAATAAGTTCCAGAAGAATCGTTTTTTAAATGTCCTTTAAACTGCCAAAAGCAAATTTTCCTTTTTCCGCAGCGTATTTTAAATTTCCTATCGGTAACTTCAGTGATTTTGTCAAACAGGCTGCTGATTTCTGCATCATAATAGGTGTTTGTGTAAAAAACAATAAATGCAGGGCGGATGAGTTGAATTTCTTTTTTTATAAATTGTTGCTTGCAAATGCAATTTTCTTTTACTTCTTGAGAGGTTGTGTCTACATCCATAGAAGCATTGCATTTTACCAGATTAGTAATGGCTACATCTTCCCACGACAAGCCAAGTTTTGTGTAGATACCCCGCGTATAGGACCAAAAAGCCCAAGGCAAATCCTTATATTTGTCGGCATCCGAGTAATAAGAGGGGCTGGAGTTACCACGGGCTGTTTTGCCTACAAATAAGATTTTGTATTTGCTTTTTTCAAAGTTCGTTCCGTATTGCCAGAGCGGAATTTTCCCAAGCAGGTGGGCAAAAGAACACAGATGGCAACTGTTACAGCCAATTGTTTTAGCTATTTTTTCTTCCGGGGACATAGGCCGAAGACTTTTCCACATTAATAAGGCAAATTCTGTTTCAATTTTTCCAATTTGGCGGCTACCGCACGAAATGCAAAATAGTTTTTGATGTCTACCGCGCACCAGAACGTCAGCCCCGCCACCATCAGCAACAGGACGACCGGGAACAGCAGCCAGGCCGACGTGGTAAATAAAAACATTGCTAACATTCCCAAACCCAAATCCAGGGCGCCCACCCCGATAACCCCCAATATCGTAAAAATGGCACGGGGTACGGGATATTGCGGCAGCAACAGGCCGTAGCGGCGGTGATTTTCCAGTTGCTTTTCCAAAAACTGAATGAAATCCCGTTCGTTTTTGCCGATGGGCTGTTCGGGAAATTGCCGCTTTACCTCCGCCGTGCAGGAGCGGAATTTTTTACCTTCGTCCAGCAACGCTTGCACAACCGGCAGTTTGCCTTTATGAAAGACGGGGTAGTTTTTCCCCGCGTGGGAAAAAGTTATTTCCAGCTCGGCCAGGTGCGGGCAAGCACCCCCTTTATTATAGGTAAGCATTACCGGCAGGCAAACGGATAAATCGGTTTCGGCGTAGGGGAGAATAACATCGGCACGCTTTTTTTGATATACCAGCCGGACGGCGGCTTCTTCAAACGACAGCAAGGCAACCATATTGGTTTTGCGAACTTGGCTCCAGCGGCTCGCCCGTGACCAGAAAAAGAGCACCACCCACAGCGCCACCAACGCCGGGAAAATGGCCGCGGTTACATAGTTCAGCAGGCCGCGTTCGCGTGAATAGGAAAGGAAATCCTTCCACTCGCTGGCCACAAAGTCCAAGTGGGTAATCAGCAACTGCAACAAAACCAGCACAATCAGTGCGGCAATGATATAGGCCGCAATATAGATGGGTGACAGAATGGAAAGCGCGGAATTTTTGATTTTCAGTTTCATAATGCATAGTGTAGCAAAAAGGGGTGTTGATTGACACACCGGGACAGGATTGCTAAAGTGAGAATATGACCAAAATTCATGCATTTATTTGGAGTATGGGTAGCCTTTTTTTATTCAGCTTCGCCTCGGCCGCGCAGCCGTTTACGGCGGACATTTCCGCTCTTTCCGAACGTCGGATTTCTCACCAAGAGCAATATGAAAAATTTCCGGCGCCGCCTTTTTTGACGGTGTACCAAAAAGGAAATAAAAAACTGGTGCTATTGGCGGCGCGGCATGGGGCGGAGTCTCTGCCGTCTGTGCAATATGCGTTTGACGTGTATGCCCCGCAGGTGGCTTTGGTGGAGCGGGAGCCCGGGGAAGCGTTTGGCGGCCCGTGTACGGAAGCCGAGGACAGCTATACCGCCGCGCTCTGCGGTAAACAGCAAATCCCGCTGGTGCGGGCCGATCTGTCACAAGAAAAACAATGGCAATTTGCCAAAGAAAACGGATTTTCGTACGAGGATTGGCAAATGCTGTGGATCATCCGCGACGGATACGGCCGCGCCCGCGAAACCGATCAACCGTTTACACCCGCGGAAGCAATTGCTTTGTATGCCAAGCGGGACCACCACGCCGCGTGGGGCGAACTGTTTACCGAAAAACGTCTGAATGCTTATTTTAAAAAGTATTACAAACAAAATTTTGCTGAAACCGATTTCATCCGCCTCTACCAAGACCTCATGAACATTTATCCCGAAAAGTGGGTAGCTAAAACGCCTTTTTACCGCTTGAATAATGCTGCCGGGCTGGCACGGAGCCGGTTCATGCTGCAAAACATTGCGGCGGCGCTGAACCAATATGATGTGGTGTTTGCGGAAATGGGCGCCGGGCATTATATGGATTTGGTGTTGGCGTTGGAAAAAATGCTGGGGGATCCCCAGGTGATAGACGGCCGCCGGCTCCCGCCGCAAAACTTATGGAAAGATTGCCACGGGGTACCTTTCCAAGAAATTACGCTGATCAAGGAGTAAATGATGAAAAAATATCTGGTAATGGGTTTGTTTTTATGGTTCTCTTTTGTTTCCGTTTGGGCGCAGCCGTCCGGGAAAACGTATACGATTGCGGCCAACCCCAAAGCGGGGTTTTCTTGGGGGTATTTGCTGTATATTCCTGACACGGTTGATAAAACTAAAAAGCTGCCCATTTTGTTTACGATGAACGACAGCGGGATTTTTAAGTCAGCCGCCGAATTGGAACAAGCCACGCGGGAACGTTTCGGGCGCGGCAACGAAGACTATATTGCCTATGAAATAGGCGTTCCGATGGTATTGCCGCTCATCCCTCGGGAAAAGGGCGAGGTAAACTCTCACGATTTGAACCGAGCGGCTTTTTTAGTAAAAGAAGGCCCCTACAAACGCTTGGACAAGCAGGTTATTGCTATGCTTCAAGACGCCCGCAAACAACTGAAAAAAGAAGGCATCCTCACCCAAAAGAAATTTTTGGTGGCGGGGTTTTCTTCCGCGGGGGCGTTCGGCTGGAAACTGGCTTTGCTGCATCCCAAAAAAATCTTGGCTGTGGCGGCAGGTGGGGAAATGTATCCGGCGCTTCCGGTAAAGTCTTTCAAGGAAAAAGAATTACTGTTCCCGGTAGGAGTGGGCGACGTGAAAGAAATAACCGGACGGGATTTTAATGAAAAAGCGTGGCGCCGGATTCCCATTCTGCTGACGAACGGCGCTTATGATTATAATGATCCTTTAAATTATCTATTTGGCCAGGAAGACGGTGATTTGGTTATTTACGTATTTGGACGGGGAACATTGCAAGCCCGGTGGGAAACGGCCCGCTCTTTACTGGCGCAATTAGCCCCTAATGTACAGACGCATACGTATCCGAAAACCGAGCACGAACCGATCCAACAGGATATGATTGCCTTTTTAAAAATGCATTTACAGGGCGGGCCTTTGCGTCCGCTTACGCTTACGGATACCGCGGACAATCCGGCTTGGCTGCCTTTACAGGTGTCTCAATTATATTGGGGCCGTCAAACACCACTGACGCATGACAAAGAATACTTGCGTGATACCGATTTAATGCTTCAAGTACCCGGAGATCACATGCCTTTTTGGATTCGTGTAGTTGCAGTGGATATCATACAGAACGGAGAAGTGGTTTTGTCGGGATTGCCGGTCAGAGGTTTTTTTGAAGAAGAAAATGGCTTTTTCTTGCAAGTTCCCGTTGATGCGGAAGAAGCGAAGGAGTTAAAAACAAAATCCTCTTCCGTGTTTCAGGTCAGGTCTGCTCTTCCGGAAGTCTTGCATATCCCGGCCGAGTTAACCGTGCAAATTAAATAAACCGGTAACTAAAAATATCGGGAAGAAAATTTCAATATCACTAACAAAAAAGACACCTTGCAAAAGGTGTCTTTTTAAATGGTCTGGCACGGCGTGAGGGTTGCCAAAAACGGCAAGAGCGGGGAAGCAAAATCCCTGTTTATCAGGCAAATACAGGGAAAAACCGTAAAAGTTGCCCTTTGTATGTGGGCGGGAAAGTGAGTGCCCGCTTATTTTATACGGGGGCTTTGTCTTTTTATATACATTCCCTATACCCTGGAACAGGGAAAAACAGGGATTAAAACACTTTTATTAAATTTTGTTTGTGCGTGTAGCCTTGCAAGCCGTTTTGCAAAACGGGATACCAGCTGCCTTGTTTTTCCTCGGGCCATACCCATACATAGGTGCCGTCTTTCATCTCTCCGACAATTTTTCCGTTGGGCTCCTTGCGCACATTGGCGGGGCCGTCCACGCGGTAGAGAACGGGCTCGCTCTTGGGGTGATATGGGCGGGCAATACTCCCTTTTGCTATAAAATCCACGGATATATCCCATTCAGGCGTATATTTTTGGCGGTTGACGGCAAAATATGGGCCGCCGTAAAAAGCCTCGCCGTCAAAGCAGCCCACGCTTTTAAGCGGGCTTTCCACCAGCAGGTTAAAGTTTTCTATGGGGCCTTGCCAGTTGTTGGCGGTAGTAAGGATGTATTCCACATAGTCTTGGGCGTCTAAGTGCTGCCAGGAATAGGTGCGTTCATTCTCCGGTATAAATACGAAATCCTGATATTTTTGGCTATCTTTATCTATACACTTAGAAAAAGGCGTACCTACATTTGTAGTCATTGCCGTGGGAACATACGTATGCCGGACGGAAACGGTTTTTCCTGCCGGGAATGTTTGCTGCCAAGAGTAAGAAAGTTGTTTCTGCCACGCGTCTGTCATTTCCCAGGCTTGCACTTCTCCTCTGGCTGGGTCTAGAATCCAACCGTATTTTAAGATGTTTTTATCAATAAAAGGCTGTCGTTCTTTCGGCTGCAACATTTCAACCCGGCGGTCTAACTCTGCTTCAGAAATGATTTCTTCCTCTGTATAAAAGAGGACGGGGACAAGGGCTGTAATGTCTGTTTCACCGCTTAGAATAGTCCAATTTTTTTCATATTTTACAGGTTTGTTATTGACCCATAATTTAAATTCGTAATCGTGGGCAAGGGCTCCTTGCGGGAAAGTCTCTACGGCTGGCATTTGGGGCAGGGGAAAGAAAACTTGGGTGGTGATATCTTTGCCCGTGGTATTTTCAAACAGATAATTTACTTCTATTTGCCCAGGGCGAATATAGAGGGCCTCGGTTTTCATTTTAATTCCGTCTTGTTTTTCAAACACCACGCCGCCCGTGGGTAATACCGTGCCGGAAGTGTCGTTGGCATAGGCGTATAATCCTGTCAAACAACAAAAAACACAGAAAATATATCTAAACATAATTTCTCTGGGCAACCAAGAGTTGGGCCTATGGTTGCCCATAAACTCCTTTATATGGGTCTTTTATATCTATATATTTTGTATTTTATATTATTTTTATTTTTGGGTTGCCAATGAGTGCTGATTCCTTCTGCCTTGGCTGTTTTCCCATTGACGCTGCCATATACTTCAGGAACATTGCCCTTCCAAGTTGAGGAATTCCTTTCTTTTCCTGTAAGTAAAGCGGCATGTCCGTTTTTTTCTCCTTTTTCTGTAGCCGCGACAATATATCCTTCTTGGGCTAGTTTTAATGCCATTGCGTGATCTGTATTTCCATTTTCATCAACAGGTAAGTCAGCCCAATCCCCCGAGAGTTCCATTCCTTTGATCATACTGTTCATATTGCTGTCTTTGGCTACATTAATCCCTAATTTGGATAACTCCCTGCCGAAGACAGTGTTGCAGCGTAGTTCAGAGCCTATAATATTGCCATTTTTGTCTTTTCTAGGGGTATTGCGCCACTGTTCATTTCTTTTTTCCCATTCTTCCGTAGAAGCCCCCTTGGGTTGCGGCCATCTATAAACATACCGTTTTTGCTCTTCATAAGGAGACATGCTTGCAAATGTTTCTTTGGGATCAGGTATATTCAGGCGTTCAAAGATGTTTTGCTCTTTAGGAGGTTTTTGAAAACTAGTGTTTTCTGTTTGTTTTTCCATAAACTGTTCCCATTGTTGTTGATTTTCCCAGAGGGTTTTTCTTCTGTCAAAGTCGGAAGGTTCATCGGGTTCAGCGGGGATAAAAGAATCTGTGATGCTAGAGATATGATAAGGAATCTTTTTGTTAGATGAATTTCGTAATTCATAAAGAATATCTTCTTTTTCTTCGTTATAATTCCTTTTACCGTAAAGTTGTGTGGTAAAATGGTCTTGGCGGGCTTGTTGGCGCTCTAAATATTCTATTTGTTTTAAGCGCGTTTCCAGTAAGTGCTTGCGCAGTGGATGAATATTAGTGGTTTTGTTCGGTATAAAGCTACTCCTTAGGTGAGATAATACGTCAAAACGGAAGGCGCGCAGAGACAGAGGTAACAGAAAGCCCCTTGGGCAGAAGAAGGGACGGCGCCAAACGGCCCGCCTGAAAGCGGGCTATACTATAAAGATAATTAAAAAGGATTGTACGGCAGGAAGTATCTATGAATATATTATAGTATAAAATAGTTATAAAAGTCAAGTTTTTATAAAGGTAAGGGATGAAGTAGGCAATAGAAAAAATGAGTTGGTATGATATAGAAAAATATAAAATAATAATAGGATTCGGAATCATTTTTTTGAATAGTTGAGAAGGCGATTATGGCTATTTGGCGGCTAGAGAAAAAGCCCGGAAAAGGGCCTTTTTGCTGTATCTCTAAAAGCTCTCTGGAACGGCAATGTATAAAAACGGCGGGAATCTCCCGACGAGAGAGGGGAAAATTAGATAACAAAAAAGCCGCTTACTTAAAAGCGGCTTTCTAAATGGTCGGGCACGGCGTGCGGACTGCTCAACCCTGTAAGATGGGAGGGTAAAATCCCTGTTTATCAGGCAAAATACAGGGAAAAACCGTAAAAGTTGCCCTTTGTATGTGGGAGAAATGCCACACTTATTTCTATTATTGGGATTTTGCCTTTTTGTATGACTTAGAGCAGGGAAAAACAAGGAATTTTTGATCTTTGATTTGCGGGGGATTATATACAGTTGCAGTCTGCTGGTTAACTGAAGAAATATTTGAGGGGAATTTATACTATCAATAGGTGTATTGGAAAACGAAACTACTGTGATTGTTTCCCATAAACAGGGGGAAAATGATATTCCCATCTATATTTTGCTTCCATAACTCTCCTATAGCATCCAACGGAGTTCGGTTACTGCTTATGTGTAGTGGATTAGAGAAACTGCCAAATACGAGTTTCCGTTGATTCCCGTCCGTAAATTCAATTATAATTGGTTCATCCATGACAGCTAAACGACAAGATTCAAGATTGTCGGGGATGACGCTATAGTCATTTTTATATCTTTTTGGTTTTTACGTATCAACGACAATTGATGTTTTTGGCAATATTCATACAGTAAAATATCAAAATTCCCAGCATACTTATAGTCTCCACCTGCCAAATGGATGTGTCTAATTGTTTTCCCCATTTTTTCCTATACAATTTATGAATATATTACAAACCCACTGCGACAGCATGATGTCAGAGAAAATATTTTTATAGCGACATAATGCTGTCGTTCAAATTCTGTATATTATTTTTTACAGGATAATGATATGAAATATGCGTAGAATTTTAAATTGGAAAGTTTTAATCAAGCGAGCTTATTAGTGAACCTTGTTAACTCCGGGCGATTTTGCTTTTATAAAAATGGAGAAATAAAAGTGTTACAAAATACATTTACTATACACCATATATTAAATTTTATTGCTCAAGGAAATTTTTGTGCGGCTAAAAATGGGATTAAAAGTTTACTTGCTATAAATCCTAATGAAGATAAATTGTATGAATTATATTACTATTGTCTGCAAAAGTTACAAGAGGCTGAGAAAATGTGTGTGGTCCCGCCTACTAAGACCAGCGTATTTTGCCCTTGGAAAGAAATAATGTTCCAAGGCCGGCAACAGGCTAATAAACAAAATTACAATCAAGCCATAGCATTATTTGCGCAATCCGCCCAATTAATGAAAGAAAGCCGTTCTCACTCCGTTTTTGCCTCGCAGCATTTAAGCCAAGAAGAAAAAGAACTGCTTTTGGGGCAGGAGCGGCTTTTGTATTACCAAGCAGTTTGTTTTTACTTAAAGAAAGATACATCACAAGCTCGGGCATATTTTAATGCCTCATTACAGGCACGTCTGCAGGCTGTATATCAAAATGTAGCAGAATGCGTGGAGGTTTTCCTTCGTCTTAAACAGCCTTTGCGGGCTTTAACGTATATCAATGAGTTGCTTGCCAATAAAACAGAGGCGACGCGTTTCCCTTTGTATAGGATAAGGGCCAAAATATATAGAAATTTGGGGTTGGCAGAAAATCAAAAAAGAGATGAGGCCCAAGCTCTTGTGTATTATCAGCGTCGTATTAAGCGATTTGCCTTAGAAGCAAGCTCCTATGAAGAGTTATCCTCTTTTTTGATTGAAATAGGAAAATATGAGGAGGCTTTGCAGATTAATGCAAAAGCGATTGCTTTAGAACCTAATTTTTATATCTATTATCTAACCCGTGCCAAAATATATGCTCTTTTAAAAAATAAAGATGCCGCTTTCAAAACGCTTGCGTTATTAGCAAAAGAATCTTTTAGTATGGAAAATCAATTTTTTGCTTTAGAACGTGGAGAGGTTTATGAAATATTGAAAGATTATGACGCAGCTGAAGCCTGTTATTTACAGGAAACGGAACGTCCCGGAAATCGGCGGGACTATTTGGTGTCTCTCTATGTGCAAACTGGCAGGACGGATAAAATACACGGTGTAAACCAACAATTAGCGCAGGAAAAAGAGTTTGACGATCGTGTAAGCGAGCAGATGTGGAGATCTCTTTTGAATTAAATAAAAAAGCGTTCTCCGTCTTGTAATATGCGGACCGGTACCTTAAAAAGGGCTTGGTAGCTTTCTGCACAGTTTGTATGAATAGGAATAAGTAGTTTGGGGCGTATTTGCTGTACCAAACGATATAAAGAATCAAAATCCGCGTGTCCAGAAGTGTGGAGTGTATGCACCTCCTGGTTGCGTTCTTTAGCGTTGCGTGCAAAAGAGTTGGCTTCTTGTGTTAAATATCCTTCCCAGGCACTATGAATAAATCGCAAAGATACGGAATGGCGTAATAACTTCTGTCTGATGGAAAAATTATCCTTAATAATAAATTGATGAGGAGTGTTTATTATCTCCTGTATGGATATTTTTTTGCTTTTGTAGGTAGAAAGGTGTGGCTTTAAATGATCCGTTAGTGTGTTTTTGGCAAAATATACACGGATGTTTTTCCAGTTCCATTGTGGTATGGATTTGCCTAAATGTGCAAATTGCTCTAATACAAAGCAACTATAAGGATCTAAGACTAGGGTTTTATTCAGCCTGCGTGCTGCTTTATAAACCGATACAAATCGGTCCAAATTTTGGGCAGAAAAATAAATAAGGCTTAGTCCATCCCCCGAAAAAGCTTGCTCTAAACGTTTTTGTAGCATATCCTCGGTGTCTGTGTGCATTTGTACACGTGAAAGGGTTGTCCCTTCCATAAGCATATAATCCGGGGAGACGCAACGAGCAAAATATTTGGTTAAATAAGCGCATTTACCATGATTTCTCAAATCTCCAGTATAAAGAATTTTTATGTTGCCGATATTCACTTGATAAGCCAATGCTTCGGGTACACTGTGATCTACGGGAATAGCCTTTACCCTTATTTTGCCGATACAAACGGTTTGTTTGGGTCGTAAAACGCGAAAATGTAAATGTTCCAAATGCGTGCCAAATAGTGGGGCGATATGCTGCAGCAGATTGATGGTTGTTTGGCTGGCATATACGGGAATTTGGGGGTGTAATTCTGTTAACAAACCATAATGGTCCGGGTGGGCATGGGTAAGGAACAGGGCGTTTATTTGGGGAGTTTGTTCTCTATATACTCCACGCACGGGTACTCGATAGGCTTTGGGTGATTTGTGTTCTTGTATCGACTCTAGAGGCAGGCCAAAGTCAAAAAGCACCCGGTTCCCTTCTGCATAAATTTCAACACAATTACCGCCAATGTTATGGGTCGCCCGGTGAATAATCAAGCCTCTTTGTCTTGAGGTTGATGTCGGCAGATTATTCTTTTCCATTTTTCGTAATTCTGAACCGCTTTTTTAATTTCTTGGAATGTAACATCGTTCAAATAGTCTGAGTGAATAGATAAGAAGGAAATGAAAGCCTTTTCCTTGCGTAAAATAACATTGATTGTTTCAATAAACCGGGCGGCCTTTTTATCATAAAAGGAACCCGGGGCGAGAACCACTAATTGCAAAGGTTCTTTTAGAAGATAACGTTGCCTAAAAATTACGGCAGGGGCTTGATTTGTGTTTTTATTGTAAGCATGGCGTAATAAAAAATAATAATAGATAACCTCATAACATGCCCAATAAAAATCGCCAGATGAGCCTTGTTCATTCGTTTTTAATTCAATAATACTTTTAATGGTGCGGTTATCCGCTTCTAGCTCTATCATATCAGCCGCTATGCGGCGGTTGCTTCCTTTTGATGTGCCCGGGCCAAAGGCAAACTGATTATAGAAATGTTCGTGTCCGGAAGTTAATAGAATTTCTAAAAGCGTTTCGTGCTTTACTGTATCATTTTTAACCAGTTGTTCTAAATTCAGTTGTTTGCGGGCTGTTAAAATAGAACCGCGAAAATAAAATGTTTGAGCTTCTTGTTTTAATTGTTCTAAAAGAGTTTCTATTACACTAGGAGAATCTTCTGTTAGTTGCTTTTTGAGGCTTTTTGCCCATTTGGAAAAAATAAAGGGGTGATCCATATTTTAATTCCTTATTTGTGTGTTTAATTTTTTTGTTTGTGTAATATTGCCAATAGTCCATATTTTTTATATTTTTTCCAAATAATGTGTCAAATTTATTTTTATGTCTTGTAGCAGCTGAAAATGCTTCTTTTGCCTTAGTCTAGTAGACAGTGCAAAATACAGGGGGAGGACCTCTTTGATTTGCCCTATAAATTTTGCTGAGGACTTTTTCCCGCACGGAAGCGAAAAAAATTTTCCCATCTAAATGCTAAGATGGATCTTATTATAAATATGCATACAGACAACAAAAAAGACACCTTGCAAAAGGTGTCTTTTTAAATGGTCGGGCATGGCGTGCAGACTGCCCAACCCTGTAAGAGGAGAAAGCAAAATCCCTGTTTATCAGGGAAAATACAGGGAATTTTGCCTCATTTTAAGCTGATTTTACGGATTTTAATGCTTTTCGGTTATTAACCTTTCGTCTCAAAAATCCTTTCCGACTTATTCAATTCCCTAAAATAAATAACAGGGAATTCTTCTAAAATAGCAGGGAATTAATCGTGGATTTAACTTAATGAGTAGAAAATTGAGCATAGTAAAAAATATTAAATTAGGTGCTGTATGACACAAGCAAGTTATCAAGCTAAATTATGCTAATATAAAATAAATATTATTTTATGGCTATTTATAGGGGGAATTGAATTATGGCAATCAGCAAAAGTCTGGCGGGAAAATCCTACCGCTTAGGTATAGATTTGGGAACATCTTCCATTGGTACGGCCGTATATGAATTGGACGAAGATAAAAATATCACGCGTTTACTCCATTTAGATAGTTATATCTTTGGCGAACCCATCGCGCCCAAAGAAATGGTTACCCTTAATACGGCCCGCCGTGCTGCACGCCTCATGCGCAAGCAAATTGAACGTAAAGCGGCCCGCTTGCGCAAAATCAAATATATGGCCGAGTCGTTGGGTGTTACGCGGGATGATCTATTGGCGGATAAAGAGGACGTAATTGCCTTGCGCGCCAAAGCGGTGGAAGAAGAACTTACCTTGCCGCAGCTGATGAAAGTGTTTTGCCATATCGTTAAAAACCGCGGCTACAAAGGCACGTTAAGCGCGGAGGAGAGAGGCGTCATCGGCAAAAAATTAAGCCAAACGTCGTCCCAGCTGGCCAACGGCAAAACGTTGGGGCAGTTGCTCTATGAGCGTAAACAAGCCAGCGCAGGGAACCCTTGGCGCAAAATAGAAGAAGACGGCACCTTTATTTATCGCCAAATGGTAGAAGAAGAATTTAACCGCATTTACGACAAACAAAGCTCTTACCACCCGCAGCTGCGCGGTACTTACGCCGTGTGGGGGGAAAATATGTTCCCCGATTTCCCCGGCCAAAAAGAAATTCCGCTTAAAGACGCCTTCCACTCCGCCCTGTTTTACCAACGCCCCATTAAATGGGAGCTGGAAAATGTAGGCGCCTGTCCGCTCTTCCCGCAAGAAAAGCGCGCCGCCTGCGCCCAGGTGGCCTATCAGCATTACCGGTTAGCCAAAGATATTGCCAACTTGCGGCTTGCCAAAAAAGGCGAAAAAGAATCCTATCCGCTTACCTTGGCCCAGCAAACGCAGCTTTTTAACTATGTGGACAGCTCCACCGGCGATTATACGGCGGACAGCGCGGTGATTCCGTTTGCCAAAATTTATCAAGCCTTGTCGCTGCCCTCTGATGTTTCGTTTACCATTGACCGCAAAAACGGCACCAAGCAAGGGTTAAAAGGCAACACCACGCTGTTTGCTTTTGAACAGGCCGGCGTGCTGAACGAGTGGGCAAACTTGACGGATAAAGTGCAGGAGCTGGTGATAGAATTTTTGGCCAACATTACCACGTTTTCGGATATTGAGGACAATACGGACGAATATATCGGCCAAAGTTTTGTGGAGTTAACCCGCAATATCTCGGCCGACGCATCCGAGCGGCAGCGTGGGATAGACTTTATTTGCGCACTGAAAAAGGAGCAGGTTTTTTTGTCCTTCACGTTAGAAAAGGGCCGGGCTTCTTACAGCGTAAAAGCTTTGCGTTTGCTGACTGACGGCCTATTGCAAGGGCAGGACGAAACCGATTTGCTGGCCCATATCCAGCCGCCGCAAGCGGCTTTACGGGGCAAGTTGCGTTCGGTAGGGGCTATTAAAAAGCAGGAATCTATCAATGACCCGGTGATGAGCCGCGCCCTGGCCGAATTTTACCGCGTGCTGAATTACATCGTCCACAAGTACGGCCAACCGGACGAAATCGTGGTAGAACTTTCGCGGGAAATCAAAAATTCCCTGCGCCGCCGCCAGTGGCTGGAAGGCCAAAACAGACTGCAGGCCGACGAACGCAAAAAAGCCATTGCCGCGCTGCAGCAAGGCCACGTGTTGGTCAGCCCGCGCAATATAGAAAAATACCTGCTCTGGGAGGAGCAAAACCACCTGTGCCCATACAGCGGCCAACCCATTTCGTTCGCGCAGGCGTTTGACGAACGGCAAACGCAAGTGGACCACATCATTCCGCAGCGGGGGGAAATCCCGGGGCCAAACGTATTTGAAAATAAAGTCTTGGCACTCACGCAGGAGAACAAAGATAAATCCAACCGCTTGCCCTACGAATGGAAATTCCGGCAGGATATAGAAGACTATTTGGCGTTCCAAAAAGACAAAAAGGCCAAACGCAAAAAAGGCGAAGACGCCGGCGGCTCCTTTGGCAACCACAGCCCGCTGATTAATTTCGTTTCGCATTTATGGATGCTGTACAATAAAGAAAAAGGCGGCTACTATTCCGCGCGGGAACACAAACGCAAGCCCACGCAAAAGGGCGCGCGGATTTTGCGCAAAATTAATAACTTGCTGGCCACACCCGCCCAAGTAAAGCAGGATTTTTCCAACCGCCAAAACCAGGAAACTGCCTGGATTGGCAAAATCGTGTTGGATTGGTGCAAGGACATCTGCCCGAAAGTCACCCCTTCCTACGGCGGCTTGACGGCGTATATGCGCTCCCAGTTGCATTTTGACCGCATTTTGCCGCTGGTGCGGATAGCGGAGCATAAGCCGCTGTATGATAAAGACGACAACGAAATAGACCCCGCCAAATGGCAGGCGCTTTATGCCGCCCATCCCATGCCGTACGACCAGGCCCCGGCCTTGCAGGAAGATTTTGGAAAATTTTGCGCTTCTCTGCCCACGCCGCCGCTGACGCCCAAGGACAAACAAAAATGCTTTGCGGCCTTTTGCCGCGAGCAACGCACCCAGCTGCAATTTAACAAACGTTGCGACCACCGCCACCACGCGGTGGATGCGGCCGTGATTGGGTTGTGCAACTTGTCCCTGGTGCAGCGGGCGGCTCGGCACAATGCTAAATACGGTACTCTGCATACCATAGAGTGGATAAATGCCGACGGCACACACGATAAAACCAAAGACATTCCCGGCTTTATGCCGGCAAACATTCCCCAGTATGCGGCCATTTGGGAGGAAGTAAAAAAACGCCTGACGGATTATGTGGTGTGGCACAAGCCGGATCGTTTGCCTGCCGGCAAATTCTTTGACGAAACCGCCTACAACGTGCAGCAAAAAGACGGCACGGAACGTTTTGTAAAGCGTGCGCCTTTAAGCAGTTTTCTCAAAGGCGATGCGCAAAAGACCAAGGCCAATTTGGATAAACTGTTATTTTCCGATACGATTAAGCAAGTGATATTGGAACAATTCCAACAGCGCTTGGACCAGGGAATGACGGCGGAGGAAGCCCTTTGTGGCCGCAAAAACGACCCGCAGGACGGTATTTATTACCGCGGGCATAAAGTAAAACAGGTGAAGTATATGTATTTGGTGGGCCGCGGAATTCGGGAATTTGACCCGAATGCCGACAAAAAAATCACCACGGCCGACCAGGGCGGAAAAACACATCAGAAATCCTACCAAAACTACGGATATGCCTGTATGGATTTTGACGCCAAAACCGGCAAGCGCGTGGCGTTGATACCGATATGGAAGTATGCTTCCTGCAAAACCGTACCGGAAGGCGTGACGCGCGTGTTTATCGGGGATATGCTGTTTGATACCGTTACCAAACAGTTTTATCGGATAAAACAGTTTAATGCCCAAGCGGGCCTGGTATTGCGGTTGACCACCGAAGTCAACGAAGCCGACACCCGCACGGCTAACATCAAAAATTATAAGGTGGTATCTTCGCGCCAAGACATCTCAAAATTAAAACGCGAATGAGCATACAACATCTGATCAGTATAGAGCGGGAAGCCTCGCTTTCCGTGGATACAGGGCGGCTTAAAATTTCTTTTGCCAAAACGCAAGAAACGCATTTTATAGCCGCCTGCGATATTGCGGTGCTGGTGCTGGCTCATCCGTGTATTCGGGTGTCTTTGGCGGTGTTTCAGGAATTGGCTCGGCAAGGTGCCGTGGTGGTATGCGCGGGGGAAAAATACATGCCGTGCAGTATGGCCCTGCCGCTGGGGAGCAATTTGGAAGGGGCCAAGCGTTCCTTTCTGCAAGCCAAATATTTAAATGCGGCATCCTCCCAGCAATGGTGGCAACAGTTGGTAGCGGCCAAAATCCGGGGTCAAGCCTTTGTGGCGGAACATTTTGATGTGGCCCTGGCACAACGGCTGCGGCTGTTGGCCGCCCACGTGGAACCGGGCGATTCTTCCGCGCGGGAAGCGCAAGCCGCCCAAGCTTATTGGCCCGCCTTCTTTGCGGCGATTTGCAACCCCATAGATTTTAGGGATAAACAAGGTGCCACAGACCCTGCCAATATCGCCCTGAATTACGGCTATGCGATTTTGCGGGCGATGATAGCCCGCAGCTTGGCTTGCGCCGGACTGTGCCTGAATTTTGGCGTGGGGCACTGCCGCAAAGATAATCCCTTCAATTTGGCGGATGATTTTATAGAACCTTTCCGTTTTTTGGCGGATATGATTGTTTGGCGCTTGGCGCAGGATAGCCCGTTGGAAAGGTTTGATAAAGAAGTAAAAAAACAACTGTTGTCTTCCTTGCTGGCCAGCGAAGTGCCCCTCGCCGGAAAAAATTACCGTTTATTCCACGGCGTAGACTTTGCGGTAAACAGCTTTTGCTTAAGCCTGGAAGACCCCCGCCGTAAATTAATCCTGCCCAATCAACCCGCCCGCCCGGGCAAAACGCCTTCCGCTGTGCTGTGGCAGGCCGACTCATTTTCCGATGAAACCCAATAGTTGGCGCATTATGTGGGTGGTAGCGGTGTTTGATTTGCCAACGCATACCAAAATCCAGCGCAAACGGTACGCCGGGTTTCGTAAATTGTTGCTGCGCAACGGCTTTAGTATGTTGCAGTTTTCGGTATATGTGCGGCACCTGCCCACTATGCACCAGGCGCAGGCGCTGGTAAAACAAATGGGCGAACAAACCCCGCCCCAGGGCAAATGTGCTTTTTTGTTTATTACGGACAAACAATATAGCTTAATCAAAAATTTCTACGGGCCTGCCTTGCAGCAAACAAAAATCCCCAAGCCGTATGATCAACTCATACTGTTTGAGGATTTATAAAGTTGTAAGTGGGGGTAAACCCCTTTGCGGGCTTTAATGCCCTTGTTACCTAAGCTGAGGCACAAAAAGAATAAGGTTTCTGTAATTATTCTACCAAAAATGTTTATTTTTTAGCAATTTTTTGTAATGCCTTAAATTCTACCTTATTCTTCGGTGCCTAATAGGAACGGCAAGCAGGGTGGTGGCTTTGCTGTCGGTTAAATTCTACCTTATTCTTCGGTGCCTAATAGGAACGAACTGCCCAACATTATAACCTGCACGGGCTAAATTCTACCTTATTCTTCGGTGCCTAATAGGAACTATATATTTAATATAGTTAGAGGGGTTTTCTAAATTCTACCTTATTCTTCGGTGCCTAATAGGAACGCGCGATGGATAATGGCCTTTTTAATCGCCTAAATTCTACCTTATTCTTCGGTGCCTAATAGGAACGGTATATCCGTTCTATTAGATTATTAGAATAAATTCTACCTTATTCTTCGGTGCCTAATAGGAACAAATGGCAAATGCCACCGACGGGATTACGCTAAATTCTACCTTATTCTTCGGTGCCTAATAGGAACCAATAACCCCGCTTAATGCGGGGATTTTTTTAAATTCTACCTTATTCTTCGGTGCCTAATAGGAACTGCGCCCGTTGGGCCAGGCTCGCTGTTATCTAAATTCTACCTTATTCTTCGGTGCCTAATAGGAACTATGCCTTTTTTGGCTATATCTTTATCTCCTAAATTCTACCTTATTCTTCGGTGCCTAATAGGAACTTGCAGATAGCGGACCAGTTAGCCAAAGCTAAATTCTACCTTATTCTTCGGTGCCTAATAGGAACCCGACCGCTGGGGCAATATTACTAATCGCTTAAATTCTACCTTATTCTTCGGTGCCTAATAGGAACCCACCTCCGTCATTCCAAATCACAATATCTAAATTCTACCTTATTCTTCGGTGCCTAATAGGAACCGGTTGCCCGCAAAAATTGTTTAGCGTGGTTAAATTCTACCTTATTCTTCGGTGCCTAATAGGAACCCTCTCTTTGTTTTTTAATTTTGCGGGCCTTAAATTCTACCTTATTCTTCGGTGCCTAATAGGAACTCGTCGAGCAAAACGTATGAAAAGGCTTAATAAATTCTACCTTATTCTTCGGTGCCTAATAGGAACGTCGGTATATCGCCGTCTCTGTCGGCAATGTAAATTCTACCTTATTCTTCGGTGCCTAATAGGAACGCCTGAGTGTTTGGGGTGAAATTTTGGATTTAAATTCTACCTTATTCTTCGGTGCCTAATAGGAACTACAGCTCAGACAGCGTATTGCAGGGAGCTTAAATTCTACCTTATTCTTCGGTGCCTAATAGGAACTCCAGGATATGGGGGCCAGATAGACAGGGATAAATTCTACCTTATTCTTCGGTGCCTAATAGGAACGACGGTGTCACCGTACGCACGCGCGCGTCTTAAATTCTACCTTATTCTTCGGTGCCTAATAGGAACGCCTCCGCAGGCTCTTGTGCCGCCGCGTCCTAAATTCTACCTTATTCTTCGGTGCCTAATAGGAACATTATAGTCCGTCGCCTTTATTCGGCTGGGTAAATTCTACCTTATTCTTCGGTGCCTAATAGGAACAAACTGCCCGGCCTCCGCCGAAGCCCCGACTAAATTCTACCTTATTCTTCGGTGCCTAATAGGAACAGCCGCTGGCTATGGGTTTCCGCTACTTCCTAAATTCTACCTTATTCTTCGGTGCCTAATAGGAACACCGGGGCGCAGAATATTCAACCTTTTGTGTAAATTCTACCTTATTCTTCGGTGCCTAATAGGAACTGGCAATAGCCAGCTGCTCTGCCGTCAGAGTAAATTCTACCTTATTCTTCGGTGCCTAATAGGAACGTCGGAAGCGACTATTAATTATACAGTTGGTAAATTCTACCTTATTCTTCGGTGCCTAATAGGAACCGCTTTTTGTCCTGCGTTTTTAAGTCGGTGTAAATTCTACCTTATTCTTCGGTGCCTAATAGGAACCGTGTCACCGTACGCACGCGCGCGTCTATTAAATTCTACCTTATTCTTCGGTGCCTAATAGGAACATATGGACGCTATTCCTTCGGGCAACCCGTTAAATTCTACCTTATTCTTCGGTGCCTAATAGGAACGTGCCTTTGACGGAGCAGGAATTGGCTTGTTAAATTCTACCTTATTCTTCGGTGCCTAATAGGAACTCCGCTTTTCTCAAGCTCTTTGTTTCTTTTTAAATTCTACCTTATTCTTCGGTGCCTAATAGGAACTTTATCCATTCTTCGCTCCTTGCCCAAAATTAAATTCTACCTTATTCTTCGGTGCCTAATAGGAACGGCCCGCTATCAGGTGTCCACCACCAGCGTAAATTCTACCTTATTCTTCGGTGCCTAATAGGAACTCAGCCTTGCGGATAGTTTTTTCTTTTACTTAAATTCTACCTTATTCTTCGGTGCCTAATAGGAACGAAAACATGCGTAACTTCTTCTTTGGACGCTAAATTCTACCTTATTCTTCGGTTCCTAATAGGAACCTATTTTGAATACGTACGGCCCTATACGCATAAATTCTACCTTATTCTTCGGTGCCTAATAGGAACCGGCGTGCTAAGCGTATGAAAAGGCTTAACTAAATTCTACCTTATTCTTCGGTGCCTAATAGGAACTTTCCACCGGCACACTCCATCCGATAGGGTTAAATTCTACCTTATTCTTCGGTGCCTAATAGGAACGTATAAATCTGCCGTACTCTCCAACCACCCTAAATTCTACCTTATTCTTCGGTGCCTAATAGGAACAATAATGTCTGTGCTATAGATGACTGAACTTAAATTCTACCTTATTCTTCGGTGCCTAATAGGAACGATAGCGACCGTGGACCAAACCCCCTACGGTAAATTCTACCTTATTCTTCGGTGCCTAATAGGAACTGCCGTGGCTGATTTAAGCGCAGTTCCGGCTAAATTCTACCTTATTCTTCGGTGCCTAATAGGAACCTACAGCGACGTGGCTACCGTTGTGGAAGGTAAATTCTACCTTATTCTTCGGTGCCTAATAGGAACGTGATATCATCGGGGTTTATATCCTTTGCTAAATTCTACCTTATTCTTCGGTGCCTAATAGGAACACTCTCAACACCCAGGGCTTTTTCGGCGCGTAAATTCTACCTTATTCTTCGGTGCCTAATAGGAACGGCGTAATAGACCACCACGAGGGGCACTTGTAAATTCTACCTTATTCTTCGGTGCCTAATAGGAACAGCCAGCTTTTGGGAGAAGAAAAGCCAACGTAAATTCTACCTTATTCTTCGGTGCCTAATAGGAACATCAGTTCATCGGTAACGACGACGATGCATAAATTCTACCTTATTCTTCGGTGCCTAATAGGAACCATAGTGTTGCGGTTCCTCCCGTCAATGTTTAAATTCTACCTTATTCTTCGGTGCCTAATAGGAACGCAAAAGCATTTGACACGTCAATTTCGTTTTAAATTCTACCTTATTCTTCGGTGCCTAATAGGAACTCCGTTTACAAAATCTTGTAAATTGCTTTCTAAATTCTACCTTATTCTTCGGTGCCTAATAGGAACGCGGCCTTCGCGCTAGCCTCTTCGGCGGCTTAAATTCTACCTTATTCTTCGGTGCCTAATAGGAACTGGAACAGGTGATGCGTGGTCTGGGTCGGGTAAATTCTACCTTATTCTTCGGTGCCTAATAGGAACAGGGCGGTAAACGAGGATAACCGCAGCCAGTAAATTCTACCTTATTCTTCGGTGCCTAATAGGAACCACAGGCCTTACCGGTGTTCGGCCGGCGCGTAAATTCTACCTTATTCTTCGGTGCCTAATAGGAACTCAAAGAAAGCGGGGCAATAGAATATAGCTAAATTCTACCTTATTCTTCGGTGCCTAATAGGAACCGTCGGCTCCGTTTGGGCGAAAGCCACCGTTAAATTCTACCTTATTCTTCGGTGCCTAATAGGAACAGCCAGCTTTTGGGAGAAGAAAAGCCAACGTAAATTCTACCTTATTCTTCGGTGCCTAATAGGAACATCAGTTCATCGGTAACGACGACGATGCATAAATTCTACCTTATTCTTCGGTGCCTAATAGGAACCATAGTGTTGCGGTTCCTCCCGTCAATGTTTAAATTCTACCTTATTCTTCGGTGCCTAATAGGAACGTTGTCAAGTTTTTTAGCTTTTTTAGACGTAAATTCTACCTTATTCTTCGGTGCCTAATAGGAACCTGAAGAGTTATCATTGTTTCAAATTCTGTAAATTCTACCTTATTCTTCGGTGCCTAATAGGAAC
>CALUYH010000010.1 GCA_944324965.1 Candidatus Avelusimicrobium gallinaceum
CTTGCGCACCGGGGGATAAATTTGCTCTTTCAGCGCTTTTACTTCACGGCATTATAACCGGCTTCCAGTGCTTTTTTGTTCAGCTCCAGCATTTCCGGTTTGGCGCGTTTGTACACCTTCTTCATCGCGTGCTCCACACTTTGCAGCGTGACGGCACCCGTTTTTTTGATAAACGCACCCAACGCCACCAAGTTGGCAATGCGGTCCATGCCCAATTCTTCCGCAATTTTGTTGCACGGCACGCACACGACATTGATATCGGTGCGGGTCGGGCGGGAGTTGATGAGCGAGCTGTTGATAATCATCAGCCCGCCTTTTTTAAGTAGCGGCTCAAACTTGGGCAAGGAAGGCTCGTTCATAATAATCACCGTATCGGGCAGCGACACAATAGGCGTGTACACTTCGCCGTCGGTCACCACGACCGAGCAGTTGGCTGTACCGCCGCGCATTTCGGGCCCGTACGAAGGCAGCCAGCTGGCGTTTTTCTTGTCTTCCACCCCAGCCTGTGCCAGCAAAATACCGGCGGAAATAACACCCTGCCCGCCGAAACCGGCAATCCGGATACCTTGATACATTAGTTGCCTCCCTCGTCTTTAAAGACGCCCAGCGGATATTGCGGCATCATTTTGGTCCGCACAAACTCCAACGCCTGCGGCACGCTGGCATACCAGTTGGTGGGGCACTGCGAAAGCACTTCCACCATAGAAAACCCGATGCCTTTCACTTGGTTTTCAAACGCTTTTTTGATGGCTTTTTTGGCCTTCATCACGTTCTGGGGCGAATCCACCGCCACGCGTTCCAAATACTTGGCGCCGGTAATCTGCGCGAGCATTTCGCACATATTAATCGGCCAGCCCTGCAGTTTGGGGTCGCGCCCTTTGGGGGCCGTGGTGGCCACTTGGCCGACCAGCGTGGTCGGGGCCATTTGGCCGCCGGTCATACCGTAAATGGCGTTATTGATAAAAATAACGGTAATGTGTTCGCTGCGCACGGCGGCGTGCACAATTTCCGCCATACCGATGGAAGCCAAGTCGCCGTCGCCCTGGTAGGAAAACACAATGGCGTCCGGTTTGGAGCGTTTGATGCCCGTGGCAATGGCCGGGCCGCGTCCGTGCGCGCCCTGCACCATATCGCACGCAAAGTACGAGTCCGCAAACACGGCACAGCCCACCGGGGCCACGCCGATGACGCGGTCCGCGATGTTCAGTTCGTCAATGGCTTCGCCCATCAAGCGGTGCACGATACCGTGCCCGCAGCCGGGGCAATAGTGCATAGGTAAATCGGTTAAACTGGCGGGTTTTTTGGCGATAATCGTCATACTTATTTGCCTCCCTTCAAATCGCCCTGCATTCCGAGCGACGTGTCGCGCTTGCATTCATACGTAAATCCCGCAGCGTGTTCCTGCAAATCAAACAGCCCTTCTTTGCCGCCGTTTAAAATGGAGCGAACCGCGGTAAGAATGGTGTGCCCGTCCGGCTGACCGCCGGCAGGGTAAGCGTTTAAATAAACGGGCGTTTTGCCGTTTACCGCCAGCTTGACGTCCTGCACCAGCTGGCCCAAGCTCTGTTCCACCGTCAGCACTGCCTTGGCTTTGGC
This sequence comes from Candidatus Avelusimicrobium gallinaceum, assembly GCA_944324965.1. GTDB lineage: Bacteria > Elusimicrobiota > Elusimicrobia > Elusimicrobiales > Elusimicrobiaceae > Avelusimicrobium > Avelusimicrobium gallinaceum. The sequence continues at coordinate 1,597 of CALUYH010000010.1, forward strand.
AGCCAGTTCCGCCAAGCGTTTGGACGGGAAAGGCCACAGCGTAATCGGGCGGAAAAGGCCCACTTTCAGGCCTTCTTCCTTGGCGCGGTTGACGGCTTCCAGGCACGCGCGGGACGAAAGCCCGTACGCCACCAGCAGCACGTCGCAGCCTTCGGCGTCGCGTTCTTCCCAGCGGGCTTCGGTTTTTTCAATCAGCCCGTAGCGTTTGGCGCGTTCCACCACGTCGGCAATCAAATTGTCCCCTTTGTAGGAAAACACATTGTTTTTCTTGCGGCCGTTTTTGTGGATGTCCACCGCCCAGTCAAATTTGCCCAGTTTGTTGGGGTCAATGGGGTCAAAGTTAAAGGACATGCTTTCCATCATCTGCCCCAAAATACCGTCGGCCAAAATCATACATGGCATGCGGTATTTTTCGGCCAGTTCAAAACCCAGTTTCGGGAAATTGCCCAGTTCTTCCACCGAGTTCGGCGCCAACACGATGACGTGATAGTCCCCGTTGCCGCCGCCGCGGGTGGCCTGGAAATAGTCCCCCTGCGAACCGGAAATGCTGCCCAAGCCCGGGCCGCCGCGCATTACGTTTACAATCAGGCACGGTAAATCGGCGCTGGCCAAATAGGTAATGCCTTCCTGCTTTAAGCTGATACCCGGCGAAGAAGAAGACGTCATGCTGCGCGTACCCGTAGACGCCGCCCCATACACCATATTGATGGCGGCAATTTCGCTTTCGGCTTGGACAAACGCCCCGCCGGCATCGGCCATATGGGCGGACATATATTCCGGCACTTCGTTTTGCGGAGTAATCGGATAACCGGCAAAAAAGCGCGCCCCGGCGCGGATGGCGCCTTCGGCCAAGGCTTCGTTGCCTTTTCTTAATGTTTTTTCGGTCATGATAAAATCCTCAAATTTAGTCTTTAATTACCGTGATGGCGATATCGGGGCACATCATATAGCACATCGCGCATCCGATGCAGTTTTCGGGATGTTCCATCGTCGCGGGGAAATACCCTTTCTTGCTGATGGTTTTGGATTTGCCCAAGCATTTTTTAGGGCAAGCGTTGACGCACAGGTAACAGGCTTTGCACTTGTTGGCGTCCACTTCTATTCTTGGCATAATTCTCCTGTGGGTCCGGGGGTTTTACCGGAAAAACCCATACATAAAGTATATTTCTTTTACACGTCAAAACGCAATCTTTCTGAACGGTTTTTTATACAATGTTTGTATGACCCTATCTAACATAACCCCTTTCCCGTCCGATTTATTGCCCCAGCTGCGGGCGTTGCTGTCCGTTACGCGCGACCCGGTGGCCAATATGGCCAACACCGCGGCCCTGCTGTATCACGCCCTGCCGCAGCTCAACTGGGCCGGGTTTTACGTACTTAAAAACGATACGCTGGTGTTGGGGCCCTTTCAGGGCAAACCCGCCTGCGTGCTGATTGCGCCGGGCAAAGGCGTCTGCGGGACGGCCGCCGCCACCCGCCAAACCCAACGGGTGCCCGACGTGCACGCTTTTGCGGGGCACATCGCGTGCGACAGTGCCTCCAACAGCGAAATTGTGGTGCCGGTGCTGCACCAAGGGGCCGTGTGGGGTGTGCTGGATGTAGATTCCCCCGTTTTAAACCGCTTTACCGAAGAAGACCGGCAATTGTTGGAACAAGTGGTGCAAATCTTTGCCGAGCAGAGCGATTTATAGCAAAAAAACGCGCCCAAAAAGGCTTTCCTCCGACGGAAATTAATTTTGATTGAAGAAGGTTTTGAAATTTTGTATTATATTTAGGTAATGCCGAGGTAGCTCAGTGGTAGAGCACCGGTCTGAAAAACCGGGTGTCGACAGTTCGATCCTGTCCCTCGGCATTTCTTTATGAATTTACCCCAATAAAAAACCCCGCTTTTTAAGCGGGGTTTTTTGGTTATACGCGGGTTAAAACTTGAGCGAACCCACCAAGGATTTTTTGACGTACGCGCGGGCCATTTTTTGGTATTGGGCCGTTAAATTGGCCGTGGCATACAACGACAGGTTTTCGTAAAACCGCGTTAAATTGCCGCCTTTGTAAACAATGGACAGCTGTTGCTTTTCCGACTTGGAAAAAGCCGCGCAGGAAGGATTGGCGTTGTAGCTTTTTAAGTACACCAAATAATACATCATCAATTCTTCCAAATCTTCGTGCTGTTTAAACAGTTTCGTCAAAAACGCGTCCGACAGCGTCGCCGCATTATCCGGGTACAATTTCAAAAATTCCAACAACAACTTGGGATGGCGGGCCATTTTTTTCAGGTTTTCGGCCGGCAGGCGGTTAAACGTAACATACGGCACATTTTTGGCTTTTTGCAGTTCGCGGCGCAACTCTTGGCGGAATTGGGATACTTCTTTTTTGCGTAAATCAAAATACTTGGAATACAGTTCTTTGCGGATATCGCGGGCTTTTTCTTCTTTCATCATACCCAAAAAACGCGGGGCGAGGGAATGTTCTTGGCTCCAGGACAGGAGTTCTTGGCGTTCTTTGAGCAACTGCTTATATTCGTTTTGGCGGGTGGAAGAAGTTTGGGCAAATACGGCGGGGAAAGTCAAAAGTAAGGCAAGTAAGGCAAACAAACTTTTACGCATAAACGGCCTCCGATAATAAAAATGTCGCTTTTTCTCATTATGCCAAAAATCCTATGCAAACACAAGAATTTTTTAAAACGTGCCCCGCACAAGAAAAACGGACCGTTTGCATGCGGGGAAAAAAGGGAAAGATGACCGGTTTGCACCCCGCACAGACAACAAAAACCCCGGGTTTCCCCGGGGTTTTAAAAATACGTTATGCTTTTACCGTACCTGAATCAGCGCAAAGTGCAGATATTCCGTTTCCGGCATACCAATCAGCACGGGGTGGTCTTTGGCCTGGCCGCGCAGTTCCACCAGCACGGCTTTGCGCCCGGCCTTGCTGACGCCTTGGCGGATGATGTCCACAAACAGTTCGCGCGAAATATGGTGCGAGCACGTGGAAAACGCCAAATACCCGCCGGGTTTTATGCCTTCTAAAGCCATTTTGACCAGTTTTACATACAGCCCCACCGCCTGCGGCAGCGCCTTGCGGCTTTTTACAAAAGCGGGCGGGTCCAACAGCACCATATCGGGCTGGTCGGGCAGTTCGCCTTTTTTCATGGCGGACAACAGCCTTTCGGCGTCGTCGCGGTGGAAAACCACCGTGTCCGACACGCCGTTTAATTCGGCGTTTTTCTTGGCCCATTCCACCGCCGCGGCCGAGGAATCGCACCCCCACACCTGGCTGGCACCGGCCAAGGCGGCCGTAATGCCGAAGGAACCGATGTAGCAGTACAAATCCAGCACGAGTTTTTCTTTAAAATAGGGTTTTAAAAATTCGCGGTTTTCGCGCTGGTCAAAATAAAAACCCGTTTTCTGCCCGCCGCGCAGCGGCACGATGTATTTAACCTTATTTTCTTCTATTTCCACGGTTTCGGGCACTTCGCCGATGATTTCCGGCGTGTTGGTCAGCCCTTCCAGTGCGCGGAAGGAGCTGTCGTTTTTATAATAAATGCCTTTGGGTTTAAAAATTTTCTGGCAGGCTTGGGTAATTTCGGGTTTGAGTTTTTCCATCCCGGCGGTCAACACGTCCACCACCAACACGTCGCCGTAGCGGTCAATCACCAGGCCGGGCATATTGTCGGCCTCGCCGTAGCACATACGGCCGTATTTACGTACGCCGATTTCTTTGCGGTAGGAATAGGCGTTGTCTATATTTTCAAACACAAAATCTTTGGGCAAATCGCCTTCGCCTTTTTGAATGAGCCGTACGGAAATTAAGCTGTGCGGGTTGAAATATCCTACCCCCACCTGTTTGCCTTCGTGGTTCACCACGCGGGCCAGCGTGCCGGGTTCAATAGACGTATCCAATCCGTCAATTTCGTTGGAAAATACCCACCAGTGTCCGGCCTGGAGGCGCCGTTCTTCTTTTGCTTTGAGTTTAATTTCTATCATACGGTTTATCCTTGTTTTTAATTGCCCTTGCCCGTTTCTTCCAATTTGGAGAACGGAATTTTAGCGGCGCAGAGCGGGCACTCTTTCGCCGAGAAGGTCTGCATCGGGTACGACAACAACGCCCGCAGCGGCACCGCCAGCGGTAAGTACCCCATGGAGCGGTCCACAATCACCCCGACGCCAATCACGTTTCCGCCCAGCTTGCTCACGAGTTCTATGGCCTTGTTGATTTTACGGCCGGAAACAGCTACGTCGTCCACAATCAGGACGTCTTCGCCTTCTTTAATTAAAAAATTGTGTTTCAGCACCATTTCGCCGTTATCGTCGCGCGAGGCAAAAATGGCGCGCACGCCGCGCGCACGCGCGACTTCCTGCGCCAACACCGAGTTGGACGGCGTAAGCGCCATCACCACATCGGCTTTCTTAGTGAATTTATCCGACAGGGCCCCCGCAATCCGCTGGGCCAAATTCGGGTGCTGCATCAAAAGCGAGGTTTGGATATACGTCTGGCTGTGAAAGCCCGAAGGCATTACAAAGTGTCCTTCTAAAATAGCCCCGTGTTCTTGCAGGAGGCACAGCACGTCCATATTATTTCTTGGCATGAAAATCTCCTTGGATAAATTCCTGTGCAGCTTTAAAACTGGTACTTAATCCCTGTTCCTGGGCGGCGCGAATGGTTTCGCCCGTTTTTTTGGCGCGCAGCATTTCCAGCTTGGGTTTAAGCATAGAAGACGACACCCGAAACGCCAGCGCCGGGTTGCCGGACTCGTCGGTCAAGTTCTCGGCCAACGCCCCGGAACGGGAAGTGTTGTTAAACATCGTCCATATAATGATATCAAAATTTTCGTTCACCCAGTCCGTCCACCCGCTGACGGCGGCCGAAATGGTGGGCCCTACGGTGTAGGCGTTGTTAATCTGCATACGCCCGTTGGTAAAATCAACCGACACGGCCATATCGTCAAACGGAACGTCCTTTAACACCTGGCCGACTTTAAAACTTCCGGCGCGTTCCATACGGTGCATCAAAATAAACGGCTGGAAAGTGATGTTCAAGGCTTGCTGTTCTTCGGCCAGTTTTTCCATCTGGTGGATAACGCCGCCCTCCAGGCGGGCTTCCAGCGGGCCGGACAGGTTGTTCATTCCCGCGCGCATACCGGTAAAATCAAACTCGGCGCTGAAGCGGTTGCCGGACAAAATCTGCGTGGAAAACGTATCCGCCGTCAAATTGCCCGCAAAATTTTGCATAAACTTGGGCAACCGGTCGCGGAAGTTGCGCATCCAGGCCAGCTGGCCTTCCACCGGTGCTTTAAAATTGGGTTTCTTTTTAAGCAGCGGCGTAATGACGGTGACAAAATCTTTGACCGTGCCGACAAAGGCCACCGGGTCCAAATCGCGCCAATAGATAGACGTGCGGATTTTGCGGCGGATGCTTTTTAAATTATTGACGGACAAACTCAGCTTAAACGGTACGCCGTTTAACTCCGTAGACGCAATATACGCATACAAATTGCCCTTGCGCCAGCTGGCGCTCATATTCAGTTTGTCAAACACGGATTTGTTCACCGTCACTTTGCCCGCCGTCGTGTTGGCGTACAAATCGGTAAAGTTGGTCTTGGCCTGGAACTCCCCGCTCACACCCTGGGCTTTAAAGCCGTAGAACAAGCCGTCCACGTCTTTTACCTGCGCCGTCAAAAGCGGAAGCGCGTATTTGCCGTCCTGGCGCGTTACCCGGGCGGAAACCGAACCGGTACCCGTCAGCTTGTATTGGCCGGCGGGGGCGTAATACGTTTCTTTGCCGGCCAGTTTAAAGAAATTCGTCTGCCCCTGCACATCCAGCGTAAACGGCTTTTGGGCAAAATCCAGCGTGCCCGAAGCCGTCAGCGATACGTCGTCCGCGGAGGCCGTTACTTTGGAAAGTTTCAGCAGGCGGTAATCGTTGTCCAGCATGCCCTGCGCCGTAATTTCGGCTTTGGGGACCGCAAAGCCCCATTCCTTGGTGTGGAACAGCGACAAATCTTTACTGGAAAAAGCCGGCACGCTGGCCTTGACGGTGAAATACGGCGTGCGCAGGTTGTCCAAATCTATCAGCAAATCCACCGGTTTTTGGAACAAATACACTTGCGTGCGCAGGCTGCGCAAGGCAAAATTCGTCCAATCAAATCCCGCAAAATTCACGTGTCCCGTGCCCTGAATTTCCATATCGGAAATGTTGTCCCCCCACTTATTGCGCAGCACCATTTCCGCCCGGAAGCGCGACAGTTCGTCAAAGCGCAGCTGTTCAAAATGCATATTCAGCCCGTACACCGCGTGCGATACGCCAGTGGCTAAATCCTTGTAGCTTAACACGCCGTTGTCCACCGTCCAATCTTCCACACTCACGGCCAGTTTGCGCCCGGTCAGCTCGCTGGTGTAGAACGATTTTTCTTTGGGGGTGCGCAACCGCGGCATATTGTAGCTGCCGTCTTGCAGGCGCACCACATTAAAGCGCGGCGCGTTTAAGGAAACTTCGTCAATCACCAACTGCTGGTTTAAAAGCGGTAGCAGCCGAAAGCGCAACGTAACGGACTCGGCCGACAGCAGCGGATACCCGGGTTCTCCTTCCGTATCCAGCACGGAGAAGCCTTTTAATTCCAACGTGTTAATAAATTTTAAATCCAGGGAAGAAATAATAACCGGACGGTCCAAACGCTTTTGCAGTTCTTCGGTAATAACTTCGCTGATGTGCTGGGCGTTAAACGTTTTTAAAAACACCAGCCACAGCCCCGCCACCAGCAGCAAAAGCAGCATAACGGTAAACAAAACCATACGAAAGCTGACCAGAAAGCACGATTTGATAAACCGCGCTACCCAGGCCCAAAACCCTTTTTTGTGTTTGTTTTTATTTTTGTTTTTTCTGCTCATTTTTATGCCGCGTTCACTGCTTTTTCTACTATATAGTTTACTATAATTCGCCAGATGTTGACGGTTCCGGCCAGCACATTTTTTCCGGCGGCGGCCAAACTGACCGTTTCCGGGAACAACGCCTTTAACACCAGCGCCAGCACTACCAGGTTGGCCAGCACAATCATCACGACGGAAAACACCTTTCCGCCGGCCAGCTTCAAGTCGGGCTGTTCGGCTTCAAACAGCGTTTTAAACGTCTGCACCAGGTGGAACGCCGTGCAAAACCCGATGACGAACAAAAACACCTGGCGGTACGGCGTCAAATCCACAAACAAATCCGCAATAATATACACAAACGCCGCCGCCACCGTGTACGCCGGCACAAAATACGGGGCGAGCACCACAAACGCGTTGCAATCATCCATCTTTACGTATCCGCTGTCCTGCCCGATGGACACGTCCTTAATCCGGCACCCGCACACCAGCGCCGCCAGGGCGTGCGTCATTTCGTGCGCAAACACATACGGCCGGGAAAAATTGTAGTACCCGTAATGGATACCGCCATACACCACCGCCCCGGCCACAAAACTGACCGCCGCCTGCAACTGCCCCAGCACGGCCAGCAAAATCCGCATCGTTTCGGCAAACGTCAGCGCGGCCGTGGGCAGCAATAAAAGGGCAATAAGCAGTTTGAGTAAGCGCACCATTAAAATTTCTCCGTCCAGGCTTTTTGGGCATACTGGGTTTGGGCCAGCTGCCGGGCTGCTTGCAGCAGGGTTTCGTCCGCGCGGCAAGGGGTTAAATCCGTTGCCCAAAACACGCGTGCGGCGTCTATCACGGCTTTTTTACAGGCCGGATTTTCGCGCGCGCCGGGCAGTTGCAAAGAGCCTTGGTACAGCACGGTTTGGCCAAAGCGGCGAATGGCCCCGCCCAACACTTTGGCGCCGTCAGCCGCGAGCAAATCGTTTTCCACCGGGTTACTAAAGCACGCGCTGGCCGCGTGGTGCACGCTGGGGGCATACGCAGACGCGGGCAGCTTGCGGTCAAACACGCGGTTTTGCGCGCCCAGGCGGGCCAACTGCTCGTGGATACACGCGTGCAGGCGGCGGTAAATTTCCGCGGGGCGTTCGGCCGAGGGAAACACCAACGAAAACGTTAAATCCTCCCCGTGGAACACCACGCCGCCCCCCGTCGGACGGCGGGCCAACGGGCCAGGGTGCGCCTGCGCCGCGCGGCGGACCTCGCTAAAAAACTGGGCGTAACCAAAGGTGACGGCCGGGCCGGCCGTCCAGCGGTAAAAGCGCAGAGTGGCCTCGCGCGGGCGCGCGCGTACGAGGCATTCGTCCAATGCCATTTGCTCACACACGTTTAACGCCGGGCTGGCCAGTACAATATCCATAAAAATGCAGCCGCCCGGGGTTTCCCGGCGGCAAGAGAATCCTCCCGCACGGCCCCGCCCGTAAGCGGGGCCGTACACGCGGGGTTACCAGCGCAAATTGGGTTCGCGCGCGGCGGAAACTTCGTCAATGCGGCACACGCACTGGGTGTGCGGCGCGTCCTTGACGGTTTGCGGTTCGGTTTGGATTTCCGTGTAGATTTGTTCCATCGCTTCCACAAACGCGTCCATCATTTGTTTGCTTTCGGTTTCCGTCGGTTCCACCATCATCGCTTCCGGCACGATTAACGGGAAATAAATGGTGGGGGCATAAAAGCCGTAGTCCAGCAGCCGTTTGGCAATGTCGGACGTATGCACGCCGTTCATCTCGGCCGGGTTAATGCTCAACACGCATTCGTGCATACAAATGCAATCAAAGAAAGCATTAAACTTGCCTTTCAGCGCGGCGCGGATGTAGTTGGCGTTCAAAATGGCGTTTTCGGCAATTTGGCGGAAGGTGGTTCCGTCAAACTGGCGCAAATAGCAATACCCGCGCAGGCAGACGGCTATATTGCCGTAAAACGCTTTCATTTTGCCCAGGCTCTTGGGCATTTTGCCGCTTAAAGTATATTTGCCGTTTTTCAGCTCTACCATCGGCTTGGGCAGGAAAGGCGCCACATGCGCCGCCGCCCCCACGGGGCCTGCGCCGGGGCCGCCGCCGCCGTGCGGGGCAGCAAAACTTTTGTGCACGTTTAAGTGCATTAAGTCCGCCCCCATATCGGCGGGTTTTACAAGTCCGGCCAAGGCGTTAAAGTTGGCGCCGTCCAAATAGAACAAGGCGCCCGCTTTGTGCACCATATCGGCAATTTCGCGGATGTCCGTTTCAAACAGCCCCACCGTGTTGGGTACGGTCAGCATCACGACAGCCGTCTTGTCCGACAGCGCCTGCTGCAAAGCCGCTTTGTCCACGCGGCCGTCCGGCGCGGATTTTATATTGACCACCGTGTATCCGGCCATATGCGCCGTAGCGGGGTTAGTGCCGTGGGCGGTGTCGGGCACGATGACTTCCGTGCGTTTAAAATCTTTGCGCGCGTCGTGATAGGCGCGGGCCGTCAGAATGCCGGTCAGTTCACCGTGTGCACCGGCCGCGGGCTGGAGCGTAAACGCCGCCAGACCCGTCACCTTTTTAAGTAGTTCCTGGAAGTGATAAAGCATTTCCAGCGTGCCCTGCACCGAAGATTCCGGCGCCAGCGGGTGCACTTGCGTAAACCCGGGCAGTGCGCTTAAAAAGTCGTACGCTTTGGGGTTGTACTTCATCGTGCAGGACCCCAGCGGATAGAACTCCCCGTCCAGGCAGTAGTTCAGTTCCGACAGGCGCGTAAAATGGCGCACCGTTTCAAATTCCGAAAGTTCCGGCAGTTTGGGCGCGCTTTTGCGCAGGTACGCTTCGGGCAGATAGGCCGAGGCGTGTTTTTGCACGGGCTCAAACCGTACGCCGCGGCGGCCGGGGCTGGATTTTTCCAACGATAACGCGTTATGCGGCAAAATCGTTTTCATTTTACACCTCCCAGCGCATCGGCATAGGCCTGCAAATCGGCCTCGGTTTTGGTTTCCGTGGCACACACGAGCAGGCAGTTTTCCATCCCTTTAAAATCCTTCCCCAGCGCATAGCCCGCGCTGATGTTTTTCTTTTCCAGCTTTTGAATAATCTTCTTGGCGGGAACAGGGCATTCCAACACAAATTCGTTAAAGAACGGCGCGGCGTATTTCACGCGGTAGCCGGGCAATTGGCCCAGCTTTTCGGCCAGTTGGTGCGCGCGTTCCAGGTTCAGCTCGGCCACTTCGGCAAGGCCCGCAGGGCCCAGGAGCGTTAAGTAAATCACCGCGTTGAGCGCGCAGAGCGCTTCGTTGGAACAGATGTTGGAAGACGCCCGTTCGCGGCGGATATGCTGTTCGCGCGCCTGCAGCGTAAGCACGAAGGCGCGGCGGCCGTTTTTGTCCTTGGCAATTCCCACAATGCGCCCGGGCAGCTGGCGCATATAGGCTTTTTTGGCGGTCATAATGCCCAACCCGGGGCCGCCAAAGTTCATCGCGTTGCCCAAGGGCTGGCCTTCGGCTACGGCAAAATCGGCGTTGTACGAGCCCGGCGTTTGCATCACGCCCAAGGCAATCGGATTAAACACGGCCGTCAGCAACGCACCCGCCTGATGTACACGCGCGGATACGGCTTCCGCTTGTTCCAGGCAGCCGAAAAAGTTCGGCGTCGCCAGCACAAAGCAGGCGGTTTTGGCGGAAAGCAAACCGTCCAGCGCGTTCAAATCCAGCGTGCCGTCCGCGCCCAGCGGGGCTTCTTTCACGCACACGCCCGGTTGGTGGCGCACGTAGGTTTTAAGCACTTCTTTGTAGTGCGGGTGCAGCGCGGCGGAAACCAAAATTTCCGTACGGCCCGTAATGCGCAGGCACGCCAAAGCGGCTTCGGCCAGGGCGGTGGCGCCGTCGTAGTGGGAGGCGGTGGCCACGTCCATATCCGTCAGTGCGCAGATACAGCTTTGAAATTCGTAAATCGTTTGCAGCGTGCCCTGGCTGGCTTCGGCCTGGTAGGGCGTGTAGGCGGTTAAAAACTCCCCGCGGGAGGATAATGCATTCACCGCGGCCGGGATAAAATGTTCGTAAATGCCGGCGCCGATAAAGTTTTTAAGCGGTTTGTTGCGCGCGGCCAACGCCTGCACGTGCGCGGTAAGTTCCTGTTCGGACAAGGCGCGGGGCAAATCCAGCGCGGGGTACAACAAATCCTGCGGAATTTGCGCCAACAGCTCCTGCACCGACGAAACGCCTATCTTGGCCAGCATTTCCTGGCGGTCTTCTTTCGTGTGAGGGATAAACATGGTAAAAATCCTTTAAAATCCCCCGCTTCGGGCGGGGGATAGCTAAAAAGTCCGCTTATTTGCCAAGCGTGGCTTTGTATGCCGTCAGGTCCATCAGGTTTTCGTATTCCGCCGGAGTCGACATTTTGATTTTAAACAGCCAGCCGTTGCCGTGCGGTTCGCGGTTGACGAGGGCCGGGTCGTTGGTGAGAGCGGTGTTTACTTCCACCACTTCGCCGCTGACGGGGGCGTAAATTTCGGACGCGGATTTGACGGATTCAATCACGCAGCAGTTTTGGCCGGCAGTTACCTGTTGGCCGACTTTGGGCAAATCCACAAAAACGATATCGCTGATTTCTTCCTGCGCGTGGTTGCTGATGCCCACGGTGGCAATGTCGCCATCCATATGGGCCCATTCGTGGGTTTTGGCAAAACGGCAATTTTCTTCGTTACACATATTTGTCTCCTTTCGGTTAAACTCGGTTTTTATAAAACGGCGGTTTGACGACTTCGGCCTTGGCCCGCTTGCCGTGGATTTCAATTTCCACTTCTTTGCCGGGCACGGCCCATTCAGCCGCCAGGTATCCGACGGCAATCCCCTTAAACAGCGGGGAATAGGTGCCGCTGGTCAGCACCCCCTTTTCCGCACCGTCCGCAAACACTTTGCAGCCGGCACGCGGCACGCCGGGGCTTTTAAGCACAAAGCCGATGAGCTTTTCTTTTACGCCCTGTGCTTTTTGCGCCGCCAGCGCGTCCTTCCCTACAAAATTTTCTTTGGCCAGTTTGACCACCCACCCGCAGCCGGCTTCGTACGGCGTGCGCGTTTGGTCCGCGTCCGCCCCATTGAGCAGGTATCCGGCTTCCAGGCGCAGCACATCGCGCGCACCTAAACCGCACGGCGTGACGCCCTGCTTTAAAAGCGCGTCCCACAGTTGGGCAATTTTATCCGAAGGCAGCATAATTTCCACGCCGTCTTCGCCGGTGTAGCCCGTGCGGGTCAAATAGCCTTTGGCGCCAAACAGTTCAATTTCCGCAATGTGAAACCGCGCCACTTCCGGCGCTTGGGGCAACAGCTTGGCCACTTGTTCCAAGGCCTGCGGGCCCTGGACGGCAATCATCCCCCACCGGGCGCTTTCGTTGCGCACGGTTACGTCAAACTTTTTGGCCTGTTTTTCAAACCAGGCAAAATCTTCCGCCGTGCAGGCGGCGTTTACGACCACCAAAAATTTTTCCGGCGTTAAGCAGAACGAAATGGCATCGTCAATAATGGTGCCTTTTTCGGTAAGGATGTGGGAATAGACGCCGGCGCCGGGCTCGTTTTTGATGTTGTTGCAATTAATATACTGCAAAAACGGCCACGCGTCTTTGCCTTCCACAAAAATCTGCCCCATATGGGACACGTCAAACATACCGGCGGCTTGGCGCACGGCGTTATGTTCGGCAATAATACCGGCGAACTGCACGGGCAGCAGCCAACCGTGAAAGTCCACCATTTTCCCGCCGGCCGCTTCACACGCGGCGCAGAGCGGGGTTGTTTGCAAATCGGTATGGGTCACAAACGCCTCCAAAAGTATACGACCATTGTATAAAATTTGACCGTTTTTTATACAATGTATATATGGCAGATACGCAGACCGTCATCAGCGACGTAAAATTGTTTATTGAACGGCTCAAAAAAGAGCTGCCGGAAGTTTTTGGCAACCCCAACGCTCCGGCCGATGCGCGCGCGGAACAAAATGCCGCCGCAAACGACAATAAAGTGCTTTACAACGGGGATTTGTACGAAGCCCGCATGTACGTAACGCCCGACCAGGAAGAGGGCGTGGCGTTTGACGGGTCTGTGTTTCACATCTATTTGCAATCCAAAAATTCCGACCCGTCCGCGTTGGTAACCGCGTGGCTGCGCAACAAAGCCAACGAAACCTTAAAAGCCAAAACCAAGGAATGGGCGGAAAAAATCGGCGTAGAGTACAACAACATTGTCATTAAGGACCAACGCACCTGCTGGGCCAGCTGCTCGGGCAAGAAGAACATCAACTACTCGTACCGCATTGTTAAAATGCCGTTGGCGGTGCAGGACTATTTGATGGTGCACGAGCTGTGCCACCTGGTGCATATGAACCACGGGCAGGAATACTGGCAATTGGTGGCACAGTATTGCCCCGATTACAAAAGCCACCGCCGCTGGTTAAACGAAAACAAAGGCGCCGTGTTTGCCGAAGTAGAACTGACCTATCGCGAACCGGCTGAAGATAATCCCGCCGAGGAAATGCCTCCCGCGCAGGCCGTGCAGCCTCAGGACGCACATGCCCCTACATCCGCGGCTGAAATAAATGCGGCGCAACCCACACAAGCACAATCCAAAGAAAGCGAAACGTCGCAAGAGCCAACAACACAACACGCAGTGACTCCCGACCAAAATAAGCCAACGGAAAATAACTGATTTTTCTAAACACAAAAACGCCCCGGTATTGCCGGGGCTCTTTCCAAACCAGGGGCCGATGTCTTCGAACAAGGTTTCTTTGATACAAAAAAACCGCCGGGTGCGAAGACCGGCGGTTTATAGGAGACCCCTCTTCCCTGGCTTGAGGAAAAGGAAGTATATTTATTTTTGGGTCAGCAGTTCCTCCCGCGTGCCCGCGTGGAACACCAGCAACGAATCTTCCGACACCCCACCCCAGAACGACACGGGCAGCCGGCTGGGCACTTTTTCCACCAAGGCAACCAGTTGGCCTTGATAAAAGAAAGGTTCCCCTTTTTGAAGTGTGTTTTTCACTCCCGTCAGCCGGCTGGCGCGCGGCGAAACAACCCCCCGTTCTACAAAAAATTGAAGCAATTCCTGCTGTACCTCGTGGCCAAACGTTTCGTACAAGCTATTCCCTTGCGGAACAGCCGCCACCGGCACGCCTTTTATTCCGGCGGTCAACTGGGCCGACACCAACACACTGGCAAAATTCCCCCGAATAGCCACACTCCTCGCGGACCCGCGGCCTTGTTTGCCATTGGCCAATTGCACCCGCACGGTTTTTAAGGAAAATCCGTCCGGCGCTTCTGCGCACGAAGCCGGCATCACCACACGGTGCGTTCCTGCGGCCAACACCCCTTTACAAGTGGTCGTTTGGCGGTCCGTTTTTAAAAGGACATCGCGAAAGCCCGGCCGGCGACGGTGGACTTTGTCACTTAAATAAACAGGCTTTTCCCAATCCAAGGAAACCACCGCCACCGCCTGTTCTTGCTGATACGCACGCTTGGCGGACAAAGCCGCACGCGAAAGCGCCGGCTCTATTTGGAGGGACGTCTGTGCCCACGCGCTGTGGCAAGCGCCCACGCCCAACAAAATGGAAAAGAATATTTTGGTGTAATTAGTTGTGTTCATATATGCCTCCTGTTTTATTATACAAAAGTTAGGCATAACTAACAATGTTTTTATAAAAAAATAAATGCACGTCAACAAAATGTGCATTTATTCTGAATTTAAAAATAATAAAAAGTTAGTAATACCTATCTTTAATACACTAGCCACCCCAACACGCCGCACGCGGCAATCACGCCGATGGGGCCCAGTTTCTTCTTCCACACCAGCCAAAACGCCCCGATAAAAAACAGCAGGCTTTTGTAATCCACAAAGTTTTCTCCGTTGCACAGCACCAACGCCGCCGCGGCAATCAGTCCGATAACCGCCGGACGCAGCCCCGCAAAAACCCCTTCCACCGCCGGGGAATGGCGGTATTTTAAAAAATACCGGCTAACGGCTAACATCAAAATAAATGAAGGCAAACACACCGCAAACGTAGCTACCGCCGCACCCAGCACGCCGTCCGCCGCGGTGCAACCCGTGTACGTGGCCAAATTAATGCCCACAGGCCCCGGCGTGACCTGGCTGATGGCCACCACATCGGTAAATTCGGCCGTGGTCAGCCACGTGTGTTTGTAGACCACTTCGTTTTGGATAAACGAAATCATCGCGTAGCCGCCGCCAAAATTGAACAGCCCGATTTTAAAAAACGTAATAAACAGTTTCCAGTAAATCACGGGGCCCTCCGTTGGCGGCGCGTGTACAGCCAGCCGCCTAAGCCGGCCGCCAAAATCACGTACACCGGCGACACTTTCAGCAGCCACACCAACCCCGCACAAACGACGGGTATCCAAACGGTTTTTAGATTAATTCCCGCCGTTTTGGCTAAATTAAACACCGGCACCGCAATCAGCGCCACGACGGCCGGGCGGATACCCATAAAAACGCGCTGCACTACCGGATTATGTTCATACTCGTGGAAGAACAGCGCAATCAGCAAAATAATAACAAACGACGGCAACGCCGCCCCCAACGAGGCCGTTACGCTGCCCCAAAAGCCTTTCATTTTGTAGCCGGACAAAATGGCCACGTTGATGGCCAAAATTCCCGGCGCGGCCTGGGCCACGGCCACGCAATCCAAAAACTCGCCCCGGTCCAGCCAGGCTTTTTTGTCCACCAGTTCCCGTTCAATCAGCGGCAGCATGGCGTAGCCGCCGCCCAATGTGAACGTGCCGATTTTGGCAAAAATCCAAAATAAAGTAAAAAAGTCTTTCATATCTGCCGGCAAAAAACCCGCCCTGCGGCGGGTTTTAAATCAATCTATCCAGCCTTCCTTTTTGGCGTATTCGCGAATGCCGTTGTAAATGCCTTTGGCCATTCGGTCACGCACGGTACCGTTGGACAAACGCCCGCGGTCTTTCGTACTGCTGATGTACCCCATTTCCACCAAAATAGCCGGGCTGTTTACACCCTTTAACACATAGAAGTTGGCCTGGCGCACGCTGTTGTTGCGGTTGACGGCAATGCCGATGCCGGGCTGTTTGTACACGGCGTTACGCACGTATCCGGCCAGCTTGGAGCTTTCGTTGATGTACTCGTTCTTGGCCAAGGACTGCAACAGCGCGTCTACAAAGTTGTAGTGCACTTCTTCGTATTGCATGGCTTCGTTTTCCAAGGCGGCCACTTCGGCGGCCTCTTTGTCGGTGGCTTTTTCGGAGCGGAAATACACCTGGAAGCCGTTTGCGTTGCGGTTCTTGGACGCGTTGGTGTGTACGGAAACGAACAAATCGGCCTTAAACTTGTTGGCTTTTTTGGAACGCTCGGACAGGGCGATAAACGTGTCTTTTTCGCGCGTCATCTGCACTTCAAACCCGCCCTTTTTAAGCAGGCGCGCCAATTCTTTGGCTACGTCCAAGTTCCAATCTTTTTCGCGGTAGCGGCTGCGCACGGCGCCGGGGTCTTTGCCGCCGTGGCCGGGGTCCACCATAATGCGCATTTTTTTGTGGGCTTGGCTAATGGCCAGCGGGTTCGGTTCGGCCTTTACCACCGGGGCCGGTTTGGCCGGTTGGGCGGAAGATACCGCCGTCGGCTTGGCCGGTGCGGCCGTCATCACCGGGGGTTCGTCGGCTTCCGCCAAGACGGAAGGCTTTTCATTCCCCAGCACAGAGCGCGGCGTTTCGGCCGGTTGGGCAACCGCAGGGGCCGCCGATTCCGGCTGTGCGGCCGCCGGAGCAGCCGGCTTGAAAGCCGCCGCCAACACCGGTGCCGCTTTTTGCGCGCCGGCGCGGAAAACCAGTTTTCCGTCCGCCTCGCCAAAGCTCCAATCGTGGACGCCGCGGTTCAAAAGCACTTTTAGCACGGCTTCGCCGTTGCGCCCCTGGCGCACATCCATAGACGAAATATAATCCGTCTTTACCCGCAAGTGCAAATCCCGCTTGAGCACGACGTCCGAAAACGTCACCTTGACGGTATGTTCGTTGGTTTGTTCCGTGCGGTAAGAAACGGGTTTGCGCGCGTCAAACACCAACAGCGTGTCCTGCGCGCCTTTTTGCGTGTCCAAAAATTCCAGATTAAACCGCCGCTCCACATAAAATGCACCGTCTTTAAACGACACATAGCGGTCCACCGCTTCCTGAAATTCCGGCAACAGGAAAAACGCCACCGGCGCCATCATTTTGCTGCCTTCAATCCGCACGGGGGCCGGCAGCGTTTTGGCTTGGGCGTTTACGATGATTTCATCCAAAGGCGCCGTTAAAATGGCGTAGAACCCTTTGGCGGAAATTTTGGCTTGCTTGGACCGGGCAAACAGTTCCACTCCCGCGCCGAACTTGCGGGCGGTTTTCTGTACGTCCACGTACGTTACTCCGCCTTCCTGCACGGCAGAGATGGAACCTTTATCCCGCCCGGAAACGATAAAATCCACTTTTTCCGCCGCGTGCACCGCGCCGGAAAAAGCCACACACAATAAGCCCGATAAGAGAATCCTGCACAAACGTTTCATAGGCGTGTTCCTTGCAACCCGGTTCAGGCCGGGCGGGCCGGACTATTCCAACACAATTTTGTAGTCTTCCCACGCCAGCTGCGGATCGGCCTGGATCTTGAGCGTGCGGTGGATGTTTTGTTCAATGTCTTCCTGACGGTTTTTGATGGCTTCCGCCAACACGGGGTGCAACACCACCCGCAGGCTTCCGCCGGGGCGGCCGTTGGTCAGGTCGTAAATTTCGCGCTGGATTTTGATGCGCATACTCTCGGCCGACAGTACGCGGCCGGAACCGTGGCACTGGGGGCATTCTTCGCTGATAAAGCTGCCCGTGCTGGCGCGTTTGCGTTCGCGGGTCATTTCCACCAGGCCCAGGCGCGTGATAGGCAGAATGCGGATTTTGGCGCGGTCGCCATGGACGGCCTGCGCCAGCGCTTCCACCACGCGGTGGCGGCTGGAGGCTTTGCGCATATCAATAAAGTCAATAACGATAATCCCCCCGATGTTGCGCAGGCGCAGCTGGTGGGCGATTTCGTTGGCGGCCTCAATGTTGGTTTGGGTGACGGTTTCTTCCTGCGATTTGTTGCCCGTAAATTTGCCGGTGTTTACGTCAATGGCGCAAAGGGACTCGGCCTCCTGGATGATGATACTGCCGCCGTTGGGCAGGGGCAGTTTGGTTTTGCGCAGGTTGTCAATTTCGGCCTCAATGTTGTAGGCCTCAAAAATCGGGGTTTTGCCTTTGTAGAGTTTCACGCGATCGGCCAAATCGGGCGAGTTCTTTTCCACAAAGTCCAGCACGCGTTCGTAATCTTTTTTGTTGTCCAGCAGGTACACTTTGGCATTTTCGGATAAAACGTCGCGGGCTACCTGCAACACGGCGTCCATATCTTCGTGCAGCAGCTTGGGCGCGCGGGACGCTTCAAACTTTTTGACGATGGATTGCCACTGGCGGTAGAGGTATTTTACTTCGCGTTCCAGTTCGTCCTTGGAGGCTTCCTCGGCTTCCGTGCGCACAATGCAGCCCATTCCGTCCAAGTGTTTGGCGGCCAGGTCCTGCATAATTTCGTTCAGTTTGTGGCGCGCTTCGGAATCTTCAATGTTTTTGGATACGCCCACAAAACTTTGGTGCGGCGTAAGCACCAGGTAGCGGCCGGGCAAGGTGACGTCCATCGTCACTTTCATCCCTTTGGTGCTGATGGCGTCTTTGACTACCTGCACCATCACTTCCTGGCCTTTGTGGAGCACTTTGTCTATATTCTTTTTATCGCCGCCCAACACGTCGGAAATGTACAAATAGGCGTTTTTTTCGTAACCGATGTTCAAAAACGCACTGGAAATACCGGGCAGTACGTTTTCCACCACGCCTTTATAAATGTTGCCCACGATGTTGAGTGCGCCGCGGCGTTCCCAAATCAGTTCGTTGACGCGTTCATCTTCCAAAATGGCGATGCGCGTTTCTTCAAAAGACGTATTCACCAATACTTCTACGGTGGGTTGTCCTTCCAAATTTTTACTCATATCAAAATTTCCTCGCTCCCCCGTCTGTAACGGGGCGTAAAGTTAAATCAAGTGGAGGGCGCCGGCGCTGTCACGCCAAAAAAGCCCTTCCCGAATAAACGTAAATTCTTCCAGCAGCGGGGCGTCCGCCTGGACGGGAATGTCCACCCCCAGCCACGCCGCCGCCAACAGCTGCGGCCGGAACCATTTGCCGTCCACACACGCCAGCGTTAAAAACAATTGGCGCGCGGAAGGCTGATGCACTTCCAGCACGAACGGTTTGGCGTTTTGCGTAAACGTCAGGCCGTTTTCCGCCCGTTCCACCACGTCAATACGGGCGGCGTTAAAAAAAGTTTCCGCCGGCTGGGCCGGAGCGTAAGAAGCAAAATCCCCTTCTATGCGGTACCGGGCCGCGGAAGCCAAATTTTGCACCGACGGCAGCGCATACGGCACCCGCTGCACGCTGAGCAGCTGTATGCCCGCCGGGGCCGCCTTCTCCAGCGCCGGGCGGACGATGTCCGCCGCCACCGGTTCGGTTAAATAAATGTCCAAGTATTCCCGTTCGGCTATTTGCCCTTTTGCCGGGGCCGGCCCATAGGCCAACCGGGGCCAATGCGGGTTTACCTTGGCTTTTTCAAACGGCAGGCCGCTGACAAGCACCATTTTGCGTACGGCGTTAAAAATAAACGGCGTTCCCGCGGTATTTTCGGGCCCGCGGAACACTATACGCATTTTATAAATTTTTGGCGCGTTTATCATCTTTTTATGCCCGTATGCGGCGTGCATATACGGATTGCACCACCCCCAGCGCCCACAAACTGGCCACCAGGTTGGACCCTCCGTACGAAATAAACGGCAGCGGAATACCCGCCACCGGCACGATGCCGATCAGCATACCGAAGTTCACCAGCATATAGGTAAAGAACATCCCGAATATGCCCGAACAGACCAGGTACCCGTATCGGTCACTGGCGCTGTATGCCACGACAATCGTCCTCCACAAAATCAGTAAATAAAGCCCCAGCACGAGCAGCGTGCCCCACAGGCCGAGTTCTTCCCCCACCACGGCCAAAATAAAATCGGTGTGCTTTTCGGGCACGAACCCCAGGCGCGACTGCGTGCCGGAAAACAGCCCTTTGCCCCAAATGCCGCCTGCGCCCATGGCAATCTGCGCCTGCAGCACGTTGTAGCCGGCGCCCTGCGGGTCCGACCGCGGGGCCAAAAAGGTTTCCACGCGTTTGCGCTGGTGGGGCTTCATCTGGTGGTCCACAAAAATACCGCCGAACAACCCCGCCAACACCACCAGCGTCGCGAGCACAAAGTAAAACGACGGCAGGAAAATGCGCAGCTGTTTAAAAAACCACCACGCCAAATACCCGGCCAAAATCACCAGTACCGAAAAACCCGCCATATACCACGGGCTGTGCGCCAGCTGATAAAACGCGTTTACAATCCAATAATCCAACAGTTCCGGGTGCAGGTAGATGTACGTCCACGCGATGGTAAAAAACCCCGTCACGCCCGCAAATAAACCGATTAAGCCCAGGTAAAACACGTTCACCCCCGTGCAAAACAGCAACACCAAAATAGCCGGGAACGTGACGACTACGGACGAAAAGTCCGGCTGCATCATAATCAGGCCGAAAATCGGCACCAGCAGGGCCCCCAGCCCAAACAGAGTGGAAACCTCGCGGATGCGCTGGCCGCGGCGGTCCAAATACGCGGCCGCCACCAAAATGGTGCACACGCGGCAAATTTCGGACGGCTGCATAGAAAAAAACGGCAATACAAACCACGACCGGCTCCCGCGCTGGTACGAACCGAACAGCAACACCCCGATTAACAACGCCAAAATAAAACCGTACAGGTATTTCCACTGTTCGTCAAAAATCTGGTAGTTAAAACTCCACCCCACAAAAAACGCCAGCGCACCAATGGGCAGCGCCACCAAATGCGTGCGCACCACCGAGTTGGACCACGAAAGGCTGTTCACGGCCGACATAATACACAACGCCCCCAGCACCACCAGCCCGATCATCGCCCCCAACAGGACGTAATCCAACCGGCTGCGCCCGGCAGGGCGGCTAAAATTTCTAAAAGCTGCCATCTTCTTCTCCCGGCGTTAAAAGTTCCTGGTAATCTTCGTCCGACCGCACCGGCGCCTGCGGCTTTGCGGCCGGCTTGGCGGCGGGCTGATCCAAATCAAAATACGCTTCCAACATCGCGCGGGCAATCGGGCCGGCAGCCGAGCTGCCGCCTTCGCCAAATTCCACAAATACGGCCAACGCGATGGACGGGGCTTCCCCTTCCCGGCCGGCAAACGCCATAAACCAGCCGTGGTCCTCCCCGTGCGGGTTTTGCGCCGTACCGGTCTTGCCGTATACGTCCAACCCTTTAATCCACACACGGGCGGCGGTTCCGCCTTCCACCGTGTGCTTTAAGGCTTTAAACAACAAATCGTATGTTTCGGGCTTCAAATCGGCCTTTTGCAAAATTTCGGTTTTGCCCAGCACTTCCGTTTTGCCCGTTTGGTTGCTGACGATTTTTTCCACATAATACGGCCGATACACGTTGCCGCGGCTGGCCACGGCAGCGGCAAACTGCGCCATTTTAAGCGGCGTAAACAGCAGTTCCCCCTGCCCGATAGACAGGTTTAACGTATCGCCGATGAACCAATAGGTTTTGTTGCGGGCGCGGCGGGTGGGGCCGTAGAGGTTGCCGGCTTTCTCGCCGGGCAAGTCAATGCCGGTCTGGCGCCCGATCATAAATTTGCGTTCAATGCGTTCAATGGCGGCCGACCCCGTTTGCGCGGCCACTTGGTAGAAGTACACGTCGCACGAATGGCTCATCCCGTCAAAAAAGTCCATCGGGCCGTGCTTGCCCCAGCAACGGAACACGCGCGGACCGGAATCGTAAAACCCGGGGCAGTTGATTTTTTTGTTTACATCCAAATGCCCGTATTCCAGCGCGGCCGCTCCGGTGATGATTTTAAACGTAGAGGCGGGCGGATAAATGCCCTGGATGGCCAGGTTGTATTCGTTGATTTTTTTGGATTGTTTGGGGTTTTCTTCGTCGCTGTACGGCACAAAGATGTTGGGGTCGTACGCGGGCGCACTGGCCATGGCCAGTACCGCGCCGGTGCGCGGGTCCAGCGCCACGGCGGCGCCGCGGCCGGTTTTGGAATTTTTAAGGCCTTCTTCGGCCGCGCGCTGGAGTTTGAAATCCAACGTCAAATACACGTCACTCCCGGCGGACCATTTTTTATCCTGGATGATGCTTTTGACACGGCCGCGGTAGTCCACTTCCAAATACACGCCGCCGTCGGTGCCTTTTAATTGTTTTTCAAACTTTTTTTCAATACCGTTCTTGCCGATTTTGGACGTCAAGCGGTAGCCCATCCGCGGGTCGCGGTTGCGCCATTCGCGGTCGTCCATACTGCTGATGTAGCCCAGCAGATGGCTGGCAAAGCCGCCGTAGGGATAGGTACGTTTGGTTTCTTCAATCAAATACACGCCGGGATAATACAGCTGTAATTCCTGCAGGGAAACGGTACTTTTGGTGGAAAGGTTTTCGGCCAGCAAAACAGCTTTTCCCGTTTTGGCGCCTTCAACCAGCTTGTCCACCACGTCTTTCGGGTCCATTTTCAGCCGCGGGGCAAAGTCCTTGGCCAATTGTTCCAGGTAAATGGGGTCCTGGCTGCCGCCCAGGTAATAAAAACTAAAGGAAGGTTCGTTGGTAGCTACGGCCACGCCGTCGGCCGTAAACACGCGGCCGCGCGGGGCCGTTTGGTAGATAATTTGCGTGCGGTTGCGTTCGGCCATTTCCAAATACGCCTGGTGGCGCAGCACTTGTATGTCCACCAGCCGCAGCGCAATCACGCCGCCGGCAATGGCCGCCAGCACCATCATCAGCTTTAAACGCGCATTAAAAAAAATCTTGGTAACGGCCATTTACTACGCCCCTATACCTGCCGGCTGAAAGAGCCTTTGCCCATCACGATACGCACCAGCCCGAACACCGCCGGGGCAAAAAGCGCCGTCACGACCGAGCCCCCGAGCAAGTTCCAAAAGCCGGGCCACATATCCGACGCAGTAAACCACCAGAACAGCAGGCTGTTTAAAGCCCCCGCAAAAAACGTCAGCCCGAACACCGTGACCATTTGCGGCGGAATGGCATCAAAATCAAACCGGTCGGACAAATCGTACATAATGCATGCAGCCACGGTGAACGTAAACGCGTTGTTGCCAAACAGTTTGGTACCGAAGAAATCCAGGAACAACCCGCAAATAAACGCCGCCGGATACCCGCAGGCCGGTTTCAGCACGGCGCAAAATGCCGCGGCAAAGGCCAGAATCATATTTACGCTCATGCCCCAGTACGAAAAAATGGACGCAAATGCCCAGTGTACAATGGTGGCCAAAATAAACAAGAAAACCAGTTTAATAAAACTCCACATAATTATTTTTTGTCCTCACTTCCCAAAATGACAAAAACTTCTTTTACCGCCGCGGAATGCACTTGCGGCTCCACATTGACGGTAAGCGCCGTTTGAAAGCTGTCATCTTCGCGCACGCCGCTTACTTCGCCCACCAAAATACCGGCCGGGAAAATGCTGCTCGTGGCCGCGGTGAACACTTTGTCCCCCTTTTCCACGTGCGTCAGAAGCGGAATGTATTTAATGCGCACCGGGCGCATTCCGCTGCCCACCAGCAGGCCTTCTTCCTGTCCGCGTTCCAAATAGACGGCGGCGGAAAAATCTTCATCGCGCACCAAAAGCACTTTGGCCGTGTTT
Source organism: Candidatus Avelusimicrobium gallinaceum (assembly GCA_944324965.1). Classification (GTDB taxonomy): domain Bacteria; phylum Elusimicrobiota; class Elusimicrobia; order Elusimicrobiales; family Elusimicrobiaceae; genus Avelusimicrobium; species Avelusimicrobium gallinaceum. The sequence continues at coordinate 25,263 of CALUYH010000010.1, forward strand.
TCCGTCACTTCCACCACCACTCCGGCCAGGCCTTCTTTGCCCGCTTCCATAGAGATGACGGCGCTCCGCTCCCGGATGCCGGCGCGGCTGCCTTTATCAATAATCACCGTGTTCCACTGCGTCGGCTCGCGGTAGGCCACCTTGGCCCACACGCCGTGCCAGCGTTGGGCCGGCTTTAACTGCAAAATTTCGGTCAGGCGGCCGTTTTCGTCCAAAATGGCTTCCGCCTGCGAGGCAAGCAGTTTAGTCATTTCAATTTCCTGCTTGAGGGCGCGGTTTTCGCGGTGCGTATCCAACAGCTCACGCACCGTCCGGCTGACGTCTTCGGCGTATTTGGCCGTTCCGTGCGCCAGGCGTACCTGCGGGATAAACACATACGCCAACACCGCCTTGACGGAAGAGACTAACCCTTCCAGCGGCAAAATCATCAATAAAAAGGAAAGCAGCAAAAAAGCCGTCGGCAGCAAAAAACGCCGTTTCGCGCCGGAATCGGTATGCTTTTTAGGAGATTTTTTACGAGGTAACATATTTCAAATTTGTTTGGATGCGGCCGTAAGCCGCTTGTCTGAATTTTGCGTGCCGCAAGGCACTTGTTGCAGCCGCACCCGGCTGCCGGGCCCCGCACTCGCCGCGGGGAAACAGGCTAAAACACACAAAAAACCAAAAAGCGGACACGGTCCCCAAGAGAACTGTGTCCGCTTTAAATTTTTTCAGCAGCTAGGCTAGAAAGATTTACCGCGGGAGCCGAAGAAACGGGACCCTTTCTCGTTCAACTGTTCCAAGAATTTGCCCGTACCCAGCGCCACGCAGCTAAGCGGGTCGGCCGCGCGGTGGACGGGAATATCCGTTTCCTTACGGATCAGTTCGGTAATGCCTCTAAGCAAGCTGCCCCCTCCGGCCACGACCAAGCCTCTGTCTACCAGGTCGGCGGCCAATTCAGGCGGCGTTTCTTCCAGCGTGCTCTTAATCACGTCAATAATGAGCCGCACCGGTTCCATGAGCGCCTGGCGGATTTCTTCCGAAGTTACCGTCAGCGTGCGGGGCAACCCTTGCGTCTGGTCGCGCCCTTTTACTTCCATGGATTTTTCTTCTTTCAGCGGATAGACGGAACCCAAGTTGATTTTCACTTCTTCCGCCGTCGTTTCGCCAATGATGAGGTTATATTTTTTGCGGAAATACTGCACGATGCATTCGGTCAGCTCGTCGCCGGCCACGTCAATGGATTTGGCCACGACCATCCCGCCTAAGGAGATGACAGCCACTTCCGTCGTGCCGCCGCCAATATCTACAATCATGCTGGCGTGCGGTTCCGCAATCGGCAAATCGGCACCCATGGCCGAAGCCATGGGTTCTTCGATCAAATAGACCTCGCGCGCACCCGCTTGGCGGGCGGCGTCATCTACCGCGCGTCTTTCCACGCCGGTAATATCCGAGGGGATGCCGATTACAATTCTAGGGCGTAACAGACTGCTTCTGCTGTGGACCTTGCGGATAAAGTAACGAATCATTTCCTGCGTGACTTCAAAATCCGCAATCACACCGTTCTTCATCGGGCGCACGGCCACGATGTTGGCAGGGGTTCTGCCAAGCATTTGCTTGGCTTTTGCGCCTACGGCTTTCACTTCGCCGGTTTCTCTTTCCACGGCCACCACGGAAGGTTCGCGCAGGACAATGCCTTTGTCTTTTACATAAATCAGGCAGTTGGCCGTACCCAAATCCATTCCCAGGTCCGAGGAGAAAAGGCCCCCGAGATAGTCTATTACCATAGTCGCCCCTACTCTACCAATTTAACGATAGCCACTTGAGCGTTGTCGCCTTGGCGCAAGCCCGCGCGGTAAATGCGGCAGAAACCGCCGGCGCGGTTGGCATAGCGCGTGGCCAACACGTCAAACAGCTTTTTGAGTGCAGCCGCATCTTTGAGCGTGTCTTTAGCGGCGCGTTCGTTTTTGGCTTTGGCCAGGGTAATCAACCCTTCCACCACGCGGCGAACTTCTTTGGCTTTGGGCAAGGTGGTCTTCACTTCTTCGTGAAGGATGATGCTCGTGGCCATATTGTTGAGCATCGCTTTGCGGTGGGACGCAGTCTTGCCAAGTTTTCTGTATCCGGTATTCTTAATCATACTAAAACTTACTCCTTAAATTTTCATACCGAGCGAAAGTTTCATCTCGGCAAGTCTTTCTTTGATTTCGTCCATAGATTTGGCGCCGAAGTTCTTGATCATTTTCAAGTCGTCTGCGGACATTCTCACCAAGTCGCGCACCGTGTTGATGTTTTCGGACTTGAGGCAATTGATGGAGCGGGAAGACAATTCAATAAACTCAATGGACTGGTTGAGCAGTTCATCCAGTTTGGAATTGACGTTCGCACCCGCCACGGAACCAGTCATGGACACGGGTTCTTCCACCGCTTCGTCGCTGGTGGTGGCTACGCAGTCATCTTCGCCTTCAATCGTGAAAATATGCAGCGAGCTGGACAGCAGTACCGCCGCGCGGTGAAGCGCACGGGCCGGCTGCAGCGTACCGTCGGTGGTGATTTCCAAAATCAGGCGGTCATAGTCCGTCTTCTGGCCGACACGGGCCGGTTCCACATCGTAATGGACCTTCACAATCGGCGAGAACAACGCATCCACCGGGATGAACCCGGCAGGGCGCTGGATTTTGGCCAAATCTTCGGCCGGCACATAGCCTTTGCCGCGGGAAATTTCAATTTCCATTTCCAGGCTGCCGCCTACTTCCAGCGTAGCCAGGGCCAGGTCTTTATTGACAATTTCCACACCGTCGATTTCTTCAATATCCGCAGCGGTGACCACACCCGGTTTAGAGGCGTGCAACTGCAGATATTCGCGGTTTTTGCCTTCCATTTTCACGCGCAGGCGTTTCAAATTGAGCAAAATGTTGATGACGTCTTCCCGAACGTTCGGAATCGTGCTGAATTCGTGCACGGCCCCGGCGATTCTGACGGCAGTAACGGCGGCCCCTTCCATACCGGACAGCAAAATCCGGCGCAAGGAGTTGCCCACCGTGTGGCCGTAACCGCTTTCGTAGGGTTCTGCGATAAACTTACCGTAGAAGTCGGACGCGGTTTTTTCTTCCAACTGAATCTTTTGCGGAAGGACTAATTCATTAAAAGCCATTGCAAATCCTCCAAACTATTTAGAGTAGTATTCGACGATGAGCTGCTCGTTGACAGGGTAGGACATTTCCGCTCTGTCGGGCCATCTTAAAAGTTTACCGGTCATTTTCTCCGCGTCATATTCCAAAAAGCTGGGCCGCTGGTTGCGTTTTTCGGCTTCGGTCAGCGCTTGTTTGACCTGGGCGTTTTCCGCCAAGGCTTTATCCAAGGCCACTTTGTCGCCGATGCGCAGCTGGTAGGAAGGAACGTTGACGGCTTTGCCGTTCACGGTCACGTATCCGTGCAGCACGATTTGGCGCGCAGCTTTCAAGGAAACGGCGAAGCCTAAGCGGCGCACGACGTTATCCAAGCGGGTTTCCAGTTTGCGCAAGAAGTTTTCGCCCGTCTGGCCTTCGGCCTTGGCGGCGGCGTCAAACAAATTGCGGAACGGAATTTCCGACATACCAGATTGGAGTCTGGCTTTCTGTTTTTCCTGCAAGCGAACACCGTATTCGGACACTTTGGCTTTTCTAACTTTGCCGCCGCGTTTGGTTACGGCTGCCAACTTGTCAATGACGCAGTTGGTGTAGCATTTGGTTCCTTTCAAGAAAAGTTTGCAATCTAATTTTCTGCACTTTTTGCAGCTGGGTCCTGTATATCTAGACATAAATTTTTATACTCTCCTGGCTTTGGGCGGTCTGCATCCGTTGTGGGGGATGGGGGTTACGTCTTTAATGGAAGACACGGTTAAACCCGCTTGTTGTACGGCGCGCACGGCGGTTTCTCTGCCCTGGCCCGGGCCGCAAACTTTTACGGCTACTTCGCGCATGCCCATCGCCACGGCTTTTTCGGCCGCTTTGTTGCTGGTGATTTGCGCGGCAAACGGAGTGCTCTTCTTGGTGCCTTTAAAGCCGTGAGAACCGGCGGTAGACCAAGCAATCGTGTTGCCCTTGTCGTCCGAAACAGTCACAATGGTGTTGTTGAACGAGCAGTAAATATGCACCACGCCGAATACCGGCGCTTTGGCGTTTTTCTTTTTTCCTTTCGCCGCCGGGGCTTTCGCCGCGGAGGCCGTTGTCACTTTTTCTTCTGCCATATGTTTTAAATTCCTAATTCCTAAATTTATTTGGTTTTAGAACCCACGGTTTTTCTTCTGCCGCGGCGGGTTCTGCTGTTGGTTTTGGTGCGCTGTCCGCGTACCGGCAGGTTGCGGCGGTGGCGCTGGCCTCTGTAGGAACCAATTTCAATAGAGCGGTGAATGTTTTGCGCTACTTCGCGGCGCAGTTCACCTTCCACCTTGTATTCTTTCTGCAAGATGGTGTTCAGTAAACCGGCCTGCTGTTCGGTCAAGTCTTTCACGCGGGTGGCGGGATCAATCTGGCCGTTCAATTTGGCAAGCACTTCTTTCGCGTTTTTCTTGCCGATGCCATAAATGTATTCCAACGCGACATCTATTCTTTTGTTTTTCGGTAAATCAATACCTGCGACTCTAGCCATATCTTATAAAACTCCTGTAAATTAACCTTGGCGTTGTTTGTGTTTCGCGACTTCGCAAACCACCCGGACTACGCCGTTGCGTCTAATGATTTTGCATTTTTGACATATCTTTTTTACACTGGCTCTGACTTTCATTTATTTCTCCCTATAAGTTATTCTCCCGCGGGTCAGATCGTACGGAGAAAGTTCCAGCCTGACCTTGTCGCCCGGAAGAATTCTTATATGATGAACTCTCATTTTGCCGGATATATGCCCCAGAATAATTTTGCCGCCCGGTATTTCTATCTTAAACATCGCGTTGGGCAGCGCTTCCAGGACTTTACCTTCAATTTCGATTTTATCGCTCATACAACTCCGAGTTCGGATTAAATCTCAGAACAAACGTCCGCCCGCGCCACTTTCCTTGCGAAAATGCGCGGCCGAATTTTATTCAAAAGCAGTGAAAATTTCACTGCCGTTAGCCGTTACGGCCACCGTATGCTCAAAGTGTGCAGCGTAGCTGCCGTCTCTGGTCACTACGGTCCAACCGTCGTCCAGCTCCCTGACTTTGTACGTCCCCGCAGTGAGCATGGGTTCAATGGCCAGGGTCATGCCTTTCTCCAACAACGGCCCTGTGCCCGGTTTCCCGAAGTTCGGGATACTGGGCTCCTCGTGCATATTGCGGCCGATTCCGTGCCCGCAATAATCCCGCACGACACCCATACCTTGAGATATGGCAAAAGTTTCCACCGCGTGTTGCACATCGCCCAAGCGAATGCCCGGCTTGACTAGCCCGATTGCCTTATATAAAGACTTTTTGGTAACGTCCATCAGTCTTTGGGCTTCGTCGGAAACTTCTCCCACACCGAGGGTGATTGCGGCATCCGAACAGAAACCGTCAAGGCGGGCTCCTGTATCGATACTGATAATATCACCACTCTTTAATATTCTATCTTTTTTTGGGATTCCGTGCACGACTTCTTCGTTGACCGAAGCACAAATGCTGCCCGGAAACCCGTAGTAGCCCAGGAACAGAGGCGTCGCCCCGAAGGAGCGAATCTTTTTCTCGGCTGCCTGGTCCAACTCCAGCGTGGAAATGCCGGGCTTCACCAGCTCGGTCATCAACTTCAAGACCGCGGCCGTTACTTTGCCCGCTTCCCGCATTTTTTGGAGTTCTTGGTCGTTCTTTACTTCAATCATTTTACCTTCTTGAAGACACTGACGATGTCTTCAAAAACTTTCTCGGGGGTTTGGTCCCCTTTAATTTCCACATACTTGCCGCTGTTCTGGTAATACGATTTTACCGGCAGCGTTTCGGTATGGTACACTTCCAAACGGTGTTTCACGCGTTCGGCCGTATCGTCCGGGCGGGTGTACAATTCCCCGCCGCACACCGGGCATTTGTTGGCCGGCGTACCGGGCGTTACGTGCAAAATCTCACCGCATTTGCGGCATTGGCGGCGCGAGGTAATGCGGCTGACCACTTCGCTTTCCGGCAAGTCAATCATCACGACTTCCGTAATTTCGCGGCCCAGCCGTTTCATCATCGCGTCCAACGCTTCGGCTTGCGCTACCGTGCGGGGAAAACCGTCAAAAATAATCCCTTTGTCGGTAGATTTAACGATGTTTTCCAAAATGGAAATCATCAATTCGTCCGGCACCAGGTTGCCTTTGTTGATAATCCCGGCAATTTCCTGGCCTAACGCCGAACCGGAAGCGATTTCCGCGCGGAGAACGTCCCCCGTGGAAATGTGCTTTAAATGGAATTTATCCTGCAATTTGGCCGACTGCGTGCCTTTGCCGGCACCCGGGCAGCCCATCAAAACAATGTTCACGTTAAAATCCTTCTTTTCAAGACTTCAGACAACTTTGCGTTTAGACCCCGAAAGATCTAAACGCAAAATCGTTCCCGCCCAAGGCGGAAAAGCGGGGAGCCCGGCAGGCTCCCCCCTTTGTACAAAATTACTGACCGACGTTAAACCAGCGGCCTTTAATGCGTTTGCTGCCTTTCATCAGCGGCTCGTAGTTGCGGGCCAGCAGATGGGCTTGCACTTGCCCCACGGTATCCAACGCCACACCGACTACGATGAGCAGCGCCGTACCGCCGAAGTAAAAGTCCACGTTAAATTCCGCGCGGAAGAAATCCGGCAGAACCGCAATCAAACACACAAAGATAGCCCCGCAGAACGTCAAGCGGTTCATCACCCACTCAATGTAGTTCTTGGTCGGTTCCCCGGGGCGAATGCCCGGGATGAAACCGCCCCACTTCTTCATATTATCGGCCAAATCGGACGGGTTAATCGTCATCGAGTTGTAGAAATAGCAGAAGAAGATAATCAGCGCCGAGAAAATAAGCATATACAGCCAGTTGCTGTGGCTCATCGCTTCCAACATTTTCTGCGCCCAGGGAGCTTCTTGGTTAAAGCTGGCAATCGTCAGCGGCAGGGAGATAACGGACGAGGCAAAGATTACCGCGATTACGCCGCTCTGGTCAATCTTAAGCGGCAAATAGCTGGTCTGCCCGCCATAGGTTTTGTTCCCTACCTGGCGTTTGGCGTACTGGACCGGAATTTGGCGTTGGGCCGTTTCCAGCCACACCACCAGCGCGGTAATGACAACCGCCGCCGCAAAAATGACCAAAGCCATGAAGAAATCCATTTCTTCGGTCTTTACGCGGTTGACGACTTCCATAATTGCGCCCGGCAAGCGGTCCACGATACCGGCAAAGATGATGAGCGAAATACCGTTGCCCACCCCTTTTTCCGTAATCTGTTCGCCCAGCCACATCACAAACATCGTACCGGCCGCTAAGGTCAGCACGGTGGTGACGAAAAACATAAAAGACGGATTGACTACTGCAGATACGCCGCCCGCGCCTTCCACTTTCGTGATGGCGAAGGTCATCATCGCACCCTGCAACAGGGCTAAAAACAGTGCAAAAATACGGGTAATCTGGTTTTCTTTTCTTCTGCCGGATTCGCCTTCTTTGTGCATTCTGTCCAGCGCGGGGAAAATATGCGCGCCGCGCACGAGGCCCATAATGATGGACGCGTTGATGTACGGCATAATGCCCAGCGCCAAAATGGAGAACTTGCCCAACGCCCCGCCCGAAAAGATATTCATAAAACCTAAAATACCGTTTTGGTGCGCGGCAAAAAGTTGTTTCAAGACGTCCGTATTAATGCCGGGTATTGGGATTGCAGCCGCAATCCGGAAAACAGCCAACGCCCCGATCAAGAAGAGGAGTCTCTTCTTGAGTTCGGGGGCGTTAAAGATATTTGCAACTGTGTTGTTAGACATTATTTGGTCTTCTGTTCAAGCACGGTCACGGTGCCGCCGGCTTTTTCAATCGCCGCTTTCGCGGTGGCAGAAAAACCATGCGCGGACACTTTCAAGGCCTTGGTCAAAGAACCATTCGCCAACACTTTTACGCGAGAAGCGTCGTGAATGATACCGGCTTTTTTCAAGGCTTCCGGGGTGACTTCCGCACCCGCCGCAAAAACTTTTTCCAACGAGCCGACGTTTACATAATCGTAGCGTCTGGCAAAATCTTTATTGGAAAAACCGCTTTTCGGCGTGTGGCGGATAAGCGGCATCTGGCCGCCTTCTTTGCTTTCTTTGCGGGTGTTACCGGAGCGGGAGGTTTGGCCTTTCATGCCTTTGGTGCAGTAGTTGCCCAAACCGGAACCCGGGCCCAGGCCCAAGCGTCTTTTTTCTTTTCTAGAACCATGTTTAGGGAAAAGTTTATTCAAAGTTACCATTTTATTCTCTCCACAAAACTATTCGGCCTTGGCGGCTTCTTTGGTTTCTTCCGCTTTCGGGGCTTCAGCGGCAGCCTTTTCGGCTTTGCCGCGCAACACGTTCACCGCTTCTTTGCTCTTTAGCTGTTTGAAGGCTTCCATCGTGGCGTACACGAGGTTGCACGGGTTGGAGCTGCCCAGGCTTTTGGCCAAGACGTCTTTAATACCGGCGGCTTCAAACAATAAGCGCGCACCGCTGCCGGCGATTACACCGGTACCAGGGGCGGCGGGTTTCATCCACACGGAGGCGGCACCAAATTTACCGATGACTTCGTGCGGAATCGTTTCACCCACGATGGGGAACGTGATCATATGTTTTCTCGCGTGGGATTCAGCCTTGGCGATAGCCAGCTGAACCTGATTCGCCTTGCCAATAGCAACGCCCACTTTGCCCTGGCCGTTACCGACCACTACCAGCGCACGGAAGCCAAAGCGTTTACCGCCTTTGACTACCTTGGCCGTTCTGGCTACGTGGATGACCGTCGTTTTGCCTTCGGCGAGCGGTCTTGCTTTTTGAAACTCGGCTCTTTTGCCTTTCGCTTCTTTTTTGTTATCGCTTTTCACTAGCGTTTCATTGGACATTAAATTCACCTGTGACCTTAGAATTTCAATCCTGCTTCTCTGGCGGAATCCGCAAGCGCTTTGATTCTGCCGTGGTACACGCGTCCGCCGCGGTCAAACATTACTTCTTTGATGCCTTTTTCCAGCGCTTTCTTGGCGATGGCGGCGCCCAAAGCTTTGGCGGCTTCTACGCTCTTGGCGGAGGTGTCAAACTTGCCCTCAAATTCTTTGGACAACGTCGTCGCAGACACTAAGGTGCTGTGGGTATTGTCATCAATGATTTGGGCGTAAATGTATTTCAAGCTTCTGTATACGGAAAGGCGCGGGCGGTGGGCACCGTTTTTCAAAAGATGTCCGCGGCTGCGGTCCTTTCTGAATTGGTATCTTTCTTGTTTAGTGGCCATAATTATTTGCCTCCCGCCGCAGTCTTACCGGCTTTGCGGGCAATGTGTTCGCCCTGGTATTTAATACCGCTGCCTTTATAGGGCTCCGGAGGTCTGATTCTTCTGATTTTGGCCGCGAAATCACCTACTTTAAATTTATCGCTGCCTTTAATCGTCACCGCGCCGGATTTCGGATCCACCACGACCGTAAGGCCCGCGGGGATATCCAAATTGACGGGGTGAGAGAAGCCCAATTCCAAATTGAGTTTTTGGCCGGCTACGCTCGCGCGGTACCCCAACCCGTTGATTTCCAACGTTTTGGAGAAACCGTTCGTGACGCCTTCAATGATGTTGAAGACGTTCGCGCGGGTGGTGCCGTGCAACGCGTTGAGTTCTTTCACGCGGTCTTCCGGAATGGAAAACGTCAAAACGGCGCCGTCCAATTTCGGGGTGATGCCTTCCGGCACCGTGTAGGACAAAGTGCCCAACGCACCGGTGGCGGTGATCACGCTGTCTTTAATTTCCACTTTCGTCTTGGCGGGAATGTTGATAACTTTTTTACCGATTCTGCTCATATTCCCCCCTTACCAGACCTGGCACAGCAGTTCGCCGCCGATTTTTTCGGCTTTGGCCTGCGCATCGGTCATCAAACCTTTAGAAGTGGAAAGAATGGAAATACCGAACGCACCGCGCACTTTGGGAATGTTGTTATAGGCGCTGTACACGCGGGAACCCGGTTTGGAGATTCTCTTCAAACCCTGGATGACACATTCGTTGTCGGGCGTGTATTTCAAAAATACTCTTACCACGCCGCCCTTCGTTTCGTTGTGGACGGCTTTGAAATTGGCGATGTAGCCTTCTTCTTTCAGGATGCGCGCAATTTCAGTTTTGATTTTAGAAAAAGGGATGTCCACTTTTTCTTTCTTTTTCATATTGGCGTTTCTTATTCTAGTTAAGAAATCTGCGATTGGATCCATATTCTAGGTTATCGTCCCAAGCCACTTTCCTTTCTTGGAGTTGGCCCGAAAGCGATACCTCCTCCTGTAATTACCAGCTCGATTTTCTCAGACCCGGGATAAGCCCCTGGTGTGCCATTTTTCTCAGGCAGATACGGCAAAGGCCGAAGTCGCGGTAGTACCCTCTGGCGCGGCCGCAGATTTGGCATCTGTTGTGGTAGCGCACAGCGAACTTTTGGTCTTTCGCCATTTTAGCAACCCATGCTTTAGTAGCCATAAAGTTTTCTTGCTCCTATTATTTAGCCGATTTGCGGAACGGCATACCCATGTAATCCATGAGCAGGCGCCCGTCTTTATCGTTCTTGGCCGTGGTTACAAACGTAATGTTCATACCATGGGCTTTGGGTGATTTTTCTACATCAATTTCCGGGAAAATATAATGTTCTTTAATACCCAGGTTCAAATTGCCTTTTCCGTCAAAGCTCGGGTTAAAACCCTGGAAGTCGCGGATGCGGGGGCAGGCGATGCAGATGAAGCGTTCCATGAACTCATACATCCGCGCGCCGCGCAACGTCACGCGTACGCCAATGGGCATACCTTCTCTGAGTTTGAAGTTGGAAATGGACTTTTTGGCCCGTCTTACTTGGGCGGCCTGTCCGGCGATGGCGGTTAAATCTTCTTTAGCAACTTCCATCGCTTTGATGTCTTCGCGGGCTTCTTTCACGCCGATGTTGATGACGATCTTCGTCAATTTAGGCGCGGCCATCGGGCTTTTTACGCCCATATCTTTCAGCAAGGCCGGAAGCACTTTTTCTTTGTAAAGCACCTGGAGTCTGGGCTGATAGCCTTCCGGCGCTTTCGTCACGTTTTTGGTTTCTTTCTTAGTCATTTTAATTCGTACCTAGATTAAATGATCGGCTCGTTGCATTTGCGGCAGACGCGCACTTTTTTGCCGTCGGCCGAAACCTGCACTTTGGGCGTCATGGCTTTTTTGCATTTGCCGCAGACGACCGCTACGTTGGACGCGTCCAGCGCAGCTTCCATCTGAATAATGCCGCCTTGCTTGTTTTGGGAAGGTTTCACGTGTTTGGAAATCATGTTCACGCCCGTTACCACAACCGTATTTTTGGCCGGGTTGACCGATTTCACTTCGCCCTTCTTGCCTTTATCCTTACCAGCTAACACCAGAACGGTATCTTTCTTCTTGATAATCATACTCTATACCACCTCAGGCGCCAGGGAAATGATTTTCAAAAAGTTCTTTTCTCTGAGTTCTCTGGCAATCGGCCCGAACACGCGGGTGCCTTTGGGTTCCCCGTTATCGTTGATGATGCAGACAGCGTTGTCATCAAAGCGAATGTAGGAACCGTCTTTTCTTCTTTTTTCGCGGGCCACGCGGACAACTACCGCGCGGACTACGTCGCCTTTCTTAATGGCGGAGGTAGGGATCGCATCTCTGACGGAGCACATCACGACATCTCCCAAAGTTGCGATATCCCGGTGGTGGCCACCGCGCACCTTAAAGCATTGCACTTTACGGGCGCCGGAATTGTCGGCCACATTGACTATGCTTCTTAATTGAATCATACTTTAATAACTCCGTAGTTTTTAAAAACTAAGCTCTGGCTTTTTCCACAATTTTGGAAATGCGCCATTTCGTCGTTTTGGAAACCGGGCGGGTGCTCATAATTTCCACTTTATCGCCGATTTTGCTTTCGTTGGCCTCGTCGTGCGCGTGGAATTTGGCCGCTCTCTTGAGCGTTTTGCCGTAGCGGGCATCATGCACCAGGCGTTCCACCGTTACCGTGCGGGTTTTGTCCATCTTGTCGGACACTACCACACCGGTGAGGACCTTTCTTTTAGCACGGGATTCTTGATTTTCCATGGTTCAAACCTCTATTTCTGCTCTTTCTTCTGATTGATCAGCGTTTGCAAAAGAGCAATCTCGCGTCTTACAGCTCTGATTTCCATCGGGTTGGCGATGGGAGTGGTGCTGTGTTTGAAAAGAAGATTGAACTTCTTTTCCTGGGCTTTGCCGAGCGCTTCGTTCAGTTCGGCCAACGTTTTGTTTTTCAAAGCTTCTTTTTCGTTCGTTTTCATAAACTACCTTCTGGTCACCAGTTTCGTCTTAATCGGCAGTTTGTCGGAAGCCAAACGCATAGCTTTCTTGGTGTCTTCCACAGAAGCGCCTTCCAGTTCAAACAAAATTCTGCCGGGCTTCACGACCGCGGCCCAGTATTCGGGCGCGCCTTTACCTTTACCCATACGGGTTTCGGCGGGGTGTTTCGTGATCGCTTTATCCGGGAAAATGCGGATCCAAAGTTTACCTTTCTTCTTGATGAAACGAGACAAGGTAACACGGGCAGCTTCAATCTGCCGGGCGGTAATCCATTTGGGTTCCAACGCTTTCAACCCAAATTCGCCGAATACCACTTCCGTGCCGCGTTTGGCATTGCCTTTAATGCGGGGCGCGCTGAAGGGTTTGCGATATTTAACTCTTTTAGGCATCAACATATGTCAAAGTCCTCTATTTGGTTCCTTCGGCCGCCGCCGCAACGGTTTCCGTTACACCCTGGGCGGAGGCGTTTTCCATGTCGCGATGTTTCTTGAGTTCGTTCATAATCTCTTTGGGAGATTTGGCGAAATGGGTTCTCTTGAAAATCCAGACTTTAATGCCGATTTTACCGCTGATGGTATTGGCTTCGGTAAAGCCATAGTCAATATCGGCGCACAAGGTATGCAGCGGAACGCGGCCTTCGCGTTTCCATTCGGTGCGGGCGATTTCCGCCCCGCCGAGTCTGCCGGATACCATGATTTTAATACCCAACGCTTTGCCGGACATTGCTTTTTCAATCGCTTTCTTGATAGCGGCGCCGTAGTGGGCACGTTTTTCAAGCTGCATGGCAATGTTCTGGGCAACCAGCTGCGCGTCCGTTTCCGGGTTTTTGATTTCAATCACGTTTACGAACGTCTTGCTGCCGGTCATCGCTTCCAATTCTTTGCGCAGGGCTTCAATATCGGCACCTTTTTTGCCGATTACCACGCCCGGGCGGGCCGTGTGAATGTTCACACGCAGGAACGCACCGGCTCTTTCAATGCCGACGTAGCTGACGGCCGCCATTTTGAATTTTTCGTCAATAAGTTTGCGGATCTGGAAATCTTCCATGATCAGCGCGGGCATATTCTTAGGCGCGAACCATTTGGAACGCCAATCCTGAATATAACCCAATCTGATTGACCGGGGATGAATCTTGTGTCCCATAAATTAGCGACCTCCCTTTTTTTCGTCGGTGACGATAACAGTCAAATGACACATACTTTTCTTGTAAGGCATCGCACGGCCTTGCGGACCGGGCTGCACTCTTTTCAAGTGGCCGCTGGGGCCGAGATTTGCAAAGGCTTCTTTAATGAATACTTTGCTGAAGTCCAGCTTTTTACCGGCTTTGACTTCCAAGTTGGCAGCGGCGCTGTGTAAGGTTTTGGCTACCAAGTCCGAGGTGCGTTTGGCTACGAAAGGAAGTACTTCCTCCGCCGCCTTGACGTTTTTACCGCGGATTTGATCCAACACCAGGTTCACCTTGCGGCTACCAAACCGTTGAAATTTAGCTTTTGCACAAGCTTCCATATCAAATCCTCAACTCTTATTTCAGGGCGGTGGAATCTTTCGTCATGCCACCGTGACCTTTGAACAAACGGGTGAACGAAAATTCACCGAGCTTGTATCCTACCATTCTTTCGGAAACGTAAATGGGAAGAAATTTTCTGCCATTGTGCACTAAAAACGTGTGTCCCACAAATTCAGGCACGATGGTGCAGGCTCTTGCCCACGTCTTGATAGGTTTCTTTTCGTTGGAAGCGTTCATCGCTTGAACTTTTTCCAACAGGTTTAAATCCACATACGGACCTTTCTTAGTTGATCTTCCCATAATTACTTAACCTTGTTTTTTCTTCTGTCGCTGACAATCATCCAGCCGAACGCTTTTTTCGTGGAGCGCGTCTTCAGACCGCGGGTCTGCTGGTTCCACGGAGAGCGCGGAATGTTGCCGCCTTTACCGTGACCGCGGCCGCCGCCCATCGGGTGGTCTACCGCGTTCATGGCACTACCGCGGACGGTAGGTCTTTCACCGCGGTGTCTGTTTCTGCCGGCGTTACCAATCACGACGTTGCCGTGATCAATGTTGCCCACCTGGCCGATCGTCGCGCAGCAAGCGCTGGGAATCAGGCGGATTTCGCCGGACGGCATTTTGATATGGGCGTAGTCCGCTTCTTTGGCCATAAGCTGAGCTTGGCTGCCGGCGCTGCGCGCCAATTGCGCACCTTTGCCGACTTTCAGCTCAATCGCGTGGATAAAAGTACCTTCAGGGATATATTTTAAAGCAAGGCAGTTACCCACTTTAATATCTGCGGCCGGGCCGGACATTAACACGTCGCCCACCTTCACGCCGAGCGGATGGAGGATGTATCTCTTTTCGCCGTCAGCGTAATTTAAAAGACAAATGCGGGCGCTTCTGTTCGGGTCGTATTCAATAGACACAACCTTGGCCGGAATGCCGTATTTTTCTCTTTTAAAATCGATCTGTCTGTAAGCACGTCTGTGGCCGCCGCCAATGTGGCGAACCATAATCATACCGGTGTTGTTTCTGCCGCCGGTTTTGCGCAGACCTTTGGTTAAGCTCTTCTCCGGAGTGGTCTTGGTGATGTCGGAATAATCCGAAACCGTGATCGTTCTGCGGGAAGGGGTGTAAGGTCTAAATGTCTTGATAGGCATAGTTAGTAGTTTCTCCTTTCAGCTACTTTGAAGCGGCTTCCACCACTTCAATTTTATCGCCTTCTTTCAAGGTTACAAAAGCCTTTTTGTAGTCGGGTCTTTTGCCCTCGAAACGACCCATGCGATGGGTCTTGCCCGTGGCGGAAATGGTGTTAATCTTGGTAACGGTTACGTTAAAGATTTTTTCCACCGCGGTTTTGATTTCGCCCTTGGAAGCATCTTTCGCTACGATGAAGCCGTAGCGGTTGTGATTGTCTCTTTCAATCAAGCTTTTTTCAGTCAACAGGGGCTTCTTTAAAATTTCGTACGTGCGGGACATTATTTGCCCTCCTTGGCGAAGGTTTCGCTCAGTTTTTCAACGGCATCTTTGGTCAGGATGACTTTGGAGCTGTTGAGCACCACGTAGGCGTTGATGTCCTGCGTTTGAATGTGCGTGAGCCCTTCCACGTTGCGGCAGGCCAAAGCGGCGTTCGCGTCGGCAAAGTTGTCGAGCACGAGCGGTTTGCGGCCGGCGGCTAAGGTTTCCAGCACTTCGGCGAACGCTTTGGTTTTGGGTTCTTTGAAGGTCAAAGAGTCCAACACAACCAAGTTGCCTTCGGCGAGTTTGGTGGAAAGAGCCATCGCCAGCGCGGTTCTTCTTTTGGCGGCCGGCAGGTCCTGACGATAGGAGTGCGGGGTCGGCCCGAAAGCGATACCGCCGTGGCGGAACTGCACGGCGCGCAAGCTGCCCTGACGGGCGCGGCCGGTGCCTTTCTGTTTCCACGGTTTCTTACCGGTACCGGAAACTTCGCTGCGGGTTTTCGTGTCAGCGGTGCCGCTTCTTTGGTTGGCCAAAAAGGCGGTGATGACTTCGTGCAGGAAGGTCGGGTTGGCTTTGACGGCGAACAAGCTGTCCGGCAGAGCGCAGGTCCCAATTTCTTTTCCTTTGATATCTAAAACTTTAGTTTCCATGGGTCAAAGTCCTTACTTCTTGTTGGCGGCTTTGGAAGCAGACACTTTATGCTGCTGCGGCGCCACATAGTGTTTTTTGTATTTGGAAGTTTCCAAGACGGAAACGATGGAACCTCTCGCCCCCGGGACGGATCCCTTCAGGAACAAAAGGCCGTTTTCGTTGTCCACTTTTACGACTTCAATCTTGGCTACGGTGTGGGTGGTGGTGCCATAATGACCAGCCATGCGCTGGCCGGAAAGCACTTTACCCAAAGAGCGGCGGGAACCCAAAGAGCCCGGAGCGCGGGTTCTGTCGGAAGCGCCGTGAGAGTCGGGCTGGCCGGCAAAGCCGTGGCGTTTCATAGCGCCGGCAAAGCCGTGGCCTTTAATTTTGCCCTGGACGTCCACATAGTCGCCGGGTTTAAAAATCTTTTCAAGTGAAATGACTTGACCAATTTCAAAGCCGTTCACGTCGGCAACACGGCATTCCTTCATGTGTTTTACCGGCGCCACATTGGCTTTTTTGAAATACCCAAGTTCGGGCTTGTTGAGTTTGCTTTCTTTCACTTCGCCAAAACCCACGCACACGGCGTTGTAGCCGTCTTTTTCCTGGGTTCTGACACGTACAACTTTGCAGGGAGCCGCTTTGACCACGGATACGCCGTGCAGGTTGCCTTTTTCATCAAAGAGCTGGGTCATGCCCACTTTTTCGCCGATTACGAAACGAAACGTAGCCGGAGCTTCTTTGACAGTTTCTGCTTTGGCCGCTTCAGCAACGGGGGTTGCCTCTTGGGCACCAGCAGCGTTTTTGATTTCTTCAGTCATATTCTGTCAGGTTTCCTATTAGTTGCTTTTGATTGCCACATCTACGCCGGCCGGCAAATCGAGTTTCATCAATTCGTCAACGGTCTTAGAGGTGGGACTTTTCAGATCAATGAGTCTTTTGTGAATGCGCATTTCAAACTGTTCTCTGCTCTTTTTATCGGTATGGGGAGAGCGAAGCACGGTGTACTTCTTAATCCGAACCGGGAGAAGAACAGGACCCGCCACGATGGCGCCGGTTTTCTGCGCGGTTTCCACGATGCGGGAAACCGAGGCGTCCAACATGCGATGGTCATAAGAACGCAATTTAATGCGGATTCTTTCTTGGCTCAATACTTTCGCCTTTTTTTCTGTTTTTTCTGCCATTTTGTAGTTTCCTTAAATGTTTTGTACAAAAAAATTATTCGGCAGAAACTCCACCTCCGGGTCGCCCTCTCCGACGAGCCGGTGTGGAATTTTGCTGCCTTAAGTCTAATTCAGTACAGTTTATTATACCAAATTAGCGGGCTTTTGCGCTATACATTTACTAGCGGGTTTCACCTTGCCGCGTTCGCTGCACAGCCGCCTAAAATTCGCTTAGTTATATTGTATAATATCCGTATTGTATTGTAAAGGACCAGATATGGATTTTACTGACACATTAAAACGCAAAGCCGCGCGGGCGCGCAAACAGGTATACCTGGCCTATGTGTGTATTGTCCCAGTACTTGCGGTTATCATCTCGGATGCTTACGCAAAAGGGGTAGTGGACATCGTTCCGCCCCACGAGCGCCACAGATACTTGGGCATAATCATCGGGCTGGTGGTGTCCGCCTGGCTGCTGGTGCAATTGGATTGCTTTCTGCGGCCGGAAGAATCGCTCTATGGCATCCGGCAGGCCAAAACCCGTCACCGGGTCTTTTTGGCAGCCTGGGCCGTTATCATCGTGGCACTGATGTGGGGACGGCATTTTATGTTCTGGCTGCCCCCGTGCGGGTTATGGCTGGGATATGCCATCGGGTTGCACTCCATGCATCGGGCCTTCTATTTGGTGGAACATCCGAATAGCCCGAAAAGCATTTTATTAAGCCTACCGATTGAAAGCACCCTCAACAGCTGGAACCTGGCCTTTGGGCTGGGAATTTTATCGGCCGGCATATCGCTGCTGCTGTGGGTGTTGGGGCTGAAGTTCCGGTTTGCGTGGCAGACAGCCACGCTGGCGGCCGCGGTCTTGTGCTCCGTTTTGACGGTTTGGCTGCTGGTGCCTACGGTGGCCGTCCGCTTCGGCGGGATAAAAAAGTATCACAAATGGCTGTGGCAGGTAATCAAGTATATGCCCACCTACAAAAACCCCAGCGAAAAAGCCCAGTTTGACCTGTTTGCATGGTGTTTAATGAACCCCGGACGGACGGACCCGCCCCAAGACCTGCTGAAAGAGGTCTACGCAGATTATTCCCGGCTGATGTTGCCCGGCGCGGTACCGGGGGACGGAGAAAAATTGCCGGAACTTTCCATTGGGGTGCAGGCCGACTTTTTGGCCCAGCACCTGGATGATGTTTCCCCCACCCACCGAGTCACCCCGCTTTTTCGGGCCGCGGCCCGGCAGGATGTGGCGGCCATGCGCCGCCTGCTCCCCGACCCGTTGCACATCAACCAACCGTACGCGGGAAACGGCAACACCTTGTTGCATATTGCCGCATGGAACGGGAACACGGAAATGGTCCAATTGTTACTCTCCCAGCCGTATATCAAAACGGGGCTTACAAACCATGCCGGTCAAACCCCGTTGGATATCGCCCGGGAGAAACATTTTACGGACATTGTAAAACTGTTGCAAGCTAAACAACCTGAAAAATAGCTTTCCAGCCAGACAAATAAAAACCCGGCCCACACAGGAGCCGGGTTTTTGTTGTATTTAAAACGGCTTATTTATAGCTGTCCATCGGTTTGAGCTTGCCCACGCACACGTTGTTTTCGCACACGGGGTCAATCTGCACATAGCACATTTCGCGGGTGCAGGGAGCGTTGATGCATTCCTTTTCCCACACTTTTTGCACTTTTTCGGCCGCTTGGACGTTTACGGCTTCGTAACCGGCGCATTCGCAGCAACCTTTTTTGACGGCCACGCAATCGGCATCCGTCGTGCAGGCTCTGTCCGCCGCCATGACAGCTTCGTTCAATTTAACCGGCATCGCATTGATGCTGACGGTCTTGGAAGACGAAGAACACGCCGCCAACAGCGCCGCGCAAGCAATTAATAAATAGGTTTTTTTCATCTTTTGTTCTCCTTAATAAGCCATATAATCTTCCATCGGTTTGGGGGTACCCACGCAGACACCGTTCTGGCAGGACGTATTGATTTCCACATAGCACATTTGCAGCGTGCAGGCCGCCATAGAGCATTCCTTTTCCCACAGCGGTTTCAGCGCGGCAGCCGCATCTTTATTCACCGGCGCATAGCCGTTGCACAAGCAGCAACCCTTTTTAACCGAGGTGCAATCCGCATCCACTTTGCAGGAAGTCGCCGCCGATTGGAGCGCTTCGGTATAGTTTTTGGCTTCGGGGTTAATCGGGCTGTCTTTCACAGCCGCAGAAGCGCAGCCCGCCACGAGCGCGGCCGCACACAATAATCCCATTAATCTGAATTTCATATCGTTCTCCTATTTTGCTTCATCCGCCAACATACAACGGTTTTGGCGGCAAATGGTTTTAACATGCGAGGTGTCCGGCGTTTTTTTACAGCGAGTATACCAATCAGCCTCGCGCACGCGGTTAAAATCCGCCAATTCCCGGCGGTTAATGGCCGCGTAGCCCCATTCGGGGTACCGGCAAGACTTGTACACCGCCACGCAATCTGCATCTGCGTTGCACGCCACGTGGACTTTTTCCACATAGTGGGCAAAGACCTCGTTCATATGGCGCGTATGGCTGGCGCAAGCCGCCAACACGAGCGGACACAACAACAGAATCCATTTGTGCATACCTACATTATACAAAAAAGGACCGGCACAAGACCGGTCCCTTTCGTAGTATGCGGCAAAAACTACTCAATAATTTTGGTTACAACGCCGGCACCTACCGTGTGGCCGCCTTCGCGGATAGCAAAGCGCAAGCCTTCT
>CALUYH010000011.1 GCA_944324965.1 Candidatus Avelusimicrobium gallinaceum
TTAATTATGCGCCTGGACGGGCTTTTTTTCCGGCAGGGCGTGGTGTTCTTCCAGCATTTCTTTAGCGTTTTGGAACACCCGGTCCGGCAGGATGTCTCTCATACACTTAAAGTGGCCCAGCGGGCATTTTTTCCCCCCGTGCAGGGCGCAGGGGCGGCAGGGCAAATCTTTCACTTCCATCACGCGGTGCCCTTCCCCGTACGGAAAGAACCCCAGTTCGCGCGTGGTCGGCCCGAAAATGGCCAGCGTCGGCACGTCAAACGCGGTGGCGATGTGCATGGGGCCGGAGTCGTTGGTGATGAACAATTTAAAATGTTTCATCAGCGCCATTAAATCGGCCAGGCTGGTTTTGCCGCACAGGTTGGCGGCGTGCCCTTTGGAAAGCTGGCAGATTTTTTCGCCCAGGTCGGCGTCTTTTGCGCCGCCCCCCACCAGCACGGCCGTCACGCCCAGTTCCGTTTGCAGGCGGCTGATGAGTTTAACAAAGTATTCCATCGGCCAGCATTTGGTCGGCCAGGCGCTGCCCGCGTGGATGCCCACCAGGGTTTTGCCTTCCAGGTTGAAATCGTGAATCAGCCGGGCGACGTTTTCTTCGGCGGTCGGGGTAAAGCGCATGCTGAGTTTTTCGGCGGTGAATTTTTCCTTTACAATCCCCTGCAATAAAGAGAGGTTGCGTTCCGCGTCGTGAATCATCCACGAAAAGGGCACCGTTTTGGTGTAGAAGAACCACCCTTCGCTGGACGTAAACCCGATGCGCACCGGCACGCACGAAAGCCACGCAATAAGCGCACTTCTAAAGCTGCGGTGCGGCACGAGCAAAATGTCTATGCCCGAGGCTTTAATGGCTTTAGCCGTTTTCCACACGCCAAAAATTTTGTTCCAGCCTTTTTTGTCGTTTAAAATAATTTCGGATACTTCTTTCATCGGGCGGAAGATGTCTTCCGTCTGCGGGCGGGTGATGACGACGATTTTGGTATCCGGGAACAGCTTGGCCGTTTTTTGGATAAGCGGCGTGGTCAGCACACTGTCGCCGATGAAAGAGGTTTGGAAAATGCCGATTTTGCCCACTTTCTTGCCGTTTACGTTGGCGTGTTCGTAGGCCCAATCGCCCAGTTTGGGTTCTTTGTATTTGATGTCAATGTCCCAGGCTTTGAGGGCTTCCAGGTATTTTTCCAGGGTGTGTTTTTCAAGCACCGGGGAATTTTTGTGGAATTTAACAAGCATCCGGCGGGCGATGGAGTTTTTGTCGTAGCGGACGCGGTTGGGAATGCGGCTGAAAAACCCCATCAAAATGCTTTTTAACGTGGCGTGCAAATCCAGGTAGTGGGTAAAGTGTCCGGCGCGGATTTGACGGATGTTGGCCCATAAACCCTTTTTGGCCACCATAATTTCGTCAATATCCGGGTGGCCGGCCAATACCTGGGCAAATTGGGGCTTTACCATCAGCGTAATGTGGGAATTGGGCCATTTGGCTTTGAGGTTTTTGTACACCGGGGAAGACAATACAATGTCCCCCAGCGAGGAAAGGCGTACGACCAAAATTTTCGGTTGATTATCGCTCATATTTTTTCACCACTTCCATTATTTTGTCGGTTGCTCCTTTAAAACTTAAGGCCGCTTTGCGCGCTTTTTCGGACATATTTTCCAGCTGGGCCGGGTCCGCCATCAGGCGCAAGACGGTTTCTTTAAAATTGGTTTCGTCCACCAGCACGCCGCCGCCGCATTCCAGCAGGGCTTCGGCCGTCAGGGGGGCGTTGTAAAAGTATTTGCCGAACAGGACGGTTTTGGACAAAATGGCCGGCTCTAACAGGTTGTGCGCTCCGCGCGGCGCTACCGATCCCCCCACAAACGTGAGCGTGGCACACGCATACAGCGATTGCAATAACCCCATTACGTCGGCACACAAAATATCTTTTTCTTTCGTAAAATTCTGCTGGCTGACAAACGCATAATGCAGCCCGCTTTGGCGCAGGGCGATTTCAATTTCCGGGCGGCGTTCCAAATGGCGCGGCGCAAAAATGATTTTAATTCCCTTTTTAATGAGTTCCGGCGCGGCGCGCAGAATCATCGTTTCTTCCACGGGGTGGGTGCTGCCGCACACCAAAATGGGTTTTCCGCTCCACCCCAGGGCGGTCAGCATACGGTTTACTTCGTCCGTCTTGGCCGGGTGGTCGTTTAGCGTATCGTATTTCACGTTGCCGCAAACAAAAATTTTATCCGGCGCCACCCCCAGCGCTTCGTAGCGTTGGGCGGCGTCTTTGGTTTGCAAGGCGGCAAACGAAAGCGTGCCCAGTACGCGCGCAAACAGCGGGCGGACCCATTGGTAGGCCCGGGCCGATTTGGCCGAAATACGCCCGTTAATCAGTGCGGCCGGTACGCCGGCATTATGGGCGGCCTCCAGCATATTGGGCCAAATTTCGCGCTCCACCACAAACAAACGGTAGGGCTGTGCCAAGCGGATAAAACGCTTGCAGGACGGATAAAAATCAAGCGGTACGAGCAGGGCTTTTTTGATATCGGGGTTTTTAAGGGCGGTTTCTTTGCCGGCTTGCGTCGTGGTGGTGACCAGGATATCCCGCCCGTAGAAGGCTTTCAAGCGGGAAATGACTTCTTTCATAGACATCACTTCCCCCACGCTCGCGCAGTGGACCCACACGGCGTGCTGCGGAATTTCGCCTTCGTCCTCCAGGCCAAAGCGTTCTTTGAGTTCCTGGCGCAGGTGTTTTAACAAGCCCCGCCGCGGCGAGAGCAAAAAGCCCAGCACCACGCCCAGCGCGGCAAAAGGGAAAATCAGGTTCGTTAGAAGCAGCAAAAAATGTCCCATATATTGTCTATTATATGATATTTCCGCGCGTGCGTCAGCTGAAAAATGCGGCTTTTTTAAAATGACTTTCTCGGCGGGAAAAGCCGCTCGGGCCCCAGCCGGAAAGATTGGGCGGATTGGGACGGAATTTGATGATACAAAAACGCTTTATTTCCCGCTGTTTGGACGGGGCCTTTGGCGGAGTGCAGAAGCACATTTGCAGGCAAAAAAATCCCCGGGCGTCGGCCCGGGGATGAACAGACAGAAGTTTATTTGCTTTCTTCCGAAGAAGAATCCGACTTTTTAAAGATACTTCCCAGCCCTTTCAAGGCGTCTTTGGCCGCACTGACGGTGCCGGTGACCGTATCTTTGGCGGCGGTGGCGGCCGTTTTGGTCACGTCCACGCCGGCTTTCACGGCGGTGGAGGCCACTTGGCCGGTCGTTTTGACGGCGCCGGTAGCCACGCTGGTGGCAGCGCTGGCCGTTTCGCTTACGACTTTACCCGGGGTTTTGTAGTTCAAAATCCCCCCCACTACGGAGCCGACCGTGCTGAGCACGTCCAGCTTGCCGCTGGGGTTATCCATCGTGCCGCCGATTTTGATGACGACCGGCGTTTGCGACGTAAGAATCGTGGCGGATACTTTCATATCCAGCGCCTGGGTAAAGAAGTTAATCGTGCCCGAGCCGTTGATGTCCGTTACCTGCGAGTTGAATACGGTTTTGTCCACATTCATTACGCCGTTGGTAAACGTATACACGCCTTCCCCGTTGGTGTAGGCAATTTCGCCTTTGTGGGTGTTTTCCTGCACGGGGAACAGCTCCACGTTCAGCGCGGCGGCCACGCGGCGGACAATGGTGATAGGCAGCAAGAGAATTTTGACAATCTTGTTGTCTTTTACAAAGGTGTCCAAGTCCGTAATGGCGCCGGGCTGCAGTTTAAACGATACCTGTCCGTTGGCTTTGGTCATCGTTTCGGAAACGTCCGTCAGGTTGGCGGTCAAGGTAAAGCCGTCCGCGCGGAAATACGGTACATCAATGGGGCCTACTTTTACGTTGGCTTTGATGTTCATCAGCATTTCCGGACCGGAAGTTTTTTGGGCCGGGGCCGCAGCAGGCTCGGCAGCCGCGGTTTCGGTCGTGGCGGTGTCAGCCGTTGCGGCCGCTTCCGTGGTGGAAGCGGGCAGCGCGGGCATGGTAAATTTGGCCAAGTCCAGGTTCAGCACAATGTTCATCACGTCCTTGATGTTTTGGTACGAAAGGGACGTGGTGAATTTTTCGCCGTTTAACAAGCCCGTAATTAAGTTGGTGGAAATGTTATCCAGCGAGGCGATGGTGACGGTTCCGTTGAGTTTGGACACGTTGAACGGGTCGTACATCGCGCTGATGTTTTTAAACGTGACCGTACCGCTTACGTCCTGGCCGTTGTTTTTGTCCGTGGCTTTAAACGCACCGGTGATGACGCCCGCAGGCTTAAAGCCGGCCACGGTGTCCGTCATCTGTACGATTTCGCCCAGGTCGGTGGTCAGGTTCGCATTCATGGCGTAGGTGGGCGCAGGGCCGTTCCAGCCCACGGTGCCGTAGGCCGAGAAGGCGCTGTTCATCACCGAGAGTTTGGCCTCGGAAATCGTAGCGGTGGAATTAGCCAAATTGGCCGCCGCTTTCACCGTCATATTGATGACCGGCAGGGCGAAATTCGGCAAATCCGGCAGGAAATCGCTGAAGATTTGGTTGTTGATGCCGCTTAACGTGCCGGACAAATCCATTTGCGGGGCGGTAAAATCGCGCACGCCGCCGGTCAATTGAAATTTGACCGTCTTGTACGAGGCGGAAATATCGTTCACCGTCACGTACGCGTTGGCCATATCCAGGTTGGCCAAAAATACGCGCAGGGCGATGTTGAGCGGTACGGAAACCGCCGGGCCGTTTTTCTGCTGGAAGGCGGTGGTAAAGTTGATGTTTACGTCAAACGGTTCCGCCATATCAAACCGGTTGATTTCCAGGTTCAGGTTGTTGATGGCGGCATTCATGCCGGTTTGCAGGTCTTTATAGGAGAAGCTGCAGTTGTTGGCGGCAATTTTGTCCGCCAGCAGCACAAACGCGGCAGAGCCGTCGGAGGCAGTGGTTTCTTCCGGGGCGGCATTCGGGTCCGAGGCCGGGATCAGCGTGTCAAAATTAAACGAGCCGTCCGCGTTTTTTACAACACTGATATCCAGCCCGTCCAATTGCACGGTGGAAATTTCTACGCGTTTTTTAAACAGCGGTTTTAGGGCAATTTTTACGACCAGCTTGTCAGCTTTGGCAAACGTGCCGTTTTGGAAGGTGGTATTTTCGGAAATGGCAAAATTGTCCAGCGTTACCCCTACCAAATTCAGGGAAACATCATCAAAGGTGATTTCCCGCTGCAAATTGGTTTTTGCGTACTCAAGGGCCATAGCCTTGAGTTTTTCGGGCGGGAACATTAACCGCAGCGCGATTAAGGCTGCCGCCCCCAAAATCACGATAACAACCGCGATTTTGAAGCACAGTTTTAGGAATTTTTTCATAGCTATATTGTAGTTTTTTACACGTCTAGAGGCAAGGAAACAAAGGTCCTATTTTTTGTCGGATTTTTCCGTGGGGACGACTTCGGCTTCCAGCACCGTTTTGGCGGGCTGGCGGGCCTGGCGGAAGGCTTCCAAATCTTTATGCAGCATCGTCAGCACCAGCAGCACAAAGGCGCCGTCGTCGGCAATGCCCAAAAGCGGCAGCACGTCGGGCAGCGCGTCAATGGGCGACAGGAAGTACACCGCGCACAATAACGCCCACACCAGCGTGCCCCAAGGCATTTTCCAGCGTCCCCGCAAAATGGCCCACACCATCGGGAAGAAACTTCCGAAATCTTTCAAAATGTCTAACGGGCGGAATTTCACAGGGACGCTCCTTTTATCTTTTAAGCCTGCGGCGGCAGGGCCGGCTCCGGCTGTACCAGGCTGTGGTACACTTTTTCGTCGGCGCGCATACCTAAAATGTTTTCGTTTACGCGCATGGCGTAATCGCCGATTCTTTCAAAATTGTTCAGGATATCGGCATAGGCCGTAATGGAATCCGGCGAGGCTTCCTGCCCGGCGTAGATGCGTTCGCGGCGGTCGCGCAGGAGGCGTTTGCGCAGGATGTTGAGCTTTTCCTCGTCGGCAATCGCTTCGGCGAACGTGCGTTCGGCCTGGTCGTGCCATTGGCTGGTGGGTTGTTGGAAGTCCACCAGCACGCGGCGGGTGCGCTTGGTGATTTCTTTGGTCAGTTTGGCGATGGTTTCCAAGTCATCAATGTCCGCCTGCCTAAAGGACTGCTGGGTGTGGAATTTTTCCAGAATGCGGGCAATTTTTTCCCCGCAGTCACCCATGCGCTCAATGCTGTTTAACACGTCAAACAGCGAGAACGCCTGCGCCACCGCGTGGCGCGAGAGGTTCCCGTGCGTAAGCGTGGTCAGGTACAGGTTGATTTTGTGCTCCAGCACGTCGGTGGTTTTTTCGGCTTCTTTTACGTCGTCAATTAACCGATGGAACATTTTTTCGTCGTCCACTTTCACGGCGTGGATGAGTTTGTCCGTCATTTTGGTCACAAAGCTCATCATCCGTTCCACTTCTTTGCGCACGGCAATCAGCGCCAGTTCGGGCGTTTGCGTAAAGCGGGTGGAAAGGTAAATCAGTTCGTGTTCTTTTTTGTCTTCGCGTTTGGATTTGGGAATGATTAAATACGTCAGCTGGGCCAACTGGTGCAGCAGCGGCAGCATCAGCATGGTGTTGAGCACGTTAAACGTAGTGTGGAAGGCCGAAATGTGGTACGGCAGTACGGCGGTGAGGACTTCGGTCTCTTTGGTGTAGGGCGAGCCGGGCACCAGCCAATCCACAAAGTTGACAAAGTGTTTAAAGATGCACACTACCCAAATCACGCCGATTACGTTAAAGAGGAAATGCCCCAACGCCGCCCGGCGGGCGGTTTTGCTGGCGCCGATGGCGGCCAGGTTGGCGGTAATGGTGGTGCCGATGTTTTCCCCCAGCACCAGGGCGCACGAGGTCGGGAAGTCAATAATCCCGGCGGCGGCGCAGGTGAGCGTCATGGCCATAACGGCGCTGGACGATTGCAAAATAACGGTCAAAATCGTACCGCTGAAAATCAAAATCAGCAAGTTGAGTAAGTTGTTAGGCTGAAAGCGGGAAATCCACGCTACGACTTGCGGGTTTTGGGCAAAATCGGCCGGGATAGCGTTTTTCATAATGTCCAACCCCAAGAACAACAGCCCGAAGCCGACCATCGTTTCCCCAATGCGGCGCACCACGATAAAGCGCGGCGTAAACTGGGCAAAAAAGCCCACCGCAATCACGGGCAGCGCAAAGAGCGAAATTTCCATTTTGAACCCGAACAAGCTGACGATCCACGCCGTCATCGTGGTGCCGATGTTGGCCCCGAAGATGACCCCTAACGACTGGTACAGGTTCAGCAGCCCCGCGCTGGCAAAGCCCACCACCATAACGGTGGTAGCGCTGGAGGACTGGATGATGCTGGTGACCAGCGTCCCGCAGGCGGTGGCGGCAAAGCGGTTGGCCGTGGCGATGCCTAAAAGCTGGCGCATTTTCTCGCCGGATACTTTTTGCAGGCCATCGCTCATAATCTTCATACCGAACAGAAAGATGGCCAAACCGCCTAATAAATTAAGCGTGTCAAGCAAGGTGGACATTTATAAAACTCCTTCACAAGTGAATAAAAAAAGAGAGAGCCCGACAGCGAGCTCCCCCCGTATGGTACGGCAACAAAACTGTTCTTTGGCGGGTGCCTTTATGCGGCCCGGCAAAAGAGTTAAAAACGCGCGGATGATAGATGAGGCGTTTGTGTGCATAGTTATTTAGACATTTTAATCGTCTGGGTGTCTTCTCCGGTATCTTTTTTAGGTTCTTCTTTTTTCTTATGTTCAAAAAGTTTGCGGTTTTCCTCTATTTGTTTGGCCATATCGTCGTCAAACAAAATGGTGGGCATACGGTCTTCGTCGGCATATTCCACCACGTCGTTTTGCTGGGGCTGATAGACCTGGCTTAAATGTTCTTGCACGCCGGCGGCGTCGTGCCCGGTTTTGACGGACGATTTGACTACGTTTACGCCGGCCACGTCTGCCATATGGACCGGTTTGCCCAAATTAGCCGGCAGGACATTGTTGTCCGCGCCGAACACCTGCGTCTGCTGGGAAAGCAAATCCGCCTGGGCATCGGGCGTGTAAGAACCGCGGTTTTCGCCGTAATCACAGTTTAAAAAGAATAATAAGAACGATGCCGTAGCCCAAAAACTGGCAAACAAAATCACCAGCGCAAATACGCCGCCCACTCCATACGTCAACAGGGTAGGAGCGGCCAGATTGAAACTGTCGGCAAAATACAGCGGAATTGCTACATAAAGCACGCGGCCTACAAGCACCACTAACAAGGTGGGAATTAAACCGCACAACAAAAGCATAGCCGCAATTCTGATAAAATTGCCCATTCCGGCGGTCATTCCCCAGCTATACAGAATAGCTTTTATGGGGCCTTGGTCCCGCAGGGCGATAGCGGGCGTCACAAAAGCCAAGCGCACCAACAGGTATATAGCGATTAAAGCCGTCAGCAACAGCCCCACCACTTGCAGCGATACGGCCAGCACGCCCCCCGCCACGCTAAGCGCAACCCCACCAATGCCTAACAGAATATTTAAAATAATCATATAGACGGTAGGAAAAATAGACGCAGAAAGAGAGTTGGAAAAAGATTCCCCAAAATTATCGGCTTTGGCGGCTAATATGCGCAGCAGCAATACCATAAAAAAGGAGGCAAGCAAAAAACCATATAACTGAAGCAAAAAGGCGGGCACCCCAAAGAGTTTCATAAGCAAACTGCTGCCTTCTAATAAAGCAACAATTACTATATAGACAAATAACACCGAACCGGAACGGTTCACTAGGCCGAGGCCTGCCCACAGCAATCGAAAAATATTTTGCGGTTCTTTTAAGTTCATTGGTATCTCCTGGGGTTCTCCCCAACATTATAGCAAAACGAGTGCGCGTACGCGCAAGAAAATTAAAATTTCTTTTCCAGTGCTTTTGCGGCGGCAAAACCGCTGCTCCACGCCCATTGCAGGTTAAACCCGCCCAACCGGCCGGTTACGTCCTGCAGTTCTCCAATTACATACAGGCCCGGCACGGAACGTACCTCGCAGGTGGACGGATTGATTTGCCGTGTATCCACGCCGCCGGCCGTCACTTCCGCGCGGGTGTATCCGGCCGTTCCCGCCGGCACAAACGAAAAACGGTTTAGCCGCCGGGCCGCTTCTTCCAAGGTGGCGCGGGAGGCATTGGCCAAATCGTCCGGCAGGCCCGCCAGCAGGGTGGAAGCGGTTTTGCCGGGCAATTTGCCGCGCAGGGCGGCGGTGAAGGTTTTGCAGGTATTTTTGCGCGCATGCAAAAAAGCGTTTGCGTCTTCTTCGGGCAAAAAATTCAGGGTGACGGGTTGCCCGGGTGTCCAATATAAGGAAATTTGCAATACGGCCGGCCCGCTTACCCCCTCGTGCGTAAAAAGGAGCGGAGCCGTGAAAGTGTGTTTGCCGCAGGAAACCGTCGCCGGCAGGCTGTTGCCGGCCAGCCGTTTAAAGGGTTCGCGCAGTTCTTTGGGAAAGGTAAGGCCCACCAGGGCCGGGCGTTGTTCCACCACGGATAAGCCGAATTTTTGCGCCATTTTTACGCCAAAAGAGGACGCCCCCAGCGCCGGGAAGGATAACCCCCCGCACGCCAGCACCAGGTATTGCGCCCGTACGGGGCCGGCGGACGAGTCCACCACGAACAACCCGTTTTCCCGCCGGACGTCTAAGGCTTGGGTATCGGTTAAAATTTGCGTATTGGCTTGTTGTGCGCGGCGCACGAGCCACTGCACAATGGCTTGGGCCCCGAAGGCAAACAACTGCCCGTTGGAGCGTTCTTCCCAGGGGATGTGCTGTTCGTCCAGCAGGTGCACAAAATCCTGCGGCGTAAACGCGGCCAGGGCGTTTTTGCAGAAGTGCTTGTTTTGGCTTACATAATCGGACGGGGCCGTAAAACGGTTGGAAAAATTGCAGTTGCCGCCGCCGGAAACGCTCACTTTGGCGCCGGGTTTGGCATTGTGTTCCAGGATGATTTTGGAGCGGTCAAACGAGCCCGCGCACATCAGGCCGCTGGCGCCGCCCCCGATGACAGCGGTGTGGAAAACGGTGTTTTTTAGTTCGTTGCGGGTTATCATTACGTATAGGATAGCAAAAAAGCCGTTGCGTTGTATGCAAATTTCCGAATGCAAACCGCCCCGGGAAAATCCCCGGGGCGGGCTTATTTAACCGATATTTTGGCAACGCCTTATTTATAGGCTTCTTTCATAATTTGCGCGGCTTCTTCGGGCGTCAGATGATGGGCGTCCAGTTCAAACAAGCCTCCCATCGTTTCTTTGGCGGTGGTGGCCAGTTTGTCCATTTCGTCGGCTTTCACGCCGTAGTCGCTCATTTTCAGGTTGTCAACGCCGCAGGCTTTCTGCAGTTTTTCCAACGCCGTGATAAACGCTTGGGCGCGTTTTTCGGCGGGCAGGGCGCGTACGTCTTCTCCCATCGCTTCGGCCATTTTGGCGTAGCGGTCGTCCGCCACTTTGCCCAGGAAGAATTTGTAGTACGGCAGGGAAATCATAATCAGCCCCGCGCCGTGCGGCAATTTGGGGTAGTAGGCGCTCAACGCGTGCTCCAGCGAGTGTTCGCTCGTGCACGAGGAGAACGTTTCCACCATACCGCCCAACGTGTTGGCCAGCGCCACCTGGGAGCGGGCCTCCAGGTCGTTGCCGTCCTTAACGGCGCGCGGCAGGTATTTGGCAATCAGCTCAATGGCCTTCAAGGCCAGCGCGTCCGAAACGGGCGTGGCAATCGTGGCGATGTATCCTTCCGTGCAGTGGAACAGCGTATCAAAGCCCTGATAGGCCGTCAAATGCGGCGGGACGGAGGTCATCAGTTCCGGGTCCACGATAGAGAGCGTGGGGAACGTAAATTCCCAGCCGGTGCCGATTTTTTCGGGCCCGTTGGTGATGACGGTCCACGGGTCGGCCTCAGTGCCGGTGCCGGCCGTGGTGGTGATGGCTACAATCGGCAGGGCGCCTTCTTTGGGGAATTGGCCTTTGCCGGAGCCGGCGCTGATGTAATCCCAGTAATTGCCGGGGTTTTTGGCCATTACGGCAATGGATTTGGAAGAATCAATGCTGCTTCCTCCCCCCAGGCCGATGACGAAATCGCACCCTTCTTTGCGCGCCAGTTCGGCGCCTTCGGTTACGTGGGCTAAAATCGGGTTGGGCAAAATTTTGTCAAACACGACGTTTTGCACCCCTTGCTGTGCCAGCAATTTCTGCACGCGTTCCAAATAGCCGTATTTGCGCATAGACGTACCGGCCGAAATGACAATCAGTGCCTTCTTGCCGGGCAGTTTAGCGGTGGCCAGGTCGTTTAAACGGCCTGCACCAAATAAAATTTTAGTAGGTAAATAGCAATCAAACTTCATATTTCCTCCTGCCGGCCAAAGCCGGCCCCCATATTATAACAAATCGGCCCGCCCGCCGATAAGGCCGCTTTTTCGGGCAAAAAACGGCCGTTTTTGCTATCATAAACTCACAAAACAGTTGACTTTTGCGTTCGCAAATATGCTATACTTTATTAGGAATAATTATTAATAATTTATGAACAGCCATTTACACGAACCAAAAGAAGAACTGGACAAACGCCTGGCGCGTTTTGAAGATTCCTGCCGGCAAAAAGGCCTGCGCGTGACGCAGCAGCGGCGGGAGATTTTCCGCACGGTGGCACAATCCAGTGCACACCCCAGTGCGGAAAGCGTGTTTGTGGCGGTGCGCAAAAAGATGCCTAATGTGTCGCTAGATACGGTATACCGCACGCTGGCGTCTTTGGAAGAGATGGATTTACTGATGCGGGTGGGGCTTTCGTCCAAGGCCCGCTTTGACGGGGATTTGCGTCCCCACTGCCACTTTGTTTGCACACGCTGCGGCGAAGTGTATGATATTTTCCCCCAACCGGGCGAGGCGCCTTTGCCGTTGCCCGGCGGTGCGCGGGAAATGGGCGAAGTGCGGCAAGTAAATGTGCAGCTTCGCGGAATTTGTAAAAAGTGCCAGGCCACAAAGTAGGCACAGTTGGGTAACTTATAGGAGAAATTATGGAATTAAAAGGTTCTAAAACGGAAAAAAACTTAATGGCGGCTTTTGCGGGTGAATCGCAGGCTACCAATAAATATACATACTATGCTTCCAAAGCCAAAAAAGAAGGCTTTGTGCAAATCAGCAAAATTTTTGAACAAACGGCCGGCAACGAACGCGAACACGCCAAATTGTGGTTCAAAGCCTTGCACGATAACGGAATTCCGACCACGGCTGAAAACTTGTTAGACGCCGCCAACGGCGAAAACTACGAATGGACCGATATGTATGCCACCTTTGCCAAAGAAGCCAAAGAAGAAGGCTTTGACAAATTGGCCTACCTGTTTGAAGCCGTCGGCAAGATTGAAAAAATGCACGAAGAACGCTACCGCAAGCTCCTGCACAACGTGGAAACCCAGGAAGTGTTCAAAAAAGCCGGTATCGTGATGTGGGAATGCGCCAACTGCGGCCACATTCACATCGGCGAAAAAGCCCCCGAAGTGTGCCCCGTGTGCGCTCACCCGCAGGCTTACTTTATGATTCACCCGGAAAATTATTAATTTTCCGCATTAAAACTGCATCCACCCCGCCCCTTTCGGGCGGGGTTCTTTTTTGCCCGTTTGATAAAAAACGCGCGAAGCGTAAATCTTCGCGCGTGAACCATCGGATTAAAAAAGGGCGTTTAGTCCCGCCGGACCGATAAAATGCCCCCCGCTACCGCCACCGCCGCGCCAAACAGCATGGCTGCACGGTATCCGCCCAAAAAGGCGTCCTGCGCCGTGGCGCCGCCGGCCGCCAGGTGGTTTTGCACCAGCGCGTAAACGGCCACGGAAAACGCAATCCCCATAATCATCCCGGCGTTGCGGGCCAGGGCGTTTACGCTGGACACAATACCCACCTTGTTGCGCGGGGCCGCGCTGATGACGGTGTTGTTGTTGGGTACCTGGAACGTGCCCGAGCCGCAACCGGCAATCAGCTGCGCCAAGGCAATGTAGAAAAACGATGTCGTTTCGTCCATCAGCGAAAACATCACCAGCCCCGTCACCGTCATTCCCAGGCCGATGGTGGTAATCAGCCGGGCCGGATATTTTTCGGACAAAAGCCCGCTGACAGGCGAGGACAGGGCCAGCGCCACCGGGAACGGCAGCATGAGCAGCCCGGTGCGTACCGGGTCAATGTGCAAAATGTCCGTAGCGTAAAACGGGAACAACACCGAATTGGTAAAAATGGCCATAAATCCCAGCACGGCTACGGCGTATCCGTACGAAATGGCCGGAATTTTGAAGATGGACAGGCCGATAAACGGCGTTTTGGACACGCGTTCACGGTAGTAAAACAAGCCAAAAAAGATGACGGCTACCGCAAATCCGCTTAAAATAAGGGGCGAGGTCCAGTGTTTGGCCGGGCCTTGGTTCAAGGCAAACAGAAACGCAAAACTGGCCACGATAAAACAGACGGCCCCCCACACGTCCATACGCATTTTGCACTTGGGGTTAAACCGCGGGATAATTTGCATACCGCGCCAAATGCCGATGATGCACACGGGTACGTTTACCCAAAACACGCTCTGCCAGCCGAAGTGCTGGATTAAAAATCCCCCCACCGCCGGGCCCGCCAGCGAGCCCAAGGCCACCACGGCCCCAATGCCGCCCAAAGCGCGGCCGCGGTCCTTGCCGGTGAAGGCTTTGGCGATAATCGCCTGTGAGTTGGCCATCATGGCAGACGAACTGAGCCCCTGCACCGCACGGGCGATAATCAGCATCGGCAGCGACGTCGCCAGCGAACACATCACGCTGCCCACCCCAAACATAAAAAAACCGCCCAAGTACAGCTTTTTGCGGCTGTACATATCGGACAGTTTGCCAAATACGGGCAAAAAGCACGTAATCGTCAGCAGATAGACGCTGACGACCGCCTGAATGCTTTCAATATCGGCGTGGAATTGTTCGGCAATGGACGGCAGGGCAATGTTTACGATGCCCCCGTCCAAATTGCCCATAAAGGTGCCCGTGGCCGTGACGGTGAAAATCAGCCACTTATAGGGTAGATTAAGCAGTCGTTGTTTCATAAAAGCCGGTGGGCTGTTTCTTGCGTTTTTTGCGTTTTTCGCGCGCGGCCGAGAAGTACCCCGCCGCCAGCGACATAATAATGCAGAACACCATCGCCGCCTGATACGCGTACATAAAGGAAGTTACGCTGTCCTGCCCGGCGGCCGTGTAGTGGCGCCGCACCGCCGAGAAAATGAGTACCGACAGGGCAATCCCCATCACCGCCCCCATATTGCGCGCCAGCGCGCTTAAGCTGACCACCATGCCCAAGCGGTCCTGCGGGGCGCCGCCGATAATAGTATTGTTGTTAGGCGCCTGGAACGTGCCCGAGCCGCAGCCCATAATCAGTTGGGCCGTTACGATGTACCACACGGAAGGATGCGTGCCGATGCCTACAAACATAGACGCGCCGATAATCAAAAACCCAAAGCCCACCGTCGTAATCAACCGGGCGGAATACCGTTCGGACAGCCAGCCGGACACCGGCGAGGCAATCGCCAGTGCCACCGGGAACGGCATCATCAGCAGGCTCATGTGCATCGGGTCCAGGTGCAGAATGTCGGACATATAGAACGGGAACAAAATGTTGTTGCAGTTGAGCGCAATAAACCCCAGGAGCGATACGATACACCCGTACGAAATGGCCTGGATTTTAAACAACGAGAGCCCGATAAACGGATTTTTGGACGTGCGCTCGCGCATATAAAAGATGATAAAAAACAAAATGGACATCACAAACGAGCCGATGATTAAAAAAGACGTCCAGTGTTGGCTTTCCCCTTCGTCTAATCCGTACAGAAAGCAGAAACAAAACAAAATAAAACAAATCGCGCCCAGCACGTCCATTTTCACGCGTTGTTGGGCTTTAAACAGCGGGATGATTTGTATCCCGCGCCAAATCCCCAAGGCGCTGATGGGCACGTTAATCCAAAATACCGATTGCCAGCCCCAGTGTTGGATTAACAATCCGCCCACGGCAGGCCCCGCCAAAAAGCCGATGGCTACCATCGCCCCGATGCCGCCCAGGGCGCGGCCGCGGTCCTTGCCGCGGAAGGCTTTGGCAATAATGGCCTGACAGTTGGAAATCATCGCGCTGGCCCCTAACCCCTGCACCACGCGCGAGAAAATCATCCAGCTTAAACTTTGCGAAAACGCCGCAAACAGCGACCCCAAACCAAACAGCAAAAAGCCCGTCAAATACAGGTATTTGCGGCTGTACATATCGGACAGTTTGCCGAATACCGGCAGGAAGCAGGTGGTCGTCAGCAGGTAGACGCTGACCACCCATTGGATGCGTTCCAGCCCGGCGTTTAAATCGCGCGCCATTACGGGCAGTGCAATGTTGACGATGCCGCCGTCCAGCGTGGACATAAAAACCCCAATCGCCGTGACGGAAAAAATCAGCCATTTATAAGCAATATGCGGTGCGTGTATCTTCATATATATATATTACAGCGGGACGTACAACGGGCAGCTTTTGCGTCCGCGCGGATAAAAATCATCGGCCGTCCCTGCGGGGCGGCTACGGCGGGAACAAGCCGTTTAAAAAGGGTTTGTTCGGCGGCGGTTGGGCCGGGCCGTAAAAGCGGCAATACGCCCGCCAAACGGCAAAGTTTTGCTTGCCCCGGGCGTATTGTTTTTGATACGCTTGTATAATATAATTTTATTTTATTTCATTTAAGTTTACAAATGCCCGCGGCCCAAAAAACAGATTAGCAAATGCATAAAGAATACAGCACGGATGAGGCCGGCGGCCGTGTAAGACAAAGGAAAAGTATGTTAAGCAAACAGGATGTAAAACGGATGATTGCGGACGTGCTTCGCACCGAAGCGGCCCGGTGCCGCTTGGACGTGCTGGCCGTGCTGGAGCCCGGCCAGGAAGAAGATCTGTTCACCCGTATGCCGCGGGAAGTGCTGGAAACCGCTATGCAGAAAGCGGCCGACTTGTTCGGATACGAAAAGCGGGATTTTTCCTCGCTGGATTTGATGGCGGATTATGCTTTTGCCGCTTGGGTGAAAAACCGCCGGCTGACGTTTTTTACTTCCGGCACCACCGGCGACCCCAAACCGTGCGTGCATACGCTGGATATGCTTACCGAAGAATCCGACGGCCTGGCCCGCTTGTTTAAAAACGTCCGCCGGGTGGTGGCGTTGGTGCCGGCGTGCCATTTGTATGGGTTTACGTTCACGATTGCCTTGCCGCACACGTTAAAAGTGCCGGTCGTGCAGCTGGCGCCCCTTCCCACGCAGGATTGGGAGCATTTGCTGCAAAAAGGCGATTTACTGGTGGGATTTCCGATTTTTTGGAATTATTGGGTGCGGATGAACGTGTCCTTTCCGCCCGGGGTGGAAGTGGTCACCTCTACGGCGGCGTGCCCGCCCGAAACGATAAAAGCCCTGTACCAGGCCGGCGCGGCCCGCGTGAGCGAGATTTACGGCGCCACCGAAACGGGCGTAATTGCGTTTCGCCATCAGGCGCAGGAACCGTTTGAAATCTTCCCGTTTTGGGAAGCGTCCACCCAAAACCCGGTGTTGCCGCGCATCCGGCGCCAGGCGCAGCCGCAGTGGCAGGAATTGCCCGACTACGTCAGCCTGCCCGGGCCCGATAAGCTGGTGCTGCTCGGCCGTACCGACGAGGCTGTACAGGTAGCCGGGGTGAAAGTGTACCCCAAACGGGTGGAAAAAGTACTTTTATCCCACCCGGCCGTGAAAGCCTGCCGCGTGCGCTTGATGCGCCCCGACGAAGGCAACCGCTTAAAAGCGTTTATCGTGCTAAACGACGGCTACACTCCGGAACATCTGGGCATTATCCGCACGTATCTGGCCCGGCGCCTGTCGGTGCACGAGTTCCCCCGCTCGTTTACGTTCGGCTCCCAGCTGCCGCTTTCCGCCCTGGGCAAAGACGCCGACTGGTAACCGTATCCGACGCGGCCATTTTATGTTACAATAGATAAGGAAACGTTCCTATCGTTTTAATGCTAAAGAAGGGTCAAAAGGTCCCAAGAAAAAAATGGGCCTTTTGGCCCTTGTTGACGAATAAATTTTGTGTTAGCATTAGGGTATAAGGCGTATCATATTGATACTTAACTAAAGTGGAGACAACCTATGAACAAACTGATATCTCTTGTACTGAGTATATCACTAATCTTCGGAAGCATAACACCTTCCTTTGCACAGGCTAACAAGATTATTCCAGGTGCAGCGAAAACATTAGGAAAGAGCGGAGCGGAAGTAGCCGGAAAATCCGCCGCCGGGCAATTGTCCGTTAAAGGATGGAAATATATCCCGGGGGCCAAAGCGCCGGTTGCTACTACAAAAGCCCCGTATAACCCGGCTATCGGTAAGTCGGCCGTAACCGGTCAGCCTCTTTCCACGTCGACCCATCGTGCGGCCCAGGTCTTCACGGGCTCGTCGGCGGCGTCTAAAAAAGCGCTGGACCAACACATTGAAGCCCGCGTGGCCGATCAAATCAGCCGCCAGGCTCCGGCTCTGCAGTTAGACCAATTGGCCGCTTTAGCCGCCAAAAAGGAATTAACCCAGCAGGACGTTGCTACCCTGTATCATCAGATTTTTGACGTTTCCCGCTCGGATTCGGCCAAAGATTTCCTGCTTTTAAGCACGCTGCCTTCCCTTACGGTGGAACGCGGCGTTGCCATTAGCGAAGACCACCTCGCCCAGGCGCTGCAAACGTATCGGCGCATTTTGCTGTCCCACAACAGCAATGTGGCGGTGAACCCCGCAGTTCAGTTGTCTCAATCGCAGTTGAAAGAATGGTCCAAAACCATGGCTGCCGTAAGCAACCTGGGTTTTTACGGTTCTGCCAAAGATGCGGCCCTTTTAATTGATACTTATAATAAAGTCCCCGCGGCGTTGAAACCCGTCAGCGAAGTAATCGTCGGCCGCGCGTTGTTAAACTTGCAGGCGTACGGTGCGTTGGAACAGCTGGCCTCTAAAGCGGCTGTGAATGGCGAATTGACCGGCGAATTCTGGACCGGCTTGCAATCTTATGTAAAAACGAAAGGTTTGGCGGTCTCGCTGCCGGAAGTACAAACCGGTGCAAACTTGCCGAATGCTTCCCAGATGAAACGCTTGCTGGGCGGATGGAGCAAATTAAATGTCCGCCATACGGATGCTTCTGCCAATGCAACGGCTGCGTGGGCCTCGCTGAATGAGAAAAAAGGGAAAGTGATTCCCGCCGCGAAAGAACAAGCTGCTGCGGAACAAGCCCCCCAGGCCGCGCCGGAAGCGTTCAGACCGGAAGTTACCATCAATTTAGACGACAATTTAAAAGCGGCCGAACAGTTGTCCGTTGAAGCACCGAACGTGGCTGCCGGAACGGAAGAAACTGCCGCGCAAACGGCCGTGCAGGAAGAAACGGTTGCCGCCGTGCAAGAAGCCCCCGTTGCGGCGGAAGCTTCCGGCACCTGGTTCTCCCGCGGAATGAACCGCATTAAAAAGCTTTTTGGTTCCAATCCCGCTGCTCCCGCCGAAGCGGAAGCGGTGAACATTCCGGTTACGTCCACGACCTCCCTTAATCAGGCAGCCTTAAGCCGTGCGATGGGCTTGTCCACCAGCGGCACCCTGTCCATGGGTGGCTTGGGCGATTTGACCAACAAAATCAACAACAAAAAAATCATTAAACGCGTACAAAGAACTCTGGAAGGCGCCAGAAACAAAGCCGATACCGAATTTATCGCTTTGGCTCAGCAGGCCCAAAAAGAAGGCCGCGCCTTGACCAGCGCCGATTACGACAAATTGCTCTCGGATAATTTCTCCGCCGCGATTGCCGCCGATCCCACGCTGGCTCCGTACGCCAAAGACATTGCCTCCGCGGTGGCCGAACCGACCGTGGCTCCCGCCAAACGCGAAATGTCTTACTCCTTGAAATTGCATGATGCCGAAGGCAAAGTGCTGCCCGTCACGTTTGAACTGAACGTGCGCTTGCTGGATAATACGGCCGTCAAACAGTTTGAACGCTTGGGTGTTACCAACTCCGAAGTGTTCACGATGATGCGCGCCAACAAAGATGGCAAGCCCACCGGTCCGTTTGAATTGATGTTGACCACTCCCGGCGGCAGCAAGAGACCGATTTACGAACCTTTCATTGAAGGCGGTAAAGCCGGTGTGGAAGCCATGTACTACCGCTTGCTGGGCGATTACCAGGCCGGTAAATTGACTTCCAATAAAGTAGATTTGAACCTCTATTCCGACGTGTTTGCCGAAAGAGCGACGATGTTTGCCGGTCTGACGGAAGGCTTGGGCGGTTTGCCTCAGGCCACTGTAGCGCCGCAAGCCACCGCGTTGGGCATCAGCGACCACAAAGCGCTGCAGCAGGGCGTGTCCCACTCTCAGTTGGGTAACGTAGCCAGCGTGGTGTTCTCCGGGTTGCAAAAAGAATTTGGTATCAAAAACACGCTGGCCTTAGGCTTGGGCGTAGCCGCCCTGGGCTTGGGTATCTGCGGTTTTGGTTTGTCCCTCCCCTCCATTGCTGCCAAAATCAGCATGTTGGGCTTAGGCTCCTTCGTATTGGGCGTAGGCGCTAACGGCGGTGTAAAATCCACCAACAGCATCTTCGCCAAAGAAATGTCCAACGATAACACTTCCGGTACGGCCAGAATGGGTTTCGTCAACGCTCGCGCTTCCGTGGGTACGATGACGGGTTACTTGTTCTTCCCCGTGTCCGTATTGTTTGCGTTGTCCGGCGTGGAAGCTTTCCAGTGGTTGTACTATGGTGCTACCGCCGTGCCCGCTTATGCGTTGGCCAACTTGTTGCTCTCTAAAGTAAGAAACGTTGGTGCCGACCACGGTGTAGCCACCACTTTTACCGATAAAGTCAAAGTGGTAGCCAAGAGTGGTTGGGGTATTGTCAAAAACATTTGGAATAACGTGAAATTTGCCGTCAGCGGTGGTTATCAGGAACGCTTGAGTGCTATCCGCGAAAAACGCGTTGTCAAAGAACGCACCAAACAGTATGAAGACATGCTTAACGGCAATACTTCCGCTATGAAACCGGTTGACCCGGCGGCCTCTCAGTCGCTGTGGGCGAAAACCAAAGACTTTATGACCGTCAAGCTGCCGGCCGCTACCAGCCAGTACATGCTGCGCATGATGGCGTTGGTGGGCTTGTATCACTTCGCCGGTATGATGTACAACTCCGGTCCGGGCGCCATTATCGGTAACTTTATTAAATCTCCGGAAGGTGCCTCTATTGTGAACTGGGCGCAGAATATGCCTATGCCGATGACGGCCTTGTTGGCTGGCGGTGCGGGCTATGCGCTGACCAAAGTAGGACAGAAGATTTACAACGCAGTAAGCAAAAAACTGACCAAAGGCCCGGCGCAGAACTTGGCTGTGGAACAGCCCTCTACGCTGAGCGAAAAAGCCGGTGATTTTGCCAAGAAGAACTTGCCGTGGCTGGTGGGCGGTGCTACGACTGCCGCTACCGCTATCGTGCCCGAAGCGTATGAAGTGGCTCACTCCATCTTCAGCCGCTTTGACCCGACCTCCGTCGCTCAGATTGCCACCTTCTTTACGGCGTATGTGGGCGTGTGGGCTGGCCGTCAGTATCTGTCTCAGTTTGTAAAATCCGGTAAATTGACGCCTCAGGGCATTATCGGTGCCTCCGGTGTGCTGAGCACCGTAGCCGTAGGCTTGGCGTTCTTGCCGTTCCTGCCGTTGGGCGCCAAAGCGGCCCTGTGGGGTATTGCCGGCTTGGGCTTTGCCAACTTGGCCGGGTTTGAAAACTCCCTGGCGATGGAAAAATATCCGAACCAGAAACCGGCCGTCAACATGGCTTACACCTTGGCCAGACTTTCCGGTGCGCTGACGGTGCTGTACGGTTCTTTGGCCAACATGTTCACCAGCATGGGTGTGGCCGATCCGGAAATCAATGCGTTGGTCTTGCCGGCGGGTGCGTTGGCCTTGGGTACGTTGATTAACGGTAAATACTTTACGCACAACTTCATCCAAGACGTTAAACGCTGGAGAGGTTTACCGCCGACGCTGAGCTATAAATTGCTGCGCTCGGAAGCGGATAACTTCTACAAGAAATATCAAGAAAACGGCCACTCCGTGGAATACTGGTCTCAAGATGCCAACCGCATCGCTACGGAACTGTTCAATAAGACCAGACACGAACTGACCACCATTGAACGCTTGATGAAGCCGATTAACGAAAAACTGCGCTTGAACCAGCTGCGCTTGAGCGTAATCAAAGAACTCAAAGCGTTGCTCAAAGGCGCTCCGCAGAACAATGCGTCGCTGGGTATGGAAGAATTGACGTACAAAACTTTCAAAACCCGCGAAATCCAGCCGCTGTTGACCACGCTCTCCGGCAAGAACTTGACCGCTGAGCAGGAAGCCCAGATTGTGCGCTCCGTGGCGGAAGTCATCAACAACCGCTACTTCATCAAAGCGTCCGAACTGGACAATATGGAACGCGGCGTAATGGAACGCAACGAAGGGTTGGATCAGTTCCGCCTGGAAGTACTGCGCAATATGTATAAGATGCAGTTGACCAAAATAGCGGAAGATCGTGTTTCCCGCTATAAAGGAAACAGACCATCTTATGACCGTGCCATGGCTGAACTTCAGGATATGGCCGGCAAAGTGTTGGGCGCGAATAACGACTGGAAAGCCCCGGCCTTTGAAGAATAAAAATTTGCAGTAACCGAACCCTAAAAGTGGCTTGTGCCGTACGGCAAGCCACTTTTAGTTGGCCCGGGCGCACCGCGGGAAAGGCAAACCGCTGTTTCCCGTCGGAAAAAATATAAAAAACTTTCCGAAAAACGGTGCATAAATGTGTTATAATAAAGAAGTAAGGATGTTCGTATTTTAATCACACAATAGGAGACTTGAATGCTACGGAAGTTTATTGATTGGTTTAAGCCGCTGCCCGATGCTGCGGAAAAAATTACCGATCCTCAAGAAATTACTAAGCAGTATAAGCGTTGGCGCCTTCGCTTATTTATCAGTGCCTATATCGGTTATGCGATGTACTACGTAACCCGCCAGAATTTGAACCCCATTGCTCACGTGTTTAAGGCAGAAACGGGTATTACCAACGACCAATTCGGTTTGATGGTATCTATTTCCCTTATTGCGTATGGTATTGGAAAGTTTGTAAGCGGTATGTTGGCTGATAAGAGCAACATCCGCGTTTTTTTGGCTTTCGGTTTGATGGCTTCTTCCGTCATTAACCTTTTCTTCGGATACCTGCCTTCTTTCTTCTTGTTGGTCGTTTTCTGGACGCTCAACCAGGCTTTCCAGTCTATGGGATTTCCTCCGATCGCGCGTATTTTTGCGTATTGGTTCTCTCCCAAAGAAAGAGCCAGCAAATGGACCTTGTGGGCTTCCGCTCATACGGTGGGTATTTCCATCGCGGCCATTATTGCCGCGGTTATCCTGAAATTGATGGACATTACTCCGATGATACACTGGCAGTTTGTTTTTGTATTTTCCGGTATCTTGGGGTTGATTACGTCCTTCTATATTTTGCACAGCGTAACAGATACGCCCGCCAGCGTGGGGCTGCCCCCGGTGGAAGAATTTATGGGCTGCCAACAGCTGGTAACCAAAGAAGCCAGCGAAGGCGAAAGCTATTGGGTGTTGTTACGCAAATACGTATTAACGAACAAATACATCTGGATTTTGTCCATAGCATTCTTGTGTGTATATTTTGTGCGTTACGTCACGCTGTCTTGGGCCGCTATCTTCTTGGATACGCGCGAACTCTCCAAAGCCAGCATTCCGCTTATCTTCACGCTTAACCCCTTGGTGGGCGCGTTGGGCGGTATTACGGCCGGTATTTTGACGTCTAAGGTGTTCGGCGGACGCTGCACTCCTTCCAACGTCATTTACTTTATCTTGTTGGCCATTTCCGCTTACGGTTTCTACCTGTTTGCGGGTCCGGATCACTTGTTCTTGACGGGCTTCTTCATCGCCGCTCTCGGCTTCTTTGTGGACGGCCCTCAGAACTTGATTAACGTACAAATCTCGCTCTTGACCACCAAAGAATCCGTGGCCGCCGCGTGCGGTTTCTGCGGATTGTTCGGCTACATCGGCGGTTTCTTGGCCGGCAGCGGTGCTTCTTTCATCTTGAATCACTGGGGCTGGGCGGGCGTGTTCAATTCCTGCATTGTTGCCTGTGTTGTGGGCATTTTGCTGGTAATGACTGCCTGGAAGAAAGAAAACCGCGATATCGGTGCGGCCAAATAAAATTCTTGAAGATCCTTTACAAAACCCCGCGCATTGGCGCGGGGTTTTTTGTATGGCAAGAATACTTCGGGCAGACAATATTTTGGTGGTTTTGGTAAAACCACTTTGGAGAATTGGCGGCGTGTTCCGTTGTGCATTACGCCTATTTCTTTTTCTAATCCGGGCGTAGGCGTTGGCTGCTTCTGCGGCGTCTGCTATGCCGTTCTTGGGTATGCCGGGCGGCATCGTAGCGGGGTACTTGGCGGATAAGTTCTTCCAGGGCCGCTGCACGCAGATGAACTTGATTTACCTGGTCATTTTGGCGGTCAGCTGCTGGTGCTTCTACAAAGTGGCCTCTGTGGGCGCTTTCTTCCTGACGGCGATGTTTGCGGCGTTTATCGGTTTCTTTGTGGACGGCCCGCAGAACTTGGCCGGCGGTGTGCAGGCTTCCCGCGTGACGGTACAGGAATCCGTCTCCGCGGCGTGCGGTTTTACCGGTATGTTTGGGTATTTCGGCGCGATGCTTTCCTCTAAAGGTGCTTCTTATATCAGCGTGCACTACGGGTGGAAAGGTGTGTATGTGTCCTGCATTTTCGCTTGTATCATCGCGATGATCTTTATTTCCATGACCTGGAAGAAAGAAGCCGCGGGGGTACCGCACAAATAATTTGGTTGTCAGCCAAAACCCCGGAGCAAACGCTCCGGGGTTTTTTTGTTAACTACACCCTGGCGAGTAAACGCAACTTGACTTTTCCTTGAAAAAAGCTATATTAAATAGTATCATACAAGCGTAAAGGAGTATATATGAACAAATATATCGTTGGAACCATGGTTTTTTGTCTGTTCCTGCTTGGCGTACAACCGGGTATGGCAAAAAATACGATGTCTTCATTAGAAAATAAGGTTTCATCCAGCGTGGCACAGCAGCGTGCCAAAGGGCAACAATGGGGTGAAGTGGAAGACCAGGTTGTGATGTTAATTAAGCAGCAAAATGTTAAAAAAATCAAAAAAGCCTTAAAGGCGGGCGGCGTGCGTATCAATGCCCAAGATGCCAACGGCACCACCCTGCTGATGCATGCGGTAACCAACTGGGATGGTAGTGGAGCGGGAAAGGTGGAAATTGTCCAAGCCTTGCTGGGGGCGGGAGCGGATTTCCGCTTGAAAGACAAAGCGGGCCTGACTCCTTTTGCACGGGCGTTAAAAGCTCCGAACAATGGGGAAATAGTTGATTTGTTGCTCCAGCTTTCCCCCGTTCCGTCCCGCTCGGCGCTGGATTATGCAGTCAAAAACCATTATACCCAAGCCGTTTCG
This sequence comes from Candidatus Avelusimicrobium gallinaceum, assembly GCA_944324965.1. Classification (GTDB taxonomy): domain Bacteria; phylum Elusimicrobiota; class Elusimicrobia; order Elusimicrobiales; family Elusimicrobiaceae; genus Avelusimicrobium; species Avelusimicrobium gallinaceum. The sequence continues at coordinate 24,558 of CALUYH010000011.1, forward strand.
TATATAGCCGGCTATGATAATGGAGCCTATGGCCAAAAAGCGTTGCATTCGGCCGTCAAACGGGGTGCTGCCCAAACGGTGCGCGCGTTAATCCAGGCAGGGGTAAATGACCGCACTTCTGCCACGGAGGCGCCGTTTTTGTCCTATGATTTGTTTATCACGGCGGTCCGTCAGTCGGATGTACCCACGTACCAAGCTTTAGTGGAAGAGTCCGCCGCCGCAAACATGGAGCAAGACATTTTTGCCCCGTTGTTTGAAACTCCGCTTGGCGCTACTAAAAAAGATGAACAAGTCCGCTTGCGTATGCTGGAAATTGCCGTAAAATATGCCAATCCGAATAAGCTGCCCAAAGCGTTGTTGAATATTTGTGCCACCAAAGTGACGGAAGGCCCCTCTCGCTTTATCATGGAGGGCGTAGAGCTTTTGTTGCAGCAGAAAGTGTATCCAAATTTCATCTCTTGGATTGATAACAAGTCTGCCTGTGCGGTTACTCCGTATGAAATGTGTCTGGTGCGTGACCAAGCTCGCGCGGCAGAGTTAATCCGGCAGGCCGGCGGCAAAACGGCGGATTCCGTGGATCCCAAGGCGCAATCAACCCTTGTCTCGCATTTTTGCAGAGAACAATTGCACGAGGCGTATTTGAGCGATTTCGGATATCGTTAAAACATCGCATATGCATATTAAAACACCCTGGGGTTCACACTCCCCGGGGTGTTATTTTTTGAAAATCATTTTAAATAAGCGTTTTTACCCTTTTGGAAGGGTTTTTAGTTTGCAACGCGTACTTTCTTTATCTTGATGCATTCGGGCCGTTTACGGCCATTTTTGCCCATAAAAAAGCCCCCGCCGTTTGGCGGGGGCTAAATTCTTTAGCGGTTCAATTAGATATTGAGCACGTAAAGCATATTGGTGGTACCGGCTTTGCCGAAAGGAATACCGGCAGTTACCACGACGTTGTCGCCTTCTTTGGCGAGTTTCTGGTCCAAAACCGCTTTCTTGGCTTCGGCGGCCATATCGTCAAAGTTTTTCAGGTTTTCGATCACCAACGGAGTCACACCCCAGACCACCGTCAACTGGCGGGCCGTGGTGAGGTTGGGCGTGAGGCCCAAGATCGGCAGACCGCCGGCGCGCTGTTGAGAGGCACGCAAGGTGGTAGAACCGGAATCCGTGAACGTAACGATGACGTTGGCCGTATCCAGGTTGGTGGCCACGATGCCGGCCGCAGAGGTGATGGCGCCTTCTTTGGTGGAATCGTTTTTGCGTTCCAGGGTAGAAAGGCCTTTGCGGTAGCGGTGGTCTTTTTCCACGGTTTCAATAATGCGGCGCATAGTGGCTACGGCTTCGTAGGGGTGGTCGCCCTGAGCGGTTTCGGCAGAGAGCATGACTGCGTCTACACCGTCGTAAACGGCGGTGGCCACGTCGGAAGCTTCGGCGCGGGTAGGCATAATGTTGTGAATCATAGATTCCAACATCTGCGTCGCCACGATGACCGGTTTGCCCGCTTTGCGGCAGCCGGAAACAATCTTTTTCTGCAATACCGGCACGAGTTCCGGGCTGGTTTCCACACCCAGGTCGCCGCGGGCTACCATGATGACATCCGTCAAATCAATAATTTCGCGCAGGTGTTCAATGGCGGAGGGTTTTTCAATCTTGGCAATGATGTGCGCTTTGGATTTCATCAAGCTGCGAAGTTCGATGATATCTTCGGGTTCCTGTACAAAGGACAGACCGATGAAGTCCGCGCCCAGCATTTCGGCGATTTTCAAATCTTCTTTGTCTTTGGCGGTCAGCGCGGAGAGCGGCAGTTTTACGCCGGGCACGTTGACACCTTTTTTGTTGGAAAGTTCACCGCCGGCAATTACCGTGCAGTCCGCGGTGTCGGCCGTGTTGGCGTCTACACGCAGGCGTACAACGCCGTCGTTAAGCAACAGTTCCAAACCGGGTTTCATCGCCGCGAAGATTTCTTTGTGCGGCAAGCACACGCGGGTCTGGTCGCCGGGTTCCGGGTTCATATCCAGGTGGAATTTGTCCCCTTCCTTCAAGTGAATGCGGTAGTCTTTAAAAGTGCCGATGCGGAGTTTGGGGCCTTGCAAGTCAAATAAGATACCCAGGGTGCAGTTGTATTTCTTTTCCATCTTGCGGATGTTGGTGACTCTTTCCTGGTATTCAGGCAAAGAACCGTGGCTGCAGTTGCAGCGGAACACGGAGACCCCGGCCAAAACTAATTGTTCAATAGCTTTTTCGTTGCTGGTGTCGGGACCGATGGTCGCGACAATTTTACAAAAGTCTGTATTCTTAGGCATAATATATGTATTCTTCCTCAATCTTAACTTCTAAAGTAAGGGGCACACAGAAAGGCTTGTCCCTTCCGCTATATATTTTATTATTTTTGGAGCGCGTTGTCATCGGGTGGGCGCAAAACGGGGCATTTTCCCGTCTATCGGGGTGCCGGGCCCAAAATTGAAATACACCTTGAAATCCGCTACAATATACCCATGAATACCGATTCTTCGCTGGAACCCAAAAAAGATTATTTTGCCCCGATGCACACGGCCGAGCATATTTTGAACCAAACGATGGTGCGTCTGTTTGGCTGTGCACGCAGCAAAACCAACCATATTGAAAAAAATAAATCCAAGTGCGATTATTTTTTGCCTTCCGCGCCGACCGAAGAACAACTGCGCGAAGTGGAAGATATGGTCAACGACGTCATTTCGCGCCAGCTGCCCGTAACGGCGGAAGAACTCCCGCGCGACGTGGCGGAAAAAAGCGTGGATTTGTCCTCCCTCCCCCCTTCCGCCGGGGATACGGTGCGCCTGGTGCGCGTGGGCACGTATGACGTGTGCCCGTGCATCGGCAAACACGTGCAAAACACGCGCGAAATCGGCCGGTTTAAGCTGATTAGCTGGGACTATCAAAACGGGCGTCTGCGGGTTCGGTTTAAGCTGGAAAATCCCTCCGGAGATACCTTGTGAAACATACCCTAATGTTGTTGTGTGCTTTTGCCTGTTTGGCGGCGGCCGCTGTGCCGGCCCGGGCAGAAGGAACCAAACGCGGCTGGGAAGTGAACCTTTCCAAACTGGCGTTTGATTTTACTTCCACCGAAGTAAAAAATGCCGAAGCCTATCAGGACTTTTCCCAGGCGAGGCTGACGGCGGATTCCCAAACGGCCGTGCGCGGTATGCTTAATGCCGCGGGCAATTATCACGCCAAGCACTACTTGTGGAGCAACGAACTGCTGCTGGATTACGGCCGCACGAAAATCCGCCCCGTGGATGACGAAACCATCGTAAACGAAAACGCCGACCAAATCCTGTTTACCACCGGCTATACCCAACGCTTGTGGAACGTGCCCAACCTGTTGGGCGGGTTTGAAATTGGTCCGTTTGCCAACCTCGGTTACGAAACCGAATTTACCAAGCCCGAAGACGCCCCGCGCAAACGCATTTTGCGCGCCACGGCGGGTGTAAAACTGTTTGAAGGCAAATACTTAAAAAGTCTGTTTGCCGCGGTGGTGGGCGAGCGGGATTATACGTATTCCCCCACTTCCAACAAGTTGGCGTGGGAGGCCGGATTTAAGATTGAACAGCCCGTGCGTGAAGGCGTGACGGCCAAATACGCCATGATGTTCCGTGATTATTTAAACGAGTCCGAACACGTGCAGACGGACTTGGATTATGAATTTTCCGCCGACGCCCGTCTGGAAGTGCAGCTGTATAAAAACCTGTATTTGGCGCCGTTTATCAGCTACTACACGGCCCAGGCCAAATACTTCGGCAAACGCGGTGAAAACGTTTATGTAGGGGTTTCGCTCTCGTTTAGCCACCTGTTTAAAGCGGCCGAAGAAGTCCCCGCCGAATAACCTGCATTTAAACGCTAAAAAGCCCGCTTTTGCAAGCGGGCTTTTTTATTACCGTGTTTGATTAAAAGAAGGTTCTGTCAAACTGGTTAGTCCACGTATTGGGTTTAATCGTTCCTTCTTTGGCTTTTTGCAGAATGGTATTTAAAAATTCCAAACCGAATTCGCCATACACATAAACATCTGCAATGGCCGAGGCCGGGATGTCTTTAAAAGAATAGTAGATCGTTTTGGTGCGGTTCAATTCTTTGTCTTTCCCTAATTCCATGGACGGGCTGCGGCGCACTTTGAACACAATGCCGATGCCGTCTTTTTTAGCCCCGCTCTGAAAGATGTAGTGCAGCGCTTCCGTAACGGAAGAAGAGAGGCTGACCGCATTTTTCCCGCCGGTGCCGGCATTCCAGGTAGACGTTTTAGGCGAAAAACCGACGCGCAAAATGGTGGCTAATTCTTCCGGCGTGACGAGCATCCCGCGGTAGAGGTATTGGTCGGAATCTTTGTCCGGAGTGTAGGTCGGTTTGGACTGATACGGATAAATTCTTCTGAAGAAGAACCCTTCCAAAAAGTTTTCCGGCAGGTAATAACCGCTCACCAAAGCGTCCCGCTGCCACAATACGTCCGCCACCAACAGGGCGCGTTCGCGTTTGGCGCGGCTTACGCGGTTGCGTTCAATGGCCGCTTTAAGTTGGGTGGTTTTAACTTTTACCGGAGTTTTCGGCAGAGCCTTGGGCATTTGCGGCGTTTTGAGCACGCTTTTTGGCGCGCGGGAAACAGCGCCGGACGCAGCCGCAGAGGCCGTCGCCCCATACCAAAATTTGGAGTGCAGCGGGCCGGTGATGGCTTTGGCGGCAATTTCTTTCCCGGCAACGGCTTGGGCGCCTTTAACGATAACGCGCGACGATTGGGCTTGGACGGTGACAGCCGCCGAGAGTATGCAAACTGTGCTGGCGAGTGCGGCTTTGATGATGTTTTTCATTTTAGTTTTCCTTTGTTCGTAATATAGATTGTTAAAAAAAATACCCGGACTTTTTAATAGCCCGGGTGAATATAATAAAATAAATGGAACTTATATTTCCCGGTAGGCATATGCCTTGGTGTAATTTGCAAAATTCTTTTGCATTAGGAAATGGCGCACGGTATAAAACATATTCGCCATTAGCTTATCAGCCAGCCGAATGCAAATAGATTTAATACAGCGGTTCATGCGTTTCATATCGTGTGCTCCTTAAAAATAAAAACCCCGGATTTTTAATCCGGGGTTTTGGTCATTTGAAATAAAAATAAATTAACAAGCAACTACTAATCCCGGGCAATAAATAGAATTCCACATCATATTTTTCTTTGCAGTGTATGCAAAAATAATATTAATGGAAATAATCATATGCTTTAGGAAAGAAGCAAAAACGCTCCCTGCCGTCCAGCGGACGGAAGAAGAAAAATAAGAATTAAAGAAAGCGTTTTTGTGTTGCATAGATAAAGTATAGACTTTTTTCATCCAAATGTAAAGCATTTTTTGCAATTATTTTTGACGTGTATAACGGCGGGTATTTCCTTCCGACGACAAAACCAATTCTTCCGGGGTTAATTTATCAATGTAAAAAACCTCGCTGAAAGAAATTGTTTGCCCGTTGCCCAGGCTTTTGCCTTCCAAAATTAATTGGCCGTTTTGCGTTTTCCACTGGGTGTAAAGCAGCGTAGCCATATTGACGGATGAGGCTTTTCCATCCGGTTCCAGACGAATGCCCTGCACTTGCCCCGGCATAGAAGGAATCGGCTCCACCCAGGTGCCGGTTAATTGCGGCTGTGTGGCGGCGCACCCCAGCACGAAAAAGAATGACAACAAAGCAAACATTGTTTTTTTCATATACACTCCATTATTTTATTTTATACGTAAGCGTTACGGACGCTTGCACCGAAATCATCCCCGTAGCCGGGCCGGGCAGTTGGCCGTCGGCCGGTAAATCCTGCACGGCGTTTTGGCTGATGTTGCTCATCATCCGGGCGGAAGGGTCTTGCGCGGCGGTACTTTCGGAAATGTTTACAATCTTGCCCAAGCGGATGTCGGCCGCTTCGGCCAGCAGGGCGGCTTTCTCGCGCGCGTATTGCACGGCCAGGCGGCGGGCTTCATCGCGGTATTGGCGCAGCCGGGTGGAATAGAACGACACGTTTTCCACGCGGTTGATGCCCATTTCCAGCAAGGCATACAGGACATCTTCGTATTGGGTCGGGTCTTCCAGCGTGACGGTGAACGTTTGGTTCAACTCGTAGCGGAGAATTTCCTGCTGGGTTTTGGTGCCGTTTTTGGCGGTGAGCGTTTGCCGGGTGTAGACGGGTTGAATGCGCAAGCTGTCGGTTTGGATAAAGCGGTCCTCAATGCCGCGGTTGTGCAGGTAGTCGGTTACCTGGCGGGATAAGGCATTTAGTTTTTGGGCGCCTTCGCGCAGGTTGTCGGTCTTTTCGTACAGGCCAAACGTCAGGGCGGCGCGGTCCGGCTTTACGCGCACTTCGGCTTGCGCGTTTACGTACATCAGCGGCGTATCGGCCGCGGCGGCCATACCGGGCAAGGCCGCACATAAAACGGCCAGCAAAAGAATATAAAATTTTTTCATAAATCCTCCCGTATGCTTTTAGATATTATATAAGATTAGCAGGCAGAACAAAAGGATTTTATTTTCCGTCGGGAGGCGGGAAATTTTAGGCACAAAAAAAGCGGGCCCCGAAGGGCCCGCTTTCTAACCGGGTTAGAGTTATTTGTTGTTGACGGAAGCCATGTGGGCGATCAAATCCAGCACTTTGTTGGAGTAGCCGATTTCGTTATCGTACCAAGACACGACTTTCACGAACGTATCCGTCAAGGCGATACCGGCTTTGGCGTCAAAGATAGACGTAAGCGGGCAGCCCAAGAAGTCGGAAGACACGACGGATTCATCGGTGTAACCCAAGATGCCTTTCAGTTCGCCGTTGGCGGCTTCTTTCATCGCGGCGCAGATTTCGTCATATTTGGCCGGTTTAGCCAAGTTGACGGTCAAGTCCACCACGGAGACGTCCAACGTAGGAACGCGCATAGACATACCGGTCAATTTGCCGTTGAGTTCCGGAATTACCTTGCCCACAGCTTTAGCAGCACCCGTGGAAGAAGGAATAATGTTGCCGGAAGCAGCGCGGCCGCCTCTCCAATCTTTCATAGACGGACCGTCAACCGTTTTCTGGGTGGCGGTGGTGGAGTGTACGGTGGTCATCAAGCCTTCTTTAATGCCCCATTTGTCGTTGAGCACTTTGGCGATAGGAGCCAAGCAGTTCGTGGTGCAGGAAGCGTTGGAAACGAATTGCGTACCTTTTACATAGGTCTTTTCGTTCACGCCCACTACGAACATCGGAGTGGCGTCTTTGGAAGGAGCGGACATAACTACATATTTAGCACCGGCTTTGATGTGAGCCTGGGCTTTTTCCTGGGTGAGGAACAAACCGGTGGATTCAACGATGTATTCGGCGCCCACTTTGTCCCAAGCCAAGTTGGCCGGGTCTTTTTCGGCGGTTACGCGGATTTTTTTGCCGTTTACGATAAGCTGGCTGTTCGCAACGTCCGCTTCCACGGTGCCGTTGAATTTGCCGTGCATCGTATCGTATTTGAGCATATAAGCCAAATAGTCCACGGGGCACAAATCGTTGATACCGACGATTTCAATATCTTTGCGTTCTTGCGCCGCGCGGAATACGAAACGACCGATGCGGCCAAAACCGTTAATACCTACTTTAATCATAGTTGTTACATCCTCCATAGATTTTTTACTTCTGATATATTTTACAATTTTTTGAGGCATTCGTATATCCGGCAATTTTGCATTAGCCTTGCGCGGCGGGCGTTTGGGGCTGCCAGCCTTTGCATACGTCCACCCATTTTTCCGCCCGGGAAGCCGCTTGCAGCTCCGCCAGGGAAAGTTTCACCGCCGTATTTCCGCTCCCCCCTGCCGGGTAGACGGTTTCAAACCGTTGTAAGGAAACGTCCAAATACACTTTTACTCCTTCTTTGGGGGCAAACGGACACACGCCGCCCGGCCGGAAACCGGTTAACGCTTCCACCTGGTCCGGGGCGGGCATTTTGGCTTTGGTGCCAAAGACGGCTTTAAATTTGCGGTTGTCTACTTTGGCGTCCCCGGCGGCCACGACCAACAGGGCCGAGCCGTTGTATTCAAACGCCAAGGTTTTGGCAATCAGCGCTTCGGGGCAGCCTAAAGCCTGGGCGGCCAAGGCCACCGTGGCACTGGATTGGTCCAGCGTGATTAAGCGGTCTTGCAGGCCAAAATCGGCCAGGCAGCGGGATACGCGGTCAACGGAAGTCATAGGGGTATTGTAGCTTTTTTCGTTTGCCCGAACCAGTGCGGCATTCGGCGCACCGGTTGGTGTCGGTGTAAATCGTAAAGGCAGATTGGTTGCGGAAAGGCTGCGCCCGGGGCGGTGTTTTTCCCCCACGCCGTGCCGCCGGCGGCCCGGCACACAAAAAGATAAAACAAAACCCCCAACGCAGGTAATTTTTCGTCTGATTATTCTAAAATGCTTTCGTTGCACAAGGGCAACGGCACTGCCGGACTATGGCAACGGCGCGGCTTCCGCTTCGGTTGTTTTTACGAGTTTTCCTGCCTGTAAATCATACAGGTACGTTGTGGCAGGAAATTCGTCCTTCCAATCGTAGGTCATCAGCAAGGCGCGGCCGCGGGGCGTCCAGTGCAGGGGTTTGGTGGCCATCTGTAAAAATTTTGCCTGCGGGTATTGCTTGAGCAGTGCACTTACTTTGTCGCGGGAATAACGGTAGGTAATTTCTTGTTTTGCCAGGAAATGCCCCGCCTCATCCAGCAAGGTCACGGAAGTGGGGTATTCGTAAAAGCGAATAGGAATGACAATATGGTCATCTATGTAAAATGCAATTTTGGCATTTTCCGGGTCGTGGTAGGCGGCTACCAGGTCGCGCAGGTAGCGGGCGGGTGTGGCAAAGGAATAGTTCTCCTTTTGGTAAGAAAAACTGCCGGAATGAATACCTACCAGCTCGTTTTTAGCGTTGAGCAACGGGCACCCGCACAGGCCGGAACGTTGGTTGTTCGGCAAGGACAGGGTGGTGCGGATGGAAAAAGGCAAATTAGCCAATACTTGGCGGTTGGGGATGTATTGAAATTTGGCTTTCGCAAATCCGATTGAATAGAGGGTATCTCCTTCCTGGGTATTGCCAATATCTAACGGTTTAAGAAAGGCTTCCGCGCTTTCCGGGAATTTTACGAGCGCAATATCCAGCGTGCTGGTGGGCGCAACGGCCACGATTTGCACCGGTATGCGGACGGGTTTCCCGTTGTGGTACACGATGGCTATGAATAACCGGCCGACGCCGAGGTAGTCATTCTCTTCGTTCAGCACAATATGTGTGCTAATGGAGCCGTAAATTTCTCTTTTGCCGTTATAGTTTACGGCAAACACCGTGCCGGAAAAGCGGATGTTGGTTTCCCCCTCCGACACGGCCTGAAAGATGTGATCTTTCGGCATGAGCAGTGCAGGCACTTTTTGCTGTGCGCGTACGGTGCGGAGGATGTCCGCGGAACGAACGTCCGGTTTGGCCGTGTGTTCGGCGTTGGGGGCAAGTGCGTTGTTGGCGGGAGCTTTCAGCACTTCCTTGGGTTGAAACGGGGCGGATTGTTTTAACAGGCGGTCGGTTTTGTCGGTAATATGGCGCAGAATATCGGTTGCTTTTTTCCCGCTTTGGGCAGCAGCGGGTTTGGACAAAGCCGCTTGGGCAGCCGTGCGGCCGGCTTTCAGGCGGTTTTGCGCCGCCAGCGGTACGGCACATAAAAAGGCAAAGCAAAATAAAATAGCAAGGTGTTTTTTCATATAGCTTATCCTCAAGAGGTTTTTTTCTGTGCCAAGGACCAAACGGTCGGCAAACCGGCCCGCCGCAACGGGACAAGTCGGATTATTCTTCTACTTGCACCTGTTTGTCTTCCTTTAAATCGTAAAAATACGTTTTGGAAGGCGTATCATCCAACCAATCGCGCGTGACCAGCAGGGCGTTTCCGCTGGGGGTCCAGTAGACGGCTTTGGTGGTCAGCTTTAAAAATTTGGCTTGCGGAAACTGCTTAAGCATTTCGCTAATCTTGGAATGTGAAAAACGGAACGCAATGTTTTCCTCCGCCAGGGCGTGGCTGAATTCGTCCAACAGCATAACGGACGTGACGTATTCGTCCGAATTTAGGCGGATGGCGATGTCTTCATCCACATAAAACGCAATTTTGGAAAGGCCTTTGTTGTGGTAGGCGGCCACCAAATCGCGCAGGTAGCGTGCCGGCGTGGCAAAGGAATAATCCCTCGTTTGGTCAAACATACTGCCGGTGTGGATGCCCACCAGTTCGTTTTTCTCGTTTAATAAGGGGCTGCCGCACAAACCGGAGCGTTTGCCGCGCGGCAAGGGAATGGTGGTGCGGATGGAAAAAGGGGAATTGACCAGCACTTGGCGGTTTGGAATGTACTGAAAGACCCCTTGTGCAAAGCCGATGGTGTACAGAACGTCGCCTTCTTGGGTGGTGCCGAGGGACAGCGGCTTGAGCAGGGATTCTTTGTCGGATTGAAATTTAACAAGCGAAATATCCAGCATGCTTACCGGCGAGGAGGCCACCACTTGCGCCGGAATGCGGACGGGTTTGCCTTTATGGTACACCACGGCGGTAAAGTGGCGGCTGATGCCCATATAATCGTATTCGTCGGAAGGAATGGCGTGCGTGGCGATAACGCCGTAAATTTCTTTCTTGCCGTTATATTCTACGGCAAACACCGTGCCGGAAAAATGTACGGTAGGGTCATCCGTGGCGACGGCCTGAAAAATGTGTTCGTCCGGTGCGATGAGCGAAGGTCTGTCCGTAGGATTATGCTGGGGCAGGTGCGCGCGGATGGCTTGGGCAACCGTTCGTTTGCCCGCGGGCGATTTCTGGCCGGAAACAGACGTTTTGGCGGAGCCTTTCAGCACCTCATTGGGGCGGACGCGGGCCGCGCGGTTTAACAGTTTGCCCGTTTGGGCGGTAATGTTACGCAGGGTTTTGGTAATGTTCCCCCCGCGCGGGAGCGCTTTGGAGGCGGATTTGGACAAAGCCGCTTCGGCGGCGGTACGGCCGGATTTTAAGTAGTTTTGTGCCGCCAGCGGTAGGGCAAAAAACAGGTTCAGGCAAAATAGTAAGGAAAACAGTTTCTTCATATACTTATATTCTATATTTCCTCTTGTTCCGTGACGAGGGCCAAAAGGCCCAGCAAACGCTGGGCCTTTGGTACTAGGAAATGAAGGACTTTTTAGATGGGCAATACCACTTTTACTTCGCGTGAGGAGAGCACCTGGTCCGTCTGCAAATCATACAGATAGGCCGTCGGCGGGAAGTTGTGATCTTTCTTTTTAAGCAAGGTGGAACCGTCTTGCGACCAGCGGATTTTTTGGGCGACGACTTCCAGATAGCGGGTTTGCGGGAAGGCTTTTAACGCTTCGCCCATATCGGTTCTGGAAAAGCGTTCCTTTACGTTGTAGCGGTAGAGCTGTTGGCGTTGCTCGTCCAACAGTACCACGCGGGTGACGTATTCGTCCACGTTTAACGAAATGGCGTGCGTGCCGTAGAGCAGGAACGACACCGCGGATTTGCCGTTGTTGTGGTAGGCCTCCACCAGGTTGCGCAGGTAGACGGCCGGCGCCACAAAAGTGCGGTCCGCGGTTACCCACGGGGCAATGGTGCTGCCCACCACAATGCCCACGAGTTCCTGTTTGTCGTTCAATACGGCACTGCCGCACAGGCCGGGGCGTTCTTCGCGGGCGAGCGGAATGTTGATGTGAATGGAATAGGGCAGGCTCTTTTGGATGCCGCACGACGTCATATAGACGGCCCCGCCGTGGTTGAATCCGCAGGTTTGGACGGACTTTTCCGAAGACATTTTGCCCAGGGAATACGGTTTTAAAATCTTTTCGTACTCGGCCGGAAATTTCACCAGCGATACGTCCAGCAGCGACGGCGCCGACACGGTGACCACCTGGGCGGGCACTTCAATCGGGCGGCCGTTGTCGTAAAAAATGGCAGAGAAGGTCTTTTGAATGTTGTTGCCGCCCCCGTCGTTGGCGGCTAAAATGTGGGAGGCCACCACGCCGTAAATTTCTTTTTGGCCGTTATAGTCCACCGCAAACACCGTGCCGGAAAAGCGGGTGCCGGGCTGGTTGGGCATAAACGCCTGAAAGTTGCGCATGTGCACTTGGCCGATGGGCGTGGCAATGGCGGGTTTGCGGACGTTCTTGTTTTGTTCCAGCGCTTTTTTTTGCCGGGCAATTTTTTCGCTTAATTCCCGATTGGAAGGGGATACGGCGCGGAGCACTTGGTTCTGCCCCGTGGCGGCCGGTACGGTGGCGCCGGAGGCGGATTTGTTAAAACGGAAAACGTTGCGGGCTTTGGTCTGGATTTTGCTTAAAATGTTTCTTACGCCGGTGGAGGATTTGGCGGCGGATTTGGACGCAGCCGTCTCCACGGCCGTGCGGCCGGCCTTGGATACATTTTGGGCCGATACCGGGCCTGCGCATAGCAGCGTAAAACCGATTAGGACGGAAAAAAGTTTCTTCATATACTTATATTGTATACTCCGCGGGCGGAATAAACAAGGGCCCAAAGTCCTACCGGCTGCTGGGCCCCGGCCGTGGGGCGCACCAAACGGCATGGGCGGCAAATGCTGCGGATTTCCGCACCAAACAGCGGAACAAAAAAATCGGGCGCGGTAATGCGCCCGACGAAAACGAAAAATTAACTTATTGGCCCGTGTATCCTTGCGTCATCAGGGCCTGATAGCGGGCTTTCAAAACGCCGAACGCCTCTTGCGCATCGGTTAGCGGGCGGGCGGCGGTTTCCATGGGGCAGCTGCCGGTTTTGGAGCGGTTCAAAATATAGTCCACTTCTTTATCGGCCGTGTAGGAAATGTGGTATTTGTTCAATATCTCAATAGCCTCTTTGGACAGCATCCCCGTGTGCAGGCTTTTGGCCCCGCCGTACGCCAACAGCAAGGCCGAAGCGCGGCCGGTGACTTTGTCGTACATCTGGGCGTCTTTTAAGTTGCCTTTTTCCAAATGGGTCAGCAGCGGGCCTAGTCCGCGGCCGTTATACGTTTCTATCCGTCCGTCCGGGAATACGGCCACCAAATCGTGCCCTTGGGCTAATTCCAGCAATTCCGCTTGCGAAAGCGTTTTAGGGGCAGACGCGCACGCCCCCAGCAGCAAAAAAGCCGCCAAAACAGTAAACAGTTGTTTCATCTTTCCCTCCTAGTTGACTTGCCCTATACTATACGATATCGGGCCGGTTTTGAAAATACCTTTTCAGGGCCGTATGCCGGTAAAATAGCCTCTGACGCCTGTTTTCAGCCGGTGCCAGGTAAAATCCTGCATCAGTACCGCTAACAGCACGACAATCAGCAACGGGCGCACCAAAGAGCCGGCGTTTAACACCATGGCATAGTGCGTCATATAGTAGGTGTGCGACCAAAAATTCATCGGGATAAATAAAAGAGCCAGCAAAACGCATACACCGGTCTGGCGCGTTTGACGGCCGGGGGCCGCCAGCAACAGCAAAGCCGGCAACGCCAAATGCACGAGCGTGTAATCGCCGGATATAAACGGAAACCCGATTTCCGCCAGGGTAAGCAGCAAAACCGCCTTCCAGCGCGGCGGATTTAAAAACACCACATACAGGCAGATGACGGCAAACAGCGCCAGCACAAACAGCATATAAGGCAGGGAAATTTCGGCAGAAAATTGCGTAAACGGGCCCCAGGTGTCCGGCCCTCCGCCGTCCAGCGACATAAAGGCCGGCACACGGACGATATTCATCAGCGAATGGGAAAACTGCAGCCCGAACGGCCGCTGCTGGTAAAACATGGCAAAAAAAGCCAAATTGTGCCCCAACTTATTCCCCGCCCCGGTCAGCCAATACCCCAGGGCAAAAAAGCCCGCCGTCAGGCACAGCGTGAGCAGGAGCTCCCGGTATTTTTTATCGGCGGCAAACAACACCAAAAATACCGCCGGATAGAGCTTCATATTAATGGCCAGCGCCAGCCATAGTCCGGCCGTTTTTAGATACCCTTTTTGGTAGCAGTAAATAAATAACCCGCACACGATAAACAGCAGCATTTCCACATTGCCCCGGTCCAGCGCCAGCAACAGCGGGAAAGAGCACACCGTAAACACCGCCACCCAGGCCGGTTTGCAGGGCATGGGCGGCATCAGGCGGTAGGCCAGCCACGCATAAAAAGCGACAAAAACCCCGCTTACCCCCCACAATGCTGCCTGAACAGGCAGGTATTTAAGCGGCAGCAGCAAAACCATAAAAAAAGGAAAATAATTGGGCCCTATTTGGGCGTATACGTCCAGCCCGCGGGCGGCAAAGGAGGCTACATCGTAGAAATCGCCAAATCGGTAGCGCGGGTCAAACAGAAAAGTAACGGCCGGATAGTAGGCGCGCTTGAGCAGCAGATTGAGAACCATGACTGCCAGAGCAGCCAACATGCCGGCCAGCAAAACCCCGCAAAACACAACCGTTCGCTGCTGGGCGGGCGATAGGGTGCGGTAACGCTGGATAAGTGATTGGAACATAAGGCCCTTATATTGTGCCATTTTGGCAAGAAATGCGCAATGTATTGGCACGGGCCTGGACCGTTTCGGTTTTCCAGCGCGATTACGCCGCACGGGTGCGTACGCGCCATAAAAACGCCCCGCGGTTTGGGCGCGGGGCGGTGTGTGAAAAAGCGGAAGAAAAATTAAATTTCGTTTTCTTCCAAGATTTTCTTTAACGTAGCGGCCGATTGCTTCAGCGCGGCGACTTCTTCGTCGTTTAACTGCAAGGGCACGTGGGTTTCCACCCCTTGGCGGTTGACGATGGCCGGCAAGCTGAGCGCTACGCCGCTGATGCCGTATTCCCCGTTTAACAACGCGGAAATGGACAGAATGGATTTTTCATCCCGTACGATAGCTTCGCAAATGCGGCGCACGGACATGGCAATGCCGTAGTACGTGGCTTTTTTGCGGGCGATGATTTCGTAGGCGCTGTTTTTGACTTCTTCCGCAATGCGTTTGGTGGCTTCTTTGTGGTTGAAGTAGCCGCGCAGTTCGCAGAATTTGTCCAGCTTAATGCCCGACACGTTGGCACAGCTCCAGGCGGCGATTTCGCTGTCACCGTGTTCGCCGATGATGAACGCGTGCACGCTGCGGCTGTCCACGTTTAAGTGCTGGCCCAGGTTGTATTTCAAGCGGGCCGTATCCAACACGGTACCGGACCCGAACACGCGGTTGGGCGTGTAGCCGCTGAGTTTCAAGGCCACGGAGGTCAAAATATCCACCGGGTTGGCCACGATGAGCAAAATGCCCTTAAAATCGCGTTTGACGATTTCCGGAATGATGGTTTTGAAGATAGCGATGTTCTTTTTTACCAAGTCCAGGCGGGTTTCGCCGGGTTTCTGGTTGGCACCCGCGGTGATGATAATCAGGCCGGCGTCTTTCAAATCGTCGTAATTGCCCGCGTAAATCTGCATCGGTTTGGCAAACGGAACGCCGTGGCTGATGTCCAGCGCTTCTCCTTCGGCGCGGGCTTGGTTGGTGTCAATGAGCACCATTTCCGTAAACATTCCGCTTTGCATCAAGCTGAAAGCGGAGGCTGCACCTACAAATCCGCAGCCGATAATCCCCACTTTATCAAAGTTAATGAATTCTTTTTCCATAACTTACAACTCCTTTATGTATATTTTACCAAATATATACTATACAGATTAATTCCCGGCGGCACAAAGATGAAGAAACGCCGGATAATTGCTATAATGAAAGAAATTATTGACTAAGAAAAGAGGAAAAAATGTTTGCAAACTTCAACCCGTGGCACCACGTATCCCCCGGGGACAAAAAAACACTCCCCTATGTGGTGAACGGTATTATTGAAATTCCGAAAGGAACCCGCGCCAAATACGAACTGGATAAAGAAAGCGGACTCTTGCGCTTGGACCGCGTGCTGTATTCTTCCGTCTATTATCCGGCCAACTACGGCTTTATCCCGCGTACGTACGGGGCCGACCGCGACCCGCTGGATATTTTGATTTTGTCCCAGGCCGAAGTGGTGCCGCTGTGCATTGTGCCGGCGCGTATTATCGGCGTGATGCGGATGTTGGACAACGGCGAAGCGGACGATAAAATCATCGGGGTGGCCCAGGGCGACCCGAACGTCAGCCACTATACGGATGTTTCCCAGCTGCCGGATCATTTGGTGGCGGAAACGATGAGCTTTTTTGAAGATTACAAAAAATTGGAAAATAAGAGCGTCGTGGTGGAAAAAATCTTTGACAAAAAAACCGCCATCCAAATCCTGCAGGAAGCGTTTAAAGCCTACGAACAGAAATTCCTGACGTACAGCAACTTTTCCGCCTTTGCCGCGGAAAAATAATAACGCGCATTTTTAAAAAGCTTCCTCCAAAAGGGAGCTTTTTTTTGCCCGAAAGGCGTATAATATAGCTATGCTTACGTTACGTGTATGGAAGGGTGACATCACCCGGCTGCAAGCGGACGCAATAGTAAACGCGGCCAACCGCACCTTGTTGGGCGGCGGCGGAGTGGACGGCGCCATTCACCGGGCGGCCGGGCCGCAACTGCTGGCCGAATGCCGTACACTGGGCGGGTGCGAAACGGGCCAGGCCAAAATTACGCGCGGCTATCTTCTTCCGGCCAAGTACGTCATTCACACCGTAGGCCCCGTGTGGCACGGCGGCAACCGGGGCGAGGCCGAAAAACTCCGCGCCTGTTATGTCCATTCGCTGGAACTGGCCGAAGCGTACCGGTGCCATACGGTGGCGTTTCCGTGTATTTCTACGGGCGTGTACGGCTATCCGCAGGCGGCCGCAGCGCAGATTGCCGTTTCCGCCGTGCGGGAAACGGCCCCCCGCCTGCAACACGTGCAAGAAGTGATTTTTGTGAGTTTTTTACCTGAAGACGCCGCCTGTTACGAACATCTGCTGCAACGTTTCTAAAGCCATAAAAATCCCCGGTTAAACCGGGGATTTTTGCATATGGTATCCGCCGAGCACGGGGGCGTTTTAATTGCTAAACGTTACGGAAACGGTCGGTTGTCCCGATAAGTCCGGCAGGTGTTCCACCCGGCCGATGCGGGTGTAGCGGTAAGGCGTGTGGAAAGACGCATAAAACAGCACCAGGCAATCGTCACCAAACAGCATAATGTCCCCCGCGCGGATATCCCCCACTGCTTGCGGTGCAGACGGCAAGGATTTGGAAAGATAGGCGTATTTTTCGTTGCCGTTTAATTCCTGCATTTGCAAAGTAACGGGTAAACGTTTGGCCCAGGCACGCGCGGCGGCAGTGTCCGCCAGCGCGACGGAAAACGTCTTGCCCGCGAGTTGCATTTTTATCGTCATCGGTTCTCCTTCCTCTGCACTTGCCGCCGGCGCTTGGCAGGCGGCAAGTAAACAGACGGTTCCCCACAAAATTCCTAAGCGTAACCGGTGCATTATTTCAAGTTTTCCCGGTAAAACGCTTCAATTTTGTCAAACGGGATTTTTTCCAGGTTGTCATACAAATCCACATGGGTTGCCCCGGGGATGATGAGCAGTTCCTTGTTGTTTCCCGTGAGTTTTTTGAAAGCGTCCTCGCTGAAATAGCGGCTGTGGGCTTTTTCGCCGTGGATCATCAACACCGGGTTGCGGATTTCGCTGCTGTAAGCCAAAATGGGCAGGTTCATCAGCGACAGGCCGGACGTCATATTCCAATTTCCGTTGGAGTTAATGGAGCGTTTGTGGAACCCGCGCGGCGTTTTGTAATAGTGCCAATAATCTTGCACGAACCACGGTTCCTCGCCCGTCAGCTTTTCGGGCAGGCCGGGCTGCGGCGCATAGGTGCCGGATTGAAAATCTTTCGTGCGTTGGGCGTTTAATTGTTCTTTTTGGGCGTAGCGGGCGTCGGCGTCCATGGCGTCAAAATACCCGTAGGCGGAAACGCGCGTCATATCGTACATGGTGGACGTGACCGTGGCTTTAATGCGCGTATCCATGGCGGCGGCGTTTAAGGCAAATCCGCCAAAGCCGCAAATGCCCAAAATGCCGATTTTATTCGGGTCCGCGTTTTTATACGTGCTTAAAAAATCCACCGCGGCGCTGAAGTCTTCGGTATTGATGTCCGGCGAGGCTACATTGCGCGGTGAACCTTTGCTTTCCCCGGTGAAAGACGGGTCAAAGGCCAGCGTGATAAATCCGCGTTCCGCCAACGTTTGCGCGTACAGGCCGGAGGCTTGCTCCTTCACCGCGCCGAACGGCCCGGAAATGGCGATAGCCGGCAGTTTGGCGTCTTTTTTAATCCCTTTGGGCAAATACAAATCCCCCGCCAGTTTAATGCCGAAGCGGTTTTTAAAATGCACCCGCTTGACGGTTACTTTTTCGCTTTTAGGGAACGTTTTGTCCCAGGCAGCTGCTTGCACCATATCTATTCCTCCCCAGAGAAAAATAGCTGTTAGCAAAATGTTGCACAGTTGTTTCATATTCTCTCCTTTTTATTACATTGTACACGCTGGAGTTGGCTCCAAGTCAAGCCTAAATTGATTAAAATGCCGAAAACAAAAACGAGGCCGCAGGTGAACCTCGTTTTTGTAATATCCTTGTTCGGCGGGCGAATGTCCCGATGCTTGACGTGTACAAAAGAATACGGGTCAGCAGGCCCCGATGGCCTTCATAATGGCAATCAGGCCTTCGGCGGCCACATCGTTGATGATTTTGCCGTCTTCGTCAAAATAGTAAAAATTCATAAACCGGGCCGAGAACGATTTGTGCGTGGGTTTTATACCAAAAAATTCCCCGTCGTGCGTGCCGGTGCACATCCAGCTGACGGCCACGATGTTCTTTTCGGCCACCATAGTTTCCGCCTTCCATTGCACATCGGAAAATCCGGTGCGCAAAAAGTGAACTACGGATAAATACCCCTCCCCGCCGATGAGCGGCGTCGGGGAAACGGGCGTGATAAATTGAGCCTTGGCGCTGATTAATTGGTTAGCCAAATTTAAATCGGCCGTGTTGATCATCGTTTCAAATTGTTTCATTTTGTTTTTATTTTCTTCGGTGTTCATACGTGCTCCTGTTAAATGGAAAAAATAAATGTAAATCTAGTGGGTGTTTTTTAAAATTTTTGCCAGCATTGCATCCAGCTGTGCCAGTTCCTCTTTCGTAAAATTTTTAAAAAGGATTTTATCCAATTCTTTGGAAATTTTTGTAAAGGTGGGTTTAAATGCAAGCCCTTGGGCGGACAAACGAATGTAGGTGATGCGGGAGTCCGCGGTGGATTTTTCTCGCTTTACAAAGCCCAGTTTTTCCAGCTTATTAACCAATACCGTAACGGTAGGTTTCGTCTTGCCGATTTTTTCGGCTAAGTCTTGCATCGTTACTTTTTTGTACTGATACAGCACGGCCAAAATATCCCCGTGTGAAGGTGCCAGCTGCCCGCAATTAGATTCTTTCAATTTGCTGGTGATAAATGTATTTCCGGCGCTGACAATTTTGGACGCGAGGGATAAAATCCTGTACATAGTTACATTATAGTTAGATATCTAACTAATGTCAATCGGTTTCCCAGCATGGCGGAGTTTGGGCAATAAAAAACCCCGC
>CALUYH010000012.1 GCA_944324965.1 Candidatus Avelusimicrobium gallinaceum
TCTTCGTCCGTCAGGGCTTTTACGCAGGCCTGCGTGGCAACCGGCATAAACACCGGCGTATGCACCGCGCCGTGCTTAGTGTACAAAATGCCGGTGCGGGCTTTGGAACGGGAATCTTTGGCTAGGATGTGAAAAGGGGAAATCATACTTATATTTTACCATATCTCACGCGTCCGCCCCAGGCGGCAGAAGGGAAATAGAAACCCCCGGGCACTCAAACGGCCCGGGGGTTCTTATCAGGCGTAAAACTACAAAATCATCATACTGTCGCCAAACGAGTAGAAGCGGTATTTCTTTTCCACCGCTTGCAGGTAGGCTTCGTAGATGAAATCTTCCCCGGCGAAAGCCGACGTCATGCACAAGGGCGTAGAGTCCGGGAAGTGAAAGTTGGTAATCAGGCAGTCAATGGCTTTAAATTTGTATCCGGGATAGATAAACAAATCGGTCCATTTTTTGCCCGGGTGGGTGATGTGGTTGTCGTCCGTAAAACTTTCCAGCGTACGGGTGCTGGTGGTGCCGCAGGAAAACACCCGCTTTCCCGCCGCGCGCACGGCGTTTAAGGTTTCCGCCGTTTCGGGGGATACTTCGCCCAGTTCGGCCAGCATATGGTGCTGTTCCGGCTCGCCGCGCAGGGGTTTAAATGTTCCCCAGCCCACGTGTAGGGTGATGTAGCAAATTTTTACGCCTTTATCTTTCAGCTTTTGCAAAAGTTCCGGCGTAAAGTGGAACCCCGCCGTCGGCGCCGCGATAGAGCCCGTGTATTTGGCGTATACGGTTTGGTAGCGGTCCTTGTCCGTGGCGATGCTGGGGGTCATCCCGTCGTGTTTGCGGGCTTTTTCAATGTATTGGGGCAGGGGCATCAGGCCGTGGGCGTTGCAGAACGGCAAAATGTCGTCTTGGTTAAATTCCAAAATGGCTTCGTTGTTTTCGGTCTTGCCGGTTACTTTGGCTTGCAGCCCGTCGCCGAAATCCAGGGTGATGCCGTCTTTGTAATCGCGCGTTAAAACGGCCCAGATGTTGGGCTTTTGCAGCGGGCGGACCAGCAGGACTTCCACCTTGCCGCCGGTGGGTTTGTGGGCAAACAACTTGGCGGGGAAGACTTTGGTGTTGTTAATCACCAGGGCGTCGCCGGGGTTGAAATACTCGTGAATATCGCGGAAGATGCGGTGTTCAATGGTGTGTGTGTCGCGGTGGAGCACCATTTGGCGCGAGCTGTCGCGCGGGGTGGCTGGTTGTTTGGCAATCAGCGGGTCTAAGTTCAGTTTTTTAAAGCGTTCGAATGCCATATTATTGAATTTTTTGGAGTTCTGCTCCGGGATAATAATTTTTTAAAATCTTTTTGTAATTTTTGCCGTCTTTGGCCATACCGTTGGCGCCGTCCTGGCACATGCCGATGCCGTGGCCGTAGCCTTTGCCTTCAAAGTGCACGTCTTTTTTACGCACGGAGAGTTTGGTGATTTTGCAGCTGCGTATGCCGGTGGCCAGGCGGAACTTGCCGCAAGGGACGGTTTTGGAGCCTTTGGACGTGCGAATCGTTAAATTGGTGGCGCGGCCGGTGTCCGTTTTGCGGGAAATTTTAATGCTTTTTAACGTGCCCGAAAGACCCACGTTTTTGGCGTAAGTTTCCACCTTGGAGCGGGGCAGGTTCATCTGCCATTTGTAGCTTTTGGAGTGGGAGTCCGTCTTGCAGGACGCGCCGGCAAGCGGCTTGATGGACTTCAGGCTCGGGTTCCAGCTGCGCACGTCGTCCGTCCCGCCGCCGCAGTTGGCGTGGTAGTAGGTAAAAAACAGTTTATCCTGGTAGGTCAGCACTTCGCCGCGGGTTTGGTCCACGGCTTGTTTGACGGAATCGTACTGTTTGCCGCCGCCTTTGTACATTTGGCTGCGAACGTCGGAATACAAGTCAAAATGTTGGTTCTTTACGTTTTCCAGCGATTTAAGCGTGTAGGTGCGCGCGGCCACGGCCTGGGCTTTGAGGGCTTCCAGCGGCCAGGTGTGGCTCATTTCGTACGGGAGCACGCCGTAGAGGTACGTTTCCAGCGGGACGTATTCCACCAGGTGGAACGTTTTGCCGGAGGGGATAATAAAAATTTTGCCGGAATAGGAATTGTTGTTCCAGCCGAGCAGCGTGTTGACGGCCGGCTCCAGCACGACGGTTTTGGCCGATTGCAGCGTGCCCACCTGCACCTTGCCGTTGCCCAAGGCTTTTACGGCCAAGGTGCCGGGGGAGGAAATTTTGTATTTTTTATCCAAATTTAACGTGTAAATGTACACTTTGCCCGTGTGTTTGATGCGGGCCGATTTTTGGTTTTCGGCCAGCAGCACGCGCACGGTAACGTCCCTGGGGCGGGACTTGGCTTGCGGATCCTGCGATTGGGGCATTTTCACCCGGTTTAAGAGTTCTTGGTTGGCTTGGCCTTTGGCGGCTTGGGCCATCAGCGCGGCACGTTTGGAAGGCGCCGCACAGGCGCACAGCAGGGCCGCCCCTACAAAAAGCAGCAGAAAACGAGTGGTGTTCTTCATTCTTTCCCCCGGTTAGAAAAGTAAATCCGCGTGTTGCTTGCGGCCCATATGTTCGTAGGCTTTGCGGGTGGCCACGCGCCCGCGCGGGGTGCGTGCGATGAATCCCGCCTTGATGAGGTACGGTTCAATGACGTCCGTCAGCGTGTCCACGGCTTCGGACACGGCAATCGCCAAATTGTCTACGCCCACCGGCCCGCCGGAAAAGCGGTCAATCAGCGCTTCCAAAATCCGTTTGTCCACGCTGTCCAAGCCTTCGCTGTCTATATCCAGCGAGTCCATCGCCGTCTGGGCGATTTCGTGCGTGATGACGCCGTTGCCCTTTACCTGGGCAAAATCCCGTGCGCGGCGCAGCAGGCGGTTGGCGATGCGCGGCGTGCCGCGGGAACGTTTGGCCAGTTCGGTCAGCCCTTCGCGGTCCGCCTGGATGTTGAGCAATCGCGCGGAGCGTTCCAAAATATCGGTAATTTCGGGGATTTCGTAAAACCCCAAGTTAAACACAATGCCAAAGCGGTCGCGCAAGGGGCCGGTCAGCAGGCCGGAGCGGGTGGTTGCGCCCACCAGCGTAAAGCGCGGTACGGCCAGCTTTAAGGTGGTGGAGCCGGCACCTTTGCCGGTGTTGATAAAAAAGGTGAAATCTTCCATGGCCGGGTAGAGGGCTTCTTCCACGGCGGGGTTGAGGCGGTGGATTTCGTCAATAAACAAGATATCGCCGTCGGAAAGTTCCGTGGTCAGCATGGCGGCCAAATCGCCGGGGCGGGCCAACACGGGGCCGGAGGTGACTTTGATGTTCACGCCCATTTCGCGCGACAGGATGTTGGCCAGCGTGGTTTTGCCCAGGCCGGGCGGCGCGTAAAAAAGGCAGTGGTCCAGGGCTTCTTTGCGGGATTTGGCGGCCGCAATAAAAACGCGCAGGTTTTCTTTCAGTTTTTCCTGGCCGACAAATTCGTCCAGCGTGGTAGGGCGCAGGGCGGCTTCCAGCCCGGCGGTTTCGTCGGGCAGTTGGGAAACGTTCAAAATTTCGTTTTGGTTGCTCATTTTTTCAGTACCCGCAGGGCCTCTTTGATGATGTTTTCAATCTTATCGTTGGGGTTGATGCCTTCGGCGTAGAGCTTTTCCATCGCGCGGCGCGATTCCGCCGCCGAATAACCCAGCGCGGCCAAGGCTTCCAGCACGCCGCTCATATACGGCGCTTCGTCCATCACTTTTATTTTGCTTTCGCCCTGGATGGTGACGGCGTCCATCTTGTCCTTTAAGGAGTTGATGAGTTTTTCCGCCGTTTTGGCGGTAAAGCCGAAGATACCCGTCAAAATTTTGGGGTCGCGTTTTAAAATGGCGTTGTGGAAATCGGCCACCGAGCGCAGGGCTTTATTTAAAAACTCCATTGCTTTTTTGGGGCCCGTGTTGGGGATGGCGGTTTTGAACAGGAGCCAGAGGTCCTTGTCCTCTTTGTTTAAAAATCCGTACAGGACGGTTCCGTCGTAGGGAGAGATGGATTCCGCCACGTACAGCGCGGCTTCGGTCCCTGCCGTCAGCTCCAAAGCGGAGCTGTGGGCCAGGTTGACTTCGTACCCCACCCCGCCGCACACGATGACGGCGCCGTCTTCTTTTACTTCCAACACTTCGCCTTTTAAATACGCTATCATAGTTACATTTTAGCATATTATCCGGTGATGGCCCGGCGCGGAAGAAGCGCATTGGGGCTGCAGAAAAAACAGCCGGACGGACCTTTGGTTGGGGCCGTTTTGTAAGGGAGGACTTGCGAAAAGCGTGAAAGCGTTGTCGGTCGCACAACCGGGCATAGCGTTGGGAGCCCAGCCTCTGGGCCCTTTTTCTGACGCCAGAAAAAGGGCGAAAAAGAGCGCCGCCCCGGGAGCCACAAAAATCACTTTCAAACGGGAAATTTTATAACTCGCGCGTGCCGCGCTCAAACAATAAAATTCTCTAATCCGTTTGAAAGGCTTTTTGTAGACGGCTCTAAAGGGGGCGGATAAACGACACCAGCAACGATAATGACAGAAGCGGAAACAACGACCACAGTAACGGCAGAAGAGAAAAGGGCCCGCATTTTGGGTATTTTTTGGTGCCCTAAAAAGTACAGGTAAGAGCAATTGTGTTAACGGATATAGAAACAGGAGGTTTCCTCAAGAACGCGATATTGCAGGGACCGTGTGGCTTGAATTAGTCGTGTTGGTGCGCATAGAGTTGGGAGCCCCGGCGCGGGGGCCTTGACTCGTTTTTTTTTTTTGATAAATTTTGCCTATGAGCAAAACTTATCAAAAAACCTTCCCGGCGGGGAAAAACGCCGGATTTACGCTGATAGAGCTCCTGGTGGTGGTTTTGATTATCGGTATTCTGTCGGCGATTGCGCTGCCGCAGTATACCAAAGCGGTGGAAAAATCCCGCGCGGCGCAGGCATTGGCGGTTTTGAAATCCTTTGGGCAAGCGTATCAAGCCTATTATATGGCCAATGGGGAATATCCGACTTCGTTTGACCAGCTGGATTTGGATATGAAAGGTTGGACGGGAAAGGAAAAGTGGTATGCTAACGCAACAGATACTCTCTCCAACGGGGAGTGGTCGCTGCAAATTATCGCGAATGTTTCCTCTGGGGTGTATGTCGGCCGACTTACCGGGGAATATAAAGGCGTTGGCTTTGGCTTTTTTGGAAAGGTACTGTATGATACGGATACGATTTTGTGCTTGGAGCGGACAGGCAGTGGAGTTGTTTTTGAAAAAAATGCCGGGGATTACTGTACCAAACTTTTTCATGCACCGTTTCTTAACGCTGTAGGCGGAACGCGTGCCTATCGTATGCCGTAATTATTTAATGACCTTTTTGATTTGCGCTTTTTGGGCGGCCTTCAGCTTGGCTAAGAAGGCCGTTTTTACGTTTAGCATCGCGTTTAGCGGGGCGGTTTTGGCGTGGCAGACGGCAATGGCCACGGCGTCTGCCGTGTCGTCGGGCGAGGGGGCTTTGTCCAACCGCAGCGTCAGCTGCACCATCCGCTGGACCTGTTTTTTGTCCGCGGTGCCCGTGCCGCAAATCATCATTTTCACGCGTTTGGGGGGATAAAAAGAAATGGTTTTGCCCGCCAGCTGGCAGGCCAGGATAATCACGCCGCGCGTCATAACCGTGTTGGCCATGGTAACGGCGCGTTTTAAAAAGTAGTTCTGCTCCATGGCCACCTGGTCCGGCTGATACGTGGCCAGCAGTTTTTGCAATTCGTTAAAAATATATTCCAACCGTTCGGGCAGTTCCTGTTCGGCCCCGGTGTGGATGAGCCCGCACGCCTGTAAAGACAAAACGGAACGGGCGTCCCTTGTAAGGATGGCCCATCCCGTTCTGTCTAAACCAGGGTCTATACCTAAAACGGTGGTTGTTTGCTTGTTCAAGCGTCCTCTGTGTTAGGCGTTGAGTTTGGCCGCTACGGCTTCGTCAATGTTGGAGTTGTCGTAGACGTTCTTGGTATCGTCGTGATCGTCCAAGGCTTCCAGCATTTTCATCAACGTTTCGGCAGTGTGTTCGTCCGTGATGGTTACTTCCGTATCCGGCAGCATCGTCAAATCGGCCGACACGGGCGTAATGCCCTTGGCTTCAATGGCTTTCTTCACGGCGTCCAATTCCGCCATATCCGGGTTGGTGATGACTTCGTACACATCGCCTTCGGTGCGTACGTCTTCGGCGCCGGCTTCCAGCGCGAGGTTCATCAAGTCGTCTTCGGAAATATCTTCTTTCTTTACGACGATAAGCCCTTTGCCTTTAAACATATAGGACACGCAGCCCGCGGTGCCGATAGAACCGCCGTGGCTGGTGAAAATTTTGCGGATTTCCGAGAAAGTACGGTTTTTGTTGTCCGTCGTGCATTCCACGATGACCGCCACGGAACCGGGGCCGTAGCCTTCGTACGTGATTTCTTCGTACGACACGCCCGGCAGCTGGCCGGTACCTTTCATAATGGCGCGTTTGACGTTGTCCGACGGCATATTGGCCGCACGGGCGTCATCAATGGCTTTGCGCAAGCGGGGGTTTTGATCCGGGTTGCCGCCGCTCATCTTGGCGGCGATGGTGATTTCTCTTAAAATTTTGGTAAATACTTTACCTTTTTTGGCGTCTACGAGGGCCTTTTTGTGTTTAATACCGGCCCAGTGCGAATGTCCACCCATAGGTATACTCCTTACTGCAAATTTAGATACTTCTATTTTAGCAAATTTTGGTTTCCTCGGCAGAGGGTCTGCCGGCAGGAAAATAAAATCTGCCCCGTACAGGACTTGAACCTGTACCACCGGTTCCGAAGACCGGGACTCTATCCAATTGAGCTAACGGGGCGATTGTTACGGGTGCCGTTTCCCTTTGGCGGGCGGCGCTTTTATTGTAGCAAACTTTGCCCGGCTTATTTGGCCGGCGCGTGGGCGTGGTCCAGCGAGGACGGCTCCGGATGGATGGTGACCAGCGTCTGCGGGCCGAAGGCCTGCTGCAGGGCTTGCTCCATTTTGTCCGTGGCGTTGTGCACGCGTTTTAAGTTCCACTCGTCCGGCAAATAAACGTGAAATTCCAAGCAGGCATATCCGCCGATTTTGCGCGTTTTGATGTTGTGTGCGCACGCGGCCGGTTCGGCCTGGCGGCAGATTTTTACGATGTTCTTTTCCGCCTGGGCGCCCAGCGATTTATCCAGTAGTTCCTGCGTGGCGGATTTTAAAATGTTCCAGGCGACTTCAAAAATAAAGAAGCTGACGATGACCGCGGCCAGCGGGTCCAGCACCGTCCATTTGTTGCCCAGGAAATACGCCCCGCCGATACCTAGTAAAGTGCCGATGGAGCTCATCGCGTCCGAGCGGTGGTGCCAGGCGTTGGCTTGCAGTGCGGAACTGCCGATTTGCTTGGCAGCTTTGAGGGTGTAGCGGTACAGCCATTCCTTTACAATAATGGACAGCACGGCCGTCCACAGCGCTACGGCGTGCGGGCGGGCGATGGTGCCGCCTTCGGCCAGGCGGACGATGTCCGTCACGCCGTTGTACAAAATTTTGGCTCCCACCGCCAGCAACGCTACGGCAATCACCAGCGCGGCCATGGTTTCAAAACGGCCGTGGCCGTAGGCGTGGTCCTGGTCGGCCGGGCGGGCCGAGAATTTTAAACTCACCAGCACCACAATGTCCGTCAGCGAGTCGGACAGCGAATGCACCGCGTCCGCCACCATGGCGGAGCTGCGCCCCCAGATACCGGCCGCAAACTTGGCCGCGCAGAGGAGCGTGTTGATAATCATACCCTTGACGGTAATGTCCCGGGCAAAAGCAGAACGCGTTTGTAAATCCATATCTATATTTTATCATTTCTGCATGGGCGGCAGGAAAGCAGTAGTCAAACTAATGTTTTTTTGCTATAACTAATACATATGAAATCCATTAAAAACGAAGCAGCCGCACGCTGCCCCAACCATTGTGAACCTTTTGATGTGGAGTATTGGTCGTTCATCAGTGCCGAACAAGACCCCGATTTGAAAACCGCCATTTTGGGCGGCGAACTCAATTTAGTACAGTGCCCCGAGTGCAAGACGTTTTTTCACCACGACGGGGATTTGATTTATTTTGACGCGCCTTCAGAGCTGCTTGTCTTTGTGTTCTCGGAGAAAGACCGTCAGCGCGAGCCGGAGCTGGTGGCTCGTATGCACAAGGATTATAACCTAATCAAAAACACTTTGCTAAAGCAGTTAAATATGGACTACCCGCCCATATGCGTATTTGGGCTGGAAGCCCTAAAGGGGGTTTTGCAGGGGGAAGAGGAAGCGTCTTATGAATCGGAAGCGGTGGCTGCTTCGGCAGCGGCCGCCGGCCTGCGCGTGGTGCGGTTGAAACCGTCTTATGCGCGGGAGCACCATTTCCCGTTCTATGTGCCCGCACCGGAAAAGGACCAAACGCCCAACGGTTATGCCGTGGCGGCAAGCAAAGTCCTTAAAACCGGCTTGCAGAGCAAAATGCTGCGCAACTTTCTGGACCAAATGAGCCAAGAAAAAGCCTTGCCCCCGCAAGTGCTATGATTGCCAACATACCAAAACAATATAGGGATCAACTCTACGCCATTGGTGCGTATGCCCAAAAACTGGGTTTAAAAGCCTGGGTGGTGGGCGGCGCCGTGCGCGATTTTTACCTTAAAAAAAATACGCTGGATATTGATTTGACTTTTGACGGAAATCAAGAGTCCGTAGCCGGTTTTTGCATCAAACAGTGGGGGGGCGGAAAGAAAAAGTTTTCCCAATTTGGCACGTTTCGCGTAAACTTGGATAACGGCCTAAAACTGGATATGGTCCGCGCCCGCAAAGAAACCTATCCCTACCCCGGTTCCTTGCCGGTGGTGGCTTTTTCCAAAGAAATGAAGGACGATTTGTTTCGGCGTGATTTTACGACCAACGCCTGGTGCTTTTCCATTTTGCCGCAAAACTTCGGCCAACCGTACGACCCGTTCGGCGCGCAGAAAGATATTGATGCCGGCATTGTGCGCATTTTGCACGACAAAAGTTTTTTGGACGATCCTACCCGCATGTTCCGCGCCGTGCGGTTTGCGGGGCGGTTCGGCTGGCGGCTGGCCCCCAAGACGGAGCGGCTGCTGGTGGAAGCGGTGGAAGGGGAATACCCGCTGCTTTTAACGCGGGAACGCTTTTGCCACGAATTTATAAAGGTGTTGGAAGAAGCACGCGTAAAAGAAATTTTTGCCCTGATGGAAAAATACGACCTGCTTAAATTTGCCTGGCCCGGCCTGCATTGGGACGATAAATTGCTTCAAACGCAAGATCCCATGGTGCGGGTGGGCATTTTGGCGTGTTCGCTGGGGCCCAGCGGCGAGGATTTTTTGCGTACGCTGCACTTGCCCAAAGAACCTGCCCAGGCCATTTTGGGTGCGTGGAAAATTGCACAGGAAAAAATGAGCCCGCAAACGCGGCTGCTGCCCTTGCAACGGGATATTTTGCAGGCGGTCTTGCCGGGCTTGCCTCCGGCTGCGTTGGAGCCGTGTTTTGTGCGCGGCGGGGAACTGAAGGATTTGGGGTTGGCCGGAAGGCGCATTTCGGGCGCACTGGACCGCGTACGCAAAGCGCAGTGGGAAGGGAAAATAACCACGCGCGAAGAAGCCCTGGCGTTTTTAAAAAAATAGTTTGGTATAAAAATCCCCGGTCTGACGGCCGGGGATTTTTTATGCTTATGTGTTTTTGGCGAAAAGGGGCGGTTCTGTGTCAGACAAAAATACGGCCGGCTTATTCAGCCGGCCGTCGGTTCCTCAAGTAAAAAGAAAGGGAAAAGCCCTTTCTTTTTACCCGCTCCGTTTTGGTTTGCTTTAGTTGTAACCCCAATCAATGAGCGTGATTAATTAGGATTATTTTAATATAACTAATTTTGATTATCTGTTCAAGCGGTTTTCTGTTTCCCGTCAGGAAAAAAGGAAAAAACGGGCAGGAGTATTTCCGCGGGAAAAAATTCCGCAAAAAAAGCTGGACAAGTGCCTTGAAAAATGTACAATAAAAAAAACGCCTTCTTGTTCTGTTTTTTCTCTTTGAGAGTTTTTACGCTGAATAGTCGTGTTCCTATGGCGTTAAGGAATCAGCAAGGATTAGTACCCAATGAGAGTTGCTTATGAAAAAAATCCTTGTCTTATTATTAGCAGTTTGTTTTAGCAACCCGGTTGTTTATGCACAAAGCGGCTACCAGGTATTAAAAGGGGCCCCGAAGCTTTTGCAGAAACAAGGCGGCAGCATCACCCGCCGCATGCGGGCGCCGGTTGACAGCGAACAACTGGCCGAGCGCGTGGCACGCCTGACGCTCCCCACCGCCCTTACCAAATACAGGCAGATCACCCTTTTTAAACAACAGGGGCAAGCGCCTTTCCTGCAACCGGAAGTCTTTATCCAGACCGAGTTTGATGTCCCGGTCTTTACGCATCCTTCCTTATTATGGGGGAGCTACCAATACCTGCGCGTACTGACCAAACTGGCGCAGACTCCCGGCGCGGTGAAATCCAAATACGTCAAAGAATGGAAAAACTTGCGCCAGACTACCTCGTATAACGGGGTACACCATATTGTCAACCAGCGCACGCTGAAAAACATTTACGGCGAAATGAAACGCCGCGCCAAAGAAAACGGCGCACCGTTCACGCTGCGCTTGCACGAGCTCTTGCACGGGGCGCCGGCTTCGCTGCATCCGTATCACGGCAATCCGAAATACAAAAATGTATTCCATAACCTGGAGCGCCAAGAACGGCTGTATGCCCGGGGCGGCATCCAGGCGATTGTAGTGGATTATTTTAAACAATTAAATAAATTCCACCGAGCCAACCCCAAGGAAGCGCCCGAAATCCCCACCGAGGTCATTGCCAACACGTTGTTGGAAGCCAAATTGTGGGCCGAAACGTTCCATTTAAAATGGAAATAAGTATGGAAGTATTTGCTCTTGCCCTCCCGGTTTCTGCGGGAGGGCTTTTTACCGGGCAAAAAAGGCCGTGCGCCACCCCCAAAACCAGGGTGCGGCGGTTTTACTAACAAGTGAAAATTTGTTATAAAAATATAGAGGGAAGTTTATAGAAAATAAGCAAAGCAAGCGGGGCGTGTAACAGTGAAAAAACACTGCCAAGCGCTCTATTTTTTTAAAAGGAGTTTTATGAAAGTTTTAATTTTGGCCGGGGGACTCGGTTCCCGTTTAAGTGAAGAAACCGTTTTAAAACCCAAGCCGATGGTGGAAATCGGCGGCTATCCCATTTTGTGGCACATTATGAAGATTTACTCTTCTTACGGGTTTGATGATTTCGTCATTTTGACGGGTTACAAATCGCACTACATCAAGGACTATTTTGTAAACTACTACCAACGCTATTCCGACATTACGGTGGATATGGTCAACAATACCGTTACCGTGCATAAAACGCGCCATGAACCCTGGAAAGTGACCATGCTCTACACCGGCCAAAACGCCATGACGGGTGCGCGCATTAAAAAAGCTACGCCGTATATTAACAACGAACCTTTCCTGCTTACGTATGGCGACGGCGTGAGCGATATCAACATCAACGATTTAATCGCTTCCCACCAAAAATCCGGCAAGCTCATTACAATGACGGCCGTGCAGCCCATGGGCCGCTTCGGCGCGCTGACCATTAACGACCGGGACGACATTACCGCTTTTGCCGAAAAGCCGCAAGGCGACGGCGCGTGGATTAACGGCGGATTTTTTGTCTGCCAGCCCGAAGTAATGAACTATATTGACGAAGGCGACGGTGTCGTGTTTGAAAAGAAACCGCTGGAAACGTTGGCCGCCCAAGGGCAGCTGCATGCCTATAAGCATACCGGCTTTTGGCAGCCGATGGATACGATGAAGGATAAAAATATGCTGACCGCTTTGTGGGAGCAAAACAAAGCCCCGTGGAAAGTGTGGAAGGACTAATATATGTGGAAAGATACCTATAAAGGAAAACGGATTTTACTCACGGGCCATACCGGTTTTAAAGGCTCGTGGCTGGCCCTATGGCTAAAGCGCTTGGGGGCGCAGGTATGCGGCTACGCGTTGGAACCCAATACAAAACCCGCTATGTTTACGGAACTGGCCATCGGCAATCAGCTGGACAAAAGCGTGATGGCCGATATTTTACATCCGCAAACCTTGGAGCAGGCGTTTAAGGATTTTCAGCCGGAAATCGTATTTCACTTGGCGGCGCAGCCGCTGGTGCGCTTGTCGTACGCGGAGCCGGTGCTGACGTATCAAACCAACGTCATCGGCACGTTAAACGTGCTGGAAGCCGCCCGCAAGACGCCTTCCGTAAAAGCGTTTGTAAACATCACGACCGATAAATGCTACGAAAATAAAGAAGTCGCCCGCGGATATACCGAGGACGAACCGATGGGCGGGTATGATATGTATTCCTCGTCCAAGGGGTGCGTGGAAATTATGTCCGCTTCGTATCGGCGTTCCTTCTTGTCGGAAGGCGGATTCGCGCTGGCTACGGCCCGCGCGGGCAACGTCATCGGCGGGGGGGACTGGGCGCTGGACCGCCTGATCCCGGATTGCATCCGCAATATAGAAGCCGGTAAAGAAATTGAAATCCGCTGCCCGCAGGCCACCCGCCCGTGGCAGCATGTGCTGGAGCCGCTTTCGGGCTATTTGTTGCTGGGCCACTTGCTTTACACAAAAGGCAAAGAATACGCCCAAGGGTTCAACTTCGGCCCCAACCCGGACAGTGTGCTGACAGTGGCCGAAGTGGCCAAGCAAGTCGTGGCCGACTACGGCCGCGGTACCGTGAAAGTGCACAAGCGCGATAACCTGCACGAAGCCAATTTGCTGATGTTGGACATCACCAAAGCCAAAACCGTGCTCGGCTGGCAGCCGGTGTATACGGCTCAGCAAGCCATCGCACAGACGGTCGCCTGGTATCAGCGTTTTTACCGGGGCGAAAAAATGCTGGATTTTACGCTATCACAAATTGAACATTACGAAAAGGACATTGTATGGAAAAAGAATTAAGAGAAGCTGTAAAAGAAGCCGCGCGCAAGTATTACCGCGGGGTGTACGGAACCAAAAAAGAATTTACGTATATTCCTCCGTCCGGCAAATTGTTGGACGAAGAAGACCTGATGGGAATGATTGACGCCAGCCTGGATATGTGGCTGACGGCGGGGCGCTTTAACGACCAGTTTGAAAAAGATTTTGCCGCCTTTTTGGGTGTAAAATTTGCCCTTTCCACCAACTCGGGCTCGTCGGCCAATTTGCTGGCGCTCTCGGCGCTGACGTCCTATAAACTGGGCGACAAACGCCTGAAAAAAGGCGACGAAGTCATCGCCGTGGCGGCCGGCTTCCCCACGACGGTCAACCCCATCATTCAGCAAGGGTTGGTGCCCGTGTTTGTGGATTGCGAAATCGGTACCTACAACATCAATGCCGAACAAATTGAGGCCGCGTTAAGCCCCAAAACCAAAGCGATTTTTGTGGCGCACACGCTGGGCAATATGTTTGATATGGACCGCATTTTGGACATTTGCAAAAAGCACAACCTGTGGCTGATTGAAGACTCCTGCGACGCTTTGGGCGCGCAGTGGAACGGCAAAAAAGCCGGCACCATCGGGCACATCGGCACGTTCAGCTTCTACCCGGCCCACCACCTGACGATGGGCGAAGGCGGCGCCGTGGTAACCAACGACCCGCAGCTCTACCGCATTATTTTGTCCTTCCGCGATTGGGGCCGCGATTGCTGGTGCAAACCGGGCAAGGATAACACCTGCCACAACCGCTTTAATATGCAGCTGGGGCATTTGCCCTTTGGTTACGACCATAAATATACTTATTCCCATGTGGGCTTTAACTTAAAAATTACCGATTGGCAGGCCGCCTTGGGCGTCAGCCAGGTTAAAAAATTGCCCGCCTACATCCAAAAACGCACGGACAATGCGGCCTTTTTGGCCAAACACCTGGCCGATTTAACCCGGTGGCTGATTTTGCCGGAAGTCAAAAAAGAATGCCGCCCCTCGTGGTTCGGCTATTTGATTTCCGTCCGTCCGGACGCTCCTTTCACCAAGCAGCAGCTGGTGGAATACCTGGAGCAAAACGGCATTGGAACCCGCCAGCTGTTTGCCGGCAACCTCTTGCGCCAGCCTATGATGGTGGAGAACGAAATTCCGCTTCGCATCGGCAATTCGGGGCTGCTTAAATCCTGCGACTTAACGGAAAAAGAATATGCCCTGCTGCCCAATACGGACTTTATTATGAACCACACTTTTTGGGTGGGCACTTTCCCCGCGTTGGGCGAAAAAGAACTTACCAAAACGTGTGAAGTCATTCACCGCTTTGTACAGGAACACACCAAATAATGCGCAAAAAAATCTTGCTGACGGGCGGAAACGGATTTATCGGCAAAAACATTCGGGAAAGTTTTCTGGCCGAAAAGTACGAAATCACCGCCCCGCGCAGCTACGAACTGAACTTGGCGGATACGCAGGCGGTGGATGCGTATTTTGCCGCACACGAATTTGATGCCGTCATCCACGCGGCCACCAAGCCCGGCCACCGCAACGCCAAAGATCCTACCAACTTGTTTTACACCAATGTGCGTATGTTTGAAAACCTGGCCCGCCACACGGACCGTTTTGGCCGGATGATTAACCTGGGCAGCGGCGCCGTGTACGACGTGGCGGCGGACAACCGCCTGGTGCGCGAAGAAGAAATCGGCCGCCGTATGGGGAAAGATGACCACAGCTTTTGCAAATATGTGGTGCATAAGCGCATTGAAACCATCCCGCATATGGTGGATTTGAACATTTTTGGTATTTTTGGCAAATACGAAGATTGGGAAATTCGTTTTATTTCCAACGCTGTTTGCAAAGCGCTGTTCGGTTTGCCTATTACGCTTCGGCAGAACCGCAAATTCAGTTATTTGTACGTGGACGATTTAATGCCCGTGCTGGATTATTTTATGGAGCACGATGCCCATTTTTCCAGCTACAACGTAACACCGGATGAAGAAACGGAACTGCTGGAAGCCGCCCGCTGCGTGCAAAAAATCAGCGGGAAAGACCTTGCTATACACGTTGCCGCGCCCGGATACGGCCTCAACTATTCCGGCAGCAACGAACGGTTGAAATCGGAAATCTCAGGATTAAAATTTACCCCGCTGCCTCAGGCTATCACGCAATTATATGCGTATTATGCCGCCGAAAAAGAAAACATCAACTTTCAATTACTGTTACAGGATAAATAGAGAATACTATGAATCATTTAGAAAGAAAAATGTTGGAAACCTTGCAGGATTTGAAAGCCAATCACCACGTGATTGGCGTGAAGGCCGAGTTTGAAGCCGAAGGCACCCGCTTGGAAGAAGCGCTACGCTTAAAGGAAGTGGTCACCAAAGCCGGGTTTGACTTAACCATTAAAGTGGGCGGATGTGAAGCCATTAAAGATATGTTTGATGCCCGCGTAATTGGCGTAAAAGGCATAGTGGGCCCTATGATTGAAACAGCCTACGCGATGACGAAATACATCAAAGCCACGCAATTTGTATTTCCGGAAGACGAATGGAAAGAAACGGAGTTTTTTATTAATGTGGAAACCAAAACCGGCGTGGATAATTTGGATGAAATGATGGCCCGGCCGGAGTTTAACGCCTTGGCCGGGGTAGTGCTGGGCCGGGTGGATATGACGGGCTCCATGGGGCTTACCCGGGAGGATATCAACTCGGAAACCGTGTTTAAAATTGCCGAAGAAGTAAGCCGCAAGTTGCAAAAGGCCGGCAAAAAAATGGTCATCGGAGGGGGCGTGTCGGCGGCGTCTTTGCCGTTCTTTAAACGTTTGCCTGCCGGAGCGTTGACCAAATTTGAAACACGCAAAATTATTTTTGATGCGCAGGCCGCTATTCAGGACCCGAATGCCGATAAAGGCATTTTGAAAGCTGTGGGGTTTGAACTGATGTGGTTGAAAAACAAACGCGATTTTTACGGAATGATTTTTAAAGAGGACGCGCAACGCATTGAAATGCTGGAAGCACGGTATAAAAATTTGATTGAACAAGCGGGCGGACAATTTTAACACACTGCCCGCAGAAGGCGCTGAAATGAAACTTTCGGATTATTTGGTCAAGAAATTGGAAAAATACGGCGTCCGCCAGGTGTTTATGGTCACCGGCGGCGGCGCGATGCACTTGGATGACAGCTTTGGGAAAAGCACCCAAATCAAACGCATTTTTAACCACAACGAACAGGCCGTTGCCATGAGCGCCGAGGCGTATGCCCGCACCGGCCAACAACTGGCGGTAGCGTGCGTGACAACCGGCCCCGGCGGGTTGAATTGTTTAAACGGCGTGTTCGGCGCGTGGACGGACAGCGCGCCGGTGTTGTTTATTTCCGGCCAGGTCAAATTTTCCACCACGATGGCTTCTTGCCCGCAGGTTCCCCTGCGCCAATTGGGGGACCAGGAAGTGGACATTATTTCCGTTGTTAAACCCTTGACCAAATATGCCCAAATGGTTACCGACCCTTACGAGTTGGACGCCGTGCTGGACGAAGCCGTTTACCGTGCCGCGTCCGGCCGCCCGGGCCCGGTGTGGGTGGATATTCCGCTCAATGTGCAGGCCGCGCCGGTAGACCCGAAAAAAATGAAAAAATTCCGCCGCCCGTCCGTCCAAAAGCCGTCTTTAGGCAAAACGGCCGCCCGCGTGTGGCACATGTTGGAGCGGGCCAAACGGCCGCTGCTGGTGGCGGGAAACGGCATTCATTGTGCGGGCGCTCAATCCGAGTTGCGCCGCCTGCTGGACAAAACCCATATACCGGTGGTGACCACTTTTAACGGGTTTGATTTGGTTCCGTCGTCGGACCCGCTGTTTGCCGGACGCATCGGCACAGTGGGCCAGCGCGCGGGCAATTTTGCGTTGCAAAACGCCGACGTCATTTTGTTTTTAGGTACGCGTAACAACATCCGCCAGGCCAGCTATAACTGGGAAAATTTTGCCAAAAACGCTAAAAAAATTATCGTGGATATTGACCCGGCCGAACTCAAAAAGCCTACCGTTCGCCCGGACGTTCCGGTGTGTGCAGACGTGAAGGAGTTTCTCGTAGCGCTGTTGCGTCAAAAAAGCCCTTTTCAGGCGCCTGCGCCATGGTCAGCATTTTGCCAACGGTTAAAGGCCCAATATCCGCCCTTGCGGGAATTTTCCATTCGTCCTGCGGATAAAGTGCATCCTTATCTGTTTATGCAGGAACTGGGAAAGCAGTTGCCGAAAGGGGCACGGGTGGCCGCTTCCAACGGCACGGCTTGCGTGGCGTTTTTCCAGGCGTTTGAGTCCAAGGCGGGGCAGCGGCTGCTACTCAACTCGGGCGATGCGTCTATGGGATACGGTTTGCCGGCGGCTATCGGAATGTGTGCGGCCGGAGGCTGCAAGGACACCGTCTGCCTGGAAGGGGACGGGAGCATTATGATGAATTTGCAGGAATTGCAGACCGTCAAAACCAACCGCCTGCCTCTTAAAATTTTTGTCATTAAAAACGGCGAATACATTTCCATCATTCAAACCCAACGGAACTTTTTTAACGGACGCTTAACCGGCTGCAATGTGCAGAGCGGGGTGGAAGTGCCGGATTTTGTAAAAGTAGCCAAAGCGTTTGGGTTGCCCGCGATGCGTATCGGTAAAAACAAAGATTTAAAAGCCGGCATTCGCCGCGTGTTGCAAACACCCGGCCCGGTAGTGTGCGAACTGGATTGCACGCACGATTATACGTTTGCGCCCAAACTTTCCGCCCGCAAATTGCCGGACGGCACGATGGTCAGCCCGTCGTTGGAAGATATGTTCCCGTTCCTGGACCGCAAAGAAATGGAAGAAATCCAATTTTCTGCCAAACAGATAGGGAAAGATAAATGATTAAACAATGGTTTGGGCAGTTGGTGCGTTTGATCAGCCGATTTACCCGGCTGCCCGAGCAGTTTGTCACATTCCTGTTTGTGGGCGTATTAAATACGCTGGTGGGATATTTGCTGTATGTTTTCTTTGTGTGGGTGGGGTGCAACTATATTTTTGCGCCGCTGTTTTCCACGATATTGGGCGTACTGTTTAATTTTAAAACCATCGGCGTGATTGTGTTTAAAAGCCACAACAACCGGCTGCTGGGCAAGTTTTTTGGCGTATACGGCATGGTGTATGTGTGTAACGTGCTGGGCCTTAAATGCCTGGATAAGGTCGGTGTAACCAATATGTACATTGCGGGGGCGATCCTTGTGTTGCCGCTTGCGCTGTTGGGGTTTTGCTTAAATAAAAAATGGGTGTTTAAGGCGTAATATGAAAAAGAAAATTTCTATTGTTTCCAGTGCCTATAACGAGGAAGAAAACGTCCGCGATTTGTACGAACAGGTAAAAGCGCAAATGCTGCAACTGGCAGACAAATACGATTACGAACAAATCGTGCTGGATAATGCTTCTACGGACGGGACTTTGTCCGTCTTGCGCGAAATTGCCGCGCAGGACAAACGGTTTAAAGTAATAGCCAATGCGCGAAATTTCGGGCATATTCGCTCGCCGTATTATGGTATTTTGCAGGGGTCGGGCGATGCGGTTATTTACTTAGCGTCCGACTTGCAGGACCCGCCTTCCTTGATTCCTCAGTTTGTTGCCGTGTGGGAACAAGGCTATAAGGTGGTTTTAGCGCAAAAACAAACCAGTAAAGAATCGCTGGTATTTTTTGCCGTGCGGCGTTTGTATTATCGGCTGCTAAATTGGGTGAACGATTCCGGCGCCAAGCTGGAGCCTAACTGCACGGGGTTTGGCTTATACGATAAATGCGTAATCGAAGAGCTGCGCAAATTACAAGATCCTTACCCGTATTTGCGCGGACTGGTGTGCGAGTTGGGCTATGCGCATAAACTTATCCCGTTTGAACAACCCTTGCGAAAACGCGGGTTTACCAAAAACAATTTCTACACGCTCTATGATAACGCGATGATTGGTTTTACCAACCACTCCAAAGTGCCGCTTCGCTTGGCGGCGCTGGGTGGGTTTGCGTTGGGGATAATCAGCCTGTTTTTAGCACTGGTGTATTTGGTGCTGAAGCTTCTTTATTGGGAACGCTTTCCGATGGGGACGGCTCCTTTGCTGTTGGCGGTATTATTCTTTTCCAGCGTCCAGTTGTTTTTTATTGGTATTATTGGGGAATATATCGGCGCTATTTTAACGCAAGTACTAAAGCGCCCCCTGGTGATAGAAAAAGAGCGAATTAATTTTTAAATGCCGATGACATAGTTCCCAAGGAGCAAAATATTTATGAATTTAAAAGAACAGTTGCAAATTATTCTTATTACGTACAATCGGTGCGCATATTTGGAACGTACGTTAAAACAGGTATTAGCGGTCAATTCTCCCGTGCGAGATTTCCCCATTTTAGTGTTGGATAATAATTCTACAGATGGGACTCAGGCACTGGTTCAGCGGTTGCAACAAAATCATACCTCTCTTTCATACCATAAAAATTCCTATAACTTGGGTTTGGGCGGAAACATCGCAAGAGCATTAGAAATAGGTTCTCGGGAATATTTGTGGGTATTATGCGATGATGATTTGTTTGATTTTGGCAACTGGCCGGAAGTAGAAAAATTTTTGAATGCCGGTGAACGGTGCGTATGCGTTTCCCGATATGCATTACCCGAAGAACATAAAAATGATCCGGCTTACCAGCTATTGCAAATGTCTTTTGTACCAGCTACCATTTTCCATAAATCACTTTTTAATGATACTGTAATGTTCAATGTTACTGGAAACATCTATACGCTTTTCCCTCATTTATGCCCATTGGTCGCTTATTTGAGCCACGGCGGAAGAATTGCCGTCGTGGAACACGCCGTTGTTTCCCGCAAAGAAACCGCCAGCGCGGCGGATTGTAGCTATTGGCGCGGAGCGGATCCGGGGAACGTCTATCCCCGCTTATACAGCATGCAATGGATAGCAGGCTATAGCGAAATATTGTCTGCACTTAAAAATAAAAAATTAAAAGCTCACTGCTTAAATGTGGCCACTCACTTCTCGAAAATCGCCCCCAACTTGCTTAAGGCAGTTGGAAGGCTTTTGCGCAAAGCCTACCAAAATCCGTTGTACTGGGTGCACGTCTATGATTTCGGGGTTCAGTTAAACTTATGGCAAAAAATTGTTTTTTGGCTTTGCAGGATACGGGCATGGCTACAGTATGGTTTGCTGTATGTTTATCACACACCCGAAGGAACTTTTGTTAAGTTTCTAAATAGGTGGCCGGTTGCTGTGCGTTCCAAAGTGAAATAGGGGTTGTGATGAAACAAAGTCTATACAAACACACGTTTAGAGCGATGCCTTTGCCCCGGTTCGATTGACGAAATTTTAATCTAAAATAAAGCGGAAAAAGACTACTCCCGTTTTGTTAGAAGGAAAAGGTTGTACTTACTATTTATTTGGTAAAATTAAGTTTAGAATATGCACGTCCCCTTGCAAGAACAATTGGAAATTCTTCTTCCGACCTATAACCGCCGGGAACATTTGTTGCGCACACTTACCCAGCTGACGGCTGCGGAAAGCCCCGTGCGTTCCTGTTCTCTAACCGTATTGGACAACGCTTCAACGGACGGCTCTTCCGAACTGATTGAAGAATTTGCCGCTAAATTCCCCACGATTAAACACATCCGCCACGCCAAAAATATCGGCGGGAACGGCAATATCGCCCGTGCATTTGAACTGGCGCAAAAACCGTATGTGTGGGTTGTGTGCGACGATGACTCCTTCCGCTGGGATGCCTGGCCCGAAATAGAAAACGCCCTCTTTTCCAATGAATATGACATTTTGCTCACCCGCAAGGACGATTTAAAAGGCACCAGCAATTTGGCCAAAATCGTCCGCCAGCTGACGTTCCTGCCCGCCGGGATTTACCGCACGGCTAACATCACCGGCGGTGTGCTGATGAATGCGCTTAACAACATCCCCAATATGTTTCCGCACTTGGCGGTGGTATGCGCGGTGTTGAACAAGAAGGGCCGCATTTTTCTGCCGCAGGGGGAAATTATGGACAAATGCACTGTTGCTGCCCAAACCGGCGACGAATATAGTGTGGCAGGGTACGACGTGTATCCGCACCCGTTTGTGGGCAATATGTTTTGGACGGTGGGCTTTTTAAACTCTTTGCAAATGATTGAGGATAAAAAACTCCATGCGTATATCTTGGAGTACGTGGGCAACCACGGGTTTTTCGGCTATATTTGGGCTTCTTTCCGCAAGAATTACACCCGTTACCACGGGAATAAACTGAACATCGCTTTTGTAAAAAGCGGGCTGACCGGCTGGCAGCGCGTCAAATTTTTGGTTGCGCGCATTTTGCTTCGCATCGTTACGTTATTTGCCCGCAAACGGAGTTGATATGAAATTTACGCCTTTGCGCCTGCCCGGCGCCTACCTGCTGGAACGAGAAGTGTTTACCGACGAGCGCGGCTCTTTTGCCCGCCAATTTTGCCGCCGGGAAATGCTGGACCACGGGCTGGATTTTACCGTTTGCCAATGCAATCTGTCCGGCAATAAGCATAAAGGCACGCTGCGCGGGCTACATTACCAAAAAATGCCGTT
The DNA here is from genome assembly GCA_944324965.1 of Candidatus Avelusimicrobium gallinaceum. Classification (GTDB taxonomy): domain Bacteria; phylum Elusimicrobiota; class Elusimicrobia; order Elusimicrobiales; family Elusimicrobiaceae; genus Avelusimicrobium; species Avelusimicrobium gallinaceum. The sequence continues at coordinate 21,599 of CALUYH010000012.1, forward strand.
TCCGGAGCCGAAAATCGTGAGTTGCTGGAAAGGAAAAGTGTTTGACGTGCTGGTGGACTTGCGGCCCGAATCCCCGTTTTATTTGCAGCATATCAGCCTGGAGCTGACGGAAAACGATGCGTTCTCCGTCTATGTGCCGCCGCTGGTGGCGCACGGGTTTCAAACGTTGCAGGACGACAGCGTCGTCTACTACCAGCTGGGGGAATTTTTCCACCCGGAGGCTTACGACGGCGTCCGCTGGAATGACCCCAAGCTCCATATCGCCTGGCCCATTGCGGAAAACATCATCATCAACCAACGGGATAATAACTATGCCTTGCTCTAAAAAAGTGTTTGTCACCGGGGCAACCGGTTTGATTGGAAAAGAATTGTTAAAACCGCTGACCGAAGCGGGGTTTGACGTGTTTGCGCTGACGATTGACGAACACAATCCCGCCGTGCCCGGCGTTTGCTGGGTAAAGGGCAACCTGTTTGACGAAACGTTTATTGCGCGCACGTTGGGGGAAATCCGCCCCGAATATCTGCTGAATATGGCCTGGTGTGCTACGGGCGATTATGCGGTATCCAACCTCAATTTTGATTTTGTCCGCGCGGGGCTTGGCTTGCTTAAACACTTTGCCGCGTGCGGCGGGAAAAGAGTCGTTTTTGCCGGCACTTGCTTTGAGTATGCGTTGTCGGATCATCCGATTTTGGAAACCGACCCCGTTGCGCCGCCCAATCCGTATGCCTGCTGCAAAAACGCCCTGCACCAGATGGCGGAATCTTTTTGCCGGCAGAATCACATCAGCTTCGGTTACGGGCGCATTTTTTACGTGTACGGCCGCCGCGAACATCCTTCCCGCTTAACGGCCGGTATTATCAACGCCTTGCGCGCGGGAAACCCGTACGAAATTAAATTTTCGCACTTGCGGCGCGATTATATGTACAGCAAAGATATTGCCGGCGCTTTCGTAAAATTATTGGACAGCCCGGTGGAAGGCGCCGTAAACATTTGCACGGGGAAAGCGGTGTCGCTGGCGGAATACGCCACGACGTTGGGCACCTTGCTGAACCGGACGGATTTGTTGGTGCTTAAACAGGAACCCACTTCCCAGCCGCTTACTATTGTGGGAGACAATACCCGCCTGACCCGTGAAGTGGGCTTTGTGCCGGCCTATTCGCTGCAAGAAGGCCTGCAGAAAGTGGTGGAGGAAAACTAAATGAAACCTATCGCGGTGATGTGTGCTTCCAGCCGGTTTTATGCATTTGCCTTGTATGTAAGTTTGTGGAGTTTTTTGAAAAATTCTCCCCGCCTGGCAGCTGCCGCCGATATTTACATTTATGCCTACGCGTGGGACGAACCGCTCAAACAAATTTTCCGCTCGTTAGGCAATTTCCACATTATAGACTACGACCTGCCTGCCGATATTGAACGCACGCCGTTTATTCGCCGCTTTACGCCTGCACTGTATTCCCGTTTTGAAGCGTTTTCGCTCTTGGAAAAGTACGAACGCGTGATTTGCCTGGATTCGGATATTCTGGTGCAGAAAGAACTGTTCCCGGTGCTGTCCGAGTTTCACGGTCCGATTGCCTTGACCGTGGACGATTGCCCGACGGTGCAAAATAATTTTCTGCGCCCTATCCCCGGCTATGATATGAGTGTCCCTTGCTACAACGCAGGGTTTATCGTGCTCAATCGGGAGGCTTTTGCCGTATCCGGGGGCCAAATCCGGCAGTGGCTGTACCGCATGCTCAAGCAATACGCCGATTGCGTGTATTTGGGGGACCAGGGCCTGATTAATTTAATGCTGCAGGAATTTTCCCTGCCGGTGGAAATTTGTTCTCCGCTGTATAACTTGCCCGCTTCGTCCGGCAAGAAAGAATTAAAAAAAGCCTTTATCGTGCATTCCACGGGACACCGCAAATTTTGGTGCTATTACTTTTTTAAACAGTGGGTGGACGGCTATACCAAATGGCGCCAGGCGGGAGGGAACGCCACGACCGTGCGGCCGGATTCCGCCCGGTGGCACCGCTGGGTGAGCAAAAAGATTACGCCGCAAAATCGTATCTTTTGGGAACTGGCTCCGGACGGGTTCAAATACCCGGGTAAATTCCTATTGTTTGCCTTGGAATACCGCCGCGCCTATCCGCAGGAAAAAGCCGTTCCTGACAAAGCGTAGCACACGGAAAAGAGGATTTACAGGAAGGGCCGCCGGTCGGGCGGCCCTTTTGGTTTCAGATTTTGCAGCGGATCAGCGTATAGGCAAAACGACCCATTTGGTCAAAAATTTTGTCTATTTTCAGCCCGGCTTTTTGGATACATTCCTGCATTTCGGCCAGGCTGTACATTTTGCTGTTGCCGTTGGCCAGGTTGGTAAAATACAGCGAAATGTGGTTCAAACAGAACACGGCGGCGTCGTATTGCTGGCGGTCGCGCAGCGGTTCCAAGATGTAGATTTCGCTGTGGGGGGAAGCGGCCTTTTTGACTTTCTTTAAAATAGCCACGATTTCCTGCGGGGAAAAACAATCCAAAAACTGGCTCATCAAAAACGCATCCGCCCCCTGCGGAATGACGGATTTTTTGTCCAGCAGGTTGGCCGCCGCAAACGCGGCGCGCTTGCCGTATTTTTTAAGGTTCTTTTTGGCTACGGCCAGCTGGCCGGGCAAATCCACCAGCGTTACGCGTACGTTTTTGTCGTAGGACAGGCATTTATTCGCCCATTTGCCGGTGTTGCCGCCGATGTCAAAAATCATCTTGGGGGACGAAGCAAACACGATAGGTAAAATTTCCGGGAAGGCGATGTCCGAATAAAAATGGTCAAACGCAAACCAGCTCTTGCGGTTGGGGGCCGGCAGGCGGGAAAGTCCCTCGTAAATGGTTTTCCAGCGGCCGAACACCTTTAAACCGGTCGGTTTTCCCTTTTTTAACGAGTTTTGCAAATCAAACATTCCCTGGTAACACACGTCGTTTACAAAATCCATATTCACGCGGGTCATCGGGTCGTACAGGATGAACCACCCGGCAGGGGTGATGTTGTAAAGGTGGTCTTGGCGGGAAACGAGCCCCAGGTCCGTGCCGATGTCCAGCAGCACCTGCACGGCATAGCGCGAGAGGTGCGTTTTCTTCGCCAGGGTGTCGGCGTCGGCGGGGGCATTGTTGAGGGCTTCCAATATCCCCAGGTCGCGCAGGGCGCGGGCGGCCTGAAAACTGATTGGCGCGAAAACGATTTTTTGCGCGTCAAACGCTACGTCCGCCATGGTGCGTTTATCCGTGCGTTTGCGACGGTAAACTGTATTGTGTTTTGGGTTGTTTTTAGTTATCATATGGTATGCTTGATTTTATGTTATTTGGAGCTGGTTTACAATGAATCCTTCCGTCCCCCGCAAAATTGCTTTAGTAACCGGCGGCAGCCGCGGCATCGGTTTAGCGATTGCCAAACAGCTGGCGCAAGACGGTTTTGATATTTGGCTGAACTATCATTCCAACCACACCCGGGCGCAGGAAGCCCGCGCGGCCATAGAGGCCCTCGGCGCAAAATGCACCCTGCTGCCGTTTGACGTGGCGGACGAAACCGCCGTGAACAATGCGTTGCAGCCGCTTTTGCAGCAGCAGGCCCCGTATGCACTTATCAACAATGCCGGTATCCGCCGCGATAACCTGCTGGTGTGGATGAACGGCGCCGAATGGAACCAGGTGCTGCAAACGGTGCTGGGCGGATTTTTTAACGTGACCAAAGCCGTGCTAGGCGCGATGATTCACCAGCGGCAGGGGCGCATTGTCAACATTGCCTCGGCCGCGGCGCATGCCCCGGTGCCAGGCCAAACCAACTACTCGGCCGCCAAGGCGGGCTTGGTGGGCGCCACACGCAGCTTGGCGCTGGAAGTGGCCAAGCGCAACATTTTGGTCAATGCCGTTTCGCCGGGGTTTATTGAAACCGATATGCTGGACGGTTTGCCGATGGATAAAATTTTGCCCCTTATCCCGCTGCGCCGCTTGGGCACCCCGCAGGAAGTGGCCGATATGGTCAGCTTTTTGTGCTCGCCCAAAGCGTCGTACATTACGGGGCAGGCGTTTTCCGTTAACGGCGGCGTTTGTATGTAAGCCGCCCATTGCTTAAGTTGTAATCTCTTTTGGATTTGTGTATGCGTGATACTTCTGGGAAAGTTGTGATAACCGGGATGGGGGCCGTTTCCCCTTTCGGGGCGGGCGTGGAAGCCCTATGGAACGGGCTGGCCGCAGGAACCGGCTGTATGCACACCGTGCCTGAACTGGAAGCCCTGCCGATGGTAAAAACCAAAGTGGCGGCCACCGTGCCGGAAATGGACTTTTCCTACATTCCGCGCCAAGCCCGCCGCTCCATGAGCCGTATGGCTTTTTACGCCTACGCCGCCGCGCAGGAAGCCCTGCGCCAGGCCGGGTATACGACTCCGCCCGACGGGTTGGGCTTTTTTATGGGGTCTACCCTAAACAGCATTTCCGTCTGGCTTAAAATCACCGCCCAATGCCAAGCCAACCACCTGGAACTGATTAAAACGTCCGATTTCTTGCAGATTATGAACCATTCCCCGCTGGCCACGGTGGCCCAAGCGCTTAAAATCAACGGCCCCAGCGTGGGGGCGGCGGGCGCGTGCGCCACGGGGCTGATGAACCTGGGGCTTGGGTATATGGCCGTCAAAAGCGGCTGGCTCAAGCAGGCGCTGTGCGGCGGGACGGAAGAATACCATCCGATGTTCAGCGCGTGTTTTGACGTCATGCAAGCCACCAGCTACAATTTTAACGACGCCCCTTCGCAAGCGTGCCGTCCGTTTGACAAAGACCGAACGGGCTTGGTCGCTTCGGAAGGGTGCGGCCTGCTCTTTTTGGAGCGGGAAGAAGACGCCCGCGCCCGCGGGGCCGTTATTTTGGGGGAGATTATCGGTTTTGCGTCCAACACGGATACGGAAAACATTGCCTATCCGTCGGCCGCCACGCTGCAAGCGTGTATGCAGGCCGCGCTGGACGACGCCCACTTGCAACCCCGGCAGGTGGACGTATTAAACGCACACGCCACCGGCACGCTGATTGGGGATATTGCCGAAAGCCGGGCCGCTTATCAGGTGTTCGGCCCGCACATCCGCACCAACAGTTTAAAGGGCGCCCTGGGCCACAGTATGGGGGCCAGCGGCGCGCTGGAAACAATTGCCTGCGTGCAAATGCTGCAAAAGCAGTTTTTGCTTCCCACGCAAAACCTGCACGAACCCGACGAACGCTGCGGCGCGCTGGATTATATTACGTCCGGCACGGCGGGGAAAGCAGACATTATTTTAAAAAACAGTTTTGCCATCGGCGGCAACAATTGTTCGCTATTGTTAAGGAGAGTCCCGTGATTACAAAAGAAGAAATTATCCAAAAAACCAACGAAGCCTTAAAGAAAGAATTTGAACTGACGGACGCGCAACTCGTTCCCACGGCGCGTTTGAAAGACGATTTGGGGCTGGACAGCTTGGACGCGGTAGATATGATTGTCGTGCTGGAGCAGCAATTCGGCGTCGTGCTGCGGCAAGGGTACGATATGCGCAGTATGGTGACGCTGAACGATTTGTACAACTTTATTGAACATTTAGCCCAGGAGCACAAAGCCTGATTATGTATTGGCTGCGCACGGTTTTCAATACGCTGGTGTACGGCACGGGGGCGATTGTCTGGCTGATGATTTCCGCCGTGGCGGCCCGCCCGTGGATAAAAACCGGCGCGCAAGTGCGCAAATTGGTGTATTGGCAGTCGCGCGGAATTTTGTTTTTTATGCGCCTGTGCGCCAAAAGCTGGCGCGTGGAACCGGCCCCGCGGCCGCAGGGCCCGGCGGTGGTGGCGGCCAATCACGCCTCGTCGCTGGATTTGTATTGCGTGGCGGCGCTGGGGTTTAACAATGTGATGTACATTACCAAAGGCTGGGTGTTCCGGCTGCCGTTTTTCCGCTTTGTCATGAAGCGCGCCGGCTATATAGACGCCGAAACCACACCGCCCGATGAAATGCTGACCCGCTGCCGCCGTGCGGCGGAAGCCGGGTGCGACATTGTGGTGTTCCCGCAAGGCTCGCGCCGCAACCCGCAGGGGCGGTTTAAAAGCGGGGCTTTCTATTTGGCCGAAAAACTGAACATGCCGGTCATCCCGGTGGCCATTGGCGGCACGGGGCAAATGCTGGCGCCGGGGTCTGTGTGGCTCCACCCGTCCGACATTGTGCTTAAATCGCTGCCCCCTATCCGCCCGGACGAATTTTCCGGCCCGCTCGTCCACTTGGAAATGGCCCGCCGCACCAAAAGTGTCATTATGCAATTTTTGCAAGGAGAAACCTTATGAAAAAGTTAGCCGGTATTTTGCTTTGCGCGCTCGTATGCGCGGCCGGGTGCCGTTCGTTGGCGCCCGTGCACAACATTACGGATAAAACGGTGGTCGTGGCCGAACACACCACCCTGCAGGACGCTATTTTGTCGGCCGGGGCGTTAAAACACTGGGATATGCAAATCGTGCGGCCGGGGCTTATCCGGGCGGATTTGTTCATCCGCAGCCACGAAGTAAGCGTGGATATTGCCTATACGGACAGTTCGTATTCCATCACCTATGTTTCCAGCAAAAATATGAAATATAAGGAAAAAAAGAATACGATTCACCCCAAGTATAACCAGTGGATCCGCAATTTGGACGCCGCCATTATGCGCCAGGCGCGCGTGCCCCAGTTATGACGGAACCGTTTGCCCTGCAGGTGCTGGACCTGCTGCCCCATCGCCCGCCCATGCGGCTGATTGACGGCGTGTTGTCCGTGCAGGACACTGCCTGCGAGGTGCGCAGCGTCATCGGCCCGGACCATTTGTTTTTGCGGGCGGACGGCACGCTGGCGCCGGAAGCGTTTTGCGAGATGATCGCCCAGGGCTACGCCATTGGCGAGGCTTTGCGCCGCCAGCGGGCCGGCTTATCCACTAACGGCGGAGGCTACCTGGCCAGCATACGCAATTTGGACGTGCACGCCTTGGCCCGCCGGGGCGACGAACTGCACACGCAGGTTACCATTCAGGAAGATTTTGACAATATGCGCATTGCCGCGGGCACCGTACGGCGGGGGGAAACCTGCCTGGCCACGGCGGTGGTCTATATTTATTTATGGGAAAACAAACCCTTATGAAACTGTTTTATATCTTGGCTGTGTTGGGGTGGAGTGTGTCCGCCGTGTGGGCGGGCGAAGTGCCTCCGCCCCAACCGGCGGAAGTTTCGCAGCCGGGCGCCCAAACGCCGTTGGCTGCCCTGGCCGCGCGTTTTAACGCGGTGCAAACCATCCGCAGCCGCTTCGTGCAGGAAAAACAAATGGCTATGCTCACCGAACCGCTGGTCAGCACGGGCTCGTTTGTGTTTACGCGCACGCCGGCGCAGCTGCGCTGGGAATATCAAACGCCTTTTCAAAACGGGTTTTTGATTACCGACGGCCAATCCTTCCGCCTGGACAAAGGCCAAAAACAGCCGCTTAAAAACAAACTGGCCACACAGGTGGCGCAGCAAATGTTTGTGTGGCTGGCGTTTGACGTACAAACCCTTTCCAAAACGTACCGCCTGGAACCCTTTGACGGCGGAATGAAACTCACGCCGCTGGCGGCCAAAAATTCACCGGTGGCGGCCATTTCCGTATGGTTCGCGCCGGACAATCCGCAGGCCGTGTCCCGCATAGAAATGACGGAAGCAAACGGGGATAAAACCGTCCTCCGCTTTTCCGATACGCACATCAACCAACCCTTGCCGGCGGGAGCGTTTGAATGAACGCGTGGGCGTTCTTCGCGCGTTACAAACACGTAACGGCGGGCCTTCTGCTGGCGCTGTTGGCCGCGTGTCTGTACGGGTTGTTTCAGTTGCGGCCGGATGAAACCATCCACGCTTTATTGCCCGCTTCCGTGCGGGGGCAGGTGGAACTGTTTGAACACTCCCCGCTGCAAAAAAAATTAATCGTAGCCACCGAAAGCGACGACCCTGCCGCCGCGCAGGAAGCCGCGCAAACCTTGCGCGGGCAGTTGGCCCGGGCCGGGCTCATCACGCCGCCGCCGGCCCTGTCGGCCGATTTCCCGCTTCGTTTGTATCGGGCGTTGGCGCCGCGTTTTTCGCCGCAGGACGAACGCCAAACCGAACCGCGCCTCACCCCGCAGGCGGTGGACGAAAAAATGGCTCACAATTACGAGCAGTTGTTTTCCCTGCAATCGTTTTTGCTGGGCGGGCTGTTGTGGGCGGACCCGCTGGGGCTGACCGATTTAATGACGCAAAAACTGCAAGCGTTCTCCACGCTGACGGACAAGCCGTATCAGGACGGGTTTTTCGCGTCGCCGGACGAACGCGTGTGGGTGGCAATGTACGACCTGCCGACCGGGTCCGCGCAGTTTAGCCGGGTGGAGCAATTTGCCGCGCAGTTTGCCCGCCTGGCGCAGGACCTGCCGCAAGGGGTGCGGGCGTTCTACTTGGGCGCCTTGCGTTACACGCAGGAAAACGTATCCGTCATTCGCCGGGATTTAATCAAAATTACGGTGTTGGCGTTTGCGGCGCTGGCGGCGGTGTTTTGGCTGTTTTTGCGGCATCGGTCGGCGTTGCTGATTTACCTGCTGCCGGTGTTTATTTTGCCGCCCGCCGCGCTGGCTACGTATGCGGTGTTTGGCGGATTATCCGGCATTACGCTGGGGTTTGGCAGTGTGGTGGCGGGGCTGTCGGTGGATTATTCGGTCTATATCTTTTTTGCGCTGAGCCACAGCCCGCTGGGGGCGCAGGAAACCGTTGCCCATATGCGGCGGCATTTGGTGTATAACTACATTACGTCCCTGCTGTGCTTTGCGGCGTTGGCGTGTTCGTCGGTGGAGTTATTCCGGCAGATTGCGGTGTTCTCGGCCGTCGGGCTGACGCTGGCGTTGGGGCTGGCCCTGTATATTTTTCCGCATTATTGGACGAACCTGCCCGTGCTGCCGGGTACGGCGGCGGAACGCGCGCTGCGGCCGCTTTCGCAACGGGCGGCGGCGGTGGCGTTTGGCGTGCTGTTGCTGTGGGGCGGCGTGGGGGTAGCGTTGTGCCATTACAGTGCACAGCTGGAAGATTTAAACACCCAAACGGCACTTTTCCGGCGGGACCGCGCCGCATTTGACCGCGTGTTCGGGCGCGAACAGCAAACCAATGCTCTGCTGTTTGTGCTGGGCAACACGCCCGAGGAAGCGCTGGAACGTTCCGAACGGCTTTCGCGCCGTTTGCCCGCACCGTTGGCCGCGGTGCAGCTGGTGCCGTCGGACGCTGCCCGGCAGGAAAACCTGGCACGCTGGCGGGCGTTTTGGTCGGAAGACCGCGTGAAAAACTTGCGCCACACGGTAGCGCAAGCAGGAGCCAAATGGAAGTTTAAGCCCGAAGCGTTTGAACCTTTTTTTGACAGTTTAAAAAACACCGTTTCCCCGGCGGACGATGTGGACTTTACGGCTTTTTACAACCCGCTTGCCCAACTGCCGGACGGTCGCACCGCGGCCATACACATTGTGCCCAATCAGCCGGCCTACCGCCAGGCGGCGGAAGAAAACGGCGCAGTGTTTTTGTCGGCCGCGCAGCTGCAGACGGATTTGTTTGCCGCGGTAAAATATGAGGCGCTCAAAATTGTCTGCCTGGCGTTGGCGTTTAACCTGCTGGCGGTGGGGGTACTGTTCAGAAGCGTCAAAAAAGCGCTCCTGGCGTTTATCCCGGTGGTGGGGGCGGGGTGCTGTGTGTTCGGGTGTTTTTGGCTGTTTGGCGTGCAAGTTAATTTATTGGTGCTGGTGTTTCTGCCGCTTTTAATCGGGCTTACCTTGGATTACGGTATTTTCCAGGTGATGAAATATCAGCCGGGGGCCGCCCGCCCCGTGTACGACAGCCGCGCCCTGGCGGCGGCGGCGCTTTCCACGCTGGCGGGGTTTGGCGTGCTGGCGCTGGCGCAGCACCGGGTGCTGTTTTTAATCGGGCTGTCTTCGCTGTTGGGCATTGGCGGGGCGATGGTGAGCGCCTTGTATATTTTGCCGGCTTTTTGCCGAGGGGAAAAATGAGAATTGCGTGTTTGATAAGCCTTTTGTGGCTGGCGGGCTGCGCCAGCGGCCTTACGTATCGGCCGGCGCCGCAAACGCCGGTGGACGTGGCGCGGGCGGTGCGGGTTTCGGCCGTGTACCAGCCGTACGAACTGTACTTTAACGCGCTGTCGTATTACGACGGGTCGTCCGTGCGGATGGTGCTGCTGACGGAAATGGGCACGCCGCTGGCCGATTTGACCGTCACTTCGCAGGATATTTTTATGCACGCGCGCCAGCCGCAGCTGCCCAAACGGTTTTTAAAAGAAGTGGCCCGCCTGGCCCGCGCAAAATTTTTTACACCGTGCCCGGAAACGGAATTTACGTATCAAAGCGCCAAAAGCCGGGGCACCTTTGAGGTGCAGACGGTGCAGGGGGATGTATGTCGGTAGAAGAAGCCGTGGCCGCCAGCTTCCAGGGGGAGCAGGACGGCGCCTATGTGTACCGCCTCGGGGCGGATTTCCCGGCGTTTAACGGGCACTTTCCCGGGCAGCCGATTTTGCCGGCGGTGTGCCAAATCAGTTTGAGTGTGGACGCGCTTTCGCGCCGGTTGGGCCGCCCGGTAGACGTGCAAAAAATCGTACGCGCCAAATTTGTAAAACCCATTTTGCCGGGGACGTGCGCGCACGTGCGGCTGACGGACCAGGGCGCGGGCCGGTTTTCGGCCGAGCTTATTTCGGCCGCCGACGGCGGCAAGTGCAGCCAGATCAGCTTTTTTGTAACCTTTAAGGAAACGTTATGACCAAAACCAACTATTTTGAACAATCTCCCGCCCTGCCGGCCCCGCTGGAAAAATCCGTTTTCCGCACGGTGCGGTTTAACGAAATTGACCCGATGGGCATTATGTGGCACGGGCATTATGCTTCGTTTATAGAAGACGCCCGCGTGGCCCTGGGCAACAGTTTGGGCATCGGCTACCAGGATTTTTACGACCACGGCGTAGCCATTCCCGTCCGCCAGCTGCATGTGGATTATCTCTCTCCGCTGTACTACGGCAAAACGTACGAAATCAAGGCGCGGCTGTTTTATTCGGAAGCGGCGCGGCTGAACTGCGACTTTACGATTTTGGACGAGTCCGGCCGCGTGATGACGCGCGCGTACAGCGTGCAGCTGCTGATAGACAAAGAACAGCGGCTTTTGCTGGAGTGGCCGGAATTTACCCGGCCGTTCTTCCGCGCGTGGAAAGAGGGCACTGTAAAAATCAAATGAAGTACGTCATCGTCATCCCGCATTACAACCACCACCGCACGCTGCGCGCGGTGGCGCAGGGATGTTTGGCCCAAGGACTGCCGGTGGCCGTGTTTGACGACGGCAGTACACCCTCCCCCGAAAAACAATTGGAAGGGCTGCCCGTATTTTTGAAACGGTTTGAGAAAAACCGCGGCAAAGGTGCCGTGATTTTGGACGCCGCCCGCTGGGCCGCGCAAGAAGGATATACGCACCTCATCACCGTGGACGCGGACGGCCAGCACAATCCGCAGGACATCGGCCGTTTGCTGCAGGCCAGCCGCCGCGCACCGCACGCGCTGATTATCGGCAAGCGCCGTTTTAGCAAGGAGGTGCCGTTTGCCTCCCGCTTCGGGCGCAAGTTCGGCGGGTTTTGGATTCACCTGCAAACGGGCCAGGCCATCAGCGATATTCAAAGCGGGTTTCGGTGCTACCCGGTGGAAATTTTGCAGGATTTATCGTTCTGGACGCGGCGCTATACCTTTGAAGTGGAAGTGGTGGCACGCGCATGCTGGGCGGGCTTTGGCGTGGTGGAAACGGACGTGTCCGTCGCGTACCCCAAGGACCGTGTGTCGCACTTCAGCGTCTGGCGCGATAACCTGCGCCTGACGGTACTGAACACGTATTTAACGTTCCGCGCCCTGTTGCCTATCCCGCACCGGCAGTACCGGGTGGAGCAAACGTCCGCCCCGGCCGTAAAGCTGAGCTTTTGGCAAATGCTGGTGCAGAACTTAAAACAGCCGGGCAACGTCACGCGCAATGCGTTTTCGGCCGCGTGGGGGATTTTTTGCGGAAGTATTGCGCTGCCGGGCATTCGGCAAGTGTTTTTGTTTTGGGGGTCGGGCTGGTGGAATTTGAACAAGATTTTAAGCATCGGGTTTGAAAAATTTTGCATCGGGCCGTTTGTGCCGGCCTTGTGCATTGAAGTAGGGTTTTTTATGCGCCACGGGCAGTGGCTGACGGAATTTAATTTAACGACGCTGGGCCGGCAATTTTTGCAGCGGGTGGTGGAATGGGTGTTGGGCTCGCTTGTGGTGGCGCCGGTGCTGGCGGCGTGCACGTTTGGCGTGGTGTGGGTGATTGGACTTATGTTGCATAGGAGTGTGTGTGGACGCAGCTAAAGAAACGGGGCGCAGTTTGGCCTCCAAATTTCAGCACCGGTTTATGTACGCGCTCATTAAATGGGGCGGGCGGACGCTGGCGTACGGATTTTTGTACATTGTTGTATTGGTGTATACGTTGTGGCCGCGGGTGGCGGCGCGTTCCCGCGCGTATATTGTGCGGCGGTTTAAGCCCCAAAACAAATGGCAATTTTTCAAACACACCTATCTGTTGAATTTGACGTTCGGCCGCACCTTAATTGATCGTGCCGCCCTGGGCATTTTGGGCACGGAGCACACCCAAGCTACGCAGCAGCAATACCGGGTGTGCGAGGAACTGCTTAAAAAAGGCAAAGGCGTTTTACTTTTGACGGCGCACGCCGGCTGCTGGCAAATGGCGGTGAACTTGATGGGCTTTTTGCACACGCCGCTGCACGTGCTGTACTACCACAACCCGCAGGATAACGACAAAAGCGTTTCGGCCCACCGCCACGGGGCGGCACCGTTCCACGTGATTAACCCCCTGGGCCCGGCAGGCGGTATGCTGGAAATGCTGCCAGCCTTGCAGGCGGGGCACGCCGTGTGCGCCATGGCGGACCGCGTGTTTGGCAACGAAGAAAACAGTGTGGAAGTGTCTTTTTTAGGGAAGCCGGTGCGCGTGCCGTACAGTTTTTACCGTGTGGCGGCCGTAACGGGGGCGCCCGTGGCGGTGTTTTTTATCCCGTGGAAGGGCAAAGGCCGGTTGGGCGTGTGCGGGCCGCGCGTGATAGAAGTGCCCGACCTGGGCCCGCAGAAGGAAAACTACATTCCTTACGCCCAGCAATTTATGGACGCTTTGGAAGAATTTTGTATACAATATCCGTATCAGCTTTTTAATTATTTTAATATGTGGGAGAGTGTCTCATGCAAGACATCATCAACGAAATCAAACAACTGATTGCCGCCAACATTGACCTGGGCGGGATGGACTTGTCCAAATTCGGGCCGGAAGACGCCATCTTTGGCGAAACGGGCCTGGGGCTGGACAGCTTGGACGCCGTAGAGCTGATTATGCTGCTGCAAAAAAAATACGGCATTACCATCCAAAATATGCAGGAAGGGCGGGAAATTTTCAAAAATTTAGGCACCCTGGCCCAATATATTGAAAAGAACAGGAAAAAGTAATGCCCGCCCCCAAAGTTACGGTAGCCGGTATGGGCTGTTGGTGTGCGTGTGGGCAAACGGCGCCGGATTGTTTGGAAGGCGCTTTGGCCGGGCGTGCGCAGTTTGGGCTGCCCGCCGGACGCGTAGACAGCACGTATGCATCGTCGTACCCGGTTTTTATGGCGCCGGTTCCGCCGCACCCGCAGCAACAGAGCGTCAGCCTGGCGTTTTTCCTGGCGGCCGCGCACGAAGCGTTTAGCCAAGCCGGTCTGGACCCCGCCGCCCTGGCGGGCAAACGGGTGGGCGTGATTGTCGGCACGTCGGTAGATGCGTCCTTCCACTGTTTTGACGTATACAAACATTGGCGCAACCATACCTATACCGCCCAAGACTCGCAGGAACTGGCGCATTATTTTGCGTCTTCCACCGCGCAGTCCGTCAGCCGGTATTTCCATTTTTCGGGTCCCTTTCAAACCATCGTTACGGCCTGCGCAAGCGGGACGGACGCCGTCGGCCTGGGCAAAAGCTGGATTGATTCCGGCTTGTGCGACGCCGTGCTGTGCGGGGGGACGGACGAAATCAATTTAATTCCTTACGACGGCTTTATCCGCCTGCTGATTGCTTCCAAGGATAAATGCCGCCCCTTTTCCAAAAACCGCAACGGCATTAACATCGGCGAAGGCGCCGCCGCCCTGCTGCTGGTAAGCGACGCACTCTCCCGCGAATTTCGCCTTACGCCGTGCGGCTACGTGCTGGGCTATGGTAACGCGTGCGACGGCTACCACCCCACCGCGCCCGACCCGCAGGCCAAAGGCTTGCAGAAAGCCATTGCGTTTGCCTTGCAGGAAGCCGGTTTACAGGCGCAGGATTTGGCGTTTGTAAACGCCCACGGTACCGCCAGCCAAGCCAACGACGCCGCCGAGGCCGTGGCTTTTACGCACCTGTTGCCCGGGGTGCCGGTGTGGGGGTCCAAGGGCGTTACGGGCCACACGTTGGGTGCGGCCGGCGCGATAGAGGCCGTGCTGACCCTTTGTGCGTTGAACCGGCGGATTGTTCCGCCGACGATCGGCTTTGAACAGGAAGACGAAACGCTGGGTTTTGCGCCCACTTGCCGGCCGATGGACCTTACGCGGCGGGCGGCGATTTCGGATTCGCTGGCGTTTGGCGGCTGCAATGCAGCAGTTGTGTTGGGAGCGGCAGATTATGAATGAAATGTACCTCAACGGATTTTACGGGTTGGAGGGCGACGTATCGCCCGAAGAATTGGCGGCGTTTATTCCGCCCCAGCGGCTGCGCCGCATAGAAAAACTGGGCAAAAACGTGCTTTATTGCGCTTGCCATGCCTGCACCCAGGCGGGGGCGGATATTCAGACCCCCAAAACGTGGGGGCTGAGCGTAGCGGCGGATGCAGGGTCTTTAGAGAGCACATGCAAATTTATGGATACGATTATTGAGGACGGTGACGAACTGTCTTCCCCGACGGCGTTTGCGTCTTCTGTGCACAATTCCACGGGGCTGATGCTTTCCATGTTTTTGCACCTGTCCGGCCCGTGCGTAACCAGCGGACAGTTTGATTTTTCGTTTGCGGCCGCGTGGTTGAGCGCTGCCCAATTCTTGCGCCGCGGGATGTGCGAGCAGGCGTTGGTGGCCGTGGCCGAAGATTTAAACCCCGTGGCGGCGGACCAATCCCCCGCTCAAGCCGAGCAGTTTAAGCCCGTTTTGCGTGCGCCGCAAGGACCGTTTGTCCGCCGGGCGGCGGCGTTTGTGTTGTCGCAACGGCCGACGGAACATACGCTTTTTTGCCTGCGTCGTTTTGCGTTTGCCCGCACGGAAAAACCGGCTGCGCTTTCCCCGCAGCAAACCAATTTGTCGGGCGCTCAACGGCTGGTAGCGTGCTTGAAAACGAAACAGCCTTTTGCGTTTACGGACGCTTTTGCCGACGCCTTTATGCAACTGGAAGGAACGCCCTATGTTAACTAAAGCTGACGTGCGGCGCATTATCGGAGATATTTTCCGCACCGAATCTGCCCGCTACAATTTGGACACACTGGGCGTGTTTGACACGCAGGACGAAACCCGCGCCTGGCAGCAGCTGCCGCCGGAACTGTTGGCCAAAATCATCCGCCAGGCGGCCGATTTTTTTGCTTGTTCCACACCAGATTTCCACTCGTTTGATGAACTGGCCGACGCGGCTTTTGCGTCGTTTAACGACCGCAAGCAGGTGGTGTTTTCCACCTCCGGCAGTACGGGCGTGCCGAAAAAATGCGTCCACACGCTGGCAATGATTGCGGAAGAAAGCCGCGCCGTGGCCGGCGAGTTTTCGCGTATCCGCCGGATTGTGTCGCTGGTGCCCAGCCACCATTTATACGGGTTCACGTTCACCGTCGTACTGCCGCACACGTTGCAGGTGCCGGTGCATACGTTGCCCGCACTGCCCACCCAACCGTGGAATGAAATTCTGCAGCCCGGAGATTTGCTGGTGGGGTTCCCGCTGTTTTGGGACCAGTGGCTGCGGCTTGGCAATCGGTTTCCGAAGGGGATAGAA
Organism: Candidatus Avelusimicrobium gallinaceum; assembly: GCA_944324965.1. Lineage (GTDB taxonomy): Bacteria > Elusimicrobiota > Elusimicrobia > Elusimicrobiales > Elusimicrobiaceae > Avelusimicrobium > Avelusimicrobium gallinaceum. The sequence continues at coordinate 37,667 of CALUYH010000012.1, forward strand.
CTGCTGTGCTCCACCGCGCCGTGCAAAGATGAAATTATTGACGGGTTGGAAGCGGCCGGCGCGGCGTACTTTACGGAAATTTACGGTGCGAGCGAAACCGGCGCCATCGGCCGGCGGCACCACGCGCGGGAACCGTTTGAATTGTTTTCGTGCTGGGAAATTAATCCCTCCGCCAAAAAAATTAAACGCCGCTGCCAAACCGCCTGGGTGGACTTGCCCGACGAAACCAATATTTTAGACGGACGCTTTTTGGTGCCGCTTAAACGGCGGGACGCGTGCGTTCAGGTGGCCGGGATTAACGTGTACCCCAAACACGTGGAAAAAATTTTATCCCAACATCCGGCCGTCAAAACGTGCCGCGTGCGCTTAATGCGCCCGGAAGAAGGCACCCGCTTAAAAGCGTTTGTGGTGCTGCAGGACGGCTATACGCCTGCCGACGCATTGCCCCAGCTTCGGGCCTATGCGCACCAACATTTGACCGTGCACGAACAGCCGCGCTCCTTTACGTTCGGCCCGCAGGTGCCGCGCGGGGCGCTGGGCAAAGAAGCCGATTGGTAAGCCCGTCGGCCGGACCTTGCGGCTATTTTTCCAACACTTCTACCGTTTTACCCAACAAAAAACCACGCTTTCGCGTGGTTTTTAATGGTGCGCCCAACAGGAATCGAACTTGTATCTTCAGCTCCGC
>CALUYH010000013.1 GCA_944324965.1 Candidatus Avelusimicrobium gallinaceum
CCTAATAGGAACCTGAAGAGTTATCATTGTTTCAAATTCTGTAAATTCTACCTTATTCTTCGGTGCCTAATAGGAACACGGTCTTGGGGTCGCTGAACTCGTCCACCTAAATTCTACCTTATTCTTCGGTGCCTAATAGGAACAGCGTGCAAGTCAAGCGGAGCGCGACAGATTAAATTCTACCTTATTCTTCGGTGCCTAATAGGAACAATCATTTATTGTTAAACTTGCCAAATTTGTAAATTCTACCTTATTCTTCGGTGCCTAATAGGAACAATCATTTATTGTTAAACTTGCCAAATTTGTAAATTCTACCTTATTCTTCGGTGCCTAATAGGAACAAGGGTTTTAGAGCTTCGGATTTCGCTTATAAATTCTACCTTATTCTTCGGTGCCTAATAGGAACTTTACGGACACGAAGCCCAAAACGAACGTGAAAGTGCCAAACTCAAAGTGGATGCTTGGCTCAAAAAACTAGGTTTTTAGATGAAAAAACTCATCCAACCCTTACGTCTTCTTGTACAGGCCTGCTTTATGGCGGGCCTGTTTTTGCCTATATTCCCGTTTGCGGATAACATCGGACAGAAAATTTGGATAACTATTTTGTTTGTGGGGGTGTTTTTCTGCGGATGGATATGCCCATTTGGAGCCTTGCAGGATTGGCTCGGTTGGATAGCCCAAAAATTACATTTTCCCCGCTACAAACTGCCGCAAAAGTTACAACAATATGTTCAACTCCTGCGCTACGTTTTGTACGGCTTAAGCGTGATAAACATTGTGCTTTTTTTCCTCAACAGCCGCTTCTTTTTTGAGCATAGCGTGGTGGCCGGTGCCTGGGAGTGGGCGAGCGGTAGCGTGATGGCACTTTTTTTATTGGCTACGCTATTTACGGACCGCCCTTTCTGCAATTATTTTTGTGTGAAAGGGGCCTCGTTAGGGGGATGGAGCGTATTACGCCCCATTGGAATCACAAGAGAAGAAAAATCCTGTGTGCATTGTTCCAAATGCGACCAAATATGCCCCATGAATATTGAAGTTTCTAAGACAGCATTTGTACGTCATCCCAACTGCATTAACTGTATGCAGTGTTTAACTGCCTGCCCGAAAAGATGTATAAAGTTCAAGTTAATTCATTCCAAAAGATAATACCTAGCCCCTTACTTAAGTGTAGGGGGGTTTTTTAGTGTCCAAACTCTGTCCATTCTCCGTACAGCTTATTTGCTTAATCTTGTTTATTTACTGTGCCCAAAAAGCGCACAGGGCATAATAAAAGCGCAAAAAATCGTTTCCTAGTAACCGGAAAAATCACGCGGATATAGTGTCCAAACTGTGCCCAGTATATTCATAGTTTTCGAGAATTTTTTAGTAGTTTTTATACTTCTTCGACGAGAACTAATAATTATAGTATGTAAAAAATTTCGGGAATTTGGGTTGTGCGGATATAGTTTGCAGAAAAATCGTGTATATTTACACTTTTGTCGACGAGAAAAAGAAGAATTTTAGCGTTTACTGTACACCATACAGGGTCCACTAACAATATATACTTTTTGTTCTAATTTTGCTCCAGAAACACCGTCGGAAAAGCATAAAACTACCGACGAGCAGAAGTCCGTTATAGTGTACCATCCTTTTGGTGTACATTTTAGGACATTTTTAATTCCTTTTTACTTCTCAAAGGTTGGGGTTTAAAGGTGCACCAAACTAGCATATAAAAAGAGTTCTTATTGAAAATCATACCCAAACCTGCCATATTTTAGTCTATGCCACTTGTATTCCAAATTATGGTAACATAAATAAAAGGACTTTTTGAGATTTAACTGTGCCCCAAGATACTGACATTATCATTTAGCAAACCGAAGATAGAAGTTACATTGGCCGATAAAACTGTATGGCTGACCCAAGCAGTTATTCCAGTCAAGTAAAGCTAATATTAGGGAGCGCATTAAGCATATCTTCGAAGAGGGAGAATTGCATGAAACGGCAACTGTTCGGAAATTCCGAATAGTTCAAAAAGAGGGGAATAGACAAATCGAGCGCGAAGTTACTTATTACAATTTAGATGTAATTCCAGCCGTAGGCTATAGAGTGCGGACTGTGCAAGATACACTTTTCGTATATGGGCTACCTAAATGTTACGGGAATATCTTGTTAAAGGGTTCACATTAAACGATGATTCCCTAAAAAATATGGGCGGTGGAAAATATTGGCAAGAGTTTTTGCCCCTGTGCAGTAATGCGGATTATACATTTTCTCTTTTAGTGCGTTTGTGGGTAGAATGTATTATACTTTCCACGTTTTAACCGTGCAGGAATAAATATGTGCTTGTGTCGGCCTGTTTTATGCTGGAACTATTCAAAACTTATCTGATGTTTGCCCTGTTACCGGCCCCCAAAAAGGCAACCGCGGACCCCAAAATGCTCTAACCTTAATTTTCCGGCGGTCCGTCCGATAGGAGCCTGTTATGGTTGAGAAAATCAAAATCCGCGGTGCGCGGGTGCATAATCTCAAAAATATAGATGTAGATATCCCCTTAAATAAAATAGTGGGTATTGCCGGTGTTTCCGGTTCCGGCAAATCTTCTTTGGCATTAGGCGTGTTGTATGCGGAAGGCTCGCGACGGTATTTGGAGGCGCTTTCCACCTATACCCGCCGCCGTATGACCCAAGCCGCCCGCCCGCAAGTGGAAGAAGTTTTATATGTGCCCGCCGCGTTGGCCTTGCACCAGCGCCCTGCCGTGGCCGGCTTGCGCAGCACTTTTGGCACGGGTACGGAACTGCTAAACAGTTTGCGGTTGATGTTTTCCCGCTTAGCCAGCCACCGCTGCCCCAATGGGCATTATGTGGCGCCTTCATTAGCGGTTGCGGCCGGAAAAATGCTCCGCTGCCCAACATGCGGTGTGGAGTTTTATGCCCCCAGTGCCGAAGAACTGGCTTTTAACAGCCAAGGCGCCTGCCCTACTTGCGACGGTACCGGTACGGTATGGAATGTAGATATGGCTACCTTAGTGCCGGATGAAAATTTAACCATAGACCAAGGCGCCGTGGCTCCGTGGAACAGCCTAATGTGGTCTTTAATGACGGACGTTTGCCGCGCCATGGGCGTGCGGACGGATGTGCCGTTTAAGGATTTATCCCCACGGGAAAAAGAAATTGTGTATCACGGTCCGGCAGAAAAAAAGCGCATTTTTTATAAAGCCAAAAAAACAAATCAAGCGGGCGAGTTAGATTTTACCTTTTACAATGCCGTTTATACGGTAAAAAATGCGTTGGCAAAGGTAAAGGACGAGCAAGGCATGAAACGGGTGGAAAAGTTTTTGAAACAGGAGCCTTGTCCGGATTGCGGCGGTTCGCGCTTGAGTGCTGCGGCTCGCGCCCCGCGTGTAGGCGGCCTAAACTTGGCGGACGTTTGCCAAAAAACATTGGTGGATTTAACCGCGTGGGTGGCGGCCGTTCCCGCTACTATGCCTGCTGAAATGCGCGAAATGGCGCAAAACATTACGGAGGCCTTTTTGTCCGCCTCCCGCCGCCTGATGGATTTGGGCCTAGGGTATTTGACTCTAGACCGCGCCTCCGCCACCTTGTCCACCGGAGAACGCCAGCGTATGCAGTTGGCGCGGGCGGTGCGCAACCGCACCACCGGTGTTTTATATGTGCTAGATGAGCCCTCTATCGGCTTACACCCGTCTAATATCGTGGGCTTAAAAGGGGTTATGCGGGATTTAATTGCGGACGGCAACTCCGTCGTGCTGGTGGACCACGATACCCAAATTTTATCCGCGGCCGATTGGTTTGTGGAAATGGGGCCCCAAGCCGGCGCCAACGGCGGCTATGTAATTGCCCAAGGCACATTGGCGGATATCAGTTGCAATAAAAATTCCAAAATCGGGCCGTTTTTAACCGGAAAAATGCCGGAAAATGTATGGAAAAAAGTGCCGGCGGAACAGTTGTTTGCGCAAGGCAAAATCCGTTTATCTACGGGGCCCATTCATACGGTAAAACCGTTGGAAATAGAAATACCCAAAGGGCGGCTTACGGCGGTAAGCGGTGTGTCCGGCTCCGGCAAAACCACGCTGGTGTTGGAAAGTTTAGTGCCCGCTTTAGAGGCGCATGTGCGCCATGCGCTGCTTCCTCCCCATGTGCGCGCCGTACAAGCGCAAGGTATTGAACAGGTAAAGCTGATTGATGCCACCCCTATTGGGATTAATGTGCGTTCCACCGTGGCAACGTATGCCAATGTGCATGACGAACTGCGCAAACTGTTTGCCCGCTTGCCGGATGCCAAACAGCGAGGGTATAAAGCGGGGGATTTTTCCTACAATACCGGCCGTTTGCGTTGTGCGGAGTGTGACGGAACAGGAGAAATCAGTTTGGATGTGCAATTTTTGCCGGATGTGGACGTGCCTTGCCCCACTTGCCGCGGGGCGCGCTATGCACGGGAAGCGTTTGATGTAAAATATACCAACCAACGCGGGGAAAGTTTTTCACTGCCGGAGCTGATGGCTATGGACGTTTCCACTGCGTTGAAAGCGTGCGCGGATTGGAAATTAGTGCACCAACGCTTGCAAATCTTGCAAGACTTAGGGTTGGGATATTTAACATTGGGCGAAGCAACCCCCAGCCTTTCCGGCGGAGAGGCCCAGCGCTTAAAATTGGCTAGTGAAATGGGCAAGCCGCAACATTCCACCGTGTTTGTGTTTGACGAGCCTACCATCGGCCTGCATCCGTTAGACGTGCGCACGCTATTGGGGGTGTTCCAAATGCTCATTCAAAACGGCGCAACGGTGATAGTGATTGAACACGATTTGGACGTTTTACGCCACGCGGATTATCTGATTGATATGGGGCCGTCCGGCGGCAATGCGGGGGGAACTGTAGTGGCGTGCGGCCCTGTGGAAGTGATTAAACAATGCCCGCAGAGCCTAACGGGACGGTATTTATAAAGGAAGGCTTTTTGTGATGCTACCATTACCGCAAGAATTTATAGCTTATACTTCCGCCCTGTTTGGGGCGGAGCGTTGGGCCAAATATGAACAGGCACTCACGCAGAAAGCGGCCGTCAGTGTGCGTTTCAACCCGTGGAAATGTACGGGGAAAATGGGGATTTTATAGTGTCCCAAAAGGGTCCACTAACAATATATACTTTTTGTTCTAATTTTGCTCATTTTGCTCACAAAACCCCGTCGGAAAAGCATAAAAAAAGAACCTCTCTCGTCTGAGAAAGGCTCTTTTTCTAAAAGTGCGCCCAACAGGAATCGAACTGGTAGATAGTCCTAACATTCATTTGCTTGACTTTGCTCCCGATAGTAAGCGGTAATAGGAATGGGCAAAAAGCCCACTAAACCAATATACTATCGGGAGTTTTTATGAAGAAAAAATCTAAACAAGTAGTTGTAAAAGTTGCCAAGCAAAAAGTCGCAGATGTAGCTGAACCGACACCCAAAGAACGGGATGGCCGCTTACCTGCTGTTGGCGTTGTTATCAAGAAAACCTACCATGGACAAGGCATTGAAGTAAAAGTGCTTGAAAACGGCTTTGAATACCAAGGAAAAATCTATAAAAGCATATCCCGTGTGGCGATGGAAATCGTCAAACGGCCTATCAGCGGGTATGTGTTCTTCGGGTTATCCAAATGACACCGCGTATATTACCACCCGTTAAACACCGGTTTGTAAAGGGCCGGTCAGGTAATCCATTGGGGCGGCCCAAGAAAATGTTTGAAATAGAACTTTTACAAACTGCCATTAAGTTCTTTGACGAACTGGACCGTGCCTATTATGGTAAGGGAAATGCTGTTCATAAGATAAACCGCATTCGGAAGGTGCTAAATGAGAAATAAGTGTTATTTACCCAAAAATTTTGATGAACTCAAAGGCTTGCCAGACGAAAAACTCCAATTTTATTGGGATATATTTTATCGCTATCCATTGCGTGGAAGAAAGGGTAAATATAGACCTTTGTGGTATGCTATCCAATGCGAGTTGTATAGTTGTAAGTTGGCAGAAAAGTATATAACTCGTCTTGATAAGTACGCAGATAACCCCGAAAAATACATCCAACGGGCCCATAGATGTAAATATAATTTAGCGATAGGAACTATCCTAACCAAAAAATACAAAGGGCAGATTTATCAAGTAATAGTGAAAAATGAGAAAGAATATGAGTGGAACAGTGAAATATATCCTAATTTAACCGTCATAGCGCAGAAGATAACTCGGGGTCACGTTAGTGGCCCCAAGTTTTTTGGACTCGTGGGGAAGCAAAATGCCAAAAGTTAATTGTGCTATATACACCCGTAAATCTACTGAACACGGTCTAGATATGGAGTTTAACTCGCTCCAAAATCAGGAGGAGGCGTGTAAGGCTTATATTCTGTCCCAAGCGTTTAATGGGTGGGAGTATTATAAAACATATTCGGACGGAGGTATTAGTGGTGGTACCATGGAGCGCCCCGGCTTAAAAACACTCCTTGACGATATCCGCGCCTGCAAAATACAGGTAGTGGTGGTCTATAAAGTGGACCGCCTGTCGCGCTCTATTATAGACTTCCACAAAATGATGCAAGAGTTTGATAAATACGGGTGTAATTTTGTATCCATTACCCAATCGTTTGATACAAGCAACTCTATGGGCAAATTGACACTTAATATGCTGTTATCTTTTGCCCAATTTGAGCGCGAAGTATCAGCTGAGCGTGTACGGGATAAAATCGCCGCCAGTAAGGCCAAAGGTCTATGGATGGGGGGAACTCCGCCGCTGGGGTATGACCTTAAAGACAAGCAACTTATCCCTAATCCGCAAGAAGCCGAGCTTGTAAACCTGATTTTTACCAAGTATCTGGAATTGGGCAATATACAAGCTACAGCCGATTGGATGAATCAGCAAGGATACCGCAGTAAATGTTGGCAAACGGCGTCTGGGGATAAACGTGGCGGGCATTTGTTCCGGTACGGGTCTATACAACGAATCCTTGGAAATCCGGTCTATATAGGCAAAATGCCGCATTTGGCGGCTAATAAGGTCTATGTCGGCAAACAAGCAGCTCTTGTACCTTGTGAAATTTTTGAACAGGTGCAATCCAAAATAGGGAATTCTAAGAACGGATTACGGGAATATCGCTCATATATCCGTCAAAAGGCTTTATTGGCGGATAAATTGTTTGATGATAAAGGAAATCCTTATAAATTGACCAGTACGACTAAAAAGGGGCAGAAATTCCAATATTATTTTATTAGAAATGGGATTCATATTCCGGTGGTGCAACTGGACGGTTTTGTATTGGATACAATTTGCCGAACTGATTTGAGCAGTTTAGATTTACAGACGGATAGCAGCCAGATTGGCGTTAATGAGGCTAAAACGTGCCTAAAACGAGCCGTTTGTATAAAAACGGGTACAGACTGCTATTTACAACTTGAATTGGACAAGAAGGCGTTTTGGGATGTTTGCCGGAAGAATCCCATGCAGCAACAGCGGCAAAATGATCTACTTGTGCCGGATATAGGGAAAAATACAATCACCTTGCGGGCCACTTTTTATATAGATAATGTATCCTCTACGCGGCTACAAAATGGCACTGCCAATAATATTTTGACGGTGCGGCAATTAAACGAAAGTTTAGTGCGTGGGCTCGCGCGAGCGTGGCAGTGTAAGAAGATGATAGAAAGCGGCATGACTTCCCGCGAATGGGAAAAGGCAAGTGGAATGAATAAGCGCACTTTTGCCCGGTATTTGAATTTGTGCTATTTATCCCCCAAAATAGTGGCGGATATTTTGGAGTACAGAAACCCGCGAAATATGAGTTTGAAAGAATTGATGAATTTAGCAGAGGGACACATGGATTTTAAAGCGCAGGAAAAGTGGTGGAATATCTAAGGTTGTACAGTATGTAACTTAGTAGCGGTAATCTCCATTCCTGTCCAATTCAACAAAAATACATTGGGAAAATAGGATTTAAAAATAGTTTCTTTATCTGAGAGCATACAGTTACCTGTGCTATAGTACGGATTGACAATTAATAAGTCACAAGTGTTACATTTTGTGAGATATGAGCGATATTTTTTGTTTTTGTAATTAATTATCCGTTGCAGGGCAATAGCCGGGTCTTGCCAACAGAAGCTGAGATTATTAATATGAAAATCGGGATACCCTAACCATGATTGGTGAAAGCTAAGTTTAAAATGTTGTCCATTAACTTCAACTTGTTTTTCTATTAAATTATCTGTGATCTCGTCACTTTTAAGTACCGCTTCTAAAAATACTTTCTTGAGGGTTTTTGTGTTTGCTTGTAACCGTTTTACACCGGGATTATAGACATAATTCAAATATTCTTCCCGAGTTCTATAACTCCATCTTTGAGGGTCATAAATATCAATACATAGGGTAATATATATTTTTTGTTCCTTTTTGATTTTAATACAGATATCACGAGCAATATCTGTTAGTATCTTTGTAACTAGGCATTGTTTGGTGTCATTAACCCAATCAACGACTTCTATTCCTTTCTTTTGCTTATCTGTGGTTGCAAATAAACAGTCTGGGCTTTCTTGTCCAGGAATATTAAGCAATCTGTTTTCTTCTTTCCATGATATTCCGTCAGGTGTTTGTAGAAATAATTCTATATAAAACATCTCTAGAGTTTTTTTCCTGTCTGCGACAGGGGTGCCTACAAGGGTTTTGAAATATTTGATACGGTTTTTATCTAAAAAATACATTGTTATAATTCCAAAAAGTCATGTAAAGATATTATATTTTAACAGTTTTGCGATCCTGCAATTTTGCCCACCGGAGAAAAAGGCCCGTTTGGGGCCTTTTTTGCGCTCCAACAACAGTTCTCTAAAATCGGTATGGATATAATTCGCCCCTTAACACCGACGAGAGAGGGAAAAATTAGACAACAAAAAAGCCGCTTACTTAAAAGCGGCTTTCTAAATGGTCGGGGCGGCGGGATTCGAACCCACGACCTCACGGTCCCGAACCGTGCGCGCTACCATCTGCGCTACGCCCCGATAAATAGTTTTAAATGGTCGGGAAGGCGGGAATCGAACCCGCGATCTCTCGCACCCCAAGCGAGCGCTCTACCTCTGAGCCACTCCCCGAAATTGCGTGCCACTTACTGGCCACACATATATTTTATCATTCTTTTAACAAATCTTCCAGCGTTTCTTTAATTTCCGTCAGAAGTTTGATGTCCGTGCGGGGCTTTTCTTGGGCGCCCGCCGCGGGGAATTGATACTTGGAGAGCTGCTTTTTGGCGCCTTCCAGCGTCAGCTTGTGCTTGTAAATCAAATCTTTAATTTTAAGGATGGTGTAGACGTCTTCCTTGGTGTAGCGGCGGTGGCCGCTTTCCAGGCGGATGGGGCGGATGAGGCCGAATTCGGCTTCCCAGTAGCGCACGGAATACTCCGGCACGCCGGTAATGCGTTTGACGTCACCGATAGAGAAATACTCTTTTTCCTCTAATTCTTCCAATCCCATATGGGTATTATATCAAATTGGGTTTTAGGGAGATATGCCGGGCGTGTGCCACCGGGGGCTGCGGTGCCGCAGGAGCGCGGGCTTGCTAAAATAACGGGCGCAATCCGCTGCCGGACGGCTCCCGCCCACAGGTTCGCCCCTTTGGCGGCGGTGTGGTGGGCCTGCAACCTGCTTAAAGTAGCGTGCCACTTCTCGGAAGGCCTTGACTCGTTTTTTTTTTTTGATAAATTTTGCCTATGAAGAAAATTTATCAAAAATCCCTCCCGGCGGGGAAAAACGTCGGATTTACGCTGATAGAGCTGTTAGTGGTCGTCTTAATTATCGGTATTCTGTCGGCCATAGCGTTGCCGCAGTACGAAAAAGCCGTTGTAAAAGCCCGTACCATTAATGCCATTGAAACGGGGGAAAGTATTGTGCGTGCCAGTGAAGTCTATTATCTGGCGAATGGGAAATATTCCCCGATTGTAGACGATTTGGACATATCCCTTTCCCAATGTGCTGAAATATCTGGTACCTCTAGATCGGTAATAAAATGTGATGACTATTTTATGATAGATTTACTTTCTGCTGATATCGAGGCGGCTACAAAAGGTGATTTGCAGCTTTTTTATTGTCCCGGTGCAGAGGATTGGGAGGCCTGCCGAGAAAAAGCCGATTTTGTTTATTTAATTAATTTTAATGTTCATCCTTCTGCCCCAAATCGGCGTGTTTGTAATGTGCGGACGGATAAAGGTCGTGTGTATTGTAAAGCCATATCTTCTATCAAGTGATGAACGACGTCAAGTCGGCAGATTATGGAGATTTAAGCATATGATTTACAACTGTTTAGTACAGAAGAAAAACTCTGTCGCAAATAAAAAATAGTTATAAAAAGAAAGTTCCTAAATCCCACTAAAAACCCCCGGCTTTGGGCCGGGGGTTTTGTATTGCAAGCGGGTAAAACTTATTTGGCTTTGTGTTTTACCGGTTCTCCGTAATAGGCTTTCAAGTAAAGTTCCTTGATTTCGCTGATTAACGGATAGCGGGCGTTGCCGCCGGTGCACTGGTCGTCGAAGGCGAGTTCGGAAAGTTTATCCAGGTTGTCCAGGAATTCTTTTTCCGGGATGCCGTATTCTTTGATAGAGCGGGGGATATTGAGTTTGTGTTTCAAATCTTCCACCATATCAATGAGTTTTTGCACTTTGGCGTCTTTATCGTCGCCCAGGTTGTTGTGCGGCAGCAGGAAGTCCACAATCTTGCCGTAGCGGCCTTTTACAAACGGATATTTGTACTGCGGGAACAAGCCTTGCTTGGTCGGTTTATCCGTGGCGTTGAACTCAATCACATACGAAAGGAGCAACGCGTTGGCCAAGCCGTGCGGAACGTGGTACATCGCGCCCAGTTTGTGCGCCATCGAGTGCGACAAGCCCAAGAACGCGTTGGCAAACGCCATACCGGCGATAGTGGCCGCGTAGTGCATTTTTTCGCGGGCGTTGATGTCCTTGGCGCCGTTGGTGTAGGATTTTTCCAGGTATTTAAATACCAGGCGCATCGCTTCCAACGCCTGTCCGTCCGTAAAGTTGGTGGCGTATACGGAGGTGTAGGCTTCAATGGCGTGGGTCAGTACGTCCAAGCCGGAGAAAGCCGTCAGGGATTTGGGCATATTGAGCACGAATTCCGGGTCGATAATAGCCATATCGGGTGTTAAGGCATAGTCCGTAATGGCGTATTTGGTACCGGTTTTTTCGTCCGTAATAATGGTGAACGGCGTGACTTCAGAGCCGGTGCCGGACGTGGTGGGGATGGCCACCATCACGGCCTTTTTGCCCAAAGGCGGCGCGGCGTAAATGCGTTTGCGGATATCCATAAAGCGCATGGCGATATCTTCAAAGCTGGTGTCCGGGTTTTCGTACATCAGCCACACCATTTTGCCTTCGTCAATGGCCGAGCCGCCGCCCAAGGCGATAATCATATCCGGCTGCCAGGAGTTGGCAATGTTCAAGGCTTCCTGCACGTTGGAGATGTTCGGGTCCGGCAGCACGTTGGAGAACACGCGGAATTTAATATTCAGGCTTTCCAGCACATCCGCTACCGCGCGGACGTGGCCCAGCTGTTCCATCGTTTTATCGGTAATGATGTAGGCGCGGTGCTTGTCGGAAAGTTCCGCCAGCGCCTGCGAAAGCGCGCCGCGTTTGAAGTAGATTTTGGACGGTACTTTGTACCAATACATATTTTCGCGGCGTTCCGCGACGGATTTCACGTTCATAAGATGTTTCACCCCAATGTTTTCGCTGACGGAGTTGCCGCCCCAAGAACCGCAGCCCAGCGTCAAAGACGGCGCAAGTTTGAAGTTGTACACGTCGCCGATAGCGCCCTGGGAAGAAGGCATATTAATCAGCGTGCGGGCAGTGGGCATATCTTTAAAATAGTCGATATGGTCTTCGTTGGCTTCGTCCGTATACAGCACGGAGGTGTGGCCGGCGCCTCCGTAGAGGATTAAGTCTTTGGCCAAGTCCGCGGCGGATTTGAAATCTTTCGCGCGGTAAAAGCCCAAGACGGGGGAAAGTTTTTCGCGGGCGAAGGGTTCTTCGTCGCTTACCTCTTTGGCTTCGGCAATGAGGATTTTGGTTCCCGCGGGGACTTTAATACCTGCCATCTCGGCGATTTTTTCGGCGCTTTGGCCCACAATGCCGGAGTTGAGCTTGCCGTTTACCACAATGGTTTCGGCCAGTTTTTTGCGGTCTTTACCCGTCACAAAATAGCAGCCGCGGTTGATAAATTCTGCTTTTACAGCATCATACACCGGGTCTTCCACAATGACGGACTGTTCGCTGGCGCAGATCATACCGTTATCAAAGGTTTTGCTCATAATAACGGAGCTGACGGCCATTTTGATGTTGGCGGTGGCGTCAATCACCACAGGCGTATTGCCCGCGCCTACGCCAATGGCCGGCTTGCCGGAGGAGTAGGCGGCTTTCACCATGCCGGGGCCGCCGGTGGCTAAAATAAGGTTGATGTCTTTGTGGTGCATGAGCGCGTTGGAAAGGGGCATGGTCGGGTTGTCAATCCAGCCGATAATGCCCGCCGGGGCGCCGGCTTCCACCGCGGCATCCAGCACGATTTTGGCCGCGGCAATGGTGCATTTTTTAGCGCGCGGATGGGGGGAAAACACAATCCCGTTGCGGGTTTTCAAAGCGAGCAAACTTTTGAAAATAGCCGTAGAGGTCGGGTTCGTGGTCGGGATGATACCGGCAATCAGGCCGATAGGTTCGGCCACTTGGCGGAAACCGAAAGCGTCGTCGTCCGACAGGACGCCGCAGGTTTTGGTGTCTTTGTATTGGTTGTAAATGTATTCGGAAGCAAATTGGTTTTTAATTACCTTGTCTTCCATTACCCCCATGCCCGTTTCTTCCACAGCCATTTTGGAAAGCGGGATACGGTTCTGCGCAGCGGCAATAGCGGCCGCGCGGAAAATTTTGTCTACCTGTTCTTGGGTATACGTGGCATAAATGCGCTGGGCGTCTTTGACCTTGGAAACAATCTGGTCCAAATGGGCCAATTCTTCCGGGGTGGCTACGGCCGGCGCAGCAGTTTTCTTTTCCGCCATAAAATAATCTCCTTTGGATATGCAAAATATACTTTATAGATATTTTGATATCCATATTTTATCTTTTGCATAAAATAATGTCAATAATTACTCGTAAACGGGATTTTTGAATCCTTGACAAGGGTTCGTAAAAAAATTATCATAGATATTGTAATATCCAGTAATTTCAGACGGAGCATTTTGTTTTATGAGCCTATTTCACCGAAAAAAAGAGATCAGCGCGCAGACTATCCGCCGTTTGCCCCAATACCTGCGCATTTTTTACAATTTGCACGCCTACGGGCGCGAATTGGTTTCCTCCACCGCCCTGGCGGAAGAAACGCAGCTTTTGCCCATTGTTATAAAAAAAGATTTGCAGGCCGTGGGCGCCCCCAGCAAGTTGCGTGCCGGGTTTAAGGTGGCGGGCACGATTGCGGTGATAGAAAAGTTTTTAGGTTGGAATAATTTAAACAAAGCCTTCCTGGTGGGGGTGGGGCATTTGGGCGCGGCCTTGCTGGGTTTTGACGGATTTAAAAACCAAGGGCTGGAGATTGTGGCCGCGTTTGACACACACCCCGAAAAAGTAGGGAGCGAATTCCACGGTGTACAAGTGTATCACACGGCCCAGCTGGCCAGCGTGATTGAAAAACAAAACTTAAAAATTGCGATTTTAACCGTCCCCGCATCGGCGGCGCAAGGCATTACGGACACATTGGTAGCGGCCGGGATAAAGGCCATATGGAACTTTGCCCCCGTCAATTTGACGGTGCCGGAAGGCGTGATTGTACAGAAGGAAGATATTTCTTCCGGCCTGGCGGAACTATGCGCCAAGCTAAAAAGCCGCTAGCCTTTTGCGTATTAAAAAAGCCCCGTTTGGGGCTTTTTTTATGGAAGGATCCTTTGGGTCGGGGGCGTTTCGGCCCGGCGGGGGCAAGCGAGTATTGCGCAAGCGGCCGCGCACACAGCGGGTGCGGCAAGCGGTTTAAAAATCCGCGCGGGCGGGTTGCCCGTTTAAGAAAACTTGCACCGGCTCAAAATGCGTGTTTAACAACACCAGGTCCGCGCGGGCGCCCGTTTCCAGGCGGCCTTCGTGCGGGCGGCCCGACAGGCGCGACGCATTGGTGCTGGTGGCCTGCACGGCTTGCGGCAGGGTAAATCCGTCCTCCACCAAATTTTTAAAAGCGCGGGCCATCGTCAGGGCCGAGCCGGCAATCACGCGGTCCGTTTTGCGTTTCCACACACCGCCGTCAAAAATCACTTCTTCCCCGTTGGCGACAAACGGCCCCTGCGTTTGCTGGGTAGGCAGCAGGGCGTCGGTCACGGCCACGATATTTTCCACAGGTTTTACCGTGCGCAAAAAGGCCACCACGTCCGGGTGGACGTGTACGCCGTCGGCGATGATTTCGCACGAAATGCCCGGGTGCATCAAGGCGGCTCCGGCGGCGCCGGGTTCGCGGTGGTTAAAAGGGCTCATCGCATTAAACAAATGCGTTACGTGCGTGACGCCGCGCGCGGCGCCTAACAAAAATTCGTCGTAGGTGGCGTTGGTGTGCCCGGCCTGCACACGGATGCCGTGCTGCTTGGCAAACGTAATGACGGGCTCTATGCCCGGCAATTCCGGCGCCAGCGTGACGGCCGCCAAATGGCCTTCGGCCGCGTCGTACAGGCGGGTGAAGGCGGGCAGGTCTGCGGGGGCAATGTCCTGCGGTTTCATCACGCCCGGCTTTTTGGGCGAAATGAAAGGGCCTTCCAAATGAAATCCCAAAATTTTTGCGCCGGTCTCTTTTCCGACGGCCGGGACCAGATTCTTGAGCAAGGTTTCCATTTCGGCGGGTTTGGCGCAATAGAGTGTGGGGCAGAAGGCCGTTACGCCGTTTTGCAGCAGGGCGGCCGACATATTGAGCAGCGCTTGCGGGTCGGCCAGTTCGGGGCCGAAACCGCCGTACCCGTGGATGTGCAAATCCACAAATCCGGGCACGGCAAAGCAGCCTTTTCCGTCCACGCGGGGCAGGTGATTCGTTTCAGGCGGAACAGCGCCTTCGGCAAAACAGCCGGCGATGTGCCCGTCCTTTATCCAAAGGGTGGCGTTGGGCAGCGTGTCCTGCGCGGTGACGGCGCAAACGGGAGTAAGCAAAAATTCGGTAATCATTTTTCCGTCCATTCCAAGGTCCAGTGTTCGGCGTGGGGGGCCGCTTGCATCAGGGCGTCCAGCCGTTCTTTGGGCGTACCTGCCAGCTCGGCACAGGCCGCCGGGTCCACCAGCAGGGTGGCGTGCGGATGCAGTTTTAAAGCCGTCAGCGGGCAATCCGTTGTTACGCCCGGGCGCGTCAGGCGGGCCACCGCGGCCGCTTTGGCGGGGCCGGAAGCCAAAAAGAGCAGTTCCTGCGCGTCCAAAATCGTGCCGATGCCTACCGACAGCGCCCGCGTGGGTACGCGGCTTTCGTCATTTAAAAAGAAACGGGAATTGGCTTGAATGGTATTGGGCGTTAAATCCACCGGGCGGGTGCGGCTGTCCAGCGCGGAGCCGGGTTCGTTAAACGCGATGTGCCCGTTTTTGCCAACGCCGCCCAAAAAGAGGGTAATGCCGCCTGCTTGGCGGATGGCTTCTTCGTAGCGGGCGCATTCCTGGGCCAGGTCGGGCGCTTGGGTGTTTAGCAGGTGGCAATTGGCGGGGCGGATGTCCACTTCGTTAAACAAATTTTGCTTCATATAGCTGTGGTAGCTTTGCGGGTGGTCTTTGGGCAGGCCGACGTATTCGTCCATATTAAACGTGACTACGTTTTTAAAACTCAACGTGCCTTCTTTGTAAAACAGCCGCAGGTTGGCATACAAATCCACCACGGTTCCGCCGGTGGGAAGGCCCAGCACAAACGGTTTTTCCGGCGTGGGGTGAAAGGCGTTTATTTTTTCCTTCACATATGCCGCCGCCCACAGCCCTAAGTTCATTTTCGTAACGACTAGACGCATACTCGCCCCCTGCCGTGCCTGTGGCCCGGCGCGCCCGTACGGGCTATTTCTTTAAAATAGTTTGTGCCAGTTCCCGCACTTGCGGCGCAGTGGCCAAGGCCAACGCCTGTTGGGCCAGTTGTGCACAGCGCTGCGTGTCCAGCGTGCGGATTAACGCCTTGATTTCGGCCACGGCACCCGCCCCCACGGCCAGCTCGCGCACGCCCAAACCGATTAAAAAGGGTACGGCGGCCACATCGCCCGCCATCGCCCCGCACACGGCCACCGGTTTATGATGTTGGGCCGCGCCCAAACAGGTCAGTTCAATCAGTTTCAAAACGGCCGGGTGCAGATGGTCCGAACAGGCGGACAATTCCGGGTGCCCGCGGTCAATGGCCAGGGCGTATTGGGTTAAATCGTTCGTGCCGATGGAAAAGAAATCCGCCCGCTGTGCCATTTGCCCGCTGATGAGCGCGGCGGAAGGCACTTCCACCATAATCCCCAGCGGCGTGGCGTTGGGCAGGCCCAGCGTCTGTTGTTCCTGCCGTAGGATATTTTGGAAAAACTCCACTTCTTCCGCCAATGCAACCATCGGCAGCATAATGCGCAGGTTGCCCGTGTGCCGCACGCGCAGCATGGCGCGCAGTTGGGCGCGGAAGAACGCTTCGTTATTTTTAAAGGCCCGTATCCCGCGGACGCCGACAATCGGGTTGGCTTCGGCGGGGATATGCAAAAACGGCAACGGTTTGTCGCCCCCGGCGTCCAGCGTGCGCAGCGTGACGGGGCGCCCGTCCGCCGCGTCCACAATGGCCTGATAGGCGGCTTGTTGTTCGTCCTCGGACGGGGCTTGCGTGCGGTTGTGAAATAAAAATTCGGTCCGTACCAGCCCTAATCCGTCCGCCCCGTTTGCCACGGCTTGGGCGGCTTCTTTGGCGGTGGACACATTGCCCTGTACCAAAATTTCCACGCCGTCTTGCGTGCGGGCATGGGTTTGGGCTTGGGCCAGGTTCTGTTTTTGCTCGCGGAGGGTTTTTTCCTGCTCCGATAAAAAGGCTTCCAATTCGGCGTCGGTCGGGGTGACCGTAAAACGGGCGTGGGTAGCGTCCAGGCACACCGTTTCGCCCTCGGCAATATCCAGCACTTCTTTCCCGGCGCGTACCACACACGGCAAACTCATATTGCGCAACAAAATACACGCGTGGGACGTGGGGGACCCGTACGCCAGCAACACTCCGGCGGCGCGGCCTTCCAGCGCGGCCGCTTCGGACGGGAGTAAATCTTCCGCTATCCAAATGCATCCTTGCGGCGGCTGCGGGGCAGGCGCCGCCGTGGCGCCCAGGCGCAACAGCAACGTGCGGCGCAAGTCTTTCAAATCGGCGGCGCGTTCCATCAAAAACGAATTGCGGGTTTTTTGCAACAGCCCAATCCCCGCCTGCAAGGCAAGCCCCAGCGCATACGCGGCCGATTTGCCTTTGGCCACGGATTCCTGGGCGGTTTGCAGCAAAAGCGGGTCCTGCAAGATACGCAGGTGGGCATTTAAAATGGCTTGCAGTTCGGCATTTTTGGCGTTGGCTATCTTCAGCTCGGTTTCCAAAATGACGGCTTGCAGCGTATCGTCCAAGCGTTTCTTTTCCGCCTTGGGGTTGGCGGCGGTTTCGGCTACTGTAATGTCGGCGGGCTTATACAAAAACGCCGGCCCGCAGGCGAGCCCCGGGCAGGCTGTTAAGGCGTCTGATTTTTGCGGTTGAGCGGCGGCCGGCAAAATTTTAGCCGCGGAAACGACGTCTTTTTCGCCGAAGCCCGCTTTAAAGGCTTCTTCCACTTGCGCCAGGAACGCTTCCGCTTGTTTTTGCGGCCCTTCGGCACGCACGGTGACCGTATCGCGGTATGCCAACGCCAGCGCCATAATGGATACGACGCTTTTGGCATTGACCGAAACGCCGTTTTTGGTAAGTTGAACGGCATACGGGTATTGCATGGCCATTTTGGCCAGTACGCCCGCCGGGCGCGCATGCAGCCCGTTGGGGTTTAGCACCGTAAACGGGGCCGATTCCACAAAGGCCCCTTGGCCTTGGGCTTTTTCGGCCGCGTCCGGGAGGGAAATTTCAAACAGGACCGTATCGGTTTTCAGCACCCCTTCGGCTTTGTGCCGTACGGGGGCATTGGCGGGGGCCGTAAGCAAAATGATGATAAACGGGCATAGCCCCTTTTGGGCCAGCAGATTGGGATTAAAACGCAACAGCGGCTGGCCTTGGCGGACGTGTTCGCCCGTGCGGACCAGCGGGATGAAGCCTTCGCCTTGCAGCCCGACGGTTTCCAGCCCGACGTGGATGAGAATTTCGGTCTGTCCCTGGCGGATAACCAAGGCGTGCTTGGCCGAAGCCAAATTGATGATTTCCCCGTCCAGCGGGGCAAAAACAGTGTCGCCGGCCGGGTCCACGGCCAGGCCGTCGCCCAGCATGTGCTCGCTAAATACGGGGTCGGGCACTTGCTCCAGCGGCACGGCGGCGCCGGGTACGGGGGAAAGTAAAGTTAAAATCCGGGGCATAGAAACTCCTGTTCGTATTTTCATTATAGTATATTATCTGCCGGTTTTTAAGGGAAAATCCGTTCCCGGTCCGCCTGAAAACAAAACGCCCCGGCGGTTGGGCCGGGGCGTCGGGTACAACAGAGCAATTAGTCCACTTTCAGCACTTCGGCGGCGGTATGGGCGCCGTATTCCGGCGCGTACATGGATTGCGCCTGCGCCGGCAGTGCGTGGAAGCGGCCTTCCAGCGTGGGGCGCAGCACGTAGCGCAGGGTGACGGTGCCGGCCGGCAGCTGCTGGATAAAGAAGTTCGTCGTTTCGTCGCGGTTTTCGCGGTAGAGGTACAGCGGGTCGTACGTCCAGCCACTTAACAGTTCTTCCGCTTCAAACCCGGCGGGTTTCGGGTCCGCCAACAGGACGTATTCAAACGCGCTGTCCGCGGTGACGGTTAAATGCACTTCCACTTCGTCGCCTACGGCCACTTCGCCCAAGTCCTGCACGGGGCGGATTTTTTGCACGCCGTCCTGCGTAAAACGCGTGAAGTATTCGCGCGTGACGTTAAGCACCCCTTTGGGCGAGGCTTTGGCCTCGGCCGATTTGTACACCACGCTTAACGAGGCAAAGTCCGTCAGGACGCCTTTTTTGTCAATGGTGGCGCGCAAGGCGTTGGGGGTGATTTCCTTGCCTTGGCGGACGAGCTGCAAGTCTTCCGTCCAATCCATCGGTTCAAACGAGAATTTCTTTTCTTCTCCCGCCCACGTGACGGTGTATTCCACCGGCAGGGACAGCGCGCCCTTATGCTTCATCACGTCCAAAAGCGTAAACACGGCCTGCGTGGCGGCCTTTGGGTCCGACCAGCTGTTGACCTGGCGGTTGAAAAGCAGCCACTGGGTCATCGGGTCAATTTTATCCGATTGCGGGCGCAGTTCCAACAGCGTGCGCAGGGTGGCGGTTTGGGTGGAAAGCGTGTCGCGGTACCACACCCAGCTTTGGGCTTCGGGGGCGAAGTAGGCGCCGGTCAGGTCGTTCTGCTTCATGCGCGAAAGGACCAAATCCAGGTAGCGGTTGGCTTTGATGTCGTCGCCCAGGCGGTGGTAGACGGCGGCCGCATACGTTTGGCCCAGCGCCGTCATAAAGCGGGACTGCTGGTCCGCATAGTCCGCCCAGCGCTTGATGTAGGGCTTGGCTTCGGACATTTGCGCCCAGTTCTGCGGGAAGGCCGACAGCGTGTACGCCGCATACAGCGCGTAGGAAACGGTGGCTTCGGAACCGGTTTTGTCCGCCAGCAGGCGTTTTTCAATGCGGGGAACGATGTACGCAAACGCTTTTTGCGCGGCCTGCTGCGGGATTTCGGCCCCGTACGCCAGCGCCTGCGCAAACGCGTTTAATGCGTAAAGCGTTAAATAATCGTCGTCTTGCCCGCCGGGGAACCACGCAAAGGCCCCGTTCTTGTTTTGGAATTTGGCGATTTGCGCCAGTTCTTTGCCTTTCATTTTGGCAACCAGCTGCGGGTTGAACAAATCCACAATGGCCGCGGTGTGGGCCGCCTGGCCTTGCGCTTGGCGCAGCCAGGGGGTTTGCTCCAGCAGGGTCAGGCGCAGCGGGTCGGACTCGTTCCACGGGGCCGATACGCCGGTGCGTTTGGGCAGCTTGGCAACGGCGTCTTTCAGCTGCGGGTACTGCGTGTAGAATTGGTTGACCACCGCCAGCGGCACATAGCGGTTGAGGGTGGACACTAAATCCTTGTACGGCGAAGAAAGCACGTTAGGCATGGTGTTTAACACCGAAAGCGCCAGGCTGGGGTTCAAGGTCAGCGCGGCGGTTTGCAGTTCGGCGTCGGACACGCCTTTCAGTTCGGTCAGTTCCAGTTCGTTCGTGCCGTTTTTAAGCGCGATGTGCGCCGTGGCCAGCAGGCGTTCCTTGCCGGGATAGACGGGCAAGGTTTTTTGTTCGCCGTCGCTGGTTTTGCCGCTGCGGGCCGTTACGGTCACCTGGTAAAGTGCCGGATCGGCCGGGGCCGTAATGTCCCACGACACATATTCCGTGGCGTTGGCCCCTACGGAAACCGTTTTTTTGGCTTTGCCGATGCCAAAGGCTTCGTTGGCGGGGGTGCCATCCTGCGTAAGGGTGATTTCCACTTCCGCCGACAATTTTTTATCGGTCAGGTTGGTTACGGCCGCCTGCAGGACGCCTTTGTCGCCTTCGCGGTAAAAGCGGGGCAGCTGGGCGCGGACCATAAAGTCCTTGCGGGTGACGGTCTGCGCGGTAAACGAGCCGAAATCGGCGTTTTTGGTCAGCACAAAACCCAGCACGTTCCACGCCGTTACGCTTTGCGGCAGGGTAAAGCGCACGGTGGCCTGCCCGTTGGTGACGGGCAAGGCAGCGTTGAAGTAGGCCGTTTCGGAAAAATCGGTCCGTACGTCGGCCGGTTGATCGGGTGCGGCCGGTGCGGCGGTGGATTTAGCGGTAGCTTCTTCCGCCTCCAACACCAAGGCGTTATCTGCACTGGCGGCGGTGTCGGCCACCATGGCCGATTGCAATACCATTGCCCCGCCGGCGACGGCCGCTTTCATTTGCGGCACCGCAAAAACGCGGCTGTTCATCATGCGGTACGAGCGGTAGGGCATGAGCAAGTTGAGCGTGGGCAAAACGGGCGGCTCAATATACGCGCGGGACGCTACTTGGGAGTAGCGGGTGGCGTAGCCGGCCTGTGCGCTGGTGGTGCGGTCCCCCTGCTGTACGTTTTGCGGGAAGAGCGTGCTGAATCCGAAGGGGTTTTCCTTGGCGGCGTAGTAATCCAGCGATTTGTCGTACACGGTGACGCTGGCCTGCCCGTTGACGGAGGAGCCGGAAGCGTCCTTGACGGACAGTTTCCAGGCGGCTTCGTCGCCGGGGCGGACGGCGTTGGGCACGTCAATGGTTACGCCCAGCTGTTTGTTGTCAAACGGAATTTCCAGCGTGGCGCTGCCGCTGTGGAACGTGTAATCGCTGGCGCCAAACCAGGTGACGGCCAGGCCGCCGCGGGCTTCCTGTTCCACAGGGAAGGAATAGACGCTCACCCCGCCGGGCAGAACGTCTTTGCGCGTCAGGAACGTTTCGCCCCAGTACACTTCGGCCCGTTTGGAACCTTTCAGCGCGCCGGCGCCCAACAACACGCGGGCCGTTTCGCCGGGGTAGTATTGCGCGTGCTGCACCAGCGTGACGTCCGGCAATTGCAAAGCGGAGTTTTCCCGGGCTACCACAAACACCATTTGCTGGGGGGTGGCTTTGCTTTCTTTGAGCGTCAGACGGTAGACGCCTTCTTCCAAAGCCGGCAGGGCCAAGGTTTGTTCACCGGGTTTTTTGAAATTTAATTCTTTGGTAAACTCCGTTTTTTCCGCTCGGGCGTTTTGATACCACCCGTCCAGCGTGCGGTTGTACACCGGGGTTTGTTCGTCCGGTTCGGGCAGTTCGTTTGCCAACCGTTCCGCCCGCACCGACACTTTGCCGGATACGGGGTTGCCGTCGGCGTCGGTCAGATTGATTTTGGCAAAATTCGGCGTTTCGGTGTCGGCGTCGTAGAAACCCTGGGCAAATTCCACTTGGAACAATTTGGGTTCGGCGCTGACGGTGTACGTGCGCGAGGCGTCAATCGCGCGGCCGCTTTCGTCGTACACTTCGGCCTTGACCACGTATTTGGCGAAGGCTTCGTCCTTCTCCGCCGCTTTAGGCGTGAAGGTGACGCGGAAATCACCCTTTTCGTCGGTGGTTGTTTCGCCCTGGGCTACTTGTTCGGGCGCGGCAGGCGGCAGGTAGCGCCACCAATAGAAAGGCGGCAGGTAGTTCTGGCGCGTGACGGTGTATTTGACCGTGGCGTTTTGCAGCGGCGCGCCCACATAATACTGGGCGTGCCCGCCGACGGACGCGGCTTTGCCGTATTCCAGCGTTTTTTCCGGTTCGGAAAGCGTCAGCTCGTAATCCGGGCGTTTGAAATCTTCCACGCGGAAGTTGCCGTACGTGCGGAAGGTGCGGCCGTTGGCCGTAAGCTGCACGCGGATTTGGAAATAGCCCAACATCGCTTCGTCATCCAGCGTAAACTGTGCCTGAGCCGTGCCCAGGGCGTTTAGCTGGGGACTTGCGGAGAAAACTTTTTCGCCCGAGGCGTTGGTTACGTTTATCTGCACGCGCTTTTCGGGCAGTACCCGCAGGCCGCGGGGCAGCGTTTCAAACGCGTGGACGGCCAGCTGCACTTTTTGGCCGGGGCGATAAATGGCGCGGTCCGTTTGCGTGTAGAGGCGCACCGGCGGGCGGTTGTAAAAATTGGCGTACACGGCGTTGCGGGTGAAGGCCACATCCTCGCCTTTTTGGGCCCGTACGTTTACAAAATAGGAAGAAGATTTATCCTTCGGGGATACGACAATATCCCGCGCCACGGCGGCGGTTCCGTCTGCCTGTGTGGTGCTTTTTTGGCGGGTGCCGTTCCAGGCGGTAATCATATCCAAATCCACGTTTCCTTCCGTTTCGCCCGTTTGCAAATTGACGGTGTAAATCCGAAATACGTTCGGGCGGTAGGTGCGCGTTTTGGACGAAAGGGATACGGCGTATTTGTCCGGGTTGTCTTCAATACCGGAGGTGACAAACAGCGCCAAATCCGTCAGGTTGATGACGGTGCCCAACACGGGGGCTTGCTCCGGGTTAAATGCTTCGTCCCAGCTGGCCAGCAGGACGTAGAAACCTTTGTCTAGCGCCGGCAAATCCAGGGATACGTCCTGCGCGCGGTACGGTTTTTCATACGATACGGCCGTGTGCGCCGTTTGGATGGGGGCGCGGTCCAAAAAGTACGGGATATTTTTGCTGTTTAACTGGGAAAGAAAATCCCACGAGTTAATGGTGCGGCTCAAATACGTTTTGCGGTAGAGCGTTTGGAGTTCTTCCGGCGAGGTTTTATAGACGCGCACGTAAATGTTTTCCGCGTTGCGCGCCGAAAACGACAGGCGGGGCCCGGCCGGGTTAAACGCGTCCGGCAGCGGGCGGAAGGACAATTCGTTTTGGGTAATCGTTTCGGCCATTTCCCGGCACAGGGACACGTAATACGATTCGCCCAGGTTTTCCGTGGCGTATTGGCAAATTTTAAGGGCGGTTTCCGGGTCGTCCTGGCCGTTTAATAAAGCGGCCGCCCGATACGCCGCATAGGCGCGGCCGTATTCGGCCCCTTCCGGCGCGACGTATTTTTTGAGTTTGCTCCAAAAGCCCATTTGCTGCGGCGTGTAGCCGCTGATGAGGGAAAGTTGGTCTACGGCGTTTTGGCGGGCTTTTTGCGGGTCGTCCAACGTAAATAAGGACGGATTGTCAAACGGGAGCAGCACGTAATCCGTGCGCCAAAAGGTTTTGGCGTCTTTGCGGCCTTTGCCGTCCAGCAGGTAGGCCGTTTCCAACAAGGTGGCCAGCTGGTCGGCTTGGGCTTGTTTGGCGGGCAGCGCTTTGGCGGCTCCGCCCAGGAACACCGCGGCTTCTTCGCGCGCCAGGGGAACGGGCGCATTTTGAAGCTGCAGGCGGTCTGCCCAGTTCTGCACGACGACGTCAAACAGCGTGGGGATGCGCCGCGTGTCCGTGTCTTTTACGTTTAAAATGAGGGTTTCCTTTTCCACCGGGGCGTTAATCAGCGCCGCGCGTAACGCCCAGAGGGTTTGGTAATCTTTGTCTATTTGGGCGTTCCATTGGGCTTGCGTCCATTGGTCGGGCGTGGTGCCCGCTTGGGAAACAATTTCGCTCTCGTTCATGAGCGAGGAATACATCCGCGCCACTTGTTCGGCCATTTGAATGCGGTAGAGCAGAAAACGGGCTTTCCACAGGTCGTTTTCCGGCAAATTGTAGGAAAGCATCGTGGTGGCGGCGTTCATATATTCACCCAAGCCGTACTGGCAGGCCGCTTTGCGGAGCTCGGCCTGCAAACGGTCCGAACCGGTGGCGGTTTGGATGATTTGCTCGTACTGGGTAAGCGCATTGGCAAAGTTACCCTGTGCGTAGGCTTCCTCGGCTTTGGGCAGGCTTTGGGCGCCGGCCGCCAGCGGGAAGAATAGAAACGCCAGCAGAATGCGAATGTGTTTTTTCATACAGTTCCCCTTGTAGAATAAAAATCTCTGTCCGCCAAACGGGGGATAGAGATTTTTATTTGTTTGTTGTAAAGTGCAGCTCCGGGCTACATGACTTCCGGCGCGCTCACGCCGATAAATTCCAGCCCTTTCTTAATGCGCTCCGCTACGCGCTGGCAGATGAACAGGCGGGACTTGGTTTGTTCCGGGTTGTCTTCATCCACCACGCGGCACGTATCGTAGAACGCGTGAAATAAGCCCGCCAGTTCCACCAGGTACGTCGTCAGGTGGTGGGGGCTCAAATCGGCCACGCAGTTGCGCAAAACGTGTTTGAACCAAACCAGTTTAAGCAGCAAAGCACGTTCCTGCGGGGCAAGCGGCGTGGTGATACCGTTGTATTCGGTAAAGCCTTTTTCCGCCGCGGCTTTAAAAATGGAGTGAATGCGCGCGTGCACGTATTGTACGTAGAAAACCGGGTTTTCGTTGGTGCGTTTTTTGGCCAGGTCCATATCAAAAAGCATATGGGCGTTGGGCGTGCGGCTGGCAAAGAAGAAGCGGCAAACGTCGGTGCCTACTTCGTCCATCAGTTCGCGCAGCGTGATGAACCGCCCCGCGCGCTTGGACATTTTTACCTGTTCGCCGTGTTCCATCAAATGCACCAGCTGGTGAATAATCGGCACAAAGGAGCTTTCTTCCTTCCCCAGGGCGTGCACGGCCGCTTTCATACGCGGCACATAGCCGTGGTGGTCCGCGCCTAAAATATCAATCAGGGTGTCGTAGCCGCGGTCGTATTTGTTTTTATGGTAGGCAATATCGGCCAGGAAGTACGTCGGGCGGCCGTCTTTGCGCACGAGCACGCGGTCTTTATCGTCCTGCGCTTCGGCGTCTTTGGTGGAACCGAACCAGATGGCGCCGTCTTTTTCGTAGGTGCAGCCTTCTTCGGTCAGTTTTTCAAGCGCTTTCTGGGGGGCGTGTTCTTTATGCAGGTCCGACTCGCGGAACCAGCGGGTAAAGTCCACGTGGAAATCTTTCATGTCCTGCTGCTGGGTTTTGATTAATTCTTCCATAGCCCAGCGGCCATAGTCTTCTTCCTTCAAATCGGCCGGCATCTTTTTTACGAGGTCAATCAGGTAGGTGCCATGGTAGCCGTTTTCGGGCGGTTCTTTGCCTTCTTTGCGGGCTTTGACGGACACCGCCAGCAGTTCGGCCTGGTTACCGGCGTCATTAACATAGTATTCGCTGTCGCACGAATAGCCCAGGGCGCGGTGAATTTTGACCAGGCTGTCGCCCAGGCTGGCCCCGCGGCCGCTGGCCACGTGCAAAGGGCCGGTAGGGTTGGCGGAAACGAATTCAATCAAAATGTTGTGTTTGGACGTTTCGGCCCCGCGGTCTTTGATGCGGCGGTCCGAAGCGGTTTTGATGATGAAATCGTCTTCCAGTTTCAGGTTGATAAATCCGGGCGGCAGGGCCGATGCATCGGCGATTGCCGTCATTTCGCGCAGAACCACGCACGCCTCTTTGGCGATTTCCAGCGGGTTCTTGTGCATTTTTTGGGCGGCGGCCATAGCCCACACCAGCGAAATATCCGCCCCGGTATGGACGGGCGCAACGGAAAATTCTACTTCCGGCAGTTCAAAGCCTTTAAAGTAGTCCGCGTTAGATAATTTTAAGGCAATGTCTTGTTTAAGTTTTTCTAGCATGTTATTTGTTCTTGGCGGTCTTTTTGGAAGCAGCCGTTTTTTTAGCGGTAGATTTTTTGGCTGCGGTTTTTTTGGCAGCGGGTTTTTTTACGGTTGCTTTTTTGGCAGGGGCCGCTTTTTTGGCGGTCGTTTTTTTAGCTGCGGTTTTTTTAGCCGTCGCCGTTTTTTTGGCAGCGGGCTTTTTGGCGGCTGCTTTTTTAGCCGCGGTTTTTTTGGCCGCCTTTTTGACGGGTTCTTTAAAATCGATTTCTTTGCCGAAGCTGAAAATTTTGTCCAGGGCGTAAAAGTCGCGCGCTTCCTGGGTCATGATGTGGGCCAAAAAGCTGCCGTAGTCGCTCACGCGCCAGAGGTTGCTGTCGCCTCCGTCGCGGTTAATCTTATAGTAGCCCTGTTCTTTTAATTTTTTGCTGATTTCTTCTTCCACGGCATCCAGGTGCGGTTTGGAGGTGGCGGTGGCAATTAGGATGTAATCGCACAGGGAAGAAAGGCCGCACAGGTCAATCACTTTAATGTTTTCGGCTTTTTTGCTGTCGGCCAACCGGGCCGCCAGACACACGAGTTCTTTGGTATTCATAAACCACCTCTGTAAAACGGTTATATAACAATAAATTTAGTCTAGCATTTTAAAGCGGCATTTCAAAGTCCTTCCCCAGGACGATGCGCGTATCGCAGATGGCGTTGGGGGAGGATTCCGATTTGATTTCGCTGTTAATGCCCAGGGCGTGGCTGAGCTGTTTTACCTGCACCAGCCGCCCGCTGTAATCCACAATAAACGACTGTTCCTGGTAAGACGGGTAATTGTCGTACTGCAGCACGTCCACCCGCAAAAGGCCTTTTTCGTTTTGTTCGCGCAGGTACTGCGTCAGCGCCAGCGCCAGGCCGCGCTTGCCGGCCGCGTTGTAAATTTCCACCACGATGGGGCGGTCCTTCACGGCCAGAGGGGCCATATCTTCTATGGTTTCTTTGGGTTCTGCGGCGGGGGCTTTTTTGCGGCGGGAAGCCGCCGGAAAGCGCACGGCAAAATCGGCCGCGTCCAGCTTGGAAAGCTCCAGACTTAAAAGGGCAAATTCGGCCGGGGTTAAATTGGTGCGGCGGTCGTGCCAGGCCGTCACATACGCCCACACCGGGCGCAATACGAGCAAGGGATTGTAGCGCCAGGAAGAAAGCAATCGTTTGAATTCGTCCCAATAGGCTTCGCGGTCCGCTTCCCGGGGGATAAAATAGCGGCCTTTGTTGGGAGGCAATTTTTTGGCACGGTTCCGGGCGTTCACTTTTTCCGCACTGATTTGCACTACGGCTTTTTGTGAGGCGGGGTTGTAGGTAAAATCCATTGCCGGGGCCGTCAGCACCGTCAGGCGCACGTCTTGCGCGCGGCGCTGTGCCAGCGCCCGTGCCAGGGGCGAGGTGAACTGCGCCACCGCCGCCACCGCCAGCACCGCCAGCAAGGCCCAGAGCAAAAAACGCTCTATTATTTTTTTTGTTTGATAAGATGGTTCCATAAGTCAATCCCCACCGGGCAGAGCCATTTTTGCGAGTCAATGGTAAACAAAAGTTTGCGGTTGGCAGCGTAGAGAAGGGCGGCGTCCAAATCCTGCAAGGCCAAATTGCGGATGACAAACGCATCCTTATATTTTCGGTCCTTGGAGGAAATATCCGCCACAAACAGAATTTTGGACAGCGTGCTCATATGCAAACTGCCCAAGGTATGTTCGGCAATGGCGGCCACAATATCTTTGTTATGCACGTCAAATACGTGCTGGGCCAGCCAGGCCGACACATAGCTGTGCAGCAGGCTGGGCTCCATGCGGCAAATGTCTTCAAAAAACGGTACTTTTATTTTGTGTTCCTGGCAAAAGCGGATGAGTTCCGGGCCGGAAAAGCCTTTGCCCGCGTCGTGCAGGATGCCCGCTTTGACGGCCGACTCCACGTTCACGTCGTAAATATCACTCAGCGCGGCGGCCATTTCGGCCACGTTTTTGGAGTGCAGGTAGCGGTTGGTTTTTAAATGGGCTTTCAGCCAATCGTGCACCGCCAGGCCGTAGAGTTTATTTTCGCGGATGGTGGGCGCAATTTGCGGGGGAACGGTGTCCGGGATGTCCCCGCAGGCCAAAATGTGCGCGCGCACGCGGCTGGAGGACAGCTTGGGGAAGAACCCCGGCAAAAATAAATGTTTAAAAGCGGCCGGGTTCTCGTTATACCCTTTGCGTTTGCCGGCCACCACGACGGCATTTTTAAAAATGTATTCGGGGTTTTTCCAATTGTGCAAATCGTTCAGGCAATCCGTGCCCACCAGCAGGTAAATTTCCGGGTGGTCATAGCGCTTTTTTAAGTATTGGACCAACTGATAGGTGTAGGTTTTGCCGCCTTGTTTTAATTCGTAATCGTCAAACACGATGTTGCCGGAGAATCCGGCAAAGGCTTGCTTGAGCATTTTCATACGCAGGCGGAACGGGGTGGGCGACTTGGCTTTAAAGGGGGAATGGTACGCCGGAACGATGTGCGCGACGTCCGGCGCGATGACCTTCATCGCGCGCCGGAATAAGGAAACATGCCCTTTGTGGACCGGGTCAAAACTGCCGCCAAAAACGAGAACTTTCATAACACCTCATTATACAAGTTTTTCCGCCAAGGCTTTGCCTTCCAGCAGGGAAGATTCCATAAACGAATACTCCCATTTGCCGTATCTGCCCGCGCAAAAACACCCGCGCTTGGCCAAAGCCTCCAGGGCTTGGCACACGGCACGTGAACGGTGCTTATCGTAAACGGCGTAGGCGTAGGGCAGGGGCTGCCAACAGGAAAGCAAGGCTTCGTCGTCTTTCCTTATTATACCTTTTTGGACGAGGGCATTCCAAATGCGCCGCTTGCTTTTGGGGGCGTTTGGCGGGAGCTCTATGTAAAAGAGCGAAGTGCCCTTGGGCGCGTTGGCGGGGGAGAACCCGCTCTGCAACCCCACGCGGTAAAAGGGGTCGGTTTCGTCCGGGAAGTAAATCCAGCTGAAGGGCTTTACGGCCCGGTTGATAGCCAGGTGATACACCAGCACCGGGCGGTTGTGCAGCGGTTCGGCCAGCGCCGTCAGGCGTTCCTCTCCCGTAAGCAAACGCAAAAAGGCCGGCAGCGGAAGGGTATTAACCAGCGTGTCATAGGAAAATGTTTTCCCGCCCGCGCGGACGGTTTTGGTTTTTAAATCCACCCGGGTCACGCGGGTGCGGGTTTGCAAACGGGTCACGCCGGAAGCCAAGGCCTCTGCGAGCGCCCCGCAGCCGCCCTGCCGGGGATAGAAGAAAGAGGCGTTGTAGCCGTAGGATTGGCGGGGCGGGCGTTGGGCGCTGTGCAAAATTTCGGGCGGTGTGGGGCGCGGCACAAACGGGCCGCACCAATCGCAGGTGAGCGCTTCGGGCGGGCAACCCCACAGCTTGGTATTGTAGGGGCGCATAAATTGTTCGTATACGCCGCGGCCGAACGATTGCAGACACCATTGTTTAAAGGTCTTTGGCGTTTTGGGTGTTTGGCGGGCGGCTTCCAACAAACCTTGCACGCAGGCTTGGCGGGCCTTTTCGGGCAGGGCATAAAGATGGGCTTGGAACGGGAAAGGAACGCGGCTTGTGCCGGTGTAGATAAACGCGCGGCGCGTGCGGCGCAACAGGTTGCCTTTGAGCAGGGTACGGACCAATTTTTTGCCGTAAGGCGTATGCAAATGGAGCAGGTGCCCGCCGCAATCCAACGTAAAGCCGCGTACCGTCCGGCTGGCGCACAATCCGCCCGGGGCGGCCGCTTGTTCCAAAAGCAAATAATCGGTCTGTCCCTGGCGTTCCAGGTGGTAAGCGGTGCTAAGGCCCGTCAGCCCCGCCCCCAAAATGAGGGTTTTTACGTGCATACTACTCCGTTTTTATATGTAACAGCCACAGCGTGGCCGCACCCAGCGCCACGGCCGCAAAAACAAACATCGCCAGCGCAATCTGCCCGCAGCAGTGCGTCAGCGTATACGCCAAAACGTTAAAAAATACGCCCGCGCCCGCAAACAGCAGCAAAATGCGGGGCAACGGCCAGTTCAATTTTTTCAGCCGCAGGGCGATGTGGTCGTTGCTGCCTTTGAGGGGGTTCTTGCCCTTTAAAAGGCGGGCCAGCACCACAAAAGCCGTATCAAACAGCGGAACCGCCAAAATGAACAGCGGGGCCAAAAAACCCCAGTTGGTGCGGTCGCTGTATCCGGTACCGATGGACAAGGCGGCAATCATAAAGCCTAAAAAGGTGGAACCGCTGTCGCCCAGAAAAATTTTCCGCTTGAGGTGGTTGAACGGCCAAAACGCCACACACGCGCCCAACAGCGCAAGGGCCGCAAAATTGACGTAAATGTATTCCGACGGCAAGGCAATCACGGTAAGCCCCAGCGTGCACACCACCGCCTGGCTGACGCAGAGGCCGTCCAAAATATCCAACAAATTAAACGCGTTGGTCAGCCCGACTACCCACAAAAACGTCAGCGGCCACGAAAGCCACGGCGAGGCAAACACGTGTATGGCCACCCCGTAATAAATCAGCGCGCCCGCCGCGGCGGCCTGCACCAGCAGTTTAACGGGAATGCTGACGCCCTTGGGCTTTTTGAAATCGTCTGCCAGACCCAACAGAAAAATCAGCGTGCCGCCGATAAAAATACCGCGCAAATTGTGCAGCGTGCCGCTGGGGAACGCCGTGATGAAGCGAATCAGCGTCAAGCTGGCCAGCGTGCCGACAAATATGCCGATTCCGCCCAGCGTGGGCACGGCGCCGGAATGTTTTTTAAGTCCGCCGGGTTTATCCAGCAAAAAACGGCTGGATAAACGACGCAAGAAAGGCAGCAGAGCTGCCGTAAGAATACCGGCCGCCAGGGCCGCCGTGAGGTAAAGGACAAATGGTTTCATAATATCTATAATATTACAATAAGGAGAATCTATAATGTTTAAAAGAATTTTAACATTTTCCCTGGCCATTTGGCTGGCGGCGTGCGCGGGGGCCCGCGTGAAAGAAATCCCGGCGGATGTGCGGGACTACAAACGGGTGGACTTTTTTACCCAAGGGCGCACACAGGCCGCTTTTAAGGTGATGGGCCAAATGGACGATAACTATATGGACGGCGTGCTGCGCATTAAAAAAATAGGCGACCGCGATTATGACATCGTCCTGATGACGGGTGCGGCGTACCGCCTGCTGCACGCCACCGTCAGCCCGGAAGGTATTGCCTACCGCTATTTGTTCAAAGACGCCGACACCGCCGCCGTGCGCGCCCGGATCGGCCAGTTTTTAAATTTGCTCGTGTCCGACGCCGGCCGCTACCAAAGCCGCCGCATTAAAAAGGACGGTGTTACCATTACTTACCAGGGGCAGGACGCCAAGGAAAAGTTCTTCTATCATCCGGGCGAATTCTACCCGTATGCCGCCCAAACGGTTACCGTGCTGAACACGGCGGACCTGTCGTACACCGAATACGCCCCTTTTGACGCGTCCGGCGACGAAGAAGTGCCCCATGTGCTGGTGTATAAGGACGGCAACATTACGCTGGATTTAACGCTGATCAGTTTGCGCTAATTAAACCGTGCATAAAAAATGAGCCCTTGCGAGGGCTCATTTTTTTTGCCGAAAAAAGGGGATTTACCGGGCCGCGCGCGGACGCAAAATAAGCCACATCCACAACGGGTAGAGCGTAAGCAAAATGATTTTAACGCCCAAATGCACCGGAGTTCCCAAACTGGCGGCCGCCTTGCACAACAACGCGGTGGCCACGCACGCCGCGGCCATACCGGCCAGCTTTTTATATTCGTAGCGGATGGGGTACACTTTTTGCGTAAACACAAACAGGGCACTTGCCATGGCCCCGTAGCTTAACGCCACGCCCCAGCCGGCGCCCGTAATGCCGATATGCGGCACCAGCGTCAGGTTGGTGGTAATGCTCACCGCAGCGCCCAGCAGGGTAATCCACACCAAAATGCGCGTTTTTTTGGTCAGCACCGGCGCCACCATAAAATTGATGTACAGTCCGTAGAAAAAATACCCCGTCAGCACCAGCGGAATCACGTGCAGACCGCCCCAGTAGGCGGGGCTGATTAAATGGAAATTGCCGAACAGATTGCTTTGGATAATGGGCGGCATTAAGAGCGAAAGCCCCAGCAAAAACCACGTGCCCAGCGCAAAAAAGGCGGAAAACACGCTGGAAAAAGTTTGTTTGGCGTCGGCGTCTTTGGCGTGCGCCAGGAAAAACGGCCGCCAGGCTTGGTCAAACATAGACACCAGCAACATCATAAATACGCCTATTTTAAAGTTGGCCTGATACACCCCCACTTGTTCCAGCCCGGCCAAATGCACCAAAATCGGTTTGTCTATCACGCTGACGAGCAGGCTGGCCAGCCCCGCCGGCACAAACGGCCACGCAAAGCGCAGCATTTCTTTGTACAGGGTGCGGTTTAGCGCATAGGGGGTGCCGCGCAGTTCCCGGTACACTACGGGCGACAGCAACACCAAAGACGTAAGCGACGCAAAAATGTTGGCCCACAAAATGGACGCTATCCCCATGTGCCACACGGCGATGAACACAATGTTGCCAATCACGTTTACCACAATGGACGCCGTGCGCACGCCCGCAAAATACCACGGCCGCCGCTCCAGGCGCAGCTTGGTAAACGGAATCATATTCAATACGTCTAATAACAGCACCCACACGGCCAGGTGCACAATCCGCACGTGCTGCGCGCCGATGCCAATCAGCGCCGCGAACGGTTTGGCGAACACCCACAGCAAGACCGAAAGCACCACACCGTTGGCCAACACGCCGTAAAAACAATGCTGGAACACTTCCGTCTTGTTTTCGCGTTCGCTGGCAAAACGCAGGTAGCTTTGGTCCATGCCGAACAAAAACACTACGTTAAGCAGCGCCACCACGGCAAACGTCGTGGCGATGACGCCGTATTCGCCGGGGATTAAATAATACGTGTAAAAGGGAACCAGACAAAAATTGAGCAGCCGCGCCAGCACCGTGGAAGTGCCGTACACCAGCGTTTCTTTGCCCAGCCGTTTGAGGTTTGCCATACGTTACAAAAATCCGCGCGGCGCCGTGTAAAAACGGTCGGCCGCGCGGAGTATTTCCTTATAATTTTACGAACAGGATTTCCAGCAGTTTTTTGAATTTGCCTTCAATCTTTTTGGTTTCGCTGATGGTCTGCGCGTGGGAAAGGGGTTTTTTCTCAATGCCGCAGCCCATATTGCTCACCCAGGCCAGCCCCAACACGGCAATGCCGCACTGGCGCGCCACCAACACTTCCGGCACGACGGACATCCCTACCACCGTAGCGCCCCATTTTTTGAACATCTGGATTTCGGCCGGCGTTTCAAAGTTCGGGCCGGTGGTAGCCAAATAGACGCCTTCGCCCGCCGTAATGCCGGCCTTTTTGGCGGCCGCGAGGGCGGTTTTGCGCATGGTTTTGTCGTACGCTTCGGACAAATCAAAGAACATCGGGCCGAAGGCCGGGTCGTGATTGCCGATGAGCGGGTTGTTGCACATAAAGTTGATGTGGTCTTTGAGCACGCACAGGGCACCGGGTTTGAGCTTTAAATCCATAGACCCTACCGCTGCCGATACGAGCAGTTTTTCCACCCCCAGCAGTTTTAACGTGCGGATAGAAATGGCCAAATCTTTCATCGGGTGCCCTTCGTAGTAGTGAAAGCGCCCCTGCATGACCACAATGCGCCGCCCTTTGTACACGCCAAAAATCAGGTTGCCGCTGTGGCCCGGCACCGTGCTTTGCAAGAAACCGGGAATGGTAACGTACGGAATTTTGATTTCCTTTTCCAAAGGCGGGATGGAGCCGGCCAGCCCGGAACCCGTGATGAGGGCGATTTCGGGTTTAAAGTTTTTCGTCTTTTTGTTTAAAAAAGCGGCTGCTTTTTTAACTTGCGCCAGTTGGGTCATAATACCTCCGTATGGATTATAGCGTCGTCCGCGCCGGGGTGAACGCATTGGGAATGTGTTCAATTTTGTCCGGCAGGACGCACAGCACGTCAAATCTTATACTATCAAATTTTAAGCCGTTTTCTTGTATGTAGGCGGCGGCCGTTTGCGCAATGCGCCGCTGTTTGGCCGGGGTGACGGCCGCCAGCGGGCCGCCAAAAGCCTCGTAGGAGCGGGTTTTTACTTCGGCAAAAACCAACGTGTTTTTTGCGGCGGCAATCAGGTCTATCTCGCCGCCGCGGTGCGAAAAGTTGCGCGCCAGAATGCGGTATCCGGCGGATTGCAAAAAACGGGCGGCGCGGTCTTCGCCGGCTTTTCCGAGGGCGGTGGTCGTCATGGTAAAATACGTGGGGTAAGCAATTTGCGCACCGGGCCGAACGTGCGGCGGTGTTCGCGGCAGGGGCCCAGCTCGCGCAGGGCCTGCAAATGTTTGGCCGTGCCGTAGCCTTTGTGCCCGGCAAAGCCGTAGCCCGGGTAGAGCTTATCCAGCATATTCATATAATGGTCCCGGGTTACTTTGGCAATAATGCTGGCGGCGGCAATCGCCAGGGATTTGGCGTCCCCGTCTATAATAGGCACCTGGCGCAGGGTAAGCCCCGCGGCGGGGTAGGGGCCGTCTATCAAGGCGACGGCGTGCGGTAAATTTACAAATTTTTGTGCGGCGCGGCGCATGGCCAAAAAAGTGGCTTGCAGAATGTTTAGTTTGTCTATTTCCTGGGCGGAGGCAAAGCCGATGCCGTAGGCTACTTCCGACTTTAGCAGGCGGTTATAAATTTCTTCGCGTCTTTTTTCCGTGAGTTTTTTGCTGTCGTTTACGTCTGTAAATTCCGATGTCAGCGCCGGCGGAATAAAGCACGCACACGCCACTACCGGCCCCGCCAACGGGCCGCGGCCGGCTTCGTCTATGCCAACGATAAAATTGGCCTCCAACGTAATCGCTTGCTGTTTATCAAAGTCCTGTAATGGAGTAGACATACTTGTATTATAAATTATTTTCTCTACCGTCGTTTCAGAATATCAGCCGCTCCTGTATCGTCACGTAATCTTTGCCGCGGAAATACTTGAGCGGGTTTAACACCAGTTGCTTGTACAAAAATCCTTCCTGCCCGGTGGCGGGCACGTCCTGGCGCTTGCCCAGCCCCAACGGAACGGATAAGTTTAGCACCACGTTTTCGGTCACCGGGCGGCCGGAAATGCTGGTCAGGTGTACGGTGCGTTTTTCGTTTAAGTGCAAATGAATGTTGTTGGCGTTCTCGTACTCGTGCGGCGTAATGCGCAGCCAGACGGAACGGTCCTCGTTGTAAATGGCCAGGGAGCGCGATTCTTTGTCAAACCAAATCATCAGCTTCTTCTGCGGGCCGGGCCCGTTGACCATAAAATTATACAAGTCCGGCAGGAAGCCCCAGGGGCCGGCATATTGATAGACCGGATACGTGAAATTTTCTACCGGGTGGAACTTCGTAGTCAGATTGATGTGGCGGATGGCCGTGTTGGGTTGCTTGGGCGACAGCTTGCGCTCAAACGACAGGACCAAATTGCTGGGGGAAAAGTTTTGGGGCGTTAAATGCACAATGTCGTTTAGATAATACAGCCTCATGCCCGATTCGGGCGTGTTGGGGGAAAGAATTTGGTGAAAGTGCTCTTTGTTGGCGCTTAAAAACATCAGGCGCTGCAAAATTTTGGATTCCAGGTCCTTATCCTGAAACGTGCCGGCCTTGTAGAGAAATTCCCGCATGTGCGGCGAAAAATTGGGGAACTGCTGCTTGGAATAGGCGGCCGCTAAAAAGGGGAACAGGCTGCGGTAGTACCGGTCGGCCTGATTCTGCCACATAATGCGCAGCGCCTTGAGCGGGTGCCCGACGTGCTGCAACAGCGAGGAGGCCAGCTCGGTAGATTCGTACGAAAAAACGGTTTGGTGTTTGCCGAGAACCGGCGGCACGGCACGGCGCGTGGCCGCGGGGCTTTGCAAGGGGGTGCGGCTTTTAGGAGGTTTGATGACAAATTTCCCGCTGCGGGGCGGCATGCCATAGCGGCGGGCTAGCTGTTTGGCTGGCGACGGAACAACATATTGCCTTGGCGCGGATGCGGCCTTGCGGGCTACCCTGTAAAAATTTTTTTGCGCGTAGGCAGCAGGCATTCCGCCTCCGATAAAGAGGAAAACAGATAAAATAACTGCTGTATAACGGGATAGACTCATATACATATATTAGAACTAAATGCGTGCCAAAAAAAGGGTCAAAAGGCCCATTTTGGATTGGGCCTGTACCCCAAAAACGGCAAAAGAACGGCCCTGCTTCCTACACATCCGCAGGGCCGCAAAAAAGCATTGGATTAGAAAATAGAGCGTTCTACAATCGTTACGTGGTCGTTGCCCTGGAAATAGCGCAGGGGTTTAAGAATCAGCATTTCGTACAGATATTCCTGCTGTTGGTGGGCCGGGAGCGTGGCGGGGCGGGCCAGGGGGATGTACAAGTTGTAATTGACGGTTTCGTTTGATACGCGGCCGTAGGCATCCTTTAACTGCGCGGTGCGCGTTTCGTTTAAGTGCAGGTGGAGTTTGCTCGGGTCGGCGTATTCGTGCGGCGTAATGCGCAGCCAGAGGGAACGGTCTTCGTTATAGATAGCTAACGAACGGTTCTCTTTATCAAACACCAGGGTCATCCGGTTCTTGGGGTGCTTGCCGTTAATTAAGTACAGATACAAGTTGGGAATGAACTCCAGCGGCCCGTTGTACTGATAGACGGGGAAAGATTTTGTCTTCCCCACGGGGAAGCGGCTGTTGACCTTTACGTGCCGGATAGAAGCGTTGAACTGGCCGGGGTTCATTTTCCGTTCAAACGACAGGACCAGATTTTTGGGGTTATAGTTTTCCGGCGTCAGTTGGGCAATATCTTTGGTATAGCGCAGGCGCAGGCCGGATTTGGAAATGCCCGGCGCAAAATAGGCGCGGAATTGTTCTTT
>CALUYH010000014.1 GCA_944324965.1 Candidatus Avelusimicrobium gallinaceum
CAATTAAGCGGAGGTTCTGCAAATTTGTTTAAAATAAGGCTCTATTTATCCGCAAAATTGTAAGCAGGCACGCAAGCACACTTTTTGCTCTTGTTCTGTTTGCTTACACGTTTAACGGATAAAATCATTGCCATAGGGGTAGTATAGAAAACTTTGCCTGCCGCCCGCAAGAATTTATTTTAAAACCACATCCCGTCCGTTTTCCGGCCCCCACATGCGGCAGAAAGATTTCCCCTTGTCATTATAAAACCGACACACGACTTGACCTGTCTTTAAATAAACAATGCCGTAAAGCGTTTCCCGCGGCAAACGGTTGCACACGGCCAACGCATCCGTCCAACCGCCGTCTGCCCGAACCGGGCGGCAAATAAAATTTTTGGTTTGGAATCCGTTTACATAATAATTTACCCGTTCCCCCGGAAAATCCAAATCCAATTTATCAATGTCCATGGCATATTCGCCGTTGGCCAAATAATAGAGTTGTTCCGCCTGGGCAATGGAGGACACTAACGTCAGCGCCTCGGACATACGGCTTTTTTCCACCGCCTTCTCGTACTGCGGCAAGGCAATTGCCGACAGGATACCAATAATTAACACCACCACTAACAGCTCTATTAGCGTAAATCCGGCATTTTTCCCCGCCGGGAGGGATTTTTGATAAATTATGTTCATAGGCAAAATTTATCAAAAAAAAAAAACGAGTCAAGGCCTTCCGGGCGGCGGCGCACTGCCCCGGGCAGCGTTTTGCCCTATACAAGGTTAACACAAGAGAAAACAACCCGTTGGGGATGTGCCAGCAAAGGGCGAACCGCCCCTCCGTTTCCCTTGCCCGTTAGCACGATTAGTAGAGCCGCACTGTTTCTATGATGTCGCGCTATCCAAAAAGGAAACCGTTTCCGTTTGTGTTGTGTCATGTCGTGGCTGTGGTCGTGGCTGTTGTTGTTGCCGTTTAACCGTCCCTTTAGAGCCGTCTACAAAAAGCCTTTCAAACGGAGAAGAAATTTTATTGTTTGAGCGCGGGGAACCCGCGCGAGTTATAAAATTTCCCGTTTGAAAGTGATTTTTATGGCTCCCTAGGGCGGCGCTCTTTTTCGCCCTTTTTCTGGCGTCAGAAAAAGGGTTATATAATTAGTGATTTTTATGGGCCCTGGGGCACCAAGCCGGTGCTCCCCCTTCCTTTACCCGTTTGGGGAGGTTTGCCGTCCAGGAAGTCGCTGGGGAAATCCGTTTCGAAAGTTGAAAACCATATAAAAACCCCGCCGGGCGTGTGCCGGGCGGGGTGCGATATTCCAAATAAACTTAATCCCAATTCTTACGCAATTTTTTGATGGCTTTTTTGAGTTCCGGTTTCAAGGTTGGGTCCACCAAATCAATAAAGAGCTTGCCGTCCAAGTGGTCCACCTCGTGCTGGAAGGCTTTGGCCAACAACCCGCGGGCGCGCTTGACTTGTTCCTGTCCGTTTTCGTCCAGGTATTTAATCGTCACGTCCGTGGCGCGTTTTACTTCCGCCCACAGCCCGGGCAAGGAAAGGCAGCCTTCTTCCTCCAGTTTCTCTCCGCGTTTGGAAAGAATGACCGGGTTGATAATCACGTAGCGTTTGAGCGGGGCGTTTTCTTCGTCCGACTCGGGGATTAGAATCACCGCCAAGCGGTAATCCAACCCGATCTGGTTGGCCGCCAACCCCACGCCGCGCACCGCCAGGCAGGTTTCTTCCATATCTTTAAGCAGTTTGGGCAACAGGGGTTCAATGGTTTTAAAATCAACCGGTTTTAATTTTTGGCGTAAAATGTTTTCGCCGTATTTTGTAACACGCAGAATAGCCATATTTCTATTTTATCATATTGGGAATTTACCGCGTAAACCGGTACGAAACTTCCCGTCCTTCCCACAAAATGCGCAGCGTAACGGGATGCTTCAGTTCGTGGTCTTTCACGGCCCCCCACGTCATTACGGCGCGCTCAATCTGCGGGTTGGCGCCGTAGCGGCCGGAAACGCCCATCACCACTTCGTCCGCGTCGGCCACGGCCGCCGCTTGGGCGATGGCATAGTAGGCGTCGTTGGAGTGCACCAGCACCGGCGTGACGGGCAAGCCGTATTTTTCCGCCAGGAAAATCACCGCCGTGAACACTTCCTGCTCATCCACCGCCGCGGAGCGCATATCCTGGCGATACAGTACGTTTTCCACCGGTTTGCAGTACAGCACAATCACGTCCGTATCGTCCGCATTGACGTTGCTTAACACTTCTTCCAAATGGTACAGGTTTTCCGGGTCCTTTACTGCCACCAGCACCCGGTGCGGGCGGTCCAACTCGGCAAAGGCTTCTTTTAAATCGTCCACCGTTTCGGCGTTGATGCGTTCGCGGTAGCCTTCTTCAAACATGGTGTTGGCCCGCTTGGCGTTTAACCGCTCGGAAAGCGAAAACACCGCGAACAAAAACGCCGTAAAACCCAGCCCGGCCACGGTGGCTACCTGTTTGGTCGTCAGGTTCACCAGCGCCACCGCCAGCAGCGCGCCGCACAATAAAATCAGCCCCACGGGGATATAATAGTTTTCGTACTTGATGTTCAGCGGGAACATAAAGTCGCGCTTTTGGGCGGCTTTCTTCCAGCGCAGGCGGATAATGGCCGACACTTCAAATACAAAGCACCACATCACCCCGAAAGCGTACGCCTCGCCCAGCAGGTACACATTGCCGCGGGAAAATAAAATCACCACCAGCTGCACGGCCGCAATCAAATGGATAATATGGTAAGAGGTGCCGTAGCGGCGGTGAATTTTGCGGAACCAATCCGTTAAAATGCCGTCTTCGGCAATGCGGTTCATCAGCGCGTTGGAGCCGATGAGCGACGTGTTCACCGCGCCCGAAAGCATCGCCACGCCGCATACCACAATCATCGCCTGCATCAGCAGTTTTAAAATGTTGGGGCCGGCCAAGCTCATCGCCAAGCCGGAAAGGAGGTTGTCGTTGTATTTGGTAGCAATCAAATCGGGCGGGATGATGACCGCGGACAAAAACGTCAGCCCGCCGGTAAACAACAACGCAAAACCGAAAATCAGCCACGCGGCTTTTTTGAGGTTGATGGCCTTGGGGTATTCAATTTCCCGGTACACCTGCGAGAGCGTTTCAATGCCCGAAAGCGCCAGCACGCTGTGCCCGAATGCCATCAGCATACCCACCAGGCCGATGGTTTGCAGCCAATCAATATGCCCCGCCCAGCCCAGGGCTTCGGGCGCAAAATTCAGGTGCGTCGGCGGCAAATGCGCCCCTTTTAAAGCGATGGTAATAAAGGACCAAATGGCCAATAGAAAGCACACCGCCAACGAAAACGCGATAATTTTGGCGCTTTTGGAGCTGGATTCTTCAATCCCTTTTACGTTCTGGCGCCAAAAGTACAGCGTCACCAACATCCCGAACGCCACGGACACCACGCTCACCGGCAGTTCAAAGCCCAGGTGGGCCAGTTCCAAAAACGAATTAATCAGCCCGCACAAATAGTGCCCGGCCGTCACGGCGCTGATGGGGCCGGTTAAAATAAAATCAAAAATAAGCGCCGACGCCGCCAATTTGGCTGCCGTATCGCCCAGCCCTTCGCGCACAATTTTATACGCGCCCCCGCGCACAAACAGCGCGCAGGCTTCCAGCTCCAGCATCAGCAGCAGGCCGGAAAACAACATCACCGCCAAAATGTACCACGGGAACGCCGGCCCGAAGGCCCGCATGGCAATACCGCCCGCGTAGAAGGCACTGGAACCGAAATCGCACAGCACCACGGCGGCGGCTTTCCAAAAGGGAATGAAGGTGAGCATAGCGGTCGTGAGTACGACCACTTTTTTAACGCGGGACGACCCGGCAGACGGTTCGGAAACGTTTTTCATGTAACCAGCTAACGCGCCAAACGCGCGGCGATTTCCTGGGCGTCTTTCAAGGAAACCAATTCTTCTATAAATTCGGGTTTAAACGTTTCGGCCAGCGCGGAAAGGATTTGCAAATGCTGTTGGAAAAAAGTCGGTTTTGCAGGCGACAGGAACAAGAACATCACCCGGATGGGCAGTTCGTTTTCCCCCGCCACCAGCGGGCGGCGCAGCACGGCCACGGCCGCGGCAAAATCCGTCAGTTCTTCCAAACGTGCATGCGGAATGGCAAGGCCCGTATCCAGGGTGGTGCTGATGCCTTCTTCGCGCTTTAACACCTGGGAGGCCACATAAGCGGGGTCCAGCTGCGGGTAATCCCGGCAAACGGCCCGGACCAACGCTTCAATCAACTCTTTTTTGCCCGGGTATTCATCCGCCACCAACACACGCGACGGCGTAATCAACCGCCCCAGGCTTACTTTGGTTTGTTCTTTTTGTACCATACTCTATAATTTTTTATGGTAGCAAATAACCCGCAGCCCTGGCAAGCCGCCTGCACCTTTTATTCCCCGCCCAAAAAAGCTAAAATATCTATAATGACAGACAACGAAATACAAGCCTTATTTGATACGCTTTCCGCCGGCCGCACGCCCGGCAAACAAGATTTTAACGCTTCCAAAATGTTTTCCCTGCTGGAGGACCCGTTCAGCATCTGGTGTTCCTTCCACGCCCCCAAAGAAGCCGCCGTGCCCGAGCCCAACCGTTACGAAAATTTAAAAATCCGCACCGACCGCAACACCCGCGACCAATGGATTAAAAACGAATTTCCCGGCGTGGTGTTTGTATCGGGCGAGAACGAAACCGAACGCTTTAAAAACACGTTGTCCGCCATGGCCAAAGGCGAAAGCGCCATTGCCAACGGACTGTTGTGGAACCTGCCCGAAAGCACCTACGGGAGCGTAAACCTGCTGGTCCGCTCGGACGCGGCCCCCAGCGTGTTTGGGGCTTTCCATTATCATATTTACCAATTCAAGCGCGCCCACGATTTAAAAGAACACTACGCCCTGCAGGTCAGCCTGCTCAACCATATGCTGGGCAAAACCCAGCAGTACACGCCGGCCGATACCCGCGTGTTTTTAAAGGACCGCACCCTGGACGTGCCCTACCGGGACCACCAGGAACGGCTGGAGCGGGAGCTGGCCTTTTGGCGCGCCATTCGCGACGGGCTGGCCAAGCCCGAGGCGCACAAACCGCCCAAGGCAGCCTCGTCCCCGTGGCGCATTTACGCCAATAAAGTAGTGGCCGAAAGCAAAGACTTGCTGATGCTGCCCGGCCTAAATACCGAAATGCGCCAGTGCCTGAAAATAAACGGGATGTTCACCACCGACGACGTAGCCCACGCCGGCCTGGAAAAACTGCGCGGCATTTTGGAAGAACCCCACGCCACCGATTCCTATTATAATGCGCTGGCCTATTTGCACAACAAACCCGTCCTGCGCGAAGCGGGGCACTTTCCGCCGCCCGTAAAAAAATACAATTTGTATTTTGATTTTGAAGCCACCGAAACCTTCACCAAGGACAATGTTTCCTTTGTCTACCTGATCGGTATTTGGGACAAAGAACAGGACAAATACGTCAGCTTTGTGGCCAAAACGCCGGAAGAAGAAATCAAAATTTTTGAACAATTCTACGATTACGTAAAAGATTTTTCCGACACGGCCCTGTACCATTGGACGGAGTACGAGGTGAAAAAAATGAAAAACCTCGCCGCCAAAAACCCGCAGGACGCCGCCAAATTAAACGCCTTGTGCGCCATTTGTTACGATTTAAAAATAGCCGTCAACAAGCAGTTTTATCTGCCGGCGCCGAGCTTCTCGCTCAAGGCGGCCGCGCCCGCGTTCGGGTTCCACTGGCGGCAGGACGATTGCGGCGCCATGGACAGCATGGTCTACTTTACCAACTGGCTGAAAACCGGCAACAGCGACCTTTTGGCCAAGGTGCTGATGTACAACGAAGACGATTGCAAAGCCATGCTGGACCTGGAAAACAAACTCAAAGCCGCCGAAGTGCTGGAGTTTAAAAAATGAAACAGGAATTTGACGTTCTGCAACAATGTCTGCAAGCGGCCGTGCGCATTGTGCGCCGCCACTTTGGCAAAGTGGGCTACGAGCTGAAAGGCAAGGCCAACCTGGTCACCAAGGCCGACGTAGCCAGCCAAAAAGCCATTTTATCCCTCATCCGCAAGCACTTTCCGACCCACGACTACCTGGCCGAAGAAAACGGCACCAAACAGACGGGCTCGGACTATACCTGGGTGATTGACCCCATAGACGGCACCACCAATTTTGCCCATACGTTTCCGCAATGTTCCGTTTCCATTGCGCTGTTTTACAAAAACCAGCCGGTGCTGGGCGGCGTAGCCAACCCGATCACCGGGGAAACGTTCCTCGCGCAAAAAGGCAAAGGGGCCACCTTAAACGGCAAAAAAATCCACGTATCCAAAACCCCCCGCCTGGAAAAATCCCTTTTAATCACCGGTTTCCCGTATGACCGCTTTACGCGTATGCCCCAGTTGCTCAACCGCTTTGGCGCATTTTTAAACGCCTGCCACGATGTGCGCCGCTTGGGTTCGGCCGCGCTGGACCTGTGCTGGCTGGCCGCCGGCCGCGCGGACGGCTATTGGGAAGACGCCCTCAACCCGTGGGACGTGAGCGCCGGCATACTGATTTTGCAGGAAGCCGGCGGCAAAGTGACGGACTTTGACGGCAAAAAATACAAAAATATCGCCGCCTACGGCCGCACGCT
Source organism: Candidatus Avelusimicrobium gallinaceum (assembly GCA_944324965.1). Lineage (GTDB taxonomy): Bacteria > Elusimicrobiota > Elusimicrobia > Elusimicrobiales > Elusimicrobiaceae > Avelusimicrobium > Avelusimicrobium gallinaceum. The sequence goes on from CALUYH010000014.1 coordinate 6,659, forward strand.
GCTGGCCACCAACGGCAAAATACACGGCCAAATGCTAAAGGTGCTGCGCCAAACGGCCGCCCCGCAAACCCGCTGAAAGCAAACGCGGTTTTGGGGATTGCACGGCAGTGTGATATAATTTTTAGTAGGAACTTGGTTGTAAAGGGGTTTGAATGGCTATCAGTGTAGTAAAACAGTACAGCGTGTTCCTGATTAACGAACCGGGAGCGCTGAAGAACTTTGCCGATCTGTTCGTGCGCGAGAATGTGGATATTATCGCCATCTCGCAGGACGTACGCTACGACGCCGCCGTGGTGCGCTTAGCCGTTAAATACGACGAAGAAATCAGCCACGCGCTTACCAAAGCCGGCTTTACCAGCGTAAAAACGGACGCCATCTGCCTGGATGCGCCCAACCGCATCGGCCTGGTGCGCGATATCGGCTCCGTCCTTTCGGGCCACGGCATCAACATTACCACCATTTACGGCACCGCCGGCGCAGGCCCGAGCACCCGCTGGATTATCGTAGTAAACGATATCACCAAAGCGCTAAACGCGCTGGAATCTTCGGGACTTTTTGATTAAACCTTCCTCCGGGAAGGTTTTTTAATGCTCACAAAAAACGCCCGGCCGACGGGCCGGGCGATTGTAAGTATTTGCTCCAAAGTTATTGGATTTGTTTTTCCGCTTCCTTAATTTGCTTTTTCCATTCTTTTTGGGCGGCTTTGTGCTTGCGCTGCGCCTCGCCGGACAGCAGTTCTTCCACGCGGCGGGCCTTTAAGGCGTCCAAATCCTTTTCGCTTTCCCGGATTTTCTGTTCCCAGTTATCCAAATTGGCACGTTCGGCGGCAATGCGTTCCTTTACGTAAGCAAAGTTGGCGTCCACGCTTTCGGACACGACCTGCGCCAGCTGGGCTTTGATGGCCGGTTTTTCCTCGTCGGAGGCTTTGCGGTATTGCTTGACCAGCTTTTTAACCAGTTTGCGCCGGGCTTCAAACGCTTTTTTCTGTTCGGCCCGCGTGAGTTTTTTGGCCGGCTGCGCTTGCATCACGGCCGCCGGTTTTTGGGCGGTTTGTTCCGCCGGGGCTGCCGCTTCGGCTGCCCACACACTGCTGCTTACTACCCCGCACACCAGTAACGGCAAAATAAGTTTTTTCATAATTCTCCTTTAGTGCGCTACCGTTTTAGAAAACAAGTGGATTACGGTTACGCCGGCGATAATCAGCGCCATGCCCGCCAGGGCCGCCGCATCCGGACGTTCTTTAAAAATCACAAATCCGGCTACCGCCGTCAACACAATGCCCACTCCGGCCCAAATGGCATACGCTACCCCTAACGACATTCCCTTTAGCGTAAGCCCCAACAGCCAGAACGAGCCCGCATACGCCACGGCCGTCAGCACCGCCCAGCCCGGCACGGCAAACCCGCGCGAGGCTTTCAGGGCGCTGGTGCCCGCGATTTCGCACACGATGGCCCCGGCCAGAAATAAATAATACTTCCACATATTAGTCCAGCGACGTATCGTGCACGCCCGCTTCGGCAAAACCTTTGGCGCGCAGTTTGCACGAATCGCAATGGCCGCACGGTTTTTTGCCGCCCGCGTAGCAGCTCCAAGTCAGTTCAAACGGCACTTTCAACTTGGCGCCCAGTTTGACGATTTCCGCCTTGGACAGGCGCATCAGCGGGGCCAGCACTTCAATCCCCTCGGTCACGCCCGTTTTGGTCCCGCGGTTTAGCGCGGCGGCTGCGGCCTTAAAAAACGCCGGCGTGCAATCCGGATAGCCCGAAAAATCCACCGCGTTGGGCCCGGCGATAATCGTGTCCGCGCCGACAGCGTCCAACAGCGACCCGGCAATAGACAAGAACATCAAATTCCGCCCCGGTACGTACGTGGAAGGAATACCCTCGTTGGGAATATCTTCCACCGCCACGTCCGGCAAATCTTTGTTTTTATTGACGAGCGAACAGCAATCCAGCCACGGCAAATTAAGCGTAATCAAGTGGTGCTTTACGCCCAAGTTGCGCGCAATCATTTGCGCGGCCAGCACTTCGCGGTCGTGGCGCTGCCCGTAGGAAACCGTCAACGCCTCGCACGTGTATCCGTGCGCCAACGCCCAGTACAGGCACGTGGTGGAATCCAACCCGCCCGAAAACAGCACAATGGCTTTTTTCTTGCGTTTGCCGCCTGCGGAGGCAAGCGGTTCGGAAAACGTTACATCTTCTTTGTCGTCCGGCAAAGACACGACTTTATCCGGCGACAGCGAAATGCGTTTTTCTTCCTTCGGTTCTTCGGCTTCCGGTTCTTCCGCCGGGGCAGATTTTTTGAGTACTTTATCCAGCAAATCGTCCGATTGCGGTTCCGCCGCAGCCGAGGTTTTGGGCTGCTGTTTGTTCAGCAAGGAAGACGCTTCCTGCTCCAATTCCTGTTTTTCTTCTTTCACCACTTTCAAGATATCGTTAAACAAACTCTTGATGCGGGTGGAAGCCGCAGATTTGCCGGTGGCAGTTGTTTGTTCCGGCACGTCGGTTTGCGGCATAGAGGCCGTACCGTCGCCTTCCGGCATTTGCGGCATGCGGTCTGCCGGTTCCGCTTGCGGAGCGGGCAGCCCCATCCACTGGAAAGGGGCCGGCTGCCCAAACAGGTGGCAAACGCCGTAGCCTTCTTTGGAATAGCTGATTTGCGGCACCACGGGCAAGCTGTTTAACTGGAACGCCAGTTTGGCGTCCTTGTCGGCCGTTTTGGGGCCTTGTTTTTTAAATTCTACAAAGCGGATGGTGTTGTGGAACTCCGCAATGGCGTTCTGCGGGCGGCCCACCCCTTGCAAATAGTCTTTAAACGCGCTGACGCACAAGCCGTCTTCCACATCGTCCGACACGCCGTAAAGCGCCGCCGGGATGAGCAGTACGTCTTTCTTTTGGCTGCGCAGCACGCTGGAAACGGCATCAAAGTTGCAAAAAGCGCCCAACAAGACCATGGACGCATGCTGCAGGCGCAACATGGCTTTCGTCCCCGAGTGAGAGATGAGCAACGCCGGGGTGCGCGCCTCGGACCGGGACGCCAGATACGGCGAATCGTCCTTATGCGCGGCCTTTACCGCCACATCGCTGTACACTTCAAACTGGGAATGCGTTTGCAAAAACGTATCCGCGCGGGAAGCGTCGTCAAACACCAGCACTTCTTTTTTCCCGCGGTGCAACAGCGCACAGGCCGTCGTGCCCGCGCGCAGGACGTCCACCACTACGGCAATGTCCGCCCATTGTTCGGCTTCAGCAATCGTTTTAGCGACCAGAATATTCATTTAAAATCCCCAATACTTTAAAATCTTCAATGGCTTTTTCGTCTTCTTCCGTCAGGTTATCCACGTATTTGATGGCGTAAATAATCAGCGTTACGCGCGGGTCGGTCGCGCCGTCCTCGGCGCTGTTGTACTGGCCGATCAGCATCGCATCGGCCCCTTTGCCCGCCACAAACCGGCGGCCTTTTTCCACACCCATCTTCAGCACGTCACGGTCCGGTTTCAAATTTTTAATGCGCAGCAAGCCCAAGTTGCCGTACGGGCGGGTAATTTCGCTCTTGCTGCCCACGATTTCCACGTCTTTGGCTTTCGTAGCCGGGAAGTCCGGCCCGATCGGAATCCAATCCAAATTGCTCTGTTCCAAGGTGGCGCACCCGACCAACAAAAGGGCCAGCACCCCCCATCCTAAAAATTTTTTCATACTCCCTCCTATTTCCTTTGCGAAACTAATTGCCCGCACGCGGCCAAAATGTCGTTACCCATACTTTTGCGTATGGTCACGCCGATACCCATGGCTTTCAGGCCGGCGGCAAAATCTTTCACCACGCGGTCGCTGGTTTTTTCCCCGCGGCCCAGGTTGCACGCAATCAAGTTGACGTGCAATAAATAATTGTCTTTAACGCTGTAAATCCAATCCGCCAGTTTGCGGATGTGCTCCGGGCGGCTGTTGACGTTTTCTATCACGGAGTATTCCAAAAACACCTGGCGCCCCGTCATAGCGATGTATTCTTCCAGCGCTTTTTTTAAATCGTCCAAATCAAACTTGCGGTTGACCGGCATCAGCTGGCTGCGTTCGGCATTGTCGGCATTGTGCAAAGACACCGCCAAATTGGCCTGCGGCAAATCCACCGCCAGCTTATGCAGTTTGTCGGCAATGCCGGAAGTGGAAATGGAAATGTGGCGCGCGCCGATGTTTAAATAATCCGGGTTGGACAAATCGTGCGCGGCTTTAACCACGTTTAAATAGTTTAAAAGCGGCTCGCCCATCCCCATAAACACCACGCTGGAAATCCGCTCGCCCAGTTTTTCGCGGCGGACGTATTGGTACCACATCAGCACCTGGTCGGTGATTTCTTCCTGCGCCAAATCGCGCTTAAACCCCATTTTGCCCGTACTGCAAAACGAACAGTGCAACGGGCAGCCCACCTGGCTGGACACGCACACGCTCCAGGAATCCTGCGGCTTGAGTAACACCGTTTCTATGCGAAATCCGTCTTTCAGCGTCAGCAGGGCCTTGGCCACTTTGTCGTGTTGAGAGCAGGTGATTTCCGTCACTTCAAAGCTCAAAATCGGGCAGGCCTTTTTCAGCTGTTCGCGCAGCGCGGCGGGCAGGGTGGTGGCTTCGTCCCACGACGAAATACCCTTTTTAAAAATGGCCTCCTGCACCTGCGCAATGCGGAAGTTGGGCAGGCCGGCGTTTTTGATATATTGTTTTACGGATTCAAAATTCATTTTTCTTTCCTTATTATGGGGTATATATATTTTACCATTTTCCCGCAAGCCTTCTTTCCTTTTTATACCCCTTTTTCCCCCCGCGTGAAAAACCCCCTGTTTTTTAGTATAATACCAGCACGATGAGTGAAGATATCAAGTTTAGCACCGCCGGCTTTCGGGCCGTCACTGCAGACGGGCTCACCGCCCAGTCCGTGCAACGTTTGGCTTACGGGATTTCCGAACATATTTTGGAACATCCCTTCTATGGTTTTGAAGGTGAAGGATACCGCAAGCACTGCGCCGAGCAAGGCAAAAAGCCCAAAAAGCCCCTCGTACTGGTGGGGTTTGATACTCGCTTTTTTTCCAAACAATTTGCCTATATTGCCGCCAACGCCCTCGTGCAGAGCGGTATCACCGTAAAAGTGGCCGAACTGCCCCTTCCTACCCCAGTGGCGGAATGGGCCGTATTAAACGAATGCGCCGTGGGAGCGATTGTAATTACCGGCAGCGAAGCCGAGTATTACGTAAACGGCGTGAAATGGATTTCCTACTACGGGGGTATTGCCAACAACGAAATCGTACAGGATATTGAAAAACGCATTCCTTCCCCCAGCGCCCAGATTTTGAAGGCGTCTTCTACCGAGTTTGGCTATTTAAACGCGGGGGCCATCGTCACCAAGGACCTGCGCAAAGGCTATTTGGCGCGCTTGGAAAAGATGATTGACGTAAAAGCGCTTAAAAAATCCAAGCTCAAAATCGCGGTGGACCCGCTGTTTGGCACGGCCAAAAACTACTTCCGCGATTTCCTGGAAAAACACGGCGTAACGGTGGAAGGCATCCACGAAGGGGACGACGTCCTTTTCGGCGGGCGCACGCCCAACGCGGGCCCCGTGAGCCTGACGGATTTAAGCAAGCTGGTAACGTCCAAAAAGATGAACCTGGGCATTGCCTGCAACCCCGATTGCGACAAGTTCGGCATCATTGACGCCGACGGGCAGTGGGTATCCCCCAACGAAATCGCCCCGATGCTGCTGGAACATATGGTCCGCAACAAAAAATTAAACGGCCGCGTGTGCCGCAGCGTCATTACATCCAACCTGATTGACCAGGTGGCCAAAACCAACGGGCTTATGCTGCGCGAAACGCCGGTCGGGTTTAAATACATTACCGAGCTGATGATTACCGGGCAGTATATTATGGGCATGGAAGAATCCGGCGGGATTGCCGTGGCCAGCCACATCCCGGACAAAGACGGTCTGCTCGCCTGCCTGCTGGTGGTGGACATGCTGGCGGTGGAAGGCAAATCGTTCAAACAGCTTAAAAAGGATTTTTACAAAAAATACAAACAATTGTTTGACCAAAAAGTCAGTATTCCCAAAACGGAAACGGAAATCAACCGAATCATGGAACGGCTGGACATCCGGCCGCCGCTGTCCATCAACAAAACGTCCGTCTGGCGCATTGACTCTACCGACGGGTTCAAGTTTATTTTGAAAGGCGGCAGCTGGCTGGCCATTCGCCCTTCCAGCACCGAAAGGCTGATTCGTATGTACGCGGAATCGCAGGACGAAAAACTGCCGGCCGCGCTCATTAAAGAAGGCAAAAAAATTATTGACAGTATTGTCTAGCACACGGCCCACGCGGCCGAAGGGGGATGTTTTATGGCTCGTATCAAAAAAATTACGGCAAGAGAAATTTTGGACTCGCGCGGTTATCCCACCGTGGCGGCCGACGTTCTGTTAGATGACGGAAACACCGGCACCGCGGCCGTGCCCAGCGGGGCGTCCACCGGTTCGCACGAAGCGCTGGAACTGCGCGACGGCGGCGAACGCTACAACGGCAAAGGCGTACTGCAAGCCGTAGCCAATGTGGAACGTATTTCCCAGCAGTTGGCCGGGATGGACCCGTTTGACATCCGCCTGGTGGACGAAAGTATGATTGCCCTGGACGGGACGGAAAACAAATCCCGATTAGGTGCCAATGCCATGTTGGCGGTTTCCATGGCCGTACTGCGCGCGGGCTGCCACAGCGCCAAACTGCCGCTGTACCAGCACCTCCGCAACGTATACGGTCTGCATTACGACGATTACGTCCTCCCCGCCCCGATGCTCAACATCATTAACGGCGGCAAACACGCCGATTCGGGCCTGGACGTACAGGAATTTATGATCGTCCCCACCGCGCCCGCCACGTTTGCGGACGCCCTGCGCCAAGCAAGCGAAACGTACCACGCGCTTCGCAGCCTGCTTAAAGAACAGGGAATGGTCATTGCCGTGGGGGACGAAGGCGGCTTTGCCCCCAAAATCACCAAACACGAAGACGTGTTAAAAACCATTTTGGCCGCGGCCAAAAAAGCCGGCCACCCGGAAATGTCCCTGGCGATGGATTGCGCCGCCAGCGAATTTTTCCACGAGGGTTCCTACCGCTTTGAAGGCAAAATGCACTCCGCCGAACAAATGACGGAGCTGTATACCGCCTGGTGCAACGCCTACCCGCTGATTTCCATTGAAGACCCCTTGCAAGAGGACGATTGGGCCGGCTGGCAGTTAATCACCAAAAAACTCGGCAAAAAAATCAACCTGGTGGGCGACGATTTGTTCGTCACCAACCTCAAACGTCTGGAAAAAGGCATCGCCGAAAAAGCGGCCAACTCCATTTTAATTAAGGTCAACCAAATCGGCACCGTGTCCGAAACCATTGACGTAATGGAACTGGCCAAACAAAACGGCTACTCGTGCATTGTGTCGCACCGCTCGGGCGAAACGGAAGATACCTTCATCGCCGATTTGGCGGTAGCCACCAACGCGGGCGCCATCAAAACCGGCGCACCGGCCCGCGCGGAACGGACGGCCAAGTACAACCGCTTGCTGCAAATTGAAGCGGAACTGGGCGACAAAGCCGTCTACGCCCAGGCCAAGGCGTTCAAAAGATAATGAAGAACGACTTAAAAGATGTTTTAATCCGTCATCAAAAGCCACTGTTATGGGCCGCCGGGCTCATAGCAGTGGTTGTTATTTTTCTGGGCAGCAGCATTATCAGCCTGGTGCATAACAAGCGGGAAATGCACAAGCTGGCACGCCAAAGCGCAGCGCTGGACGAACAGCACAAAGAACTGCTGCGCAAATTGGATTTACTGCAAAAGCAGGACCTGAATTACCTGGAAGAAGTCGCCCGGACGCAATACAATATGGTCAAACCCGGCGAAATACAATTCCGCATTCCGCAAGAGTAGAGGTTTTTATGCATATAGACGTTATCAACCTGGGCCCGATGGACAACTGCACGTACCTGGTGAGCGAAGGCTCGGACGCCCTGCTGATTGACCCCGGCTGGGATATGAATTTTTTGGAGCACACGCTGGAAGAAAAAAAATTAAATCTGCTGGCCGTGTTGTTTACGCACGGGCATTTTGACCACGTCAAATTTGCCCAACAACTGCTGGAAAAGCACCATTTAAAGGCCTACATCGCCAAGAGCGACGTGGTGTTAAGCGGCATAGACCCGCATATGTTAAACGCCTACGAAGGCCCCCAAAACCTGCACATCGGCCCGTTTGAGGTGGAAATCATCCCCACCCCCGGCCATACCGCGGGCGGCGTGTGCATTAAAATCGGAAACGCGCTGTTTACGGGCGATACGCTGTTCCCCGGGGCGTGCGGGCGGGTGGATTTGCCGTCTTCCAACCCGCGCGAAATGCGCAAAAGCCTGTTAAAACTTTCCGAACTGCCGGAAGATACCCAAATTTTTGCCGGGCACAGCTACAACGGCAAATGCAGTTCCACCATCGGCTACGAACGGCTGAAAAACCCGTTTATGCGCAATGCCATCCGTGATAAGGACACCCTGTAATGCATCCGGTATTTTTGCAAATCGGTTCTTTTGAGCTGGCCAGCTACGGCCTGATGACCGCGCTGGGCTACGCGGCGGCGGCGCTGTATTTATTGCCGCGGCTTAAAAAAATCGGCTTGGACCAGGACACCTTTTGGAACATCCTTTTTATCGCCTTTATGGGGGCGTTAATCGGCAGCAAACTGCTCTATATTATTGTTTCCTGGCCGCAGTTGGGCGCCACGCTGGCCGAAAAACTGACCAACATCGTGCGCGATTTCCGCTACGGGTTCGTGTTCTTTGGCGGGATGATTGTGTCGGTCGGGGCGTTGGTATGGTACATTAAAAAGAAAGGGCTGCCCCTTTTTAAAACCGCCGATTTTCTGATTGTGTCGCTCCCGCTGGGGCACGCATTCGGGCGCATCGGCTGTTTTTTGGCCGGCTGTTGCTACGGCCGCCCGACGGATATGCCTTGGGGCGTCGTCTTTACAAATCCGCACTCCCTGGTGCCGCCGGAACTGCTGGGCGTAGCATTGCACCCCACCCAGCTCTACGAGTCCGCGGGCAACCTGCTGTTATTTTTCCTGCTGCACGCGGCGTACAAAAAACCGCACCGCGCCGGCACGATACTGGTAGAATATATTTGGGGATATAGCCTGATGCGGTTTATCATTGAATTTTTCCGCGGCGACTTCCGGGGCGAATACCTGCTGTGGTTTTCCCCCTCGCAGGCCATTGCCTTGCTGGCGGCGGCCGTCGCCTTTGGATTATGGATACGTTTGAAAAAGGATACACAAAATGGCTGAAACTAAAAAAATCGTTTTTGACGGATACACCCGCCGCTTGGACGTATTTGCCGCCGACGAACTGGCGGACTTTTCGCGCGCCATCGTGCAGAAAATGATTAAGGACGGCAAAATTACCGTCAACGGCAAAAAGGTGAAACCTTCCTGGCCGCTGACGCGGGGCGAAGTGGTGGAAATTGAACTGCCCGAAGCCCGCGCCAAAACCGATTTGAAAGACCTCATCATCCACGACGCCAAGGACTTTTTTGTGCTGATTAAACCTGCGGGCATGCTGGTGCACCCGCAAAGCCCCGTGTGGGAAGAACACCCGGAGGCGGTCTTCTCTACCGAGGAAACCCTGGTGTCCGTCATCCTGGCCAATCCCCCCAAAGGGTTTGACATGTCCATGCCGCGCTCGGGCCTGGTGCACCGCCTGGACCGCGAAACGAGCGGGGTGATGTTGGTAGCCAAAAATGCGGAGTTTCAGGCCGAAATGGTAGCGATGTTTGCCAACCGCGAAGTGCACAAAACGTACCACTCTATTGCCTGCGGCGAAGTACCGGACGACGAAGGCACCATTGACGTGCCCATCGGGCGCGTGGCCGGCGGCAAAATCAAAGCCTCGGACGTCGGGCGCGAAGCCATCACGGACTACAAAGTGCTGGAACGCAAAAACGGATTTACGTATATTGAGCTGTACCCGCGCACCGGCCGCACCAATCAGCTGCGCGTCCATTTAAGCTGGCTGGGATACCCCGTGCTGGGGGATTGGCTGTACCGCGGCGCCACGGCGGACCGCCTGATGCTGCACGCGCGGCGCATTGAATTTAAACACCCGCTGACGGGCAAAAAACTCAAGTTTGAAGCGCCCGTCCCGCCGGACTTTTTGGCGGCGTGGGAGCGCGTGACGCAAGTTAAAAAGTAATTTCTAGTCGTTCTTAAAAAATTCCGCCCGGCTTATCCCGCCGGGCGTTTTTATAACCTGTTCAAGTATGTTGCAAAAACTCCGATGTATTCCACGCCGTAAATAGAAACGCGGCACGTATAACTTTATTTAATCCAAAATCCTTGGCCGGTCATTTCCCCATTCATATTTGGGCTGCTTTGCCCCGTTATGGCACGGCAGATTTTTATAGCTGTGGCAGAATTGTTTTTCCCAGCCCAACAAATAAAATAATCCCCCTGAAAATACTTTTCTAAGAGGGGCATTCCGTCCCGCGTGCTGTTGCAATAAACCGAAAACGTCTCCGGATTGGACGCCTCAGCGCCTAATCTAAAATGGCATTCAAAATCATCGTATTCTACCTTGTCAGCGCGCGTTACTCGGGCCCCGGCGGGCATACTGATATCCAAATCGGTAAAATCCAACGTATAATTTCCGTTGGCCATAAAATAGAGGTTTTCGGCATCGGATATCGCCCGCAGCAGTGGCAACAAACTCATCACCCGCGTTTTTCCCACTGCTACTTGGTATTGCGGCAACGCCACCGCCGCTAGGATACCAATAATTAAAACGACTACTAATAGCTCTATTAGCGTAAATCCGGCGTTTTTCCCCGCCGGGAGGGTTTTTTGATAAATTTTGGTCATAGCCAAAATTTATCAAAAAAAAAAAACAAATCAAGGGCCTTCCAGGCCGCGGAGCTCTGCCTCGGACAGGGTTTCACAAAATACGGTGCTCACGCAAAAAAGGAACAACCAATCGCGGACGCTTTTGCAAAAGACGAGCCGGGGCCAGAGGCTGGCCGCCCCTTCCTTTGCCCGCTAGCACGACTCTTTGAGCCACACTATTTTTATACTCTCGCGCCCTTGCGCCGCACTTTTTGCTGCTTTTGCCCGCCGAAAAAAAGTATCCCAAAAAACTAATCTATTTTTTCGCTTTCTTTCGTCCGTCAAAATTCTTATGGTATAGAAAGTACGGTACGTGACGTGCCCAAAAATCGTTTTCATCCGGCCAAACGCGAGTGGGGACTCGCCCGTTTGGCCACTGCTCCAAAGGCCCTGTTTCCGTGGGAAGAACGGGGCCTTTTATTTTGTACTTCCGTTAGGCAATAAAAAAGCGGAGCGTTTCGGCTCCGCTTTTTTGCGTTAACTGCTATAAACTTTTTTGATACAGCCGGTAGCGTTTGCTTAAGTGGCAGCCGCATTCCGTAATGCCGCGGATGATACCGTCGTTATCCTCCAGCACCCAGGAAAGCTCCGCCTCGTTCCAAACGGCTACGCCGTGGTCAATGATGTGCTTAATCAAAATTAAGTCAATGCCGCGCTTTCTGAACTGCGGCGAAACGCCCAGCATAATCATCCGCGCGTCCTTAATTTTGTGCCATGTCCACAGGGCCTTGAGCAACCGCCACGGGTTAGTCAGCGAGCCTTTCAGCACCTTCAGCACGTGGTTCATATTGGGGATTAAAATGTAAAACCCGGCCGGCACGCCGTTTTCTTCCAGCACGCAGGTTCCTTCGGGGCGGACAATCATTTTCAGCTCTTTTACCACGTCGGCCATTTCCTGCCGGCTCATCGGCACAAAGCCCCAGTTTTCGGCCCAGGCTTCGTTGTAAATTTTGCGGATGATTTCGGCTTCTTCGTCAATTTTCTTTAAATTCAAGCGTCTTAAGGTAATCCCCGCCGCACGGGAACACCGCGCACAGACCTTTAAAAACCGTTCGGAAAATTTATCGTCTTTCGTGCGGTGGAAGGCCAGCAAATCCTTGATTTTGCCGTACCCCGCGTGCGTGATGAGGGCTTCGTAATACGGGTAGTTGTACGGCATCATAATGGCGGGCATACTGTCAAAGCCGTCCACCAGCAGGCCGTATACGTGGTTGCTGGACGGATTGGCCGGGCCGCGCACGGCGCTGACGCCTTGGGCACGCAGCCATTTTTCGGCCGCAGCAAAAAGCGCTCGGGAAACTTCCGTATCGTTGATGCAATCAAAAAAACCGAAGAACCCGATGTTTTCGTGGTGGTATTGGTTATGTGCGTCGTTCACCAGCGCCATAATCCGCCCGACCGGCTTGCCGTTTTGGTAGGCCATAAACAGCGCGCGGCGGCCGTGCGTCCAAAAAATGTTGTCTTGTTTAAGCAGGTGCTTGGTGTCGGCCTTCAGCTCGCCCACCCAGTACGGATCGTTCTTGTACAGTTCAAAAGGAAAATCTACAAACGCGTCTAATTCGTTATCGGAAAGTTCCCGCACATTCACAGCCATAAGATACCTCGCTAAAAAAACGAAACCCCGCTCCAAACAGTTCAGAACGGGGTTTCGGAAAACAACTATTTAATAATACCGATTGCGCGGCCGGCCTTGGCGTAAGCGTCAATAATTTTGGCCACGTGTTCATCGGTGTGGGTAGCCATCAGCGTCAAGCGCATAAGCGCATGGCCGGGCGGCACCGCAGGGCTGACGACCGGGTTGGAGAAGATACCCAGTTCGTGCAGTGCGCGCCACATTTTAAAGCAATTTTCGTTGCTGCCCACATGCACCGGCAGAATAGGCGTGGTGCTGGTGCCCAAATCGTAGCCCAGGTCTTCCAGGCCTTTTTTGAGCTTGGCCGTCAGGCGGAACAGATTGTCGCGGCGGGAAGTGTCGTTTTCAATCAGTTCCAACGCTTTGGTGATGGACGCCACCGAAGCCGGCGGCAACGCGGCGGAAAAAATCTGGCTGCGGGCGTTGTGGCGAATGTAGTGAATGATGTCCGCATCGCCCACCACAAAACCGCCTACCGTAGCAAACGTTTTGGAGCAGGTACCGACCACCAGGTCCACTTCGCCGTTTTCCAGGCCGAAGTATTCGCAGGTGCCGCGGCCCGTTTTGCCGATGATGCCCGTGGCGTGGGCGTCATCCACCATAATGCGGGCGCCGTATTTCTTGGCAATTTTTACGATGTCCGGCAGCGGGCAGATGTCCCCTTCCATGCTGAACACGCCGTCCACGATGATGAGTTTGCCGGATTCTTCGGGCAGTTTGGAAAGAACGCGGTCCAAATCGTCCATATCGTTGTGTCTAAAGCGGACCATTTCGCCGTCGGAAAGTTTCACACCGTCCAAAATGCTGGCGTGGTCCAGCTTGTCCACGATGGCGTAGTCGCCTTTTTTAACCAGGCACGACACGACACCCAAGTTCATCTGATATCCGGTAGAAAAGATTAGCCCCGCTTCTTTGCGTTTAAACCGCGCCAAGCGCGCTTCCAATTCGTCGGCGGCTTTGGTGTTCCCGTTCAAAAAGCGCGAACCCGCACAGCCCGTGCCGTACTTCAGCGCCGCTTCGCTGGCGGCTTTCTTCATTTCGGGATCGTCCGCCAACCCTAAGTAGTTGTTGGACCCGGCCATAATGTACTTTTTGCCGCCCAACATTACTTCCGGCCCTTGCGCGGATTCAATCGGCTGGAAATAGCCGTAAATCCCCATGCGCATAGCCAGTTTGGCGTCCTTGTAATTTCTGCATTTTTCAAAAATATCAGACATGTTCTTATCCTCGTGGCGCAACAACCCGCCCGGCGGCATTCCTTGCGGAACCCGCAGGCGGTTATTTACTAACCTTTTTAATTATATTCGTAGTGGAACGCCCTTTTAATAAAGGAAAACGCACCACTTTTTTTGCAAATTCGCGTCCGACGATTTCGTCGGTTTTGTAATCGCCGCCCTTTACCAGTACGTCCGGGCGGACGAGCTTAATCATTTCATACGGCGTGTCTTGGTCAAAAATGCTCACGGCCGACACACTTTCCAGCCCGGCCAGCACCAAGGCGCGGTCCGCCTGGCAATTTACCGGGCGGGTGGGGCCTTTCAAACGGCGCACGGATGCGTCGCTGTTCAAACCCACCACCAGCACATCGCCCTTGGAGCGCGCAAATTCCAGCACGCTCACGTGGCCGGCGTGTAAAATATCAAAACACCCGTTCGTAAAAACAATCTTGCGGCCTTCCCGGCGGGCTTCTTCCACAAATTTTTTGAGCGCGCGCGGGCCCATAATTTTATTTTTTGCTTTCACGGGCTTCCTTCTCTTGGGCCATCATACGTTCAATCAGGCCCGTATCCATATTGCCGCGGATGAAATCTTCGTTATTAACGATTTTCTGGTGGAAGGGAATCGTCGTTTTGACGCCGCCCACCAAAAATTCGCCCAAGCAGCGGCGGCTGCGCGCAAGCAGGTGCTCGCGGTCCGGCGCGGTGACAATCAGCTTGGCAATCAAGCTGTCGTAATAGCTGGGGATGGTGTAGCCCGTGTACATATGGCTGTCCACCCGCACACCCAAACCTCCGGCGGGAATCCATTCTTCAATCGTGCCGGGGCAAGGCGTAAAATTGTGTTCGCTGTCTTCGGCGTTGATGCGGTGTTCCATCGCGTGGCATTTAATCACCGCGGCTTCCTGCTGCGAAATGTGCAGCGGTTCGCCCTGGGCAATTTGGATTTGCATTTTGACCAAATCCTGCCCGCAGACGGATTCCGTTACCGGGTGTTCCACCTGCAAGCGGGTGTTTACTTCCATAAAGTAAAATTCTTTGTTCTGCGCCATCAAAAACTCCACCGTGCCTACGCCGCGGTATTTGGCCGCTTTGACGAGTTTGCACGCAGCTTCCTGGAGTTTTTGGCGGGTAACCGGGTCCACAAACGGGGAAGGAGATTCTTCCAGCAGTTTCTGGTGGCGGCGCTGCATACTGCAGTCGCGCTCGGCAAAGGCTACCACGTTGCCGTAGTTGTCCGCAGCCACCTGCACTTCAATGTGCCGCGGGTTCAAAACGAGTTTTTCAAAGTATAC
The DNA here is from genome assembly GCA_944324965.1 of Candidatus Avelusimicrobium gallinaceum. Classification (GTDB taxonomy): domain Bacteria; phylum Elusimicrobiota; class Elusimicrobia; order Elusimicrobiales; family Elusimicrobiaceae; genus Avelusimicrobium; species Avelusimicrobium gallinaceum. The sequence goes on from CALUYH010000014.1 coordinate 21,736, forward strand.
GCGGTCGTCGCCAAAGTTGGCCTTGGCTTCGCCCTGCGCGGTTTCCATCATCAGTTCCAAATCTTCTTCTTTCAGGCACGCGCGCATCCCTTTGCCGCCGCCGCCCAAAGAAGCCTTAATCATAATCGGGAAACCGATTTTGCGGGCCACTTCGCGGAAGTTTTTGCCCACTACCCCGTCGGAACCGGGGGTAATCGGCACGCCGGCTTTCACGGCGATTTCGCGCGCGGTGGATTTGACGCCCAGCATTTCAATAGCTTCGGCCGTCGGCCCGATAAACGTCATGCCGGCCTTGGTGACGGCCGCGGCAAAATCGGCGTTTTCGGACAAGAACCCATACCCGGGGTGTACCGCATCGGCGCCCGTAATTTTGGCGGCCGTTACGATAGCGTCTATATTCAAATAGCTCACCGGCGAGGGAGCCGCCCCGATGCACACGGCTTCGTCCGCCATGCGCACATGCAGGCTGGTGCGGTCGGCCTCGGAATAAATGGCCACGGATTTAATGCCCATTTCTTTCAGCGTGCGGATAACACGCAGGGCAATTTCGCCACGGTTGGCGATGAGGACTTTTTTAAAAGGAGTAACGGTGATATTAGCAGCCATAGCAAAAACCCCTACTTTTCAATAAAGAACAGCGGCAAACCATATTCCACCGGCGCGCCTTCCTGTGCGGTGACCACACGCAGCTTGCCGGAAACGGGAGACGTAATCACGTGCTTTTGGGAAACCGTCTGCACCAAACCCAACACGTCGCCTTCCTTAACGGTTTGGCCTTCTTTGAGTACCAGATTTTTGCCTTTGTCCGCGGCGTGGTAAATGCCGATCGCGGGCGAGGTGACCGCCGTGAGCGAGCACGCAAAATGCGCCGGCTCGGGCAAGGCTTCGGAGGTTTTTACTTCAATGCAATCGCCGTCTTTTTCGTAACAAAATTCGGCCAAATCGGTGGTTTTTAACCAATCGGTTACTTCCGTAATTAATTTCGTGTCCATAAGGTCCTCGGATTGAAAGATTAAAATACGTTTTAGTTATTTTACCATTTTTAGCGCCAAACAGTATACAGCGCTCTAACCTTTTTTTGGGGTTTTCCCCGGGGCCGCAAAATGCTAGCGTGTGGGTATGAAACACGTCATCACATTTTTAAAGCTGCTGTTTTGGCTGGTCGTGTGCCAGCTGCCGGGCTTGGCAGGTGCAGGTGCCGTAAGCCCCAACCTGGAATGGTTCCATTCCCTGCAAATGCCGCCGCTCATGCCGCCGGATATGATTTTCGGCCTGGCGTGGAGCGTGCTGTATGTGGTGCTGGGGGTGGCGGCTTTTTTGGCGTTTCGCAACGGATTAAAAGGCGCCCGCACGGCCCTGATTCTGTTTATCGTGCAACTGGCGCTCAACGCGTGGTGGACGCCGGTGTTCTTTGGCGACCATAACCCCGGTGCGGCCCTGATTCTGCTGTTGGTTATGTTGGCAGAAGGCATTTGGCTGGCGCGGGTGTTTTGGCGCCAATACCGCGTGTCCGCCTGGCTGTTGCTGCCCTACGGGCTGTGGCTTGTGTTTGCCGGCTATTTAAACGCCGCCATCTGGCTGCTAAACCGCTAACTATCTTTGTTAAAGTAACAGCAAAAGCCCTCTGTAATAGAGGGCTTTTTGCTTTCCGTATCCAACGGTAAATTTATTTATTGCGGTAATGCTTTACCAGGTCCACCCCTAACTTCATTACTTTGTAAAAAGTGGAATCCAGCAGGGTGGAAACATTGTCAATTAAATCAAACGCGCTTTTGGTTTTGTCCACATTTTCCGCCGTGGAAACCGCCAGGTATTCCACCGCTTCGGCCGTGCGCGTAATCTGCAAAAACGTCCGCACCGCAAACACCACCAATACCACAAACGCAATCACTGCCACCAACACACACCACTGATAAAAATCCATATCCGGCCCCCTTTTAGTCTTTTTTCTTATTGTAGCCAGTTCCCCCGCCGCCGTCAAGCCCCGAATTGGATTAGCATTTTTTAAACACCGGCCGGTTCCGGGCATCTAGGTCCTTTTTATATTTATTCCTTATTTTTTGCGGAAAACCCGCATCTGGGCCCTCAAAATGTTTGACAAGGGGCTTGTTATTAGTAATAATTACTATTAACAAGCCCGCTTCCGGTGGGCTTTTAAACCGCAAAAAACGGACACTTTCCGACGGAAGAAACATTTTTTTGCCCTGTTGTTGAAAATCGTTTTAGACGGGATTTGCATTTTCGGTTCGTTTTTGCCAAAATTTTAAAAGTCGTTGATGTTTCAAAACGGCCAATTATTTCTACCAGGACAAACTATTATGGAAAACTCTGAAGTGATTACAACTATCGTCAAAAGAGACGGTACTACCCAACGTTTTGATTCTAAAAAGATTACCAAAGCCATCGCCAAAGCGGCCGAAGCTACCGGTGAATTTGACTTGGATACTGCCAAAAAATTGACGATTCGCGCTATTAACATCATCCAACAGCTTTATTCGGACACTGTGCCGAATGTGGAAAACGTGCAGGATATCGTGGAAGACGTCTTGCTGACCTCCAACTATCACAAAACGGCCAAGGCGTACATCTTGTACCGCGACCAGCACGCCCGCATGCGCGAAATTTCTTCCAAATTTAACGTGGACCTGGTGGACCAGTACCTCCAAAAAATTGACTGGCAGGTAAACGAAAACAGCAACATGGGCTACTCCCTGCAGGGGCTGAACAACTATATTTCGTCCGAAATCAGCAAAATTTACTGGTTGAACAAAATCTACCCCGAAAACGTGCGCCGCATGCACACGGAAGGGGACTTCCACCTGCACGATTTGGGCCTGCTGGGCGCCTACTGCGTGGGCTGGGACTTGCAGGACCTGCTGTTAAGCGGGTTTACGGGTGTGGTCGGCAAAGCGGAAAGCAAACCGGCCAAACACTTGCGCACCGCGTTGGGGCAGGTGGTCAACTTTTTCTACACGCTGCAGGGCGAAAGCGCCGGCGCGCAGGCGTTTTCCAACTTTGATACGCTTTTGGCGCCGTTTATCTACTACGATAAACTTTCTTACGACGAAGTAAAACAAGCCTTGCAGGAATTTTTGTTTAACGTAAACGTGCCCACCCGCGTAGGGTTCCAAACGCCGTTTACCAACCTGACGCTGGACTTGACGGTGCCTTCTTATTATAAAGACCAGCCCGTCATCATCGGCGGAAAACTGCAGGACAAAACGTACGGCGAATTCCAGAACGAAATGGATATGCTCAACCGCGCCTTCTGCGAAGTAATGCTCGCGGGCGACGCCAAGGGCCGCGTGTTCACGTTCCCGATTCCGACGTACAACATCACCAAAGATTTTGATTGGGACAACCCCAAACTCACCCCGCTGTGGGAAATGACGGCCAAATACGGTATTCCGTACTTTGCCAACTTCATCAACTCCGATATGAACCCCGAGGACGCCCGCTCCATGTGCTGCCGCTTGCGCATTGACAACCGCGAATTGAGAAAACGCGGCGGCGGTCTGTTCGGTTCCGCCCCGTTGACGGGTTCCATCGGCGTGGTGACCATCAACCTGCCGCGCTTGGGGTATCTGTCCAAGAACGAAGACGAATTTTTCGCCAATTTAAGAGACCGCATGGAAGTGGCCAAGAACAGCTTGGAAATCAAACGCAAAGTGATTGAACGCTTCACCCGCGGCAACCTCTATCCGTACATGAGCTTTTATCTGCGCTCGGTACGCCAGCGGTTCAACGAATTCTGGAAGAACCACTTCTCCACCATCGGTTTGGTGGGCCTCAACGAAGCGTCCCTGAACCTGATTGGGGAAGACATCGGTTCCGAAAAAGGCCGCGCGTTTGCCGAAAAAGTCCTTACGTTTATGCGCGAAGTGCTGGTGCAGTTCCAGGAAGAAACGGGCAACAACTACAACCTGGAAGCCACCCCGGCCGAAGGTACTTCGTACCGCTTGGCCAAGCTGGATAAAGAACGCTACCCCAACATCATCTGCGCCAACGAGGCGCTGTACAAACAAGGGCACCAGCCTTTCTACACCAACTCGTCGCAGCTGCCCGTCAACTATACCGACGACGTTTTTGAAATGTTGGACTTGCAGAACAACATCCAATCCAAATACACCGGCGGCACGGTACAGCACATCTTCACCGGCGAAAGAATCAAAGATCTGGAAGCGATGAAGAAATTCATCAAAACCGTGTGCGAGAAATACACCTTGCCGTACTTCTCCATCACGCCTACGTTCAGCGTCTGCCCCAAATGCGGCTACATTGAAGGCGAACATTTTGAATGCCCCAAATGCAAAGCCGAACGCATGCAGGAGCTGGAACGCCAAGTAAAACTTTTGGAAGAACAGCTTTACAGCAAATAGTTCTTCGCAAATATCTTTTTTGGGTTAGTCTGCCCGTCAGCCTAACCCAAAAAAGCGGTTGAAACGGCCGTGGCAAAGTGCCATAATAAAGTAAAGGGTTTTCACGGGCCCCGAAAGGTCGTTTTAACATCGTCATACAGCTAGGAGACATTAACCATGACTGCACAAGAAAAACAAGTAGTAGAAAACAAAATTGCGGAACTCAAAAAAGAAATGAACGAAGTTCACGGTTCCAAATGCGAAGTTTATTCTCGCGTAGTGGGCTATCTGCGCCCCGTCCAGAACTGGAACAAAGGCAAAAAAGAAGAATTTGCCATGAGAAAAACGATGCGCGTGGGCTGCGGCTGCGATAAATAAATTTCTCTTTTCTTGCAACGGGTTCTGGTATGAAGATAGGCGGACTAATTAAATTTACACTGATTGACTTCCCGGGCCGGCCGGCTGCGGTGATTTTTACACAAGGCTGTAACTTTCGCTGCCGCTATTGCCACAACCCGGAACTGGTGTACCCGCATATGTTCTCGGAACCCGTTGCCGAAGAGGAAATTGACGCATTTTTAAAGCGCCGCCAAGGCACCTTGGAGGGCGTGGTAGTAACGGGTGGGGAACCCACCTTGTTTGATGATTTACCCCAGTTTCTGGCCAAATTAAAATCCATGGGCTACGCCGTAAAGCTGGATACGAACGGCACCCGCCCGGAAATGTTAAAGGAACTTATCCAAAAGAAACTGGTGGATTTTATTGCGATGGACCTGAAAGCCCCGCTGGAGAAATACGTGCTGATTACCGGGGTGGAATTTAACCCGGCTATTTTGCGCGAATCAATGGATTTAATCCGCAACGCGGGCATCGGGTACGAATTCCGTACCACGTACGACAAAGAAGTCCTGACCGATGCCGATATCGCGGCCATTTCCCAATTAGTGGACGGCAAACACTACCGCGTGCAGGAATGCCTGCCCGTAGCCAAAGAAAAAGCCGCCCTGAAGGTGATGCACAAGGAATTATAATTCCCCCTTTTTTCGGATAGACCGGCGCCGACGCCGGTTTTTTTATGCCCTTTTGGGGCCTTTGGGCTATTTGCGGCGGGTGTGGTTGGCGTACGCCGAAAGCCCGTTTGGGGCGCTGTTCCGCCCTCTGCGCCGCGGCGGCATCTATCATTCTCCGTAAAAAACGCTTTACCAACCCATAAAAAACGCCCGGAGCGGTTGCTACGGGCGTTTGGTTTGCCAAGTAAATTTATTTGGACAGCTGTTCCAGCTGATGCGCAAAGGCGTCCAATTCGTACTGCATCGTGTACACTTCGGTGGAGTGGTGGCGGATAAAGTCCGAGGCTACCACCTGGCCGCCCCAACCGGCTTGAATCGGCTGTTGGATTTCTTTGGCCATCGCCGCACCCAGCGCGGGGTTCTGCTTCACATAGCGGTTAAAAGCGTCCATCGCCGGCATCAGGCTTTGAATCGTCCACGAGGCATTCAGCTCTTTGCTGCCTTTCACAAATTGGCGGAACGAAACTACCGCTTGTTTAAAGTCCATCGGCAACAACGCCGCGGCTTTTTCCGCTTGGGCGGCTTCGGCGTCTTCCTGCAATGCGCGGGCGAACACATCAAACTTCGCTTGTTCGTTCTGCCACAGGTTGCAGCTTTCCATATTTACATAAGACACCACTTTAATGGAGCGTTTCCCGTCGGCAATGGAAACCGGCTTCACCAGTTCCGCCGCACATTTGCGGGCCGCCGCGGGCGATTTGGTACGTAAATTCATATAGGCCTGACGAACGCCGTCCAAGGACAGGAACATAAAGCTGTAGTCGTAATAGTTTAGGCGGCCGGCCTGCTTTTTGAACTGTTGCCAAGCGTCCATCACCTGTTTTTCCGACGCCGCCACCTGGGCCGCTTGTTTGGTCTGCCCGGCTTTGGCCGCGCGTTCAATGGCGGACACATTCACCGTGCCCTGGGCAAACAAACACGGCGTAAGTACTGCAAAAATCATCCCGACAAATACTTTTTTCATGGGTATCTCCTTGTTAAGGTTTTCCTTACTTATATCATAAGTATTTGCCCGGTACGCAACAAGAGCCATAAGGCCCAGGCGTGCCTAGGTCTTATGGCTCCCTTAAAAATAGGCTTAATAGACAAATTGCCCTTTTTCGTACACCACCTTGGAAGTGCCGTCCTTCAAGCGGGCGGTAACGGTTTTGTCTTCGGTATTAATCAAATCCCAATGCAGGGAAGAGTCGTTAAAACCGAGTTTTTCCTTCAGCTTTTTGTCCAGCTTGGCCTGCGGGCCCGCAAAAGTGTCTGCATAGCTGGAGCCCACCGCCACATGGCAGTTGCCGTACGGACCGCCGAAGTTTTCATCGTACAGAATGTCGGCCATAAACTTGGTGATTTTGGAAAACCGTCTGTCCGTCAGCGAAAACTCGCCGATTTGCGCGGCGCCCCGGTCCATGGCCAGCATTTTTCGCACAAAATTCTGCCCCTGCCGGGCGGTGGCTTTCACGGCGCGGCCGTCCTTAAATTCCAGGCGGACGCCTTTTACGTAGTTGCCGCTGCGGTAGGAGGATAAATCGGCGAAGTATACGCCGCGCGTACCGCGCCAATCGGGCGAAGTGAAAATTTCAAACGACGGCACATTGCATCCGCCGCCCGCAATAAATTTGCGTTTTTCGCCCAACAGTACTTCAAAATCCATATGTTGGGACTCCACCCGCAGGGTTTCAATCGGCAAGGCGGAAAGCCATTGGCCGATTTCGGTGATCTGCCGGGTGACTTCCTGCCATTTTTTGACGGGGTCTTTTTCGTTTAAAAAACACGCCCGGGCCACTTGGTTGGCATATTCTTTGCCGGACAATCCGGCCCGTTTGGCCAGTTCTTCGGTAGGGTAGTTGCACAGCGTCCAGGAGAACAAGCCTTTCTGTTCGCGCACGTCCAAAATTTCGCGCAAGGGTTTGCGGGCGACGGCACTTTTGGCGATGCGGGACGGGTCCACCTGCTTTAAATGCGTTAAATCTTCCGGGGCGCGCAGGGCAATTAATCCGTTAATCCCCCCCTGGAATTCTTTTTCCCCCGCGGCCACAAAGGCCAACTGCTTATCATCGGCGCGGAGGTAAAATTCCTTCGTAAAATCTTCCGGGGCGTTTAGGCGCAGGACGACATTGTACCGCTTGGCAATCAGTTTGGCATACACCGCGCGGGCCAGCGGCAAGGCGGCCGGGTCGCTGCGCAGGAGCACCGCATCATAGGGTTTAAATTGGCCGTTGCGGCGGGCTGTTTCCAGGGCCCAAATCATCACGTCGGCGTATTTTTCGTTTTGTGTTTTGGTAAAAAACATTTTGGTTCCCCCTTTCGTCTATTAATGTTATAATACAAAATAAAGCATACCGAGAGAAAAAAATGAAAAAATTACTCGTATTAACGCTTTTTTTCTGCTTGTTTTCCCCGCTGTGGGCGGACGTATCCCCCAAGCCGGAAATGGAATTTAATTTTATTTACAACACGGCGCAAAAACCCGCCATCGACCCCTTGCACAGCGAGCAAATCCAATGCCGCGATAACCAATGCATCGAAAACACCCCCCTGGGCGTGTATGGGCTGCAAAAGTTATACTGCCAAGCGGAGGGCTGCTTTTCCATTGCCTACGATTACGACAACTACCAAAAGTTAATTATTTCTTTTGCAGACGGCACCACCCGCGAAAGCAATGTGTTCGCCGCGCCGGATACACTGCGCGCGCGCTTTAACGTGTATGTGGATGATGAGGGGCTGACGGTGGCTCCCTCGGCCGAAAAAGCCGGCAGCCGGGCCTGGGCGCGGCGGGATGCGTGGGTATCGCTGGGATTAATTTTAGTGCTGGAACTGCTGGCGGCGGCGGCGTATCTTTCCTACCGGAAAAAGAGCTTTACCATTTTGTATAGCGTCGGGCTGGCCAATCTGATTACCACTTCTCTTTCGTGGCTATTTTTGGTCCGCTACGTCAAAGAAACGGCTTTCCTGTGGTTGTTCTGCCTGCTGGCGGAAACGCTGATCATCCGGCTGATGAACCCGCGGAAGATTTCGCTTAACGATTCGTTTATGCTCAGTTTAACCGCCAACGTTACCAGTTATTCGCTGGGGATGATTATTTCCTTTATGCTGGCGCCGCTGATTTTTTAACCGCATCCGCTAAAACGCCCCGGGATTTCCCCGGGGCGTTTTTGATAAAAGATACTTATGCAAAACCGGGGTTTTAAAAACCCCGGTTTTTTTATTTGGCGTCCCCCGTAAACTCATACGCTGGGTAGCGGGTAATGGAATAGACTTGGTCGTCAAAATACGAACAGCCGTTTAAGCGGGAACGCTCCGTATCGGAAAGCGGCTGGGGGTTTTTGTTCTTCATATATTGCAAGAACAAGCGGCGCACTTCTTTTTTCCGCTCAATGTTGCGTGGCAAATTTTCCACCAAATCGCCCGATTCCAGCCGATATTTTTCCGGCAGCAGCAAGCCGTCCTCCCAACCCGGTTTGTACCATTTTTCCGAATCATACAGCGCGCGGTAGGCCCACATCCGGGCTTCCAGTTCGGCGCATTCCTGCTGGGTAAGCGAAGCCATCAATTTCTTATCTTGCCGCTCCGGGTTCAATACGGCGCGCACTTTCAGGCGGTTTTCATCCAAGCGCCGGTGTTCTTCGGGGGTTAAAGGGCGCACCGTGCCGGACTTCACCACCGCTTCTATCTGGCGGTATTGCTGGGGCCCGTCCCCCACCCATTTTTGGGAATACGTCCTAATTTCTTCCAACGTAACATCTTTTTCGTTTACGATCCGATTGGCCCAATACCTTGCATTTAAATCCGCCACTTCATTCTTCAAGGCAATAATGGCCTGCTTTTGCTTTTCGTATTTATTTTCGCCAAGGGGTTTGCGCTTGGGCAGATCCGCCTGCGCCTGTGCGGCTCCCGCCGCCAAGCATAAAAGACACCCCACCAACCATACAGCTATTTTTTGCATTTTCATATTTTTCTCCTAGGTGCAGGAACCAAGAGTTCCCCATTTGGTGACTGGTACATTGAAAAATCCGCTTGTTCCGCCAGCCACTGCGGCATAGGCAGCACCGGGATTTCTTCCGGGCGATTCAGCTCTTTCCACAGGGGCACCGCGCAAAACGCCAGCACGGCCGCCGCACACGCCGCCAAAACCACCCGCCGCCAGCGGTGCGCCGGGCGGACGTGCAATTGGCGGTAAACGGCTTGCTGCAAAATGCCGTTTGGGTCCAAGTCCATTTGTTTATACAAGGTTTCCAATTCGTTATCAGACAATTTCATAAGTCCCCCAACCGCGTACGCAGTTTGTGCACAGCCCGGCTGAGTATCGTGCCCACATTGGACTCGCTGTATCCCGTCAAGCGCGCGATTTGGCGGTTGTTAAATCCGCCGTAAAACTTAAGCGATACCAAATCCCGCTCCCGGCTGTCCAGCCGCTGCAAGGCGCCCAACAAACGCCGGGTTTTTTCCTGCCGTTCCAATTCTTCCAACGGAAGCGCGTCCTGTGCCGGGAAGATTTCTTCCTGCGCAGTAAGCGATAAAAACCGCTTTATCCCCCAAAATCCGAAGTATTTGTTTACTTCGTTGCGCGCAATGCTGAATATCCATTGGTCCGGCAGGCCTTTTTCCGGCTGGTATTGGTTTTGATGTTCAAACACTTTTTGCCACACGCGCGCAGCAATATCCGCCGCGGCGGCCGCATTCTGCACGCGGCTTTGCACATACGCCAATACCGGTTTAAACAAACGGTTATAAGTTTCTTCAAAATTCATAACTCGCTCTTGCCTGTAAGGTAGCCTGCACCTATATTATCCAGCAGCGCAAAAAGTATCACAAATTAAAATAATAAGAGGGAAACCGCCATCACCATCATCCCGCCGACCACGCCCCAAATCACTTTGTGGCCGTCGCCGTATTCGTGCGCGGTGGGCAGCAGTTCGTCCAGTGCGATATAGACCATAATCCCCGCAATCAGCGCAAATAATACGCCGAAGGCGGCTTCGTGCAAGAACGCTTTTAAGAGGAAAAACCCCAGCACCGCTCCCACCGGTTCGGCCAGGCCGGAGCCCGCGCTGTACCAAAACGCCTGCGCGCGGTTGCCGGTGGCGTGATAAATAGGCAGCGCCACGGCGACGCCTTCGGGAATGTTGTGGATGGCCACCGCCACCGCAATAGAAACCCCCAAAGCCGGTTCCTGCATAGAGGCCATAAACGTAGCCAGCCCTTCGGGGAAGTTGTGTATCGCCAGCGCCAACGCCGTAAACAACCCCAAGTGTTTGAGCTGGGCGGATTTATCTAACGTATGTTCTTCCACGTGGTGCGAAGGCAAGAGCGTATCAATCAGCCACGCCGCAACAATCCCCGCAAAAAACAACCCTATCGCCGCCCACGCGCCGGGCTTCTGCCCGTATAACGCCCCTAAGGACTGCGTAGCCTGCGGCAGGATTTCCATAAACGATACATAAATCATCACCCCGGCTGAAAAACCAAGCCCCAAAGACAGGGCGGATAAATTTTCCTTTTTAATCACAAACGCCAGCCCACCGCCCACCGCGGTCGCCGCGCCAGCCAAAAAACTTAAGGTAAATGCTGTTAAAATAGAATGGTCCATAGGGATACTATATCAAAAACGCCGCCCGGCGGACAGCGGAAATTGATATTAAAAAAGCCTTCCCCCATCAAAGAGGGAAGGCCGAAAAACAAGCCGGTTTATACTACGGCATTTTATAAACTTGCAAACAACCGTTTGTTTTATAAAAAGGAGCCTTGAACAGTTTGGTGCAGTAGGCTCCGGACGGTTCTTCAAACAATACCCCGTTGCAGGTGCGTTCCACACACCAAATTGCATCGTGTTCCACATTTCCGGCGTTCGTGTTAAAAATGGCAAAGCCCGCCCCTTTGTATTTGCCGGTTAACCGTCCGATATACAAACCAAAATCCACGCTGGTACCAATAAACTGCATAGACCAATCCCCGTTAGAACGCGTATCCGTGGCACCTGAAAACCATTTTTCGTTTCCGTTCCAATCCATTTCCACGTCCAGTTGGTCAAATTGGGTGGCGGACTCGCCATTGGCCATATAATAGGTTTGGTACGAAGCCCCCAGCGATTTAAGCGCACTTAATGCCTGGGCCGCGCGGGATTTTTCCACCGCTTTTGTATATTGCGGCAACGCCACTGCCGCCAGGATACCAATAATTAAAACGACTACTAATAGCTCTATTAGCGTAAATCCGGCGTCTTTCCCCGCCGGGAGGGTTTTTTGATAAATTTTGTTCATAGCCAAAATTTATCAAAAAAAAAAAACGAGTCAAGCCCCTTGCCGGGGGCAGGCACTCTGCCTCGGACAGGGTCTTGCAAAATACGATGCTTACGCCATTAGGGAACAACTTGTTGTGAATGTTTTTGCAAAGGCCCAGAGCCTGGGCTCCCCTCTCTAGGCCCGTTAGCACGATTAGTGGGGCCACACTGTTTCCGAAATGTCGCGCTATTCAAAAAGGAAGTTATTTTCCGCTTGTGGTTGTGGTGGTTGGGCTTGTTGCCGTTTATCCGGCCCTTTTGCCCCGTCTATAAAAAGCCTTCCAAGCGGATTAGAAATTTTATTGTTTGAGTGCGGGAACCGCACGAGTTATAAAATTTCCCGCTTGGAAGTGATTTTTGTGGGACCCTGGGGCGGCGCTCTTTTTCGCCCTTTTTCTGGCGTCAGAAAAAGGGCCCCTTCCAGGGGACGGAGCTCTGCCTCGGACAGGGATTTGCAAAATATGGTACTTACGCAAGAGGGAACAAACAGTTGTGGATGTTTTTGCAAAAGGCGAGCCGGGGCCAGAGCTTGGCCTCCCCTTCCTTTATCCGTCAGCACGACTAATTGGGCCACATTATTTCTGATATGTCGCGCTATTCAAAAAAGGAAGTTGTTTCCGCTTATGTCGTTGCCGTTGCCGTTGCCGTTGCCGTTGCCGTTTATCCGGCCCTTTTGCCCCGTCTATAAAAAGCCTTCCAAGCGGATTAGAAATTTTATTGTTTGAGTGCGGGAACCGCACGAGTTATAAAATTTCCCGCTTGAAAGTGATTTTTATGGGGCCCTGGGCCGGGCGCTTTTTGGTACTTTTTCCCGCCGGAAAAAGTACGATAAAACACGAATTGCTATAATAAAGGTATGTCCGCTGGAAAATCCGACATTATTTTAACCGACGAATTTAAAGACGCCCTCACCCTTTTGGAAGCCAAGCCGCCCGTT
>CALUYH010000015.1 GCA_944324965.1 Candidatus Avelusimicrobium gallinaceum
ATGGAAGCCGACCTCGGTATTGATACGGTCAAACAGGCCGAACTCTTTGCCGCGTTGCGCGACCGCTACGGTATCGCTCAACAAGAAGGCATCCAGCTCAAAGATTATCCGACCATTCGCCACTGCATTAAATTTGTATTGGCCAATGCAGGAAAACCCGCTGCGGCCGTAACGCCTGCGGCGGCTCCTGTGGCGCAAGCGGCGGTAACGCCGGCTGTACAGCCTGCGGTAGCTCCTGCGGCGCCGGTTGCTCCGAAAGCTCCGGCCGTAGCGTTGGACGAAGCGACCGTGACCAAAGAAGTAGTCAAAATGGTCAGCGACAAAACCGGTTATCCGGAAGATATGCTGGACATTGACCTGGATATGGAAGCCGACCTGGGTATTGATACGGTCAAACAGGCCGAACTCTTTGCCGCGCTGCGCGACCGCTACGGTATCGCCCAGCAGGAAGGTATCCAGCTCAAAGACTATCCGACCATTCGCCACTGCATTAAATTTGTGTTGGCCAATGCGGGCAAACCCGCTGCGGCCGTAACGCCTGCGGCGGCTCCTGTTGTGCCTGCTGCGCCGGCGGTAACGCCTGCGGTGGCCGCTCAACCGGCTCCTGCCGCCAAACCGGCCGCCCCGAAAGCGCCGGCTGCCGCGTTGGACGAAGCCACGGTGACGAAAGAAGTCGTCGGTATGGTAGCCGAAAAGACGGGCTACCCCGAAGATATGTTGGACATTGACTTGGATATGGAAGCCGACCTGGGTATTGATACGGTCAAACAGGCCGAACTCTTTGCCGCGCTGCGCGACCGCTACGGTATCGCCCAGCAGGAAGGTATCCAGCTCAAAGACTATCCGACCATTCGCCACTGCATTAAATTTGTGTTGGCCAATGCGGGCAAACCCGCTGCGGCCGTAACGCCTGCGGCTCAGCCCGCGGCTGCCCCGGTTCAACAAGCGGCCGTAACGCCTGCCGCGCCGACGGTGACGCCTGCGGTAGCCGCTCAACCGGCCGCCCCGAAAGCGCCGGCTGCTGCGTTGGACGAAGCGACCGTGACCAAAGAAGTGGTCAAGATGGTGGCCGACAAGACGGGTTACCCCGAAGACATGTTGGACATTGACTTGGATATGGAAGCCGACCTGGGCATTGATACGGTCAAACAGGCCGAACTCTTTGCCGCGTTGCGCGACCGCTACGGTATCGCGCAGCAGGAAGGCATCCAGCTCAAGGATTATCCGACCATCCGCCACTGCATCAACTTTGTATTGGCTAATGCCGGCAAATCGGCTCCTGCCCCGCAAGCGGCAGCGGCCCAACCGGCTGTAACGCCTGCGGCTCAGCCCGCGGCGGCGCCTGTCGCGCCGGCTGTAACGCCCGCTGCTCAACCGGCGGCTGCCGTCAAACCGGCCGCTCCGAAAGCGCCGGCTGCCGCGTTGGACGAAGCCACGGTGACGAAAGAAATCGTCAAAATGGTAGCCGAAAAAACCGGGTACCCCGAAGATATGCTGGACCTGGACTTGGATATGGAAGCCGACCTCGGTATTGATACGGTCAAGCAGGCCGAACTCTTTGCCGCGATGCGCGAACACTACGGTATCGCCCAGCAGGAAGGCATCCAGCTTAAAGACTATCCGACGATTCGCCACTGCATCAACTTTGCGTTGAGCCATGCGGGTCAGCCCGCTGCGGCCCAAGCGCCTGTGGCTCCGGCGGTAACGCCTGCGGCTCAACCCGCTGTGCAACCCGCGGCCGCTCAACCGGCGGTAACGCCCGCTGCGGCGAAACCGGCCCCGGTGCAGGAAGCGCCTGCGGCGCCCGCGCCGAAATTGGCCAAGAAACCGGCCCACGTGATTGCCGAACACATCGGTGTGCCGCAAGCCGACGCGCTGATTACCAACCCGACGGCGCCGATTGAAAAGCACTTCTCCTTGGCGGAACGCCCCGAACGGGAAGGCTACCAGGGCGAACACTGCCACGAGAAAAAGCTGCGCTACGTCACCACGGTGGCCGACGCGCCGCTGACGGAACGCGAAAACAGACGCTTATCCAAAGACCGCACCATCCTGCTGTTTGCGGATAACTCGCAGCTGATTAAAGCGTACCAGGAAGAATTTAAAGAACTGGGCGTGAAGTACCACGTGTTCACCACGCTCAAAACCCGCAGCAAAAACACGACGATTGTGAACTGGGAATCGTACGAAGAAACCGAAGCCGCGTTGAAGGACTACGCCGCCGAGGATCCGAACATCCAGGGTATCGTGTACCTGCTGGGCGCTACGATTAAGAAGTTTGACAAAAAAGCCAGCCCGCACGCCGAGCTGACCAAATACGTCATGCCGCTGTTTATTGCGTTGCGCGTATTTGAAAAAGGCCTTTCTAACCGCCAGGACGCCGATACGTTCTTTGCGGTGAACACCAAGATTGACGGTAACTTTGGTTATACCACCAAAGACGAGTTCAACCCCATTGTGGGCGCGCTGACCGGCGGCACCACCTGCTACCGCAAAGACGTGTACGAACGCACGGGCGCCATCTCCAAATTGATGGACTTTGAACCCACCGCCACTCCGGACGAAATGGCCCAGAAAACGATGGACGAAGTGCTCCACGGCGATATGCGCCTGATGATCGGTACGCGCGACAACGTGCGCTCCACCATCCTCTCGCTGCCGACCCGCCTGGACAGACGCGTCAAACACTTTGATTTGGCCGGCAAGTCCATCATCTTCACCGGTTCCGGCCGCGGTATCGGCGCGATGCTCGCGCAGAAGATCGCCGCGCAGTACCACAGCAAAATCATCGTCTTGGACATCATTGAAATCCAGGACAAGACGCCGCTGTGGGCTTCTATGAACGAAGCAGAACTGGCCGCGCTCAAGAAACAGATGTGGGAAGACCTCAAGGCCGACAAGACCAAAAAGGCTACCCCGGTGCTGTTGGAACGCACTTTCGGCCGCGTGAAAGATTCTATCACGCTCTACAACAACCTGCAGAAACTGCGCGACCTGGGCAGCGAAGTGGAATACTACCACTGCGACGTGACGAACTCGTCCATGGTCAAAGAAGTCTGCACCAAGATTAAGGCCAAAAACGGCCGCGTGGACGGACTCATCCACTTTGCCGGTTTGGAACGCTCCAAGCTGATCTACGATAAAGATCCGGCCGAATATTACCGCATCTTTGACGTAAAAGCCACCAGCTTTGCCTCGTTCCTGGCCAACAACATCGTGCGCGATGACGGGTTCTTCGCTTTTGCCTCGTCCATTGCCGGCAAATACGGCAACCTGGGCCAGAGCGACTACGCCAGCGCCAACGATTACCTGGCCAAATCGGCCCTGTCCTTGTCCAACCAAGGCTACCGCGCCATCAGCATTGCCATGAGTGCCTACAAGAACGTAGGTATGGGCGTGCGCGCCGGCGTGGAAACCTTCCTGCGCTCCAACGGTGTGGACTTTGTGGACCCCGAAGACGGTATGCAGATCTTCCTGGACGAAATCGTCTACGGACAAGTACCGGAAATCGTGTTGACGGGTTCCTTGGGCAGATTGGATTGGGACCATCAGTTAAAGTTTGAATGGGACGAAATCGGAGCCGATGACAACGGCTCCGACGGCGCCCCCACCAGCGGTTCCGCCGCGCCTGCCGCGCCGGCCGCTCAAACGCCCCAGGCCGGGCCGGATGCCTCTAAAGCTACGCACTTTTTAGGCAACATCACCTCCCTGCAAAAAGGGTCGGAAATCCACCTGGAAAAAGAGTTCAACCTGAACTCCGATCCGTACCTGGCCGACCACGCCATTGAAGGCACGCCGTATGTGCCGGGCGTAATGGGCATTGAAACGTTTATGGAAACGGCCACGGCCTTAACGGGCAATGTGCCGCAAGGTTTAAAAGACGTACACTTCTACCTGCCGATTAAACTCTTGAGAAATCGCCCGCAGGCGGTGCGCGTCATCGGCAAGGCTTCCGGCAACGAAGCGTCTATGGAAATTGAGTCCGACTTTATCAACAGCAAAGGGATCAAGATGGGCAACACCCGCAGACACTTTACCGCCAAAACGCTGGACGGCTTTACCTCTACCTGGGATTCCGTAAAAGCCGAAGCTATGACGGGCCTGACCGCCCCCATGAGCGTAAGCAAAGAAGAAATCTACCAAAAGTATTTCCACGGGCCTTCCTTCCAGGTGCTGGCGGGCATTATCCGCGTGGATAAACACGCCTCTTTGGCGGTTTACCACACCACGCCGCGCCCGCAATGGAACGACGGTCCCCGCACGCTGCTGGCCAACCCGATGTTGATTGAAGCGGCCTTCCAGTGCTGCGGCTTCCAGGACATGAGCATTGAACACAAAATGACGCTGCCCGACGGCATCGCCGAAGTGGCCGTGCTCAACAAGCAGGTTCCGCCGGCCGAGCTGTACTTGTACGGCGTCAACCGCGGCAACACGGCTGACGGAAAAACCTTGCACGATGCCTACGTGTACGATGCGCAAGGCAACGTGTGGGTGGAAATCCACGGTTACCAGGCCATCGGCCAGTAATCCAGGGCGCAATGTCCTGCCAAATTAAAGCAGTTGATTTAACCCGTCTGCCCCCGGCCGACGAAATCCTGAGCCAGCAGGAAGCGGCGTTTTTCCAAACGCTCCGCTTCCCCAAGCGCAGGGTGGAGTGGCTCGGGGGCAGATTTGCGTTAAAGGAGCTGGTGCGCGCGTGCAGCGGTGTTTCGTACCGGGAAATAGAGGTGTTGCCCCACCCTTCCGGAAAGCCGGTGCTGCGCGTAAAGGGGGAGGAAAGCCCGCTGGCTTTCAGCATTACCCACAGCCACGGGTGGGCCGTGGCGGCCGTCAGCGCGGACGAGCGGTTTGTGGGCATTGATTTGGAAAAAATAGAACACCGCTTGGACGCGTGGGCGAAAGATTTTTTCCACCCATCGGAACTCACCGGCACGGGGGATGTGTTTTTAACTGCGCTGTGGACGCAGAAAGAAGCCGTGGTAAAAGTGCTGGGGACGGGGCTTTCTTTAAACAGTTACGACGTGCGCTGTATCAACGGGCAAGTATCCTTTTTTGGCGCGGCCCTGGCCGCCTACACCCGCCTGGGCAGCCCGGCCCTTACCTTGCAGACGGACGAGCGCCTTACGGGGTTTATGTTTACGCTTGCGCACGGGCATTGAACCGCATTATTTAGTAAAATATAAAATATACAGATTTCGGAGGGACTATGATTGAACTTTTTGAGGACCCCAAACACGATAAGCCGTCGGATCAACCCGCTCCGGCCAGCTTGGTAAAATTTAGACAAGTTTCCCAGGACGCCCTAAAAGGCGCCGGCGAGGCCCGCATCAAAGCCCAAAAAGATAAAGGCAAGATGACCGCCCGCGAACGTATTTCCTACCTGTTAGACAAAGACAGCTTTATTGAAATCAAAAGTTTGATGGAAAGCTCCTGCAGTGATTTCGGCATTAAAGACAAACATATCAAAGGCGACGGCGTCATCACCGGTTTCGGCCGCATTAACGGGCGCGAAGTGGCCCTGTTTGCGCAGGATTTCACGCAGATGGGCGGCTCCTTGGGTTTGGCGCACGCCAAAAAAATCGCCTCGTTGATGGACCGCGCGATTGAATCCAAAATCCCGCTGATCGGGCTGTTTGATTCCGGCGGGGCGCGCATCCAGGAAGGGGTGGACAGCTTAAACGGCTACGGCGAAATTTTCTACCGCAACGTAAAAGCCTCCGGCGTAATTCCTCAGATTTCTGTTATTTTGGGCCCCTGCGCGGGCGGCGCGGCGTATTCGCCGGCGCTGACGGATTTTATTTTTATGGTGGAAGGTATCAGCCATATGTTCATCACCGGCCCGGGCGCCGTGAAAGCGGCCACCGGCGAGGAAGTGGACTTTGACACCTTGGGCGGCTCCCACCCCCACAGCGAAAAAAGCGGCGTGTGCCAGTTTGTGGCCAAGTCCGAGCAGGATTGCTTCCGCCAGGTGCGCGAGCTGCTTTCGTTCCTGCCCCAAAACTGCGACGAAAAACCGCCGCTGGATACCACCAGCGACTTGGTGGAACGCAGCGTGCCGGTGCTGGAACGCGTGTGCGAAATGGACCCCAAAAAAGCCTTCCGCATTCACCACGTCATTTGGCGCTTGGCCGATGACTACGGATTTTTTGAAATTCACCAGAACTTTGCCAAAAACATTGTAACGGGCTTCATCCGCCTGGGCGGACACGTGGTGGGCGTAGTGGCCAACAACCCGGCCTGTTTGGGCGGAGCGTTGGATTGCGACGCCAGCGACAAAGCCGCGCGCTTTATCCGCTTTTTAAACGCGTTCAACATCCCGCTTTTAACGCTGGTGGACACGGGCGGTTATCTGCCCGGCGTGCAGCAGGAACACGGCGGCATTATCCGCCACGGGGCCAAGCTGCTTTATGCGTATTCCGAGGCGTCCATCCCCAAAGTAACCCTGGTGCTGCGCAAAGCCTACGGCGGTGCGTATATTGCCATGGGTTCCAAATACCTGCGCGGGGATTTCAACTTTGCGTTTCCCAGCGCGGAAATTGCCGTAATGGGTCCGCGCGGCGCGGTGGAAATTTTGTACTCGCGCGATTTGAAGGCCGAGCCCGACGCCGCCAAAAAGGAAGAATTAAAGCAAAAATTGACGAAGGAATACTCCGACAAGTTTGCCTCTCCCTACCAAGCGGCGACCAACGGTTCTATTGACGAAATCATTGAACCGGCCGAAGCGCGCACCAAAATCATCCGCGCGTTTGAAGTGCTTAAAAATAAGCGCGATCCGCACAAAAACCCGCACAAGGGCAACATTCCGCTGTAACAAGCGGCCTTTTGTCAAAACTCCCGCGACGAATGCCGCGGGAGTTTTTTATTGGCCTGTTTTTATTGGTTGTATATCGGTTGCCGCAATAAAAACGCCCCGGCTTTTGGCCGGGGCGTTTTGCGTGTAAACTTTACACCGCTTGGCGGTTTGTTTCGGCCAGCATTTGCCGGATTTTGTCGTTGAACGTGTGCTCGGTCAGCAGTTTTTCCAGCGTAAGCGGCATCCGGTAGCGCCAGTAGTGGCGCGGGTTGACCGGAATGTTGATGCGCTCGTCGTCCGGGTTGGGGGCGCGGAGTTGCTCGTCCATGGACGACCAATCCTGCCACGAAATAAGCGCCATCATGGACGGGCTTTGCAAGTGCATGCGCAGAATTTGCTCGCACGCGGAGCCGTCCGCTTCCGCCGGGGCCTGGCCGGGGCGTTGGAGAACTTCGTTCCAAAACCGTTGGGTAAGCGCCGGGTTTTCCTTCCACCAGCCGCGCAGTACGGACATGTCGTGGGTGGACGGCGTGGCCACGGACAGATAGGGGTAGTGCCGCGTGTCGGCAAAGGTTTCGCCCAAGCGTTTGGGCATACGCTGGATTTCCAGCGACAGCATTTGCAGCTGCGCCATCACGCCGGGCACGCAGGCCGGCACCATGCCCAAGTCTTCCGCGCAGGCCAGCATACGCGTGGCTTGCGTCAAAGCGGGGAGTTTTTTCATCGCTTCGTCTTTCCAAAACGTATTGTGGCGGCGGTAGAAATAATCGTTATACAGGCGGGTGAAGGCCTCTTTTTCCTGTGCGTTTAACGCACGGAAAGCCGAGTCCGTCAGCGCCGCAATCCGCGGGTGGTATTTGTGCGGATCCGCTCGGTCCGGCACAAACAGCACGTTGGAAACCAAGGCATACAGCCCGTTTTTCAGGCGGGTGGATGCTTCGTCCGTCTTGCCGGCGAAGGCGGCTTCTATCTTGCGCTGGGTGTTGTAGTCCGGGCGCAGGTCGTACGAGCCGTCCGCCGCGCGCATGAGGAACTTTTGTTTGGCGGCGGGAGCCAGGTCGCCCAGTTTTTCAAACAGGACTTGTTCGGAAATATACGGGCGCAGAAAGTCCGGATTAAAGGCCAGACCGTAGCGTTGTTCCATTTCGGCCGTGTCCAGCGGCAGTGCCGGGACGAACTGCCCCAGCAGGCCTTGCACGCTGTGGGACGGGATTTCCCAAATGCGGAAGAAGCCCAGCACGTGGTCAATGCGGTAGGCGTCAAAATACTTGGCCATATGCGTAAAACGCCGCTCCCACCAGCGGTAGCCGTCGCGGGCCATAACGTCCCAGTTGTAGGTGGGGAGTCCCCAGTTTTGCCCGGTGGCGGAAAAATCATCCGGCGGGGCGCCGGCCTGCGCGTTGAGGCAAAACAGCTCCGGCTCCGTCCACGCGTCCACACTGTGGGGGGAAACACCGATGGGAATGTCGCCTTTTAAAATGACGCCCTTTTCCCGCGCGCGGGCTGAGGCGTGCAACAGTTGGGTGTGCAGCAAAAATTGCACGTAATACCAAAACGCTACTTGGGCAAAATCGGCCGAGCCGGGCGCACAGAACGCGTTTAAATCTTCCTGCGAAAAACGGGCGTGCTGCGGCCAGGCAGAAAAATCGCTGGTGTGGTATTTGTCGCGCAGGACGCAGAACATCGCGTAAGGCGCCAGCCAGTGTTTGTTTTCGTTGTAAAAGTGCAAAAAGTCTTTGGACGCCAACACCTGTTTGCCTTCTTGCGCAAAGGCCGTCTGCAAGCGTTCGGTTTTCAGCTGCAGGACGGCTTCGTAATCCAGCTGCGGCAACGCGTTAAGCGCTTGGCGGCGTTTTTCAAATTGCGCGGCGGTCTTTTTGTCCGTCGCGGGCAAGTGGCGCACGTCCGCATAAATGGGGTGCAGCGCGTACACGGAAAGCGCATTGTAGGGATAGGAATCCTGCCAGGTGCGCGTGAGCGTCGTGTCGTTTACGGGCAGCAGCTGCAGCACATGCTGGCCGGTTTGGCGGGCCCATTCGGACAGTTTTTCCAAATCGCCGAAATCGCCCACGCCCCAGCCGTCTTGGCTGCGCAGTGCAAACACGGGCAGCACCGTCCCTGCCGCGCGCAAAAAATCCATCGTGCCAAAGCAAGGGCGCAAATCGTTTTCTACCCACACGTCCCCGTTTTTAAGCGGGGGGACTTCCAGCCGGCGGTTGGGGCCCTGTTCCCAAAGCACTTGGTCTTGGGTTTTTAAAATAAATTTGTACTCCGTTTGGTTGGCGGACCGCGCGTTGAGCGACAGGCTCCACTCGTTGTATTCGCCTTCCGTCATTTGGACGGCGTGCTTCGGGTTCCAGTTGCCCAGCTCGCTGGCGGCCCCGCAAACGTACAATTTTCCGCCGGGCAGTACCGGCGTTTGCGCGCGCAACAGCACCGTGCGCGCAAACAGTTTAACGGGTGCCAGGGCAAAGCGCGTGCGCCGCTCAAAAACGTCCGTCACCGCCGAGGAATACAGCCACGAAGCGGCCGGCAAGTCCCGCCACAAGTCCTGCAAAAAGTAGTGGCCGGCGGCCGGGTCCGCATACAACACGCGCGGTACGGCGTGCCATTCGGTACGGGTGGTGCGGGTGCCGCGGCGGACTTCGTAGTGATAGGAAAGCAACGCCGGCTGTTTGAGCAACAGCTGGATTTCGCCAAACCAGGTTTTGCCGTCCCGCGTGGAGAGCGGAATGTTTATTTTCCGTTCGTTGGGGGCGGCGTTGGCGCGGTACAGCAAAGCGTGCAGCGTTTCGCCCCAGGCCGTTTGATAAGGAAGGTGAAACGAAATTTTCATAGTTTACTCCTGCACGGGTTTATGGTCACGCACCCAAAACGTAAACGCGGCCGCCACCAGCAGGCTCAATCCGCCTACGCCCACGGCGGCAATGGCGCTGCCGCCCAACAGGTGCTTCATAATCGGGCCGAAGAACAAGTTGACGCAGATTTGCGGGATGACAATGGCAAAGTTGAATACACCCATATAGAAACCCATTTTTTCGGCCGGCAGTGCATTGGACAGCATGGCATAGGGCATGGAAAGGATACTGCTCCAGGCAATCCCGATGCATACCATCGGCAGGATTAAGCCCATTTTGCTAAATTCCACGCCTACCAGCGTTAACCCCAGCGAGCCTAACCCCAGGCCGCCGACGGCCAAACAAACGATGTGAATGGCCTTGGCGGAAAATTTAGTCGTCAGCCACAGCAGGGCAAACGCAAACACAAACGCCACCCCGTTGTAAATGCCGAAGCAGGAGCTGCCCCAGTTGGCGGCGGTTTCGTATTCCGGAGTGCCCGGCACGGCGTGGAACACGCCCGAGGCAATCCCCGGCGTGAAGTATACCCACATCACCATAAACGCGGCCCAGGTGAAAAATTGCACCACCGCCAGGCGGCGCATGGTGGACGGCATGGTGACCATGGCCTGGTACATTTCGCGCAGGGTTTTTTTAAGGCTGAAGGTTTGCTTTTGCAGTTGTTTAAAAGCGTCCATATCGGCCGGGGGATATTCCGGCGTGGTTTTGATGGTGGCCAAAATGGCTGCGAGCAACACGACCGCGCCGATGTAAAACGAGTAGCGCACCGTGGCCGGAATGTGGCCCAGCGGTGCTTCGGTGCTGACGCCTAACGACGTTAAAATCTGCGGCAGGAAAGACGCAATCACCGCGCCCGCGCCAATCATCACGCTTTGCATCGCGTAGCCGGTTTTGCGTTGTTGTTCGGGCAAAATATCGCCCACAAAGGCACGGAAAGGCTCCATGCTGACGTTGACGGACGTGTCCAACACCCACAGGGCGATGACGGCCATCCAAATGGCCGAGGCTTGCGGCATTAAAATAAGCGCGATGACGGAAAAAATTGCCCCGCCCAAAAAGTAGGGGCGTCTTCTGCCCAGGCGGCACCAGGTGCGGTCGCTGAAATATCCCACCAACGGCTGCACCAATAACCCCGTCACCGGGGCGGCCAGCCACAACAGCGGAATCTGGTCTTCCCGCGCACCCAGGCGGGAATAAATCGCACTCATATTACCCATTTGCAGCGCCCAGCCGAACTGGATGCCGAAAAAGCCCAAACACATATACATAATCTGCAAAAATGTTTTTTGCGGACGGTCCGTAGTCATATCTCCTCCTGAAAATAAATAAAAGCCTACTTTCATTATAACACTATTTCCAGGCGGTATACGCGGCCAATTTAAACGGACAAAACGGGCTGGAGCCAAAGCAAAAAGTTTGATATTATGTATATATGGAAAACGATTCGTTAGACAGTGTAAACGAGTACTTTAAACACTTGGGCAAAATCACGCAAGATATTGACCGTGAAGAAATGTCCCGCCTGTGGAAACTGGCTAAAAAAGGGGACAAGGACGCCAAGAATAAAATTATGGAAATGAATTTGCGGTTGGTCATCCCGACGGCAAAACGTTTCCAGCGCCCCGGTATGGAACTGATGGACTTGATTGAAGAAGGCAACTTGGGCCTGATGCAAGCCATTGATAAATTTGAACCCGAAAAAGGATATCGTTTTTCCACCTACGCCATTTACTGGATTGAACAATACATCCGCAAATACATTGAAGAACAATCCGGTTCCATCAAAATTCCGTCGCACGCGTGGGGCAATTTAAAAAGATGGTTCCGCGTCTGGAACGAACTGAAAGAAGCCAACGGGCGCGACCCGTCCTTAAACGAAATGGCGGCCGAGCTGAATTTGTCGGCGCGGCAGGTCAAGTCCGTTATGGACACGTTAAGCGCCGCCAAAGGCGTGGACTCGCTGACCGCCCTGGTGCACGACGAAGACGAAACCACGCTGGAAGATTTAATCAGCGACGACGGAAAAGGCAACCCGCACGATGTGTTTTTGAAAAACGAAAATCAAAACAGCATCAAAAAAAGCATGGAAGATTTGAACGACCGCGACCGCCAAGTGGTCATTATGCGCTACGGCCTGGATGACAACGAACCCAAAACATTGGGCGAAGTGGCCGAGATTTTGGGCCTCTCGCGCGAGCGCGTGCGCCAGATAGAAGAACGCGCGGTCAATACACTGCGCAAAGAAGCGCAGAAAGCGGGCATTTTGGAAGTGTCGGACGTAGATATGCGCACGCGCAAACTGCACAGTGCCATGCGCCCCCGCCTGAAAACCAACATTTTGGGCCAAACGGTGGACAACAGCCCGCTGGCCCGCTTGATTAAAAAACGGATGGCCCTGGCCGAAGCACAAAAAAAGGCCGCCAAACCCGCTAAAAAACCGACGAAAACGACTAAAAAAGCCTCCGCCAAAACAACCGTTGCGGCGCGTGCCAAAGCGGCCAAAAAAGCTGCGCCGAAAGCGGCCAAACCGTCTGCCAAGAAAACCAAACCGACGGCGTCCAAAACCAAAACGGGCGGCAAAGCCAAACCGGCCCCAAAAGCGGCCGCCAAAAAAGCCCGTTCCCGCAAATAATTTTTATTGCCCCCGTAGCTCAAATGGATAGAGCGGCTCCGTCCTAAGGAGAAGGTTGCGAGTTCAACTCCCGCCGGGGGTAATGTGTTGTCTGTTTTATAATCCAAAAAACCTTTTGCTTTTTCCGCTAAAACAAGATAGGGTGGTAAAAAGGGGGGAGTGTATGGAAAAGAAAAATTGTTTTTTAGAAGCGCTTATCCGGCGCCGCACACGTTATGTGCTGACGGATAAAAGCCCCGTGTCGGACGAAACACTCATTCAAACCGTGCAAACGGCCGTACAGTATGCGCCCAGTGCGTTTAACTCGCAGGGTACGCGTGCCCTGGTGCTGTTAAATGCGCGCCATAAAGAGTTTTGGCAGCTGGTTTTGGCGGCCCTGCGGCAGTTGGTGCCGGCCGATAAATTCGCCCCGACGGAAGAAAAAATCGCTTCGTTCGCGGCGGCGCACGGGACGGTGCTGTTTTTTGAAGATTGGAACACGGTGCGTGCTTTGCAGGCCAAGTTCCCGGCTTACAAGGACAATTTCCCGTTGTGGGCGTATCAATCCAACGCGATGGCGGAGCTGGCGGTATGGACGGCGTTTAACGAGTTGGGCGTGGGCGCCAGCTTGCAGCATTATAACCCGCTGGTGGACGAAGCCGTACAGCACGCCTTTGGCGTGCCGGCGGAGTGGAAACTGATTGCGCAAATGCCGTTTGGCGCGCCGTCTGCCCCGGCCGCGGAAAAAACTTTCTTGCCGATTGACGAACGCGTGAAAGTGCTGGACGATTAACCCCGGCGTATTTGCAGACAATAAAAAAGGCGCTTTTAAAAGCGCCTTTTTTGTAAGTTATACTCGGTTTACAAGAGTTTCCGGACTAGGACTCGAACCTAGAATGACTGGACCAAAACCAGTAGTGATACCATTTCACCATCCGGAAGTAAATTGTTTCATCACAGCTAGAGCGAGATGAATAACGGTAAATCTGTGCTGAACCCTTATTGTGCGTCTTTGCCGCTTTCGGTGGCGGCGTGAGAGTCATAGTTGGAAGCTTCGGTTGTTTTTGCTGTACCCATCGGATTCTTTTTCAGTTCTTCCTCGTAAGCCTTCAAAACATTGGTTTCCAAGTATTCCCGAAATTCCTGATTGATTGGGTGGACCATATCTTTATGAGTCCCGTCGGGCAATTTTCGGGAAGGCATACAGAGAAAAACACCCTTAGTTCCTTCCACAACTTTCATATTACGAACTACGAAAGAATCGTCAAACGTCACGCTCGCAAACGCTTTTAGGCGATCCTCCCCCATAAGATGTATCCTTATTTCCGTTATTTTCATCCTTTAAGCTCCTATGAAATGTCGTAGAGAAAACTATCCGTTCCTCGTTTTGTAATTTATTTACCAAATTTTTTGCATCCTTTTCAGTTTCAACTAAAGCAAAAACCGTGGAGCCGGAACCGGACATTAAAACTGCATCTGTCTTTGTTTTTCTCAAATCGCGCAGCACATTTCGTACAGAGTTTGTAAAAGGAACAACGCACTCCTCCAGCCGGTTGAATAACAAATGTTTCCATCCGGCCAGGGGACTGGCACATCTTAAGTATGATATTAATTTATCTAAATTAGAGGCATTTGTCAAGGCCGTTCCTTTGGAAGGCAATTTCAGCCGGGCAAAAACCTCCTTGGTGGGAATAACGGTTTTAGGGTACACCAGCACCAGCCACGGCAGCGGGCCCGGGGCCGGAACGGGGGTTAATTTCTCGCCGATGCCTTCCCCTTTCAGGAAGGTATCTTCGTACATAAAAAGCGGCACGTCCGCCCCCAGCTTGGCCGCCGCGGGCAGAAGTTCGGTTTTGTCTTTTTTAAAAATTTCGCACAGTGCCAGCAGTACGCCTGCCGCGTCCGAAGACCCGCCGCCCAGCCCGGCGCCCGTAGGCGTGTGTTTTTCCAGCACCATATCCACGCGGGCGGTTAAGTGGAAATGTTCCAAAAAAATCCGCGCCGCCCGGCAGGCCAGGTTGGTTTGGTCCGCCTTGAGCATCGGGCTGATCGGGCCGGTGAGTGTAAGGGAAATTTGCGTTTCGGGCTGCGGTTGGGCGTCCACGGTCAGTGTGTCGCCTATATTGATTTTGGCAAACAGGGTGGCCAGTTCGTGGTAGCCGTTGGGGCGTTTGCCGGTTACTTCCAAAAATAAATTTACTTTAGCGGGACAAAAGCGGGTAACTTTCATTTTATTTTCCTGTCTGTATTATGTACTAAAGAGCCCCAGTGGTATTCTTCGGACGAAAGGAGCTCGCCGTTTTCGGCATAGATATTGCGTTTTCCTTCCAAAACGCCTTCCGAGTAAAATTCTTCCAGGTGCACTTTGCCGGAAGCAAAATAGCCAAAGCGGTCCCCGTCCAGGCGGCCGTTGTTGTAGTTTTCGCGGTACCACAGTTCCCCGGTCGGGAAATACAGCAACCGCTCACCGTGCAGTTTGCCGTTTTCAAAGGTGGATTCGCTTTCCTTTTTGCCGTTGGGATAGTAGATGATGCGCTTGCCGTTCAGACGCCCGTGTTTATAGGTTTCTTCCTGGCGCAGGGTGCCGTCTTTTTGGGTGACGGTGCGCCTGCCGTTCAGCTGGGCGTTTTTATAGGTGCATTCGGCGTGCAGGGTGTCGTGCTTGAGGGTGGTGAAGTATTCGGCCGGGCCCTGCAAAATGCCGTTTACGTATTCTTCTTTGGAAAGCAGCACGCCGTTGTCGTCGTAGCGCAGCACGGGGCCGTTTAGTTTGTTGTCTTTGTAATGGGCTTCGGTTTTCACCAGGCCGTTTTCGCCGAATTCTTTTACTTCCCCGTCCGGGATTTTTCCTAAAATTTCCAGTGTGACCCCGTTGGAGGATAAGGTTTCCTCGGCCACTTCCTTGCCTTTAATATAAAAAGAGTTGCTGTTTTTGGTGCTTTTTAAAATCGTGCCCGGGTAGAGGCGGATGGCTTTTTCCGCCTTGGTTTCCTGCACGGGATTTTTAGCCAGGTTGCGTTCCGTAATGCTGACCAAGCGCCCGTTTTCATACTGTTCGCTGTACGTAACGGTGTTGTTGGTAAGGTTGAGGACTTCAAACTTGCCGTTTAATTTGCCGTCTTTTAAATTTTTAATCGTAGCGGAAGATACGTTTAATTCCGTTATTTCTCCGTCCGGCAGCGTGCCCGTGGTGTTGACGATGTTTTGCTCTTTGTCCAAAAATTCTTTTGCCAAGGGAATGGCCCGGTAATAGGTGCGGCCGGAAGGGGTGGAAATACAGATAAATTTTTCTTTCATGCCTTGTCTCCTGGGTTTGAAGTCATTGTACAATACTTTTTTGCGTGTGTGGGGGAAAGTGTGCCCGGCCGGGCCGCCCCGCGGGGAAAGGGCCGCTGGCAGGCTTGACAATCGGGTTTTTGGATATAGTATACTGAATATATAAGATTTCTTATTATAAGGGGAGTTAAAAATGAGCGAAGTAATTTTGAATGATGCCAATTTTGAAGCAGAAGTGCTTAAAAGCGAAGGCCCGGTGATGGTAGACTTTTGGGCTACCTGGTGCGGGCCGTGCCGGATGCTGGGCCCGGTGGTGGAAGAACTGGCCGGCGAATATGCGGGCAAAGTGAAAGTCTGCAAATTGAACGTGGATGAAGCGCCCGATACCAGCTCCAAATACCGCATTACGTCCATCCCTACGATTATTTTCTTTAAAAACGGCCAAGTGGCCGGGCAGACCGTGGGGCTGCAGTCCAAAGGGACGTTGCAGGAAAAATTAAACGCCTTGTTATAAAAGGAGCTTTATGAAAAAAATTCTCTTTGCGCTGGCGGTTTGTGCGGCGGTATGGTTTGCCGTTCAGCCGGCGGCGGCCCAAACGGCCACCTTGCCCAATTTAACCAGCCGGGACTATTCGTCCATGAAAAAAGACGATGTGTACGTGGTAATGTTTACGGCCGCGTATTGCCGGCCGTGCCTGGTTGCCAAAAGAGAAATGTTCCCGGCGTTAAGGGAACGCTTTGCGCAGGATGCAAATGTTCATTTTTACGCCTTGGATGTAGAAAAAGACGTTCCTGCCCAAGACGGCAGCTTATTAAAAAATGTGTGGGGCGTAAACGCCTTGCCGACGTTTGTTGTGGTGTATAACGACGCGGTGATGCTGTTTGAAAGAGGCTATTCCCCCAAGACGGCTGCCGCGCTGAAGCAGAACATCATAAATAAAGTCAACGCTTTAAAATAGCTGTTCGCTCCCGCCTCTGTCCGGAGGCGGGAGGATATTCCCTTTCCTTTTTCTTTTAGCCTATGACCAGACCAGCACCCCAATTCTTTTTAATTGACGCGCACAATTTTCTGCACCGCAACTATCATGCCCTGCCGAAGCTGTCCACTTCGTCCGGGCAGGAAGTGGGGGCGCTGTTCGGTTTTGCCCGGTGGCTGATTAAAATGCTGCGCGAGCAAAACCCGACGTATGTGGCCGTGTGTTTTGATTCGCCCGGCGGCTGTGCCCGGCGCAAGGCGTTATATCCCGCCTACAAAGGCACCCGCAAAAAACCGGACGACGCGTTGGTCAGCCAGCTGAATCTGGCGCGGGAAATGGTGGACACGCTGGGCCTGCGCGTGGTGGCTCAAACCGGCATAGAGGCCGACGATTTAATGGCCTTTTTGGCCAAAAGCGCCGCCAAAGAACACGTGCCCAGTGTGCTCGTGACCACGGACAAAGACGTATACCAGTTTTTAAACGACTATATTTCCATTTGGCCGGCCGGCGGCAAAGACGGCTTTAAAGGGCCGGAAGCCGCCCAAGAAAAATTTGGCGTGGACGTGCCTTTTTTGCCGGATTATTTTTCCATCGTGGGCGACGCGGCCGACAACGTGCCCGGCGTAATGGGTGTAGGGCCTAAAAGCGCGGTGGATTTAATTCACAAATTCGGCCACCTGGAAGACATCATCCGCGCCGCCCAAAACGACAGCCCTGATATGAAACCGGCCGTTGCCAAAAAAATTCTCACGCACGAAGGCGAGGCCCTGCTGTCCAAGCAATTGGTTGTGCTGGACCCCAATTTGCAAATGCCTTTTGTGTTGGATGATTACCGCGTGCGCACGCCGGACAAACAAAAGCTGACGGAACTGTTTGAACGGTACGAATTTAAAAACCTGTTGGACTTTTTTAACGCGCCCCGCCCGGCTGCCGCGTCCGCTGTGCAACCGGCGGCTCAAGCGGAATTAACGTTGCAGCAGGTGCTGGACCGCGCCGTGCAAAACGGCAAAATTTTTTTGCACGCGCAGGAAGAACTGTTAACGCTGGGGCTGAACGAAAAAGAATTTTCCGTTACGCCGCTGGCTGAAGTGCAGCCGTGGGAGTTGGACGCCCTCAAAAAAATCGTGCAAAACGACGCGGTGGAAAAAATCGGCTACGATTTAAAACTCACCCTGCGCGAGCTGGATTTAAACGTGCACGGGCAGTTCATCACGTGTTTTGACGGCCGCCTGGCGCGGTATCTGCTCAATCCGTCGGGCGATTTAAGTTTTGCGGGCGCGTGCTCGGATTATTTTTCGGCCACCGTCAGCGAGGAAGACCCTCGCACGTTAATGGCCGAATACAACCGTTTTATTTGGCCGCTTAAAGAAGTGCTGATGCAAAAACTGCGCGAAAGCGGCCAGTATGATTTGCTGTATCAGTTGGAATTGCCGCTGATGATGGTATTGTCCGATATGGAATTTGCGGGCTTTCGCATAGACCCGGGCTGGCTGGAAAGTTTTAAAGCCCTGCTGGAGCAGGAAATCGCCAGTCTGCAAAAAGACATTGACGCCCGCGCCGGCTACCCCGTCAACATCAACTCCACCAAACAACTGGGCGTACTGCTTTTTGAAGAAATGAAAATTCCGCCCGTCAAAAAAACCAAAACCGGCTATTCCACGGACGAAGAAGTGCTGGAGCAAATCGCCCAAACGCACCCCATCGCCCGCGCCATTTTGGAATACCGCGCCAGCAATAAATTAAAAACCACGTATGTGGATAATTTACTGCTGATGGCCGACGAAAACGACAAAGTGCATTCGTACCTGGACCAAACCGGCACCGTCACGGGGCGGCTGTCCAGTTCTTCGCCCAATTTGCAGAACATTCCCGTCCGTACGGAAAAAGGCCGCCTGCTGCGCAAGGCGTTTTGCGCGGCGCCGGGCAATGTGCTTTTAAGCGTGGATTATTCCCAAATTGATTTGCGCGTGCTGGCGCACGAAAGCCAGGACCCGGTGCTCGTGCAGGCGTTTTTGGACGGGGGGGACATCCACACCCAAACCGCGGCGCAGATTTTTGGCGTGATGCCGCTTATGGTCACGGACCAAATGCGTTCTAGTGCGAAAGCCATTAATTTTGGTATCATTTATGGACAGGGCCCCATGGGCCTTTCCCAATCGCTCGGCATTTCCATGCGCGAGGCAAAAGAATACATAGATAACTATTTTAAGAATTTCCGCGTCGTGCGCGAATGGATTGACCAAAACGTCGCGCTGGCCCGCCAAAACGGATACGTTAAAACTATGCTGGGCCACGTGCGTTACCTGCCCGAGTTTAATATGGGCGTCGGTGCGATGACTTCTTTTGCCCAGCGGGCCGCCATCAACACCATTGTGCAGGGCGGCTCGGCGGATATCATCAAAAAAGCGATGATAGACGTGTTCCGCGTGTATCGCGGCACCCCCGTGCAGATGACGATGCAGGTGCACGACGAACTGATTTTTGAATTGCCGCAGGACCGCCTGGGCGAAACAGCCGCCCATATTAAAGAATTAATGCAAAACGCGGTGCGCCTGCGGGTGCCGCTTTTGGCCAGTGCAAAAGCCGGCAAAAACTGGTACGAACTGGAAAAACTGCCTTTATGATTCTACGCGCTAAAGATAAGCTGGTGGTGGGCCTTACCGGGAGTATGTTAAGCGGCAAGAGTACAGCACTGTCGTATTTTGCCAAAAACGGGGCCGACGTACTGTCGGCCGACGACATGGTGCGCCAACTGTACCAAACCCCTGCCGTACAAAAACGCCTGACGGCGTGGTTCGGCTCGTGCGAACCGGCCGCCGTTGCCCGGCGTGTGTTTGCACACCCGCAGGACCGCCAAAAGCTGGAAAAATACCTTCACCCGCAAGTGCTCAAACAAGCGGCGCAATACATCAAACAATCTTCCCACAAACTGATTGTGTTTGAAGTGCCCCTTTTGTTTGAAGCCGGGTGGAATAAACTGACCGATTTAAACATCGTGGTGCTGGGGGACGGCAAAGCCCTGTCCGCCCGTTTGAAGGCCCGCGGCATTCCCGCGGCCGAATACAAACGGCGCGTGGCCGGGCAAATGCCGGAAGCCGAAAAGGCCCGCCGCGCCGATATCGTGCTGACTAACCGCGGCACCAAAACCGATTTGGGGTTAAAAATCAAGCGTCTTTGTCAGGCGTTTGAAACTATTTACGAAGTGAAGTAAGGAGAAACAATGGAAGAAATCATCTCGCAGGAAAAAACCGCAAAACCTGCCAAAGAAACCAAACCGGCCAAACCGGCCGCCGAAGAAACCAAAACCCAACGTCCCGCCCGCCAAATGCGGCCGGTGCAAAAAAGCGCCGTCCCGCAGCCGGCGCCGCGCCAGCCCAACGGGGCCAAACCGATGGACGCCCGCGCGCTCAATAAGCTGAGCATGCCGGAGCTGACCAAGCTGGCCGTCAATTACAATTTGGAAGATATTTCCGGCCTGCGCAAGCAGGAACTGATCGGACGCATTGTGGCCGTGCAGGCCAAACAGAACGGCTCCGTGTACGGCGGCGGCGTGCTGGAAATTCTGCCCGACGGCTTCGGCTTTTTGCGCTCCGAGGAAAACAACTACCTCGCCGGTGCGGAAGACATTTACGTTTCTCCTTCCCAAATCAAACGTTTCGGCCTGCGCAAAGGCGACACGATTGAAGGCCTCATCCGCCCGCCCAAAGACAACGAACGCTTTTTTGCCATGTTGCAGGTGCAAAAAGTAAACGGGGTGGATTCGGACAAAATCTACAACCGCCCGTTGTTTGAAAACCTGACCCCGCTTCACCCCAATGAACGCTTTACGCTGGAGCTGGACAAAAATTCGCTCACCCAGCGCGTGATTGATTTGATTGCCCCCATCGGCAAAGGCCAGCGCGCGCTGATTGTGGCGCCGCCCAAAAGCGGTAAAACGATGATTTTGCAGGCCATCGCCCACTCCATCGCCGAAAACTACAAAGACGCCGTTTTGATGGTGCTTTTGATTGATGAACGCCCCGAAGAAGTGACCGATATGAGCCGCAGCGTAAAGGGCGAAGTAGTGGCCTCTACGTTTGACGAACCGGCCGACCGCCACGTCCAAGTGGCCGAAATGGTGCTGGAAAAAGCCAAACGCCTGGCC
The DNA here is from genome assembly GCA_944324965.1 of Candidatus Avelusimicrobium gallinaceum. Lineage (GTDB taxonomy): Bacteria > Elusimicrobiota > Elusimicrobia > Elusimicrobiales > Elusimicrobiaceae > Avelusimicrobium > Avelusimicrobium gallinaceum. The sequence goes on from CALUYH010000015.1 coordinate 20,660, forward strand.
GAACAAGGCAAAGACGTGGTGATTTTGCTGGACTCCATCACCCGCTTGGCCCGCGCGTACAACACGGTGGCGCCGTCCTCCGGCCGCGTGCTGACGGGCGGTTTGGAAGCCACTTCGCTGCAGAAACCCAAACGCTTTTTGGGCGCCGCCCGCAATATAGAAGAAGGCGGCTCACTGACGATTATTGCCACCGCCATGATTGAAACCGGCAGCCGTATGGACGAAGTAATTTTTGAAGAGTTCAAAGGCACCGGCAACAGCGAACTGTGCCTGGACCGCAAACTTTCCGAACGGCGCATTTTCCCGGCGGTGGACATCAACCGCAGCTCCACCCGCAAGGAAAACCTCCTGCTGAGCGAAGACGAACTGAACAAAGTCTGGATTATGCGCAAAGTGCTGGCGCCGTTAAGCTCGGTGGACGCGATGACGCTGCTGCTGGAAAAACTTTCTTCCACCAAGTCCAACAAGGACTTCTTTAAACAAATGGAAGTAAACGCCTTCTAGCTTAGGCGGGGGAAAGAAAACGCTTTCCCAAAGGCTGAAATATATGGTAAAATAAACTATAAGATTTTCAAAGGAAGACTAAAATGAAAGAAAAAATACACCCTACTTACGAATTCGTAGAAGCCGTCTGCGCGTGCGGTAATAAATTTATGACCCGCTCCACGGCCAAATCTTTAAAGCTCGACATTTGCTCCGCCTGCCACCCCTTCTTTACCGGCAAACAAAAATTACTGGACACCGAAGGTATGGTGGAAAAATTCAACAAACGCTTTGCTAAGACCGAAGGCAAAACCATGGTCCGCAAACCGAAAACCGAAGTAAAAGCCAAGGCTAAATTGGCCAAAAAACCGGTTGTCGCCAAGAAAGCGGCTGCCAAAAAACCGGCCAAAAAAGCCGCAGCCAAAAAGACCGAAGCCGAAGCCAAATAGCGGCCGTTTTACCAAAGAGCAGACTGTCCGAAAGGGGGTCTGCTCTTTTTCTTTGTAAGCAAAAAAGCAGTAAGGATGTTTTATGGACACTTCTAAATACGTAGCCGAATACAAACAATTGGAAGAGGAACTCTCTTCCGGCAATTTATCCAGCCAGGACCTGGCCGTAAAAGCCAAACGCCACGCGTTTTTAAAACCGATTATTGATAAAGAATTGGAAATCAACGCCACGGAAAAAGCCATCGCCGACGACCGTGCGATGATTGAAGCGGGCGAAGATAAAGAGCTGGTCAAAATGGCGGCGGACGAACTGGCCGAGCTGGAAGCCAAATTGCCCCAGCTGCAAAAAGAACTGCGTATTTTGGTCATCCCGCCGGATCCGAACGACTCCAAAAACATCTACCTGGAAATCCGCCCCGGTGCCGGGGGGGACGAAGCCGCCCTGTTCGCGGCGGAACTGCTGCGCGTGTACCAGCATTTTGCGCAAACCAAAGGCTGGAGCACCGAAATTTTGGAATATACGCCCACCGGCCTAAAAGGCTGCAAATACGTCAGCATGTTTATCAAGGGCGACGGCGCCTACTCGTGGCTGCGCAACGAAGCGGGCACGCACCGCGTGCAGCGCGTGCCGGACACGGAAACCGCCGGCCGCGTGCATACGTCCACCGTCACCGTGGCCATTATGCCGGAAGCCGAAGAAATTGATATTGAAATCCGCCCCGAAGATTTGGAAATGGAAACCTGCCGTTCCGGCGGTGCGGGCGGCCAGAACGTAAACAAGGTGGAAACGGCCGTGCGCATCATTCACAAACCTACGGGCATTGTGGTGTCCTGCCGCGAAGAACGCCACCAGGGCAAAAACCGCGAAAAAGCCATGGCCATGCTGCGCGCCAAACTCTACCAGATAGAAGAAGAAAAGCGCAATAAAGAAATTTACGACGAACGCAAAGCCCAGGTGGGCACGGGGGACCGCTCGGAAAAAATCCGCACGTATAACTTTCCGCAAAGCCGCGTGACGGACCACCGCACCGAAAAATCCTACCACAACCTGGCGGAAATTATGGAAGGCAACATTGAGCCTATCCTGGAAGATTTGCGCGCCTACCGTGTGGAACAAAAGCTGAAAAACCTGCAAATCTGATTTCGTTGCACCGCATATGCCGGGCGGCAGTTTCGCCGTCCGGCATTTTTATAAGGAGTTTTGTATGGACGTATCTTCTCTGTTGCAGCAAGCGGTTGCCCGGCTGCAAGCCGCCGGGTCCGACGAGCCCGAAGCCAATGCCCAGTGGCTGCTGGCCTATGTGTTGGGCGTCAGCCGGACGTGGGTGCTGGCCAACGGGTCCTTTGAAGTGCCCGCGGACCGGTGCGAACGGTTCCGGCAACTGCTCGCCCGCAAAGAGGCGGGGGAGCCGCTTTCGCACATTGTAGGCACGCAGCCGTTCTGCGGGTTGGACATTCGCGTGACGCCGGACGTATTAACCCCGCGCCCCGAAACCGAAGAACTGGTGGAGTTAGCCTCCGCCGCTTTTGAGCGCCGCGGCCGGTACGAATTTGTGGATATGTGCACGGGCAGCGGCTGCATTGCCGTTGCGCTGGCGCATAAATTCCCCAATGCGGTGGTGTTGGCGGTGGACAAGTCCGAAGCGGCGTTAAAAGTGGCGCAGGAAAACATCCGCGCCCACCGGTTGGAAAACCGCATCCGACTTTTGCAAAGCGACATTTGGGAAAACGTGATGGGTACGTTTGATTTGATTATTTCCAACCCGCCTTATATTCCCACGGCAGATTTGGCCGGCCTCACGCGCGAAGTAAAGCACGAGCCGCGCCTGGCGCTGGACGGCGGCGAAGACGGCTACCAAGTCACGCGGCCGTTGTGCGCCGCGGCCGACGGCTATTTAAAGCCGGGCGGACTCTTGGCGCTGGAACTGGGCGAAGGCCAGGCTTGGCCGCTGGCGCGGGGGCTAATGGAAATCGGGTGGAAGGCCGACGTAAAAAAAGATATATTTAACGTAGAACGGTTTGTGTTGGCCCGGAAAATTTAACTTTTTTTAGGAGCAGAGTTATGGACAGATTTATTATTCACGGCGGTAAAAAACTAAACGGCACCGTACACATCAGCGGCAGCAAAAACGCCGCCTTGCCTATTTTGGTGGCCACTTTATTGACGGACGAACCGTGCGTATTGCACCGCGTGCCCAACCTGCGCGACGTGCGCACGACGCTTAAAATTTTGGAATACTTGGGCAAAAAGGTGGAATATAAAAACAATACCGTCACCGTAACGGCCGACGGCGTGTTGAAAAATACGCTGCCCTACGAACTCGTCAAACAAATGCGGGCCAGCTTTTGGGTGGCGGGGCCGCTGTTGGCGCGCTTTAAAACGGCCGAAATCCCGCTGCCCGGCGGGTGCGCTATCGGCGTGCGCCCGGTGGACATCCACCTGAAAGGGTTTGAAAAATTGGGCGCCCATTGCGAAACCAAGGCCGGCAACGTTATTTTGCAAGCGCAAGAATTGGTCCCGGCCAAAATCGTGCTGCGCTTCCCCAGTGTGGGGGCCACGCAAAATTTGCTGATGTGCGCGTGCTTAATCCCCGGCGAAACGGTGTTGGAAAACGTCGCCAAAGAACCGGAAGTGGACGATGTTATTTCCTTCCTGCAAAAAATGGGGGCGGATATCCAAGTGGGGGACAAAGGCCAGCTGATTATCCGCGGCAAAACGGCCCTGCACGGGGCGGAACACACGGTGGTGGCGGACCGCATTGAAACGGGCTCCTACATTTTGGCCGCCTGCGCCACCCGCGGGGCCGTGACCGTCACGGGGTGCGTGCCGGAACACAACTCCATTTTGCTGGAAGATTTGCAGGAAGCCGGCTTTACGCTGGACGTAACGGACAGCTCCGTGCGCGTCCACGCCTACGACGGCGCCATCAAACCCGTGCGCGTGCGCACGGCGCCGTACCCGGGCTTTGCGACCGACTTGCAGGCCCCGTGGATGACGCTGATGACGCTGTGCGACGGAACGGCGGAAGTGGACGAAGACATTTTTGAAAACCGCTTTATGCACGCGCCCGAACTGGTGCGCATGGGGGCCAACATCGTGACCGAAAAAAGCGTGGCGCGCGTGACGGGCGTGAAAGAACTGTCCGCGGCGCACGTGCAAGCCTCCGACCTGCGCGGCGGTATGGCCCTGGTGATTGCCGGGCTGTGCGCCAAAGGCGAAACCGAAGTGGAACGCGTGTATCATATTGACCGCGGGTACGAAAATTTGGAGCAAAAATTAACCGCCCTGGGCGCGGATATCCGCCGGTATAACCCCGAAAAACAATGAGTTTTGACATCGTCTTTAACTACATTTTAAAACGCTCCGGCATCGGCTGCGGCGCCGGGCCGGACGGGTTTCGCGCCCTGTTGGAACGGTTGGGAAACCCGCAAAACCAATACAAAATTGTGCACGTAGCCGGCACCAACGGCAAGGGTTCCGTTTGCACGATGATGGCCCGCATTTTGACGTGCGCCGGGTACAAAACGGGGCTGTTTGTGTCGCCGCATTTGGTGTCGCCCACGGAGCGCATTCAAATAGACGGCAAAGCCATTTCCAAACCGCATTTTTCGCAGGCGGTGCTGGAGGTGTTCCAGGAAGAAGAGGAAGAACTGAACTTTTTTGAAATCCTCACCGCCGCCGCTTTGGTGTATTTTGCCCGCCAAAAAGTGCAGTATGCCGTGCTGGAAACCGGCCTGGGCGGCCGCAAAGACCCGACCAACGCCTGCACTCCCGTCCTCAGTTTAATCACGTCTATCGGCCTGGACCATATGCAGTATCTGGGTTCCAGCCTCACGCAAATTGCGCGCGAGAAAGCCGGCATCATCAAGCCGGGCGTACCGGTGATTAGCGGTACGGTCAATCCCGCCGCGCGCGACGTCATCCGCCAAACCGCCAAACAACAAAAGGCTCCTTTGCGTTTTGTGGGGGAGGGAGAACCCTTTTTTGAATATGCTTACGATTTTGTAAACAATCAAACCGTTTTGCACACGCGTGACGGCGGGGAATTTATCCTGCACGCTTTGGGCCGCCGCCAAACCATCAATGCGTGCGTGGCGTATCAGGCCGCGCGGCAGCTGGGCCTGCCGGAAAGCGCGGTGGTGCAGGGATTGGCCAGTGTGTCGCTCCCCGGCCGGTTTGAAGTGGCCCGCGCGGGTAAAAACACGTTTATTTTGGACGGCGCCCACAACCCGCAGGCGGTGGAACTTTTGATGGATTTTTGGCAAAAAACGCCCTTTACGCAAAACACCACGCTGTTGTGCGGCTTTATGCGGGATAAAGATTGCAAAAAAATGCTGGCGCTTTTGTGCCCGCATTTTGAGCGGATTGTTTTAACCGTGCCGCCTTCTCCCCGCGGCGCCACGGAGGCAGATTTGCGCGGCGCAGCACCCAAACAAGCCCCCATTGTGTTTGAGCCGGATTGGAAAAAAGCCCTGCTGCTTGCCAAAAAATCCCCGCGCGTATTGTGCACCGGGTCGTTTTATTTGGTGGGGGCCGTGCGCGGAAAATTGCATTTGTAAATACGGTGTGTTCCCGTCAGAAAACGGGGTTGACAGTGACGGGGCGTTTGTGGTTAAATTAAATGTAAGTATTTTGTGTACGGGGTACTGCCATGGCGTTAGACAACAATCAATTTGACGGACACGGGGACATCGCCCAGTTTTTGGAAAAATTTAAAGAACAGACTTTCTCGGATACCAATAAATCCGACAAGGCCTACTCTCCCCGCGAAGGCACCGCCCCGGCGAAATCTTCCCAATACGAACGCTCCCTGGAAAAATTGGAACAGAAAATTGCCGAACTGGAAGAACGCTTTGAAGCGTCTGCCAGCCAGAACCAGGTTATTTTGTCCGAATTGGCCCGCACCCGCGAGGCCATGGAGCGCCAAAAAGACAAAGACGCTTTTTTGGAACATTTGTCCCGTACGATTGCCAACTTAAAAGCCAGCGTGGAAAACCTTTCCCGCGCCCAGCAAGCCTCCTATCGCGAGCCGGACGTGCAGCGCAGCTTTGATTCCGTCCCTTCGGCTTTTAAGGCGGGCGAAGCGGACCACGCCGCCGTCTATCATTATTCTTCCGGTTCCGCCGCGTTCAATCACCCCACCCGGGAAGATAAAGAACGCATTATTTCCAGCCTGCGCCAAAAGGCTTCTCAGTTAAAAGCCGTCAACAGCGCGCTGGACCGCGAAATTAAAAAAGTGCAGCAGGAAAAACTGGAAGCGCTTAAAAAATCGGCCGAACAAGCCAAAGAAATTCTGTCCCTGCGTGACCAGCTGACCGCCGCGGAAGAACGTTTTAAATCGTTTAATTTTGAAGGCCGCATCATTTCCATCAAGCAGGAATACCAGCAAAAAGTTTCCAGCCTGGAAAACCAGCTGAAAGAAATTTCCGACACGTGTATGAAACAAGTGGAGGAAATTGAATCGCTCAAGGCCGAAAATTTAAAACTCCACAAAGCCGCCGCCGAGAAAGAAGAAGCGCTTTCCCGCCTGGAAGCCAAAGAGCGCGAGCTGCTGGCCTTAAAGGCGGAAATGGCCGCCCTGCAGGACAGCCACACCAAAGACGCCCAAAAGCAACTGGCGGAATTTTCGCAGCGGCTGCGCACGCTGGAAGGCCAGCGCGAAGGCCTGGCAGTAGAATTGGAACAAGCCCAAGCCTCGCTGGATGCGGTGCGGCAAGAAAAAGAAATGCTGGAGAAAAACTTTAAAGAACTGTTGGCCAAAATCAACAATAACGATGCCGTTATTGAACAGCTCAAACGCAAAATTGAAGTGCTCGGCCAGCAGAACGACGAGCTTACCCAGCACAACGCCGTATTGCAAACGGCCAACGACACCCTGACGCGCGAAAAAGCGGAACTTTCCGCCCACACCGAACAGCTGGCGCGGGAAAAGGAATCGCTTTCCGCCCGCACGGCCGATTTGACGCGCCGGAACGAGGAATTGTCTTCCCGCACGGAAGCGTTGACGCAGGAAAAGGAAACGCTGTCCGTCCACTCGGCCGATTTAACGCGCCAGAACGAAGAATTGATTTCCCGCACGGAAGCGCTGACGCAGGAAAACGAAAACCTGTCCGCGCAGACCACCCATTTAACCCGCGAAAAAGCGGAACTTTCCGCCCATACGGAAACCCTCTCCCGCGAGAAGGAAGAGCTTTCCGCCCGGGCCGAAAATTTAGCGCGCGAAAAAGAGGAACTCGCTTCCCGCGCGGAACATTTAGCGCTGGAAAAAGAAGAAATTGCACTGCATGCCGAACACTTGGCGCGCGAAAAAGAAGCCTTGGACAAAAAGACCCGCCAGTTAGGCTCCGAAAAAGAGGCCCTTTCCAAAAATGTGGACGACCTCCATTCCGAAAAAGCCGCCCTGGAACGGGAAAAGGCCGCTTTGTCCGAGCAAAGCCGCGAGCTCAAACAGCGCACGGCCAAGCTGGAAAGCGAAACCAAAGAATTAGCCAAAGAAAACCAACAGCTGCGCAACCAAAGCGCGGCGTTGTTGGCGGCCCGCCTGGTGCAGGAAAAAGAACGCTCCGCCAAAGAACAAACGCTGCACAAAGCGGCGGCACAGCCTGCGGCTAAACCGCAAAAGCCGTTGCCTCCGGCCCCGGCCAAAGAACAGCCGGCGGCGCCTGTTTCGGCGTTTGTGGACAATCCCGCTTTTGCGGCCGCTTCCGCTCCGGCCAAACAACCGGCCAAAACTAAGGTGATGACCGAGGCCGACCTGCCCGAAATAAAAGTGGCCGATCCGGTGCCTCAGCCGGAACCGCTGTTTGACGGGGAAGACTTCCTGGAAAAGACGGACAGCTTTATCGGGCGAATGAAATGGTCCATCTTCCGGGAAGACAAATAAAATTTTTAGCTGGGCCTGATGATTTTCATCAGGCCTTTTAAACAGAAGGGAAATATATGTCAGTATTAAAAGTAATGGTGTTGTACGGCGGTAAATCCACCGAGCATGAAGTGTCCGTCCACAGTGCGCAAACCGTTTGCGAAATGTTGGCCGCTCAAAAAGACAAATACCAAATTTATCCTATTTTTATCAGCAAGAAAGGCTATTGGTTCCTGCAACAAAAATGCGGACCGCAAACCCCGCAGGATGTGCCGGTAACGCCCGTATTGCGGGCCGACGCCCATGTGGCGGCGCTGGACGGCTCCTGGGCGGTAAAGGCGGACGTCGTTTTCCCGGTGCTGCACGGTACCAATTGCGAAGACGGCACCATGCAAGGCTTTTTGGAAACGCTGGACGTGCCGTATGTCGGGTGCGGGGTGTTGGCCTCGGCCATGGGGATGGACAAAGAAATCGCCAAGCTGATGGCCCGCGAATCCGGCGCGCCGATTTTGCCGTATCGGGTGGTTTCCAAATTTAAACCGTACGACCACGCCGAACTGGAAAAATGGGTCAGCCAAACGGGTTTGCCGGTGTTTGTAAAACCGGTGCGGCTGGGGTCTTCGGTCGGGGTGCGCAAGGTAAAAGACCTGAAAGACCTGCACGAAGCGGTGGCCTTTGCCCTGCAATTTGACACCGATGTAATGATTGAAAAAGGCGTGGACCACGCGCGCGAAATTTTCTGCGCGTTGTACGGCGACGAAACCCGCGTAGTATCTTCCGCCTGCGGGGAGTTGCGCTCCCTGGCGGGGGAATTTTTTGACTACAACGCCAAGTACATTGTAGCCGGCGGGTGCGAAACCAAGGTGCCGGCCGATATCGCGCCTGAAACCGCCGCCCAAATGCGCCGCGACAGCGAAAACATCTTCCGCGCCCTGCGGGGCAGCGGGCTGGCGCGGGTGGACTTTTTGATGGATAAAGACGGCTCGTACTATTTCTCGGAAATTAACACGTTGCCCGGCATGAGCCACACCAGCCTTTTCCCGCAGCTGTTTGAAGCCTGCGGCGAAGATTACGGCCGGATTTTGGACCGGCTGATTGAACTGGCGCGGGAAAGACACGCGCGCAAAGCGGCTTTGTCGCTTTCCAGGTAATATGGATAAACTGATTAACCGTTTCTTTAGCCTGAACATTTGGGTAAAAATTATTTTTGTATTTTGCCTGTTTGGGGCGGGCGTAAGCACCATGCTGGTGGGGAGAGATCTGTCCTCGGGCGGCATTTTGCTGCGGCTGCATTTGGGCTTTTGGCTGCTGTATGCGGCACAGGTGGTGTTTATCCTGCTGAAAGAACGCTACGTGTGGGTTTTGACCGCCCTGCAAGGGGTGCTTGCGCTGTGGACCAATGCGGATTTTACGTTTGTGCCGCTCTTGCGGGTTTTGGGGCAGCTGTACGTGATTTTGGGCCCGGAACCGACGGTGGAAATGCTGACGGTTTACAAATATGTGTTTACGTCGGCCGCGTTTACGCTGCAAATGCTCAGCGCGTATGCGCTGTTTTCGCTTTTGCCTAAACCGGACTTGCGAAAGAAAGCCTCCGCGGCGGGGGCCGGCCCGGAAGCCGCCGCCAAATAGTTTTGCTTTCCCCGCCTGGTGCGGGGTTTTTTATGCCCGGCGTTGACCGGGATTTTTTATGCCTAAAAAACCGGAGCGGGTATCCGTTCCGGTTTTTTGGGGGAAAATACCATGTCGGATTATTTAAAGTTTTGGTATTTGGCGATGACTTCGTCTTTAAACTCCAGGAACGTACCGTTAGCAATGGCTTGGCGGGCGCGTTCCATCAGGCGGATTAAAAAACGAATGTTGTGTATGCTCATCAGGCGGTGGCTGGTGAGTTCGGCCGAGCGGTACAAATGGCACAAATACGCGCGGGAATAGCGGCGGCAGGTGTAGCAGTCGCATTCCGGGTCCAGCGGAATATCCTGCGTGCGGTATTCGGCGTTTTTGATGTTTACGCGGCCGGTGCTGGTCATGGCCATGCCGTTGCGGGCCACGCGCGTGGGCCAAACGCAGTCAAACATATCTACGCCGCGTTCAATGGAGTTTAAAATTTCCACCGGCGTGCCGAGGCCCATAAAATAGCGGGGTTTCCCTTCGGGCAGGTTTTCGGTTACGGCTAATACGGACTCGTTCATCTGTTCCAGCGTTTCGCCCAAAGAAAGCCCGCCGATGCAGTAGCCGTGCGTCGGCAGCGACGTCATATGCTGGGCGGCTTCTTTGCGCAAATCGGGGAAAATCGCCCCTTGGATAATGCCAAACAAAAGGGAATTGCCCACCTGAAAGCTGCCGTCCGCATGTTGGGTGATGTGCTGCTCGGGGACGGTCCGTTCGTAGGCTTTGGCGGCGCGTTCGGCCCAGCGTTTGGTGAGGTTCAGGGCTTCGCGCGCGTCGTGCTTGGCCGGGTCCTTGGCGTGGATGCACACGTCCAGCATGGTCCAGATGTCGGAATCAATTTCGCTTTCAAACTGGATGACGTTTTCGGGTGTGAAAAGGTGTTTGCTGCCGTCGTGGTGGGATTGGAAGGTGACGCCTTCTTCCCGAATTTTGCGGAATTTGGACAAACTGTATACCTGAAATCCGCCCGAGTCGGTCAGCACGCTGCCGTCCCAATGCATAAATTTGTGTATGCCGCCCATTTGCTGCAAAATTTTGGTTGTCGGGCGCAGATACAAGTGATAGGTGTTGGAAAGCAGGCATTCGGCCCCGGCGTTTTTTAAATCTTCGTCCGTCAGGGCTTTTACGCAGGCCTGCGTGGCAACCGGCATAAACACCGGCGTATGCACCGCGCCGTGCTT
>CALUYH010000016.1 GCA_944324965.1 Candidatus Avelusimicrobium gallinaceum
GAACCTAAGGAGTATTTAAGATGGGAAAAAGAATGCAAGCCGCTCAAAAAGCGTACGATAAGTCCAAAGTTTACACGTTGGAAGAAGGCGCCAAAATCGTAAAAGACAACGCCAAAGCCAAATTCGACGAAACCGTTGAAATCCACGTGAAATTGGGCATTGATACCAAAAAAGCCGACCAGCAGGTCCGCACCACCGTTGCGTTGCCGCACGGCACGGGCAAGACCAAACGCATTGCTGTCATCGCCAAAGGCGAACACGTACAGGAAGCGCAGGCTGCCGGAGCCGACAAAGTCGGCTGTGAAGACATCGTGGAAGAAGTCTTGAAAGGCAAGATTGACTTCGACGTGCTCGTAGCTACCCCGGATACAATGAAAGACTTGGCCAAAGCCGCCAAAATTTTGGGTCCCCGCGGTTTAATGCCGAACCCGAAAAGCGGTACTGTCACTTTCGACCTGGCCAACACCATCAAGGCCTTGAAAGCCGGCCGCATCGAATTCAAAGCCGATGCGTATGGTATCGTGCACGCCATCATTGGCAAAGCCTCTTTCGACGTTGCCAAATTGGCTGAAAACGCAAAAGCCGTTATGGACACTATCCTGCGTGTAAAACCGAGCACTTCCAAGGGCGTCTATGTGCAGAGCATTTCGCTCAGCTCTACGATGGGCCCCGGTGTTTTTGTTACCCACAAATAGTTGTTCTCTTTTGCATACACAAACCCCGCTCTAAAAGCGGGGTTTTTTATTGCCTCCCAGACAAGGAGCGCCCCTTTTTGCGGCAGGGCGTTAGCAGAATGAAACGGTGCGGCGGGGAAAGCACCGTTCCGTTTGGCAGCTGACAGCGCATCCTTGCCCGCATCTGCCATAAGCCCGGCCGGTTAGTAAACGCAGCGGAACGCCCCGAGTAAAATTGCCCCGAACCCTTCCGCCAGGCGCATATTAAAAGTTTGGTTTTCAGTTGCCCGCCGTCAGATACAGAGCGCAATTCTCCGCGCCCCTTGCGTGCAAACGGGGTTCTTGTTACAATAAAAAGAGAGTTCGCTATGCGCGTTTTCCTTACAATGTTGCTTTGCTTGGGGTTGGCGGGCCCGCTGTCGGCGGAGCCCGGCGGCTGGGCTGCGTGGCTGAAAAAAGTGTTTCGGCCCCGGGTTTCCACCCGTGTTCCGCGCAGTGCGGCCCTGGAACAAGCCGTGGCGTCCCGTGCACTCGCGGCGCAAATGGCGCACCGGGCGGCATGGACGCAGCTGAATGCCAAGGCGTTGCCCGTCCCGCTCAATATGCACGGAGCGGCCCAAAATATGGCCGCAGCCAGTTCCCCGTCTTGGGTGCCGGCTACCGAGGCCGAGCGCCGTTTTAAAGCCGTAAATGACCGTTTGGCGCAGGAATGGCAATACCTGACGGAGCGCGATATTGCCGTTATGCAGCGCCGCAAAGCGCATATGATTCAGACCCTGCGGGTGGAATACCCCAAGGGGCCCGTCAATTATGCGGACCTGATTCCGCCGGAAGCCCGTTTTATTGCCGTGGGGGAAGAACACGGCTTTGCCCCGCTGCGCCGTACGTTTGAAACGCTGGTTTGGCAGTACCGCAAGAAATATCCGAACCGCAAAATTGTCGTTTTAACGGAATTTGTGTTTGACCGAACGTTGCCGCTGTCGGAAAAAACCGGGGAACCGGTTTCGTCGCTGGCGTTTCGGTTCCGGCGGATTAGCCCGGATTTCCGCTTTTTGGAAAAATTCATCAAACGCGGCATTCACGTCATCGGCCTGGAAGATGAACGCTATTTTCGCAGCCACCAGGCGCTTATTTCGCCGGCGTTTCGGCAGCTGGAATCCGTGTACGGAATGAAACAGCGCAACGACCATTGGCGGCGCATTATTGCCTACGTGCGCCGGCAGGAGCCCGAGGCGGTGTTCTTTGTATACACAGGCAATTTGCACGTGCATTACCGGGCGCCTTTTTCGCTGGTGAAGGCGTCCCCGCAGGTATTTGTGCTGCAGCTGATGGCGCAGGATGTCGGCACGGATTTGCCTTTTGGCGCGGTGATGCAGCAGGAACCTTTTGCGCAGGTGCCGGCACAAGCCACCCGCCCTACGGTGCTGACGTGGCCGCGGCATAGCCCGTACAGTATTTTAAGCGGGTTTGACGCATGCCTGGTTTTCCCGACGGGGGAAAAATAATACAATAAATTATGTTTAAAAAAATGTTTTTTACAGTGGGATTGTTGTGCGCGGCGGCCGCCTGCTGGGGGCAGGTGAGCGTGATTTCCGTGACGGACGAGGACAAGCACTCCCGCAAGGAAGATTTCACCCATACCTTTGAGTATTACATTATGCCCGCGGGCAAGCAAACCGGCCCGGCGGGCAAGTGCCAGGCCACGCGCATCGGGCGGCGTTGGTTTGCCACGGCGGCGCACTGCGTAAAAACCGCCTGCCAAAACGGGTGTACCATTCAGATGGATTTATTGGAACAGCCCGTTTCGGCCCTGGCCCGCGTGACGCATACGGCCCAAAAACCGGCGGTGTTTGTACCCCCGGGGTTTTCGGAAGACAAAATGGTGAAGAACGATTTTGCCCTCATCCGTCTGGATTTGGACCGCGCCCCCCAAACCTATTACCGCCGGCCTGCCGGCAAACGTAAATACAATTTGGGTATTTCCCGCGCCGCTTTTGCCGCGTTTTTAGAAAAAAACCGCACCGCCAAAAGCCAATACAACCACATCCTCAGCCCGGAGTTTCCGCCCCTGGTATTGTTTGACGACGGGGATTACGAAATAGACCGCAAATTGTCCGTTATTTCTATTTTTGACGGCAAACGTGAACTGAAACCCAACCCGTACCCCGTGTATTATGTCCGGGCGCTGGGGTTTGCCTACACCGGCAATTTCGGCATACGCAAAGGGATGAGCGGTTCGGGCGTGATGGCCAACACGGGCGAACTGATCGGGATTATTTCGGCCAACTTAACTTCCATTCGCTGGACAAACAAGAAAAACGCCAAGACGGAAGAGTATTTTATGTTCCCGGTATTTAACCGGGAAATTGCCTCGTTTATGGAAAGCGTGATGGGCAGCGATTATTACAAATTGGATTGGAAAGACGCGTATCCGTCGTTTGTGCGCAAAACGCGCAACAAGAATACGCAGGTGGTGGAGGCCGTCAATTGGGCCAACGAACACCATACCGTTAAATAACGGACACTTGAAAGGACATAAAAAGCCGCCGGGGTGAACCGGCGGCTTTTGTAATGGTTATTTGAACTTGGCTTGGCGTCTTGCGCGGCGTTTTTCCAAGCGTTCCTGCTTGGTTTCGCGGCGCTTGTAGCCGGCGTGTTCGGGCGAGGTGGGGGCTTCTTCGTCAAAGTCGCCGTTCCATTCAAACTCGCGCCCGCCCACAATCAGGGTGTCGCCGTCCTGCACGCCGAATTTTAAGAGGGCTTTTTCCAGGCCGATTTTCTTAAAAATACCGCGCAGGCGGTTGACGGCTTCGGGCTGGTTAAAGTTGGTCATGGCGATAAATTCCACCACTTTTTTGCCCGTAATGTGGATGATGCCTTCTTCGTCGCGGGAGATGGAGAAAATCGGTTCCACCTTGTGCACGGCGGCCGTCTTTTCCACCACCGGGGTCAAGTCCACCGGCGTAGCGGACAGAATTTTGACGACTTCGTCCAACACTTTGTTGACGCCTTCGCCCGTAGCGGCGGACATCAACATTACTTTGTGTTTTTTAAATTTCTTTTTCAGTGTTTCGTACGCTTTTTGGGCGGAAGGCAGGTCCATTTTATTGACCACAATAAGGCGCGGTTTTTCAAACAGTTTTTTGTCAAACGTTTTGAGTTCGTTTTCAATCACTTTCACGGATTTTTCGGCACTCATGCCGTCAAAGCCGTCCGGGTCCACCAGGTGCAACAGCACGCGGGTGCGCTCAATGTGTTTTAAAAATTGAAAGCCCAATCCTTTGCCTTCGCTGGCGCCTTCAATAATGCCGGGAATGTCGGCCGTGGCAAAGCTGACGTTCTTGTGCAGCGTAATGCCCAGGTTGGGGTTAAGCGTGGTGAACGGATAATCCGCAATGCGCGGGCGCGCGGCCGAAATGCGGCTTAAAAATGTGCTCTTGCCCGCATTGGGGAAACCGACCAGCCCCAGGTCCGCCAGCACTTTCAGTTCCAGCACCAGGGTGACTTCTTCGCCCGGTTGGCCGTTTTCGGCAATGTGGGGGGCCGTATTGTTGCGGGTTTTAAACGATTGGTTTCCGCGGCCGCCCATACCGCCCTTGGCCACTACAAATTCCTGGCCGGGCTGGGTTAAATCGGCAATCACCTGGCCGTCCTTTTTCACAAGCGTCCCGCAGGGAACGAGAATGATTTTATCCTCGCCCGCGCGGCCCGTTTTGTTGTACGTGCCGCCCTTTTCGCCGTTTTGGGCTTCAATGTGCGGGTTGTAGGCCAGTTCCAACAGAGTGGTCAAATTGTGTTCGGCGCGCAAGATCACATCGCCGCCTTTGCCGCCGCAGCCGCCGTTGGGGCCGCCGAATTCAATAAATTTTTCACGGCGGAAAGACAAACAGCCGTCGCCGCCTTTGCCGGCTGTGACGTAAATTTTTACACGGTCTAAAAAACTTCCGGATTGCATAAATTCCTCTTTGCGCCGCAAGTAAAACCGTGCGGCGGCGGTAAAATTAAAAAGGGTCCTGCTGCGCCAGCTCGCGTGCGAGCAGCTTTTTGGACAGCGTCCGCTTGGCTTTGGCCCGGGCACGTTTTAGCTTGGCGCGCGCCGGGGACTTGGTGCACGTGTAGCTCCATTCGTCCAGCGCGGTATGTAATTCGTCCTTCTTCATAACATTGTAGCAAACGCGGCGGTTTTGTGCGCTTGCAAAAAATAATCATAAAAAAAGCGGCAGGAAAAATTCCTGCCGCTTTGTTAAACTGTGAAGCTTATTTGTCCGCTTCTGCCTTTTTGGCTTTGGCGGGCGCCTTTTTGGCAGCCGTTTTTTTGGCGGCCGGTTTGGCGGTTTTGGCAGCCGCTTTTTTGGCGGGAGCCGCAGCTTCTTTCGTTTCCGCAACTTTCGGGTACACGGAAATCTGCTTTTTGCCTCTCTTCACCCATTCAAAGGTTACAATGCCGGCGACGCGGGCAAAAAGGCTGTCATCGCTGCTTCTGGAAACGTTGGTACCGGGCAAGAATTTGGTACCGCGTTGGCGCACGATGATTTCCCCAGCGTTTACAAACTGGGAGCCGTAGCGTTTAATACCTAAACGCTGGCCGTGGCTGTCTCTTCCGTTGGAGGAAGAACCTTGTGCTTTTGTATGTGCCATAGTTTAGTCTCCCAATTTATGCTAACTGGATATCCGTGATTTTGATTTGCGTTAAATCCTGTCTGTGACCGATGGTTCTTTCGTAACCTTTTTTCGGTCTTTTCTTGAATACGAGGATTTTCGGACCTCTCAAATGTTTGACCACTTGAGCGGTGACCTTGGCCGTGTTACCGGCTTTGGCATCTGCTGAGGTACCTTCTTCGTTGGCGGCCCAGAGCACTTTGAGTTCCACGCTCTCGCCCGCTTTCGCGTCCAGCTTTTCAACCTGCAGATCTTGACCGGGTTTTACCCAGTACTGTTTTCCACCAGTTTCAATGATTGCGTACATAATTTTATTATACCAAATAAAGAGACAACACCCCTCGCCCGTTCCTTGCGGTGCGGGCACAAGAGGGTTACTCTCCCTTAATTTGTACATATATTATAACATAATTTGCCCTCCCGCGCGCAGGCCGCGGCAAAAGAAGCAATCGTGCAGGCAGAGTGTAAATTTAATAAAATATAAAAGGAGAATCTATTCCTCAGGACTATGCCTACTAAAATGAAAGAAGATTATTACCAGATACTTGGCGTGGAGCGCACGGCTTCGGAAGTGGAAATCAAATCCGCTTTCCGCCGCCAAGCTATGAAATACCACCCGGACCGCAACCCCGGCAATAAGGAAGCCGAAGAACAATTTAAAAAAGTAAACGAAGCCTTTTCCGTCCTGTCCGATCCGCAAAAAAAACGGATGTACGACCAATACGGGCACGAAGGCGTGTCCGGCGCGGGCGGTTTTGGCGGGTTTAATGCCAGCGGGTTTGGGGATATCAACGATATTTTCGGCTCCGTATTTGGCGATATTTTCGGGGGCGGTTTCGGCGGCGGGCGCCGCCAGAGCCCGCGGCCCCAACGCGGCGAAGATTTAAAGCTGGACGTTACCCTGACGCTGGAAGAAGCGTTTATGGGCAAAGAAATCCCCGTGGACTATACCCGTATGGATAATTGTTCCGCGTGCGACGGTTCCGGCGCCGCGCCGGGCAGTGCGCGCAAAACGTGCCGCTCCTGCAACGGTACGGGTACGGTGACGTATTCGCAGGGATTTTTCAGTATGCGCCAAGTCTGCCCCGACTGCGGCGGCAAAGGCACCGTGGTGGAAAAACCCTGCCCGGAATGCCGCGGCAGCGGTACCAAACGCGTGAAAGAACACCTGACGGTGAAAGTCCCCTCCGGCGTACGCTCGGGCGTAACGCTGCGCGTAGCCAACGGGGGTGACATCGGCACCAACGGCGGCGGCTTTGGGGATTTGTATGTGGAAGTGCACGTGAAAGAGCACAAAATCTTCAAACGCCAAGGTGACGATTTGGTGATTGACGCACAAATTACCTACCCGCAGGCCGTATTGGGCGGCAGCATTAAAGTGCCGACGATTGAAGGCAAAGAAGTGGAACTGACCATCCCGAAAGGCACGCAGTTCGGCTCCGTGCTTAAACTGCAGGGCAACGGGATGCCGCGCCTGGGCAAGAAGGGCTTTGGGGACTTGTTGGTAAACGTGAAGATTGAAGTCCTTAAAAAGCCGACCCAACGCCAGAAGGAACTGCTGGAAGAACTGGCCAAGGAAACGGGCGGCAAAAAGAGCTTCTTTAAAGAATTGTTTTCGTAAGACGGCAGACAAACAAAACGGGCGGAGTTTTTAGGCTCCGCCCGTTTTTTATGGGTTACTGAATGATTCCGCCGCCCAGTACAATGTCCCCGTCGTACAGCACGGCCGATTGGCCTGCCGTTACGGACAGCTGGGGTTTTTCAAACACGGCACTGAAAGAACCGTCGTCTTCCACCGTTACGCTGGCCTTGGCGGGTACATGCAAATTGCGGATTTTAATTTCGCACGCAAACTGTTTGGCGGGCGCTTGCCCGGCAATCCAACTTACGTGGTCCGCCCGCAGGGTGGTGGAATAGAGGGCTTCTTTGGGGCCGATGACTACCTGGTTTTTCTGCGCGTCAATGCGCACGACATACATCGGCGTTTTAAAGCCGCTTATCCCCAGCCCCTTGCGCTTGCCGATGGTGTAGCCCCAAATGCCGTTGTGGCGGGCCACTTTTTGCCCGTCCAGGGTCACAATGTCGCCGGGTTTATTGGGAAAGTTCAACAGGTCGTTGTAATCACCGCAATAAAAATCCTGGCTGTCCTCTTTGTCGGCCACGGCCAAGCCGGCCTGGCGGGCTACTTCACGGATTTCGGGTTTGGTTCGTTCCCCCAGCGGGAAAAGCACGCGTGAAAGCTGCGCCTGCGTCAAGCGGTGCAAGAAATAGCTTTGGTCGCGCGATAAATCTTTGGCTTTTTTTAACAGATATTTGCCGGTTTGGGGGTCGTATTCCACGCGGGCGTAGTGGCCGGTGGCAAACTTGTCAAAATGAATGCCCTGTTTTTCGGCCGCCGCGGGCAGGACGCCGAATTTAATCAAACTGTTGCACAGCACGCACGGGTTGGGCGTGCGGCCGCAGGCATATTCCTGCCGGAAGTTATCCAGCACCGCTTGGCGGTAGGGCAGGCGGCAATCCACCGTCAGGTATTCAATGCCCAGCTTGTCGGCCAGTGCGCGGATTTCCGACACGTCTTCCTTCTCCGGTGAGAGGCAGGCGTTTTTTTGGTACGCCCCGGCCGGCACCGGCAAGGACGGGTCCCACACAATCATCGTAGCGCCGATGACACGGTACCCTTGTTCTTTAAGCAGTACGGCCGCGGCGGCGGAGTCCACCCCGCCCGACAGGCCGATTAGAATCGTCTCTTTTTCCATCAACAAACTCCCGAGTAAAAATTGTACTTAAGGTTGAAAGCCAAAAGGACACTATATTGTAGTATTTTCGGGCGGCGGCCGCCAGGCATAAAAAACCCCGCTTCAGCGGGGCAAAATCAGGAGTTTTTCTTTTCGTCCACCGGCACGTTAGAGGTTTGCTTTTGCGGCTGGTTGACGGAAATGTGCGCGTAGAGTTTGCGCACGGAAGGATAAATCTTTTTGAACGCGGCCACGACGTGCGGGTCAAACGATTTGCCGGACTCGCCCAAGATGTACGAATAGGCTTCATCGGTCGGCCAGGCCTTTTTGTACACGCGGAACACGCACAGCGCGTCAAACACGTCGGCCACCGTAATGATGCGGGCTTCTATCGGGATTTCTTCGCCTTTTAAGCCCTTGGGGTAGCCGGAGCCGTTCCACTTTTCGTGGTGGTAGCACGCCATTTTGTGCGCAATTTTGAGCACCTTGGAGTGCGCACCTTCCAAAATGCGCCCGCCGTAGACGGTGTGCGATTTCATAATTTCAAATTCTTCGGGCGTGAGCTTGCCGGGTTTTAACAAAATGTTGTCCGCCAGCGCCACTTTGCCGATGTCGTGCAGCGGGCTGGCGTTTTTAATCAGGTCGGCGTCTTTTTTGCTCATCCCCAGGGCCAAGGCCAGTAAGTAGGAAATAATGCTGATGTTTTTTAAGTGGGCGCGGGTATCCTGCTGGTCGCGGTATTCGGCCGTGACGGCCAGGCGGTAAATGGTTTCCAATTGGGCGACGTGGACGTCCTGGTACAATTTGGCGATTTCAATGGAGCTGGCGGCAAACGTGGCCAGCAGCTGCAGGATGCCTTCGTCTTTTTTGTCAAAGGGGGTGCCGTCGGATTTGTTGGCCACCTGAAAGACGCCCAGCACTTTGCCAGCATTGTTTTTAAGCGGGATAGCCAGCATGGAGTGGGTGCGGAAATCGGTTACCATATCCACGTCCATAGAAAAACGAGGGTCTTCGTACGCGTTGGGGAGGTTGACGGTTTCGCCGGTGCGGGCCACCAGGGAGATGACGCCGTTGCCGTTAAGCGGAATGCGGATTTCGGTATGTTCCAGGCCGCGGCCTTGGGCGATTTTGGACCACAGTTCGTTGCGTTCCACGTCCTTGAGGTAGATGGTGCAGCGCCCCACGTCCAGCATTTTGGTAATTTGCTGACCGATGATGTCCAATAATTTATCCAAGCGCAATTCGCAGGAAATGCGTGCGCCAAATTCCACCAGCAAGTTCAGCTTTTCTTCCGCTGAAAGCTTGCTGCTTTCTGGTCTGAAAGGCTGCATAGTTTCACCCGTTTAAGCGTGCTAAGTGGTCTGCCTGGGCCTGCGGATAAAACCGTTTAAGGTAAAAACTCAGCTCCAAGGCGGACAGCCCTGACAATGTAAACACAGTCCCTGTCTGTGTTCGGGCGATACTCCGTACGGCGGACATACAAATTTTTTCACCCAAGTTTCCCCGTACAAAATTGTAACCGAACGCGGGTACATCTGCGTCCTTATACAAACACTCTACAAAATTTTTCTTAAAATGTGTTTTTAAAATTTTGCGGGCTTGGTCAAACGGGGTGCCTTCGCGGGCAAACAGGGCCCCGGAGTCCAAGCGTACGCGGGCGGATTTACCAGCGGAAAGGGCTTTGGCGGGCAGAAAGTCCGTCACAAACACGACGTGTTTGGCAAACTGGCGGGCTTTTTTCTGCCAGCGGGGCCAGGGAGCAAACAATTGGGGGGCCCGGCGCAGAAACAGGTAAACGTCCACGCTGTCCGTCAGCAGCGGAAGGGTGCCGTTTTGCACGGCCCCGTGGCGCAGAATCAGGCGCCGCAGTTGGCGGCGGCTTTGGCGCAAGTCGCCATATACATACGCAAACAAACCGCTGGATACATTGGACAGCACAAACGGACGGTGTTTTTGACGGGCCAAATGAAGCACGGATAACGCCAGGGAAGGCATCAAAAATTCGGCTTCCAGCGACGGCAAGTATAAGAGCGTTGGAACAGTGGGATGGTCGGCCAGTGCTTCGCGCCAGGCGTCGCGGTCCGAACGGACGGGATACGCCGGCAAAATATCGTCGGCGTGGTTCAGCCAGTTTAGGCCCGGCAGGTGCGTCAGCCCGCACGTGCGTGCCACGCGCAAGAGCCCGATGCGCCGCAGCCACAGCCCGGTGCGTACCAGGCGGGCAAACGTATGGGGGTGGCTTGCCCGGCAGGAAAGGAGTTTAAATAATAGGCGCGGCAACGGTTGGGAACGAAGCGTCCGGCGCAATTCCAGCATATGTTCGGCCGTGGGGATTTTGCCCGCGCACGCCTGGGTGCAGCGCCCGCACAATAAACACGTGTTCAGCGCCTGCTCGGCCAAGGTGCGGTTTTCGCCCGTCAGTTTCAGCTTGCCTTCCGTTATCAGACGAACCAGTTGGTTGCGCCCGCGCGGGGAGAACGTTTCCTGCGAAGTGAACAAATAGGTGGGGCAGGCCTGCTGGCAGCTGCCGCAGCGGTTGCAGAAGGAAACCGAATCGTACACCGCGCGCGGGCCGAAAGGCGTGTCCAGTGCAGCCAAGTGGCGGGTGGGGTGGAGCGGATCCAGTTGCGGGGTGTAGAAATCAGACATAAGGTTCTCCGGGCAGGGCGGGGAATAAATCCTCCGGGTCCAGCCGTGTTTTCAGGGCGCGCCAAAGCGGGTTTACCCGGCCCGGAACAAACGGATAGACGTGTACCGGGCGAATCGGATGTGCAAAAATTTTAAATGTCAGCTGCGTCACCAGCCCCAGCGTGCCTTGCGAACCGGCAAACAGGTGCGTTAAATGGTAGCCGGCGGCGTTCTTCATAAGTTTGCCGCCGTAGCGGACGTAGGACCCGTCCGGCAGGAGGGCTTCCACTCCCAGCACGTGCGGATAAAAATCCGGCATACAGCCGGACGCAAACGCGCCGCCCAGCGTGCCGGGACTTTGGGGCAATGCACAAAAGACGGATGCCTGCCGCAACGCTTCAAACAGTTCATTCAGCGTTACGCCCGCCTCGGCCGTGGCGGTGTAGTTGGTTTTGTCTATTTCCAGCACACGGTTTAGCGGACGCGTGGAAAGCGTATGAAAAGTTTTGGCGCGCAGACAGGTGTTGGCTCCCGCGATTAAAATGGGGGCGTGAGCCTGGCGGCGGTCCGCCAAGGCCTGCGCCAGCGGACGCACGGACGGCTCCGGCGGCAGCGCGGGCCGCGCCTTGGAAGCGTAATCCAGCGGAATGAGCTTGAGCGGATTGGCCAAATCCAGCGGGTCGGCCGCTTGCTTGATGTGCGTAAATAAATCCAGTGTGGGCGTATCGTATTGATAGGCCATTACGGCGCGTTTTTCCACGCCTACGCCGTGCTCGCCCGAAACGGTGCCGCCGCAATCCACGCACGCTTCCAAAATTTCTTTCAGCGCACGGGTGACGCGGATGGTGTCGGGCTTGTTGCGCTCGTCAAATACGATTTGCGGGTGGAAATTTCCATCCCCCGCGTGGAACAGCAGGCTGGCGTAAATATGGTGTTCATCCAAAATGTGACGCACTTTTTGCAGCGCGCGCGGCAGTTCGCTGCGCGGGACGGTGCCGTCCCCCACCATCACATTGGGCGCCAGGCGGGCCATGGCGGCATACGCCGCCCGACGGCCGAACCAGAGCTTTTGGCGTTCGGCCTCCGTTTTGGCCGGGATAAATTGCTGCGCGTGGTTTTTAAGGCAAATGTCTTCCAGCTGTTTTTCGTCCTGGGCAATTTGCGCGGGGGAACCGTCCAGCTCCAAAATAAGCAAGGCTTGCGCGTCCGTGGGGTAGCCGGCGTGGGCAAATTCTTCCACGGCGCGGGTGGTTACTTGGTCCATGGCTTCCACACAGCGCGGAATAATGCCTTGGGCGGCTAAATCGCTGACGGTTTGCACGCTGTCCGCCAGCGAAGGAAAAGTGACTAAAAAGGTTTTGATGTGCTTGGCCGCGGGCAGAATTTTTACTTTCATCCGTTTAATCATTCCCAGCGTGCCTTCGCTTCCGGCCAAGAGGCCAATCCAATCCGGCCCCGGGTCCCGGCGGGAAAAATGCATTTCTGTGCCGTCGGGCAGCACAAAATCCGCCTCCAGCACGTGGTCTATCGTACCGCCGTATTTCATACAGCGCGCGCCGCTTGCGTTTTGGGCCAGGTTGCCGCCCAACGTGCTGACGCGCTGGCTGGCGGGGTCCGGCGCGTAGAAAAAGCCCAGCGGGGCCAGCCGGTCCTGCAAGTCGCCCGTAATCACGCCCGGCTGTACCAGCGCATAGCCTTCCTGCGTGTTGATTTGTAAAATGCGGTTGAGCCCGGCGGTGTTTAGAATCACGCCGCCGTTTAATGCCGTGCAGCTGCCGGCGTGGTTGGTGGCGGCGGCCCTGGCAACAAACGGGATGCGGTATTCGTGCAGCACGCGCAAAATGGGAGCAATGGAATCTTCCGACGGCAGATTGATAAGCGCATCCGGCCGCGTGCGCGAAAGGGAACAATCGTAGGCGTACAGCGAAAGGGAAATGTCATCCGTCAGGACGTTTTCTTTCCCGGCGGCTTGTTGGAGTTTGTGTAAAGCGGCGGAAGGTATTTTCATAAAATGGAGTAAAACGTGGTTGCGTAATTAATTTTTGTATACTATTATTATATTATTTGTAGAAGGCACTATTCCAATGCAAAGCCCTAAAAAACCGAAGCAGGTCATTGTGGTGGGAGACGTACACGGCCAGTTTGAGCCGTTTGTAAAGCTCCTGCGCTATGCCGGCGTGGTGGACGAAAAACTGAATTGGTGCGGGGGCCACAACCGCCTGGTGCAGATGGGGGACATTTTTGACCGCGGTCCCGCCTCCGGCAAGGTGGACGGGCTGTTGGATAAAATCCAAAAGCAGGCGCCCGAAGCCCAGGGGGAAGTCATCCGCCTGGTGGGCAACCACGAACTGGAGCCGCTGCTTTCCAATTTTGTCATTTCCGGCTTTAGCCAGGAAGAAGCCAAACTGATGCACGAAAAACTCACCCGCCAAGTGCTAAACGGTGAACTGCGCGCTGCGTACGCCTACAAGGGCATTTTGTTTACGCACGCCGGCGTGACACGCAAACTATATAAAATTTTTCAAATGCAGTTAGAAGACCCCAACGCCGGCAATATCGCCGCCCTGATTAACCTGATTTTCCGCGAGTCCATCAAACACGAATTTTACAAACATCCTATTTTTAACATCAGCGTCAGCCGCCGCGGGGCGGACCGCTTTGGCGGTATTTTTTGGGAAGATTTGGGCGACTTGGTGGCCTCGTATCCCAAAAGCCCGCTGTTGCAGGTAGTGGGGCACACGCAGGTGGACCGGATTATTTGGGACCGCGCGGCCAACATCATCCCGGTGGACGTGGGGATGCATCGCAAATTGCAATACCTGATTGTGGACGAAGGCGGCGTGCCGCATATTATAGACGTGCCGCAGGAAGACAAATAAAACTTTGGCAACATAAAAAAGGGAACGCTTGCGGGCGTTCCCTTTTTTGTGCGGGTAAAATTAGCGGGCCAGTACGGCGGAGATAATTTTTTCGGCCTGGCGGTCCATTTCCGCGCGGTCCTGGGGGGCGTGGTCGTCCATACCCGACAAGTGCAGCGCGCCGTGGGTCACGTACATCAGCATTTCCTGCAGGATGGTGTGCCCGAATGATTTGGCGTTTTTGCGCGCCACCGGGTAGCAGACAAAAATGTCGCCAAAGCCCCACGGTTCGCCCGTGTCAAAGGGCGGTTTTTCGTTGTTGAACGAAATCACGTCCGTGACGTAGTGGTGGTCCAAAAATTCCACGTTTACGCGGCGGATTTCTTTTTCGTCCACAAAAATCACGTTTACTTCTATATTCTGCCGCGCGAATTGCTTGAGTCCTTTGGCGAGCGCCGCTTTAAATAAGCCGGTGCGGCGCAGGTACTTGGGTACATCCGTCTGATAAAAAATATGGGCAATCATTTGGTTTTCCCCGCGTGTTTCTTTTCCCATTTATCATAGGCGGCGACGATGTCTTTCACCAGCGGGTGGCGCACGACGTCCTCGCCGGTGAACTGGATAAACGCCACGTTTTTTAATTTGCCCAGCACTTCGGCCGCCTGTAAGAGGCCGCTGGCCTTTTTGTCGGGCAGGTCAATTTGCGACAAATCGCCGTTTACAATCATTTTGGACCCTATGCCCATACGCGTTAAAAACATTTTCATCTGGGCGGGCAGCGTGTTTTGCGCTTCGTCCAAAATGATGAACGCCTTTTCCAGCGTGCGCCCGCGCATATAGGCCAGCGGGACGATTTCCAAAATGTTGTTGTACTTGAGCGAATTGAAGCGTTCCATGCCGAGCATGGCGTAAAAAGCGTCGTAAATGGGGCGCAGGTACGGGTCCACCTTTTCTTCAATATCGCCGGGCAGGAAGCCCAGTTTTTCACCCGCTTCCACAATCGGGCGCGTGACCACGATGCGTTCCGTCAGCCCCAGCTCCAGCGCACGCAGCGCACACGCGCAGGCCAGGAACGTTTTGCCCGTGCCGGCCGGGCCGGAGGAGATGACCAAATCGTTGGCGAAAACAGCCTCTATGTATTTTTTTTGGTTTTCGCTGCGGGCTTCCACGGGGCGGGCGTGCTCCGGGCGGAAGACGATGTTGTTGGCAAAGGGGACGGTGTCTTTTACTAAATCCAGCGGGCGCTTTTCGGCGTTTAGGGCCAGGTCTTTTTGCAGTTTGGCCAAGGCTTTGTCCACGCGCGAGTTGGTGCCTTTTACGGACAACAACGCCCCGTCGCCGTCTTCGTCGTATTTCACGAATACGGTGACTTTAAAATTTTTTTCCAGGGCGCGCAGTTTGCGGTCCTGAATGCCCAAGGCAATTAAAATTTCTTCTTGGTTTTTGAGTTTTAAGGTTTTAATCATATACAAAAAAGCGCGGCCGGAGCCGCGCTTTTAATTAGAATTTGCTTTTGCCGCGCGGGATGACTACAATGCCGGAAGGGTCTATGTAGTATTTCTGCGAGTCGGCCTCCATATTGTGCCCGATGGTCTGTTTGGCGGCTACGGTATTAAAGCGGTCCATAATCACTTTTTTGAGTTTGGCACCGGATTTAATTTCGCAGTTATCCATAATCACGCAGCCTTCCAGCTCGGCTCCTTCGCCCACGATTACGCTGTCGCTGATGACGCAGTTTTTAATCTTGGCTTTGGGGTGGATGATACACCCGTCCCCGATGACGGAGTTGACCACCGTCCCGCCCAGGTATTTGGTGGGCGGCACGCGGTTGAGCGTGGTGCTGATGGGCCAGTTGGGGTTGTTCAAATCCAGCTTGGGTTTGGGGCCCAGCAGGTCCATATTGGTCTGCCAGAAAGATTCAATCGTTCCCACGTCGCGCCAGTAGCCTTGTTCTTCGTACGGTTTGGCGCCGGGAAGCGTTTGGCTTTGGAAGTTGTAGGCAAACGTGCGGTGGTCGGTCAGGATTTTGGGCAAAATGTGTTTGCCGAAATCCAGGGCGGGCACATCGCAGAAACGTTTTTGCAGCACTTGCAGCAGCACGTCCGTATTAAAAATGTAGTTGCCCATAGAGGCGTACGCCGCCTTGGGGTTGCCCGGAATGCATTTGGGCTGGGCGGGCTTTTCGTCAAACTGGATGATGCGGCCGCTTTCGTCCGTGCCTAACACGCCGAAGGCGGAGGCCTGCTCCAGCGGGACGGTGTTGGCGGCGACGGTTACGTCGGCCTTGTTTTTGAGGTGGAAATCAATCATTTGCCGCACGTCCATGCGGTAGATGTGGTCCGCCCCGAAGATGGCCACCAAATCCGGTGCGAAATCTTTGACGAGGTTGATGTTCTGGCGGACAGAGTCTGCCGTGCCGCGGTACCAAATTTCGCCCAAGCGCATTTGCGGCGGTACGCAGGTTAAAAAGTGGTCCGAAATAATACCTTCCGAACGCCACGTGGTGCGCAAGTATTCAATTAAACTCTGTGACAGATACTGCACCAACACGTAGGAAGAAAAAATCCCCGAGTTGACGAAGTTGGAAAGCACAAAGTCCACAATTCTGTATTTCCCGCCGAATGGCACGGAAGGTTTGGAGCGGTCTTTGGTTAGCGGATAAAGACGTTCCCCTTTGCCCCCGGCCATAATCATGCCGAGTATTCTCATACGTTTATGTTTCCCCTTGCAAACAAGATTTTTATTCGGAGCCCAACGGCAGTTGTTTGTTCAAGGACTCAAAGGCTTCCCACGCCCACGGCATCTTTTCCGCCACGATTTTGGCAATCTCGTTGGCATAGACGCGGATTTCCCACTGCGCATGTTTGTCCGTGCGCAGGCACAGGAAGTTGAACAGACTTCTGGCGTTTACGCTCCAGTAAAATTGGGTATATTGGCAAACCGGCAAAACGCCGCGGGCCATTTCGCGCGCGACGCCGGCTTCCAACAGTTTATGATACGCCGCATAAGAGGCTTCCACACTGTCTTCGTAAATTTTGCGCAGGGCTTCGTTATCCAGCTGGCTGTCGGCCACGGAACCTTGTTTGTTTTTGGTGTCCTGGCCGCGGAATTGGGAAGGGATATAAAATTCGTCTTTTACTTCGGTATAGCGGGCGCTGATTTCGTTGTACGAACCCCAGCGGTGGCGCATCCACTGGCGTGCCACGTAAATCGGGCAGCAAATGTGGAACTGAAAAACGCAATGTTCAAAAGGCGTATGATGTGCGTGTTCCATCAGGTATTTAATCAGGCGTTTGTCCTGTTCCGGCCCTTTGGAAACGGCACCGAACGACACGCGGGCCGCTTGCACGGCGCGGTCATCGCCGCCCATAAAATCCACCAGGCGGACGAAACCTTTGTCCAACACATTGATTTTTTCACTAGATTGTGGCACGATGTTCTCCTAACTATCTGAAAATTTCCACTACGGCGCTGGCCCCGTCCGGCAGCACTTCGGCCGCCAGGAGGGCGTCGTCCGAGCAGGCGGTGTCGTACACGTAGCCATCCAGCGGGGTGGTGTCCGTGACGGTAAAACGCCCTTTTTCAAACGTCATAAAATGTATATTACTGCTGTGGTATTGGCCGAAGGTTTCCGACAATAAGCCATACTTGGAGAGGTTCTCCACCGCAGCTACGGTGGCGTTGCCCGCCGGGCCGAATACCTGTACGGACGGGTAGAAATCTACAATCTCCTGTTTATATTTTACACGATTTGGAGCCTTGGCGAACATCCCTTTGCTTTCGGCGCGTTTGCCTTTGCCCGTTACCAGGCGGATGGGGCCGTTGGCCGAGGTGTAAATCAGGTTGCGGGTGCCGGGTTCTTCCATTTCGTAAAAGTTGACGCCCGTCAGCCAGTTGCGCTGGGTGAAAAGCGTCGGTTTACCGATGGAAAAACGGCCCTTTTTATACGTTACTTCGCGCGCGCTGCCGGGGCGGTCGGTCGTGGCAAAGGGCGTTTGCGCCCAGAGTTTTTTATCTTTCCCGCAGCCGAGTTCCTTGGTGAAATACGCCAGTTTTTCGGTTTGAACCAGCGTGCCGTTTTGGTTTTCCAGCACCAGGGTGGACATCGTTTTGCGGGACGGTTCATAAACCGACACGAAAATTTGTGCGAGCCCTTCTTTTACGGCGACGGCCGAGAGCGTGACGGGCTGTCTGGCACCGTCTATTTTATAGGAAAGTTCTTCTTGCAGCGTCTGCCCTTCGCCGCGGTTCCACACGGTAACTACCCCTTTATTGGAAAGCGTTACAATGTTTTTGGCTCCCGGGGCGGTTACGTCCGCCTGGCTCAGGCTGATGATTTCCTGGTCTACCGGTTCGTAAATAATTTTTTTGCGCGTTTCGGGCGCGGCGGGCGCGTCTTTATCCGATGGTTTGGCGGGGGCCGCTTGCACGGGGGCCGGCGCGGAAAGCAGGACGGCTTCCTGCCCGACGGAAATTTTGGAGGTATCCGGCAGTTCGCCTACGGCGTATTTGGGTTGGACTTCGGTGATTTTGCCTTCGGGCGAATAGGTGTAAAGGTCCCCCAGGTTCTTGCCGGTTTTGGGGTTGACGAGCGGCTGAGAAGATAAAATAATTTTAAAAGTTTGCCCCACGGCCGGTTGTGTTTTAAGGGAAGTAGTGTCCAAATAAATTTTGGTGCCGTCTACGCGGACGACCATTCCCTGCGCGCTGCAAAGCGCGGGAAACAGCAGCACTGCGGCGAGTGCGGTCAGGCGGGCGATGTTATTTTTCATATAATAAATGTATAGCATTTTTACCGGGGGCGAACAATGACCAAAAACAATTTTAACGATTTAGTGGAAACCTTTGCTGTTTTGCGCGGGCCGAACGGCTGTCCGTGGGACAAAAAACAGACGCACGAAACGTTAATTAAGTGCCTGAAAGACGAAACCCAGGAACTGATTGACGCCATAGAAAAGAAAGACACCGAAAATATGAAAGAAGAACTGGGCGACGTACTGCTGCAGGTGCTGATGCACAGCCAGATTGCGGCCGAAGAAGGCAAATTTACGATTGATGACGTCATCCAAGGCCTGTACGACAAACTCCACCGCCGCCACCCGCACGTGTTCGGCGACCACGCCCGCGCCGCCACGCCCGAAGAAGCGCTGGCCCTGTGGAAAGAGATGAAAAAGAAAGAACGGCAGCACAACTGACTCTGTTTTACACGCAAAGCGGCGGCCTGTATCGGCTGCCGTTGTTGTATACTCCCCCGAAGAACAAAACCAAAATTTACCCAAAAATAAACCCCCGCGTATTATTTCGGGGGTTTAGCTCATTCGTGTCATTATCATGACTCATGTTCCTCTTTCCTAGGGAGGCTCCGTATCCGGGTCTTCACGCAATAGGAAAACACGCCGTGCTTTCACAACTGCAACCAAGGACGATCGGGCTGATCCCAAGTACTTTGTACTATTACTATAAGCCTGTTTGGCAATTTTTCAAGGCCTATTTTTGGTGGGTTGGGTCCTTTTTAAAAACAGTAAAAAACCGGGGTTTTAAAACCCCGGTTCTCCGTCGGAAATTATTTCACCCACGCGTCGGCGTGTGTAATGCCGGGCACGTTAGCGGGGTTGAACTGCGGGGTCAAACCGGCCGCCTTTTGTTTGCGGTAGTCGGCCAGGACGTCCACCACCTGCCGGCGCAAACGCAAAATGGCGTAAATGTTCATCAGTGCCATAATCGTCATAAACAAGTCGGCCAGGTTCCAGACCAGTTTCAACTGCAATACGGCCCCTAATAACACCATCACACTCACCCCCGTGCGGAAGAAGGCCATTACCCAGCGTTTGCGGGTTAAAAATTCCACATTGGCCTGCCCGTAATAGTAGTTGCCGATGATAGACGTAAATGCAAACAGCAGTACGCTGGCCGAAATGAAATAATTGCCGAAAGAGCCCAGTTCCTGCGTGAGGGTTTTTTGCGTCAGGGCAATGCCTTCCAGCCCCGGGAAAGCCTGGTAGTCGCCCAACATCACGATAAACGCCGTGCAGCTGCAGATGACCAGCGTGTCAATAAACACGCTGAAGACCTGCACATAGCCCTGCTGCACCGGGTGGGCAATGTTGGCGGTGGCGGCGGCGTTGGGGGCGCTGCCCATACCGGCTTCGTTCGAAAACAGCCCGCGGCGGGCGCCCGTCATAATGGTGGCGCCTAACGTACCGCCGGCCAGGTTGCGCAGGCTGAATGCGTCCGAAAAAATCAGTTGTAATACGCCGGGCAGCTTTTCCAAATTCAGCAGTACCACCAGCAGCGTCACGCCGATATAGCCCAGCGCAAAAATCGGTACGATAACAGCCGAGAACCGGGCAATGCGTTTGAGCCCGCCGAAAATGATGACGGCCGTCAGCGCGGCCAAGATAATGCCCGTCAGCGAGCTGTCCACCCGAAAGGTGGCCGCCAGCGATTGCGCAATCGTGTTGGATTGAACGGAGTTAAATACAAAAGCGAACGTCAGCGTGATGATGACGGAAAACGCCAATCCCAGCTTGCGGTTGCCCAATGCCGTTTGCATATAATAGGCCGGTCCGCCGCGGAAGTGCGTGCCGGTTTTTACCTTATATACCTGCGCGAGGGTGCTTTCGGCAAAGGCCGAGGCCGAGCCAATGACGGCAATCAGCCACATCCAAAACACGGCACCGGGGCCGCCCACGGTGATGGCGATGGCTACGCCGGCGATGTTGCCGGTACCCACGCGGGAAGCGGTGCTGATGGCAAAAGCCTGGAAAGAGGATATATGCCCTTTTTCTTGGGGGGTGCCCGACGCGCCCAACATCAGGCGCAGCATTTCTTTCGGGCGGACGAATTGCACAAAGCGGGTGGCAATCGTAAAATACAGGCCCGCAAACAACAGCGCGGCCATCAGCACATAACCCAGAAAACGGTCGTTTAACAGGGTTATGGCCTGTGTAAGCATATCAGTCATTGTAACTCCTTGGTATTGGTATTGCGGGTACAATAACAAAACGGGGGTGTGTTAAAAAACACATTTTACAGTATAGCTTTTTTGGGCAGGCAGGGAAATAAAAAATTACGTAAAACGGCGCAGCTTTTTATCCAGCCAAAATGTAAAGGCGTGATTGCTCAAAAGCAGAGGAGGCGTGCAGAGCATGGTGCGGTAGATGACTTTGCGGGAAATTTTGACGCGTTTGGACGGGTCCAGCAGGTGGGGCGCCCGGTAGACTTTCCACAAAGTGTCCGCCGTCCACAATACGGGCCACGCTACGGCCGCGCGTTGGCCGGGCTGGGCTTTGGGCAGTTGCGGGAAATACTTTTCGGCACTTTTTAAATGTGCTAATCCCCAGGCAATCCATTTGCGTTTGACCGGTTCAAACCGGGCGGAATTGGCCGGCTCCAAGAGGTCCTGTGCCGTCAAACCGGCGCTTTCCAAATCCATCCGCGGAAAATAACACCGCCCGATGCGTAAATCTTTGGGCAGGTCGCGCAGGATGTTGACGATTTGCAGCGCGTCGCCAATGCGCTGGCCCAGTGTATAAAATTCTTCTTCCGGCATTTTAATACGGGCGGTATGATAAATCAGCCGGCTCCAAAACAGGCCGGGCTCGCCGCCCATCAGGTGGCAATAGCGCTCCAGCTCCGCCGGCGTATCAAATGCGCGCAATGCGTGGGAGTGCTCGGCCGGGAAAAAACTTAAATCGGTTTTCATCCCCTCGCATACGGCGTATACCACATCCATAATAATTCCGCGCAGGGCCGCGTCCAATATATTGAGTTCGGCCAGGCACGCGGGAAGCTGCTTGATGAGTTCCGTTTCGTACGGGTTTTCGGTCGGGGCGGAAATTTCGTGCACGAGCTGGGCGATTTCTGCGGTATTTTGCTCCTGCAGCAGGTGCGGGAAACGCTCTATCCAGTACAGCCGCCGCGAAGCGGGCAGAATGGGCGTGTCGGCAATCGTGTCGGCGTAGCGGCACAGCAAATAGGCCGTGCCAAAGGCCGGGCGCATGGCGCGCGGGAGTGCCTGGACGCTTAAATACAGGCTGCGGGATGTGTTTTTGAGGAGCGTTTGCAAATCCATATATTAAGAATAGCAAATTTGAGGCAGAAAAAATAATTGACAGCCGTTTGGAAATAAAGCATAATGTAAATATGCAGCAGCTAAACACTATGAATCATATCAATTGGAATTCCTTTAAACCGTTTAATGGTCTAAAGGACATTTCCATTTGGGGCGGGTGTTTGGCGTAGTTATTGATTTTTTGTATTTTTTAAAACCCCGCTTGATAAGACCAGGCGGGGTTTTTATTTTGGGGAACAGATTTCATAAACCGGATTAGCCGGGAATGAAAAAACAAAACGGGTACAACAAAAAGAAAGAAGGGTTGCGCACATGCGCATCCTTCTTTTTTTCTCCGGTCAGTACGCACAGCCCCGATATTAATTAGCGTTCCGACAGCGCATATATATGTGCGCACACGCGCGCGTACGGGGAAAGGAAGTTTTTAAGCGTATTGCTGCGATTTGCTGGCTGGGATAGTGCGGGGGATAGTTGACTCCGCCCCTTGTTTTTAGTAAACTATACCTATCTGGAAAAGATAGTTTTTGCCAGGGCCCACAACCGAACAATCACTGCGGGCCGGTTTGAAAAAACATCTTTCTCCGACGGGAGAAAAAAGAGTTGACAAACCGCGCAAAATTATCTATACTAGATTTATAAGGAAACAAAAAGGTTTGTTTCCGCGGAAGTTTTCAAGAACCCTTTTTCAGATTTTTGAAAATTTAGAAAAATGGGTCTTGACATTTCTGTCTTTTTTTGCTAGACTATAAAAGTAGTCGGAATTGATCTTTGTAAACGTAATAACAAAAAACTTCTTACTCGTTTTTGCAAACCGTATTATAAACAGAAAACTTTTCGGCAGCGAAACATCACCTTATATTAGAAAAGGCAGCCGATGGACTGAGCCGAGCTGATCAAGTTAGTTTTATAAACGCTTTGCAGAAACACTTAATGTAAGCCTTATCCCTTCGGTCCCAAGCGGCCATGACTTCCTTGAATAATCAAGAAGTACAAAACAGGCTTACGCGCAGTACCAAAAGAGCCGTAAAGCAGGCAACTTGTTTGGATGTTTAAAAAAACGCTTGACAAACTTTAAAAAATATGCTTTAATAAAAGAGTAGTAAGAAAGGTCAAGTTGATTTAAAAGCGATTTTAAAAAAAGACTTGACAAACAAAAATAAATTTTGTTATAATATCTTTACAGCGTTGACCGCTGCAAAGAAGTTAAAATAAATTTCCGATTGCTTTTTCCAAGCAGGAAAACAGCAAGGTGGAAATTTCGTTCTCTGAAAATTTGACAGCAATGTGCGAATGGGCGATCTGAAAGGGACAAATCCTTTGGATTTGACAGTTCAGAGCTCATTAAGTAAGTCATATACTATAATTATGACACCAAAGTTAATTCAAAAGAGTAGAGTCAAAAGTCAACAGCTCGCTGTTAGCGATTGATCGCCTTTGAACCGCTTGCGGTTTAAAGGTAATTAATTCTAATGGAGAGTTTGATCCTGGCTCAGAGTTAACGCTGGCATCGTGCATAACACATGCAAGTCGAACGGGACTTTGCTTTGTAGCAATACAGAGTAAAGTTTAGTGGCAGACGGGTGAGTAATGTATAAGAAACCTACCTCTGAGTGGGGAATAACAGTCCGAAAGGATTGCTAATACCCCATAACATCTTTAAGCGGCATCGCTTAGAGATCAAAGATTTATCGCTTGGAGACGGTCTTATATTCTATCAGCTTGTTGGTGGGGTAACGGCCTACCAAGGCGACGACGGATAGCCGGCCTGAAAGGGCGACCGGCCACAAGGGCACTGAGACACGGGCCCTACTCCTACGGGAGGCAGCAGTGGGGAATTTTGGACAATGGGCGAAAGCCTGATCCAGCAACGATGCGTGGAGGATGAAGGTTCTCGGATTGTAAACTCCTTTTGAGAGGGAAGAAAAAAATGACGGTACCTCTCGAATAAGCCACGGCTAACTACGTGCCAGCAGCCGCGGTAAGACGTAGGTGGCAAGCGTTACTCGGAATTACTAGGCGTAAAGCGCGCGTAGGCGGAATGTTAAGTCTGTTGTGTAATCTCTGGGCTCAACCCAGAAACTGCAACGGAAACTGGCGTTCTTGAGTGAGGCAGAGGAAATCGGAATTCCTAGTGTAGCAGTGAAATGCGTAGATATTAGGAGGAACACCGGTGGCGAAGGCGGATTTCTGGGCCTTTACTGACGCTAAAGTGCGAAAGCTAGGGGAGCAAACGGGATTAGATACCCCGGTAGTCCTAGCCGTAAACGATGATAACTAGGTGTGGGAGGTATCGACCCCTTCCGTGCCGCCGCTAACGCATTAAGTTATCCGCCTGGGGAGTACGGCCGCAAGGTTAAAACTCAAAGGAATTGACGGGGACCCGCACAAGAGGTGGAGTATGTGGTTTAATTCGACGCTACGCGAAAAACCTTACCTGGGCTCGAACGACTGGTGGTAGCCTTTATGAAAGTAGAGGCGACCCGCAAGGGAGCCAGCCGAGGTGCTGCATGGTTGTCGTCAGCTCGTGTCGTGAGATGTTGGGTTAAGTCCCGCAACGAGCGCAACCCCTATCCTGTGTTGCCTAGCAATAGGATCTCTCAGGAGACCGCCGCGGATAACGTGGAGGAAGGTGGGGATGATGTCAAATCATCATGGCCTTTATGTCCAGGGCTACACACGTACTACAATGGCATAGACAGAGGGCAGCAATACCGTAAGGTGGAGCCAATCCCTAAACTATGCCCCAGTTCAGATTGTGGGCTGCAATTCGCCCACATGAAGCCGGAATCTCTAGTAATCGCAGATCAGCACGCTGCGGTGAATACGTTCCCGGGTCTTGTACACACCGCCCGTCACACCACGAAAGTCAATTGCAACAGAAGTATCCAGGTCGTCTGGGTCCTAAGTTGTGATTGGTGATTGGGGTGAAGTCGTAACAAGGTAGCCGTACCGGAAGGTGCGGCTGGATCACCTCCTTTATTCTATTTTCTTTTGAAAGTAGAATAGGTCGGTAGCTTTAAATTGGTGCACGTAAGTGCTATCCGTTTCAGGTCGGCCACTCGCACATAGATGGTTATAGAGCTTAGGCTCTTTTGAAAGGTTTTAAAATAGCTTGGGCTCGTAGCTCAGCTGGTTAGAGCGCACGCTTGATAAGCGTGAGGTCGAAGGTTCAATTCCTTCCGGGCCCACAGCAACTTGTTAAAGGGGCTGTAGCTCAGTTGGGAGAGCGCCTGCTTTGCAAGCAGGAGGCCGTCGGTTCGATCCCGATCAGCTCCAATATAACCTAGCCTGTATGTTGCGTCAAATTTGTAGTTCTTTGAAAATTAGATAACTTATATTCAATCTTCTCTTGTAAGTCTCCAGAAGGTGAATGTTTCAAATCATAAAAACAATCACCGGGCAGCAAAGAGAATGAAAATATATTTTAGAAAAGCCAAGCGTTTGTATATTCTAGATGTGATATGAATATACTTACACTTACACAATTAAGCAATGAGAACGCAATTAACTGAAAAGTTAATGGTTATCATTAAAAAAATATAGATAGCAATATCTAGCATTTGAAATGACCAAAATTTGATAGATGCAAATCTGTCGGATTAAAGAATATGGTCAAGCTACAAGGGTGTATGGTGAATGCCTTGGTGCCAGAAGTCGATGAAAGACGTGATAAGCTGCGATAAGCCGCGGGTAGGAGCAAATATCCTGTGATCCGCGGATTTCTGAATGGGGGAACCCCTGCAGGTGAGAGCTTGCAGATCATCACTTAAAGGCCGAGCCTTCGGGCTCGGAGGTAGGGTGATAGAGGACAACGTAGGGAAGTGAAACATCTCAGTACCTACAGGAAAAGAAATCAAAGAGATTCCCTGAGTAGTGGCGAGCGAAACGGGAATAGCCTAAACCAGCCCCCGCACTGTATGCATCGCAATGCGGTGTATAGAGTGCGTGGGTTGGGGTTGCAGGGCTTGCTCGTGTTAGACACAAAGAGTTACCAAGCAACAGGTTAGTTGAACGGTCTGGAAAGTCCGACCATAGAGGGTGACAGTCCCTTAAACGAAAACCTAGTTGCCTCTTAGCAAGTACCTAAGTACCACTGGTCACGTGCAATCCGGTGGGAATCCGGGGAGACCACTCTCCAAGGCTAAATACTCTCTGGCAACCGATAGTGAACCAGTACCGCGAGGGAAAGGCGAAAAGAACCCCGAGAGGGGAGTGAAATAGAACCTGAAACCGTACATCTACAAGCTGTCGTAGCACTATGATACACTTCGGTGTATAACGTGCGACGGCGTGCCTGTTGAAGAATGATCCAGCGAGTTAATGTGCCGAGCAAGGTTAAGGGGTGAAGAGCTCCGCAGCCGTAGTGAAAGCGAGCCCGAACAGGGCGATTAGTTCGTCATATTAGACCCGAAGCCAAGTGATCTAACCCTGTCCAGGATGAAGTTCTCGTAACAGAGAATGGAGGTCCGGAGTGTTAAACGCTAAAAAGTTTCTACATGAGGTGGGGTTAGGGGTGAAAGGCCAATCGAACTTGGTGATAGCTGGTTCTCCCCGAAATAGCTTTAGGGCTAGCGTTGAAATTTAACCCGAGGGGGTAAAGCACTGGTAGATTTAGGGGGAGCGACCCTCCTTCCGATGTCTGTCAAACTCTGAATACCTCGGCGTATATTTCAGCAGTCAGTTCGTGAGGGATAAGCTTCACGTGCGAGAGGGAAACAGCCCAGACCGTCAATTTAGGTCCCAAAATGTATGCTAAGTGGTAAAGGATGTGGATTTACTTAAACAGCTAGGAGGTTGGCTTAGAAGCAGCCACCCTTTGAAGAGTGCGTAATAGCTCACTAGTCGAGTGAATCTGCGCCGAAGATGACTCGGGGCTAAGCATACTACCGAAATTACGGATTGTACATTGATTCGTCTTTGTACAGTGGTAGGGGAGCGTTATTAGCAGCTGCGAAGGTATACCGTAAGGAGTGCTGGAGCGCTAATAAGTGAGAATGCTGGAATGAGTAGCGATAAGGAAGGTGAGAATCCTTCCCGCCGAAAATCTAAGGTTTCCTTGAGCAACGTTCGTCGGCTCAGGGTCAGTCGGGCCTAAGCTCAGGCCGAAAGGCGTAGGCGAAGGACATCAGGTTAATATTCCTGAACTATAGTAAGCGCGTCATAACCTAGGGAGGGACGCAGGAGAGTAAACCATCTGGCTATATGCCAGTTCAAGGCCGTAGGCATCTCCGGATAGGCAAATCCGTTCGGAGGCTAAGCTGAAAACCGAGTACGAGTGACCGTAAGGTTGCGAAGTGGTCCAATCACGCTGCCTAGAAAAACTTCGTAGGGAGTTCTTACTATAACCGTACCGTAAACCGACACAGGTGGATGGGGTGAAAATCCTAAGGCGCGCGAGATAACCATCGTCAAGGAACTAGGCAAACTAGCTCCGTAACTTCGGAAGAAGGAGTGCCCGAGTACTGGTGCAGCAATGTATTGGGAAAGGGTCGCAGTGAATTGGGCTTCGTGACTGTTTAACAAAAACTTAGGGCTCTGCTGAAATCTCAAGATGATGTATAGGGCCTGATGCCTGCCCGGTGCCGGAAGGTCAAGGGGAGTGGTTAGCCGCAAGGCGAAGCTGCGAACTTAAGCCCCGGTAAACGGCGGCGGTAACTATAACCGTCCTAAGGTAGCGAAATTCCTTGTCGGGTAAGTTCCGACCTGCACGAATGGCATAACAAAGAAGCCGCTGTCTCGACGGTGGGCTCGGCGAAATTGTGGTTCAAGTGAAGACGCTTGATGCATGCAACAAGACGAAAAGACCCTATGGAGCTTTACTGTAGCTTGTTATTGGATTACGGTTTACATTACGTAGGATAGCTGGGAGTCTTTGAAACATCCCTTGAGGGGGGTGTGGAGACAACGGTGAAATACCAGCTTTTGTGGATTGTGGTTCTAACCTATTACCCGTGAATCCGGGTTGGGGACAGTGGCAGGTGGGCAGTTTGACTGGGGCGGTCGCCTCCTAAAGAGTAACGGAGGCGTTCTAAGGTTCCTTCAGGCCGTATAGAAATCGGCCATTGAGCGCAAAGGTAGAAAGGAGCTTGACTGTGAGGACGACGGTCCGAACAGGTGCGAAAGCAGGACTTAGTGATCCGGTGGTCCCTCGTGGGAGGGCCATCGCTCAACGGATAAAAGCTACCCTGGGGATAACAGGCTGATCGGGCCCAAGAGTTCACATCGACGGCTCGGTTTGGCACCTCGATGTCGGCTCATCACATCCTCCCGCTGAAGCAGGTGGGAAGGGTTGGGCTGTTCGCCCATTAAAGTGGTACGTGAGCTGGGTTCAGTACGTCGTGAGACAGTACGGTCTCTATCTGTTGTATGCGCAGGAAACTTGAGAGGAGTTGTCCATAGTACGAGAGGGCCTGGATGAACGAACCTCCTGTATATCAGTTGTTTCTACAGAAGCATAGCTGATTAGCGGTGTTCGGTAGGGATAAACGCTGAAAGCATATAAGCGTGAAACCCGCCTCAAGATAAGGTTTCCCTGGTAGATTAACTACCCAGAAGACCCCCGGAAGACTACCGGGTTGATAGGCAGAGTGTGTAAGCACAGCAATGTGTTCAGCTAATCTGTACTAATAGGTCGTGAGGCTTGGCCATATTCTTTAATCCAGATAGATAAAGAATTGTGAGTGAAACACTTGCGCTTTTCTAAAGTTATCTAGCGTTAGGAGGTATCGATGACCCGCCTAAGCAGCGGCGAGAAGGATTCTAACGTATAAAGGAACGTGTTGTAAAACGAGTTCCTTTTCAAATTTGTTCTTTTATAAGAGGCTGGAATGAGACTGATAATAATTCCGACGAGGCCACACCCGTTCCCATTCCGAACACGGCAGTTAAGCTCGTCAGGGTCGATGGTATTGGCGCCCAATTCGGCGCTGAGAGAGTAGATCGTTGTCGGTCTCATCCCAGCCTTTTAACTTGAATTTAAACCCCGCTTAATCGCGGGGTTTTTTATTGCCTTTGTGGGGCCTGGAAATGTTTGCCGCCGGTGTCCTTGGGTGGGGAAGGCCGGATGTTCTTCCCTTGTGTCTGGCTGGCGCGGAGATACGCCGTTTTTAAGGGCAGCAACGAACAGTTTTTATTGAACCTTGCCCACAAATTGGTATGATGTACTATATGTCCCCTTATTCCATCCACGTGCGCCCGATTACCCTGTCGGAAATCGGGCGATTGAAACAATTTCTGTATGCAGCTATTTTTGTTCCGCCCGGAATAGAGCCGCCGCCGTTTTCGGTAGTAGAGTTACCGGAATTAAAGGCTTATGTGGCGGATTTTGGCTCCTGCCCCGGGGATTTTGCCTTTGTAGCAGCGGGGCAGGGACAACTCCTGGGTGCGGCCTGGTGTCGGCTGCTCCCGGGCTATCATTGGCTGGGGGCGGATATGCCCGTGTTGGCCCTATCCGTATTGCCGCCGTATCGTGGGCAAGGGATTGGTACTGCTTTGTTGCAGGCCTTATTGCAACAAGTGCGCCAAAACGGGTATTGCGGGATGGTTCTGTCCGTCCAGCGGGCAAACCCCGCCGTGCGGCTGTACCAACAGATGAATTTTGAAATCGTTGCCGAAAAGGGGGAGGAATGGCTGATGCGTCATGCTTTCCAAGAGGGTCAAAAATGAGTATAGAATTTCTTTTCGCTTCTTTATTGTTGGCGTTGTTGCCGGGACCGGATATCTTGTTTGTGCTGGCCCAGAGTATCGGCCGCGGGTTTAAGTCGGCGTTTTCGGTCAGCTTGGGGTTGGTAAGCGGGCTGTTTGTCCACACCGCGGCGGTGGCGCTGGGGGTGGCGGCAGTCGTGGCGGCCTCTCCGGTGTTACTTAAAATTTTGCAATACCTGGGAGCCGCGTATTTGGCCTGGCTGGGGGTTTCGGCCATACACGCGGCAGGCCACTCGGCGCCCGCAGACGCGCCGGACGCGGCGGCCGCCCCGACCGATTCCTTTTTCCGCTTCTACCGCCGCGGGGTGATTATGAATTTGCTCAACCCCAAAGTTATTTTGTTTTTCTTATCCTTTTTCCCGGGATTTATTCCCAAACAAACGGTACACCCCGGCGCGTACGTCTTTTTGCTGGGGACGGTGTTTGCGTGTGTAACCCTGTGCGTATTTGGCAGCATTTCGGCGGCGGGGGGATGGCTGAATAAAAAATGGGATATTGCCCGCTTTGCCCACAGCCGGGCGTTCGGTTGGGTAACGGCGCTGATTTTTTGGGGTATTGGGGCGTGGATTGTGTGGCCGTAAAGATATTTGGCAGACGGGCGAAAATATGATATTCTTAAAAAAAGAGCTGAAAAGCGTGGAGGGGTTTTTATGCGGCGGATTCAAATAATCGGTATTTTGACTTTTTTATTGGTAGGGATAACAGGGATTAGTTTTGCAAAAGGCGATACGGCCAATATCCGTTTTGCCGGTAAAAAATATACGCTGCAATACAATGTTGGCAATTCGCAGGAACGGCTGAACGAGTATTTGCCGGCCGGTGAGGATTTTTCTTCCTATTCCACGATGTTTACGGTCCGCTCCTACGATGCCTTGAAAAATACGCCGCAGGAAGTGGCTTCCAGCGTTATTTATAATTTACAACAAAACTATCCAAGCACCCAATACAGCTTTTTCCCGGGGAAAGGCACCGATGCCGGTCTGTCCTTTATTTTGAGTAAACCGGGAATTTTTGAATTTAACTTCTTCCGTTTTACCACGTATCAAGGGCATCCCGTGGCGCTGCAATTTGTGTACCGGGAATATCCGAACGCCAAAAATGAAGACCAAGTACGGCAAAAAATGGTGCAAACCATTCAAAAAAACGCAACCGCGTGGGAACAGGAATTGATGTCCATGCCGGTTCCGGCCATCCAACGGGACACCAAAAAGCCTGCCAAAGCCCCGGCCAAAACAAAAAATAAAAAATTGAATTCGGTTAAAAAATAATCAAAATCCGCTTGGCAGACCCGCTTGATTTTGGTATAATAATGATAAGAGCCGCGGATAAAACGTTTGCAAAAAGGATTGCAATAGGCGGCTTTTATTGATAAAATATAATAGAAGTAATT
>CALUYH010000017.1 GCA_944324965.1 Candidatus Avelusimicrobium gallinaceum
GCGCGTTCGGCCCCGCCTCGCGGTACTCGCCTTGCCCGTTGGGCAAACTCGTACAACGCTGCGGCTTTCTCGTCCTATCGCAGGCCAAGCAGTTGGCCTGCTGTCCCGGCACAAATAAAAAACCGCCTTTCGGCGGTTTAAAATCTGGTTCCGGGACTAGGACTCGAACCTAGAATTAATGCTCCAGAGGCATCCGTGTTACCATTACACCATCCCGGATCAACACATATATTCTAGCACATTTTTTTGCGGAAAGAAAAATTTTCTTGTTTGTTCGGGTGCAAAAAACCCGCGCTTGCACGCGGGTGTAAAACTGCGCCCACCAGGACTTGAACCTGGAACCCACCGATTATGAGTCGGTTGCTCTAACCGATTGAGCTATAGGCGCTAAATCTTTTTTTATTATAACAAATTACAACGCCCAACAGAAAAAGCTCCCGGTTGTGCCCGCGCGCGGCAAGCACCCGTTCCGGCGGCCCGGCACCGCATCGGTTCCGGCCGGGGATAAAGGGCGTGTTTTCCCTGCGCGGCGGGATTTATTTTGCCGTTTAGAATGTGACCCAAAATTGCTACAATATACACATTCGGGGCATGGCTCAAGCGGTAGAGCGCCCGCTTTGGGAGCGGGAGGTTCCCGGTTCAAGTCCGGGTGCCCCGATAAGGTTTTTTATGGTTCAACACACGCCGTGGCGTTCGCCCGTTTTCAACAATTTCCACTCTCCCGCCGATTGCACGCGGGAATCTTCCGCCGACGGCATAAATGCCGCGCTTTCCGCCCCCGTTCAAACGCCTTTTCCGTTTGCGTCGTTGGTGCTTTCCGCCAATTACCGGGCGGAGGCGAACGGGTACATTCTGTTGGAAGCCCAGGTGCGCGAAGGCGATAAATGGAGCGATTTCTACAAAATGGGGCTCCTTTCGCCCAACATTCAAACCAGTTTTCCGGCGCAGGAAACGCCCTTCGGCCGGTTGGAAACGGACGAACTGGTGCTGGCGCATCCGGCGTCGGCGTATCGGTTTCGGGTGAAATCTTCCGGCGGGGCGCAGCTGGAGCGGTTGGCCGCCTGCGGGGTGCGTGCGCCTTTTGCGTATGACGAAAAAAACGCCGCCCGTCTGCCGGCCGGTTCGTTTGAAAAAGAAGTAACCCCCCTTTCGCAGATGACGCTCAAACATCCGGACCGCCGCCGCGTGTGCAGCCCGGTGTCGGTGTGTATGATTTTAAATGCGTTAGGCGTGGCCGTTACACTTGCGGACGTCCTGCGCGGCGTGTACGACCCGACCGCCGGCATTTACGGCAATTGGATGTTCAATACCGCCTATGCCGGGATGAAAGGCGTTGCGGCGTATGTGCGCCGTTTCGGCACGCTGGCGGAACTGAAAGATTTTGTGACGCAAGACTCGCTGGTGGCAGCGAGCGTGGCGTATGAACGCGGGCAGCTGCCCGGCGCCGCCATAGACCATACCGCGGGGCATTTGCTGGTCATCCGCGGGTGGAAAGACGGCAAAGTGTTGGTGGCGGACCCTGCCGCTTCCGACGAAAAAACCGTTTTGCGCGCGTATCCCGCGCGGGAATTTGCTAACGCGTGGCTGAACCGCAAGCGGGGCGCTGCGTACATTGTGAGGAAAAAATGAAAAAATACTGGTTGCTTTTGTGCTTAGTCGGGCTGTTTGGCGCCTGCGCCCAGCCGGATATGAAAGATACGCTCATCGTAGCGCATAAAGGGGAAATGGAATCCCTGGACCCGGTGTACTCCTACGACGGGGTAACCCACGGGCTGTTAATCAACGTCTACGATACGCTGCTTAAATTTAAAGGCAGTTCGCTTACGGAGTTGGAGCCTTCCATCGCCACGCAGGTGCCCAGCCGCGCAAACGGCTTGATCTCCGCCGACGGCCGCACCTACACCTTCCCCATTCGCAAAGGGGTCAAATTTCACGACGGCACCGAACTGACGCCCGAAGACGTACGCTACTCCCTGCTGCGGTTTATTTTGTCCGACGTGTCGGGCGGCCCGTCCAGCCTGCTGTTGGAACCGATTTTGGGCGTTTCTTCCACCCGCAACGACCAGGGGGAAATTGTCGTAGATTTTAAAGACGCCGCCGACGCTATCCGCGTGGACGGGGACAATGTGGTCATCACGCTCAAGCGGCCGTTTGCGCCGTTCTTGTCCATTTTGGCGCGGTGGAGCTATATCGTCAGCAAAAACTGGGCCGTCCAGCACGGCGCGTGGGACGGCGAGGAAGCCACTTGGAAACAGTTTAATAACTTTGCCAAAGATTCATCCCCGTTCTTTGCCGCCACCAACGGCACGGGGCCGTTTTATGTCGCCCGCTGGGACATTGCCGCCAAACGCCTGACGCTGGCCGCCAACGAAAATTATTTCGCCGGCGCCCCCAAAATAAAAACCATTCATATGATGACGGTGGACGAACCTTCCACCATGCGGCTTATGTTGGAAACCGGCGACGCGGACGTGGCGGAAATTTCTACCAAGT
This sequence comes from Candidatus Avelusimicrobium gallinaceum, assembly GCA_944324965.1. Lineage (GTDB taxonomy): Bacteria > Elusimicrobiota > Elusimicrobia > Elusimicrobiales > Elusimicrobiaceae > Avelusimicrobium > Avelusimicrobium gallinaceum. Next base: position 2,494 of record CALUYH010000017.1, read on the forward strand.
TCGCCAGCCAATTAAAAGGCAACCCGGAAGTGGTGGTGTACGATGAACTGCCCCGCCTGCGCACGGACCCGGTGATTTTCTTTACGCTGGATATCAATATGGAAGCCAACCCGGACGTCGGTTCCGGCCAGCTGGACGGCAACGGCATTCCGGCTGATTTCTTTGCCGATAAAGACCTGCGCCTGGGGTTTGAATACGCGTTTGATTACGAGGCGTTCCTGCAAGAATCTATGGAAGGCCGCGGTGAAATGGCCATCGGCCCCGCACCGGCCGGATTGGTAAAGTACGATAACGGCTTTAAACGCTACACGTTTGATTTGGAAAAAGCCAAAGAACACTTTAAAAAAGCCTGGGGCGGAAAAGTGTGGGAAAAAGGGTTTAAATTCACCATCACCTACAACACCAGCGGCGATATGCGCCAGATTGCGACCGAAATTTTAAAACGCAACGTGGAAAGTTTAAACCCCAAATTTAAGATTGATTTGCGCGGTGTAACCTGGCCGTCGTTCCTGGAAAAAACCGCCAAACGCCAAATGCCCATGTGGGCCCGCGGCTGGGTGGCCGACTATGCCGACGCGCACAACTTCTACTTCCCGTTCATCCACAGCCAGGGGCGTTATGCGCTTTCGCAGGGGTACAAAAACCCGCAGGCCGATGCGCTGATTGAACAGGCCGTGTCGGAAACGGATTTTGCCAAACGCAACGCGCTGTACAAACAGGTGCACAATTTAATGCACAACGACGCCATGCAAATCTACACCGTGCACCCCACGGGTTTGTGGGCCATGCGTTCCAATGTCAAAAACTTTGTGGACAACCCGGTGTATATGGGTATTTATTTCTACCCGATGTACAAAGAATAAGGCATCTTGTTTTAACGGAGCGGGCGGAAGTTTTTCCGCCCGCTTTTTTGCGGGTCAGTTTGCATTTAAGGGTTTAAAGTGCTATAATAACACTGCGGGGTAGAGAAGCCTGGTATCTCGCAAGGCCCATAACCTTGAGATCACTGGTTCAAATCCAGTCCCCGCAAGATTTCTAATGATACCGCCCGAAAGGGCGGTTTTTTTATGGGCAAAACGCCGGCGGGGCTTTTTGCATTTTTAGACGAAAAAACGGGTTCCTTTCTCGCTGGTTTTTATGTACAATAAACTAAAAAGCAAGATACGGCAAAAAGGGTTTGCTGTGGTTAGGAGGAAGTATGAAAGTCAGTATTTTTATTGGCGGGAATAAAACATTTACCGCCTCCCGATTAGGGGTAAAATTGGGCGAAGAACTCGCCTCTAAAGGGTTTGAAGTTACGCTGCACGCCGTAAAAGGCAAAGTAAAAGTGAAAGAAAACACCATCGCCTTGCAGGAATATGCCGCCACGGCCAAGCACAAAACATTGGCCGCCGCGCTTAAAAAAGAAGGGGCGGATTTTGTCATTTCGCTGATGAACCTGACGGGCTGCCAAGCCGCGGCCGAAGCGGGCGTGCCCTTCGTGTATGCCGAAAACGAAGGCTTTAAAGAAGACAAAACCCCCAAAGACAAAAAGACTATTTTAAAGAAAGCCAAACAAGTCTTGGTGATTAAAACCACGGACAAACCGCTGAACAAAAAAGCCTACGCCGGCCTGAAAGTGCAAGCCGTTACCAACCCGGCCGTGTGGGTGGAACACTACAACTACGATAAACCGGCCTGCTTTAAGAAAGAAAACAACATCGTGGCCGTCGGCAAACTGACCAAGGACAGCGGGTTTGAAAACCTGCTTAAAACCTGGGCACGGCTGGCTCCGGCGCACTCCACGTGGCATTTGACCATTGTGGGCGACGGCACGGGCAAAGCGGCGCTGGCCAAGTTTGTGGCCAAAAACAACTTGCAGGACAGCACGGAGATTGTGCCGGACGACGGCGACGTGTACAGCCTGCTGCGCAACGCCGACATTTTTGCTTACCCGGCCTTGAACCCCGACAATGTCGACATCCTGTTGGACGCGATGGCCAGCAAACTGCCGTGTGTGGCGTGCGAAAGCGACCCGGTGACGGATCTGGTGGCCAACGGCATTAACGGTGTGATTGTAAACGCCGGGGAAGAAGAACCTTTCACGGTGGCGTTGGACGATTTGATGGTGAACTGGGGCAAACGTGTGGGAATCGCGGTAGAGGCCAGCAAACTCAAAGACCAATATCCGTTTGAAGATTTCGTCCGCGCGTTTGTGGAACTGTTACACTGAAAGAATCTGCGCCCCGGAGCCTTCCGGGGCGTTTTTACAGGGGATAAAATGAAAATAACCTGCGTAATTGGTACCTTGGGCGGCGGCGGCGCGGAACGGGTGATGACGTATCTGGCCGACGGGCTGGCTGCGCGCGGCCACGAAGTGATTCTTTTAACGCTGGACGATTCCGTGCCGGATTTCTACTCGCTTTCCTCCGCCGTGCACCGCGTGCGCGTGAACTTGCCCACGTTCCAAAAACCCTCCTTTTGGGGCGGAATCCCCCGCCTGTGGCGCTTGATGCGTGCGGTGCGGGCTACCAAGCCGGACGTGGTGATCAGTTTTATGACGGTAAGCGTATTGGCCGCGTGCTGGCTGCTGCGCGTGCCGTACATCTATGCCGACCATTTGGACGTGCGCTATTTGGCGTATTCGCTTAAATGGCGGGTGCTGCGCAACTTTCTGCTGCGCCGCGCGTACCGGGTGACGGTACTGTCCGAACGGGACCGCAAATTTATCGCTTTGTATCATCCCCGCTGGAAACCGGCGGTCATCTATAACCCTGCTTTGCCGGTAGGCAAAGACACGGCGCCGCGGCCGGAATTTTTTAAAGAAGGCAAAAAATACGTGGTGGCCATCGGGCGGCTGGTGCAGCAAAAAGGCTTTGACCGCCTGCTGGAAGCGTGGCGGCGCGTGTGTGACGATTTCCCGGATTGGCAGCTGTGCATTATCGGCGCCGGGCCGGACGAAGCCGAGCTGAAAGGCTTGGCCGAAACGCTGGACGTGCAGTACAGCGTGCAGTTTGTGCCGCCGGTGCATGGATTGCAGGGCGTGTATCAACATGCGCAGCTGTATGCGATGTCTTCCCGCGCGGAAGGATTCCCGATGGTGTTGTTGGAAGCCATGGCCGCGGGATTGCCCGCGGTGAGCTTTAACTGCACGGGGCCGGATGTGATTATTCGCGACGGAGTGGACGGATTTTTGGTCAAGCAGAATTATACCGACCGTCTGGCCGCCAAAATGGCCGAACTGATGAAAGACGACGAAAAACGCCGCCAGTTCGGCGAGCGTGCACGCGAAGTAACGCAGCGTTTTTCGCTGCAAGCCTACCTGGACGCCTATGAAACCCTCTGCAAGGACGCCGTCAAATGAACTGGAACGCCCCGGACATACAGCTTAGTTTGTTGGAGTTGCAGCAAACGCTGGATTGGCGCGGGCGGGACAGCCGCATCGTGCGCGGTGCTTTTGAATGGAGCCATTCCAAAAAGCAACTGCTCGCCCGTTTTAAAAACCACTTTTTGCGCAAGCCCGCCCCGCGCGAAAAGGACCGCCTGCACGTGTTGTTTTGGCTGCCGGGCGGAATGGGGGACGTGGCGTGCGCCAAGCGGTTGGTGTCGGCGTACCGCTCGTATTTGCCGGAAGCGGTATTTGATATTTATTCCCCGTTGCCGGGAGTGGCCCGCTTGCTGTTCGGCCGCGATAAAAACACCTGCATTTGTGAAGGCAAACCGTTCGCGCCGGCGTCCTACGATTTGGCGGTGCTGGCGTGCATGGCGGCGGTGTTTTTGGCAGCGGACGAAGGGCGGCTGGGGCAGTTGGCGCCGGATTTTTTGCCCGTGCTGGAGCGCGCCCGTGCGGCGCAGGAAGCGCTGGGCAGTTTGCTTGACGATTTGTTCTTGACCGACGGCCTGTTGGGCCGGTGGCTTGCCCACCACGGCGGGCGCCGGTTTGATTTGCTTGCCTACACGGGCGGCGTGGAACTGCCGCACGACACGCCCGAACGCATCAAAGTGCCCGGCGGCGGGCTGGAAAAATTCGGGCTGACCGACGTGCCGTACATCACGTTTCACGATTTAAGCCGCGTGCATTCGTCCGGGGAAAATTCCCGCCCGACGCGTGCGTGGCCCTCGGTGCGGTGGTGCGAATTTTTCCGGCTGTTTAAAAAAGAATTTCCGTATATTAAAATCGTCCAGCTGGGCGAAAAGGGCAACGTGCCGTACGAGGAAGCCGATTTGTGCCTGCTCGGCAAAACCGACCTGCCGGATTTGTTGCCCCTGTTAAGCGGCGCGCAAGTGCACGTGGACAGCGAAAGCGGCCTGGTGCATTTGGCCCAATTTTTGGAAGTAAACAGTGTGGTAATTTTCGGCCCGTCTTCGGCGCATTTCTTTGGATATGCCAAGAACGAAAATCTGTCCGCCGGTCCGTGCGGCGGCTGTATGTGGGTGACGAAAAATTGGATGAACGCCTGCCCGCGCGGTTTGGAAGCGGCCCCGTGCACGGAGTGCGTCCGCGCGCAGGACGTGATGCAGGCCGTCAAGCGGATTTTACCGCATTAAAAAGTTGTTTGCGCCGGGCAAACTGGCGGCTGAACGCTTGCCAGTCCCCGCTGAAATACGTCCCGCCAAACAGCCCCGCCAAAAATACTACCCCGCATACGAGCAAACACCAAAAAGCCGGCCAGCGGTTTACGCCGCAGCCGTAATACAGCGCTATCGGCGGCACCAGCGCCGCCAGGTTTACCAGCGCCAGCCGCCCCGCCGCCAGCAGGGACCGCACATACGGGACCGACGGGAAATGCTTTTTAAATAATCGGTAATTAATCCCCAGGCTCACCACACAGCACCCCAACTGCGTGTACGGGAACGCAAACGCCCCCCAGGCGTGCATTGTAAAAGGAACCAGCACGATAAACAACCCCACGCACGCCAGTGCATACGGTAAACTTTCCTTCACTTTCCGCCCGGCCGCTACTACATTGTTTTGCATCTGCACCAGCGCCATAAACCACATAATGCCTAACAGCGGGCGCAAAAACGCGGCCGCGTTTTGCACGTCGGTCCACGTAAATTGGCCGCGCTTAAAAAACAGCGTAACGATTTCCGGCGCGAAACACCCGCTGAACACGGCCAAGGGCGTGAGCAGGAAAAGCATGAAATGCTGGGTGGATAAAAAATCGTCGTTGAACTTGGTTTCGTTGCGGCGGGCGGCGCTTTCGGTCAGTTGGATTTTGGAAATGTTGGCCACGCGCAGGGTGAAAATTTCGGTGGGGGAATCGGACAGTTGTTTGGCATAGTTGAGCGCGCTGACAAACCCCGCCGCCAACCCGCTTAACAAGTATACCGGCAGTACACTGCTTACGATGTTGGCCAGTTCTATCAGTTGGTTGCTTACCAGGTTTTTGGTCAGCTGTTTGTGCCAGGCCGCCGGGGCCGGGCGGAAGGACCACTGCAGTTCGCGCCGCATCATATAGCCGTATACCAGAATTTGCACGGCGTTGGCCGCCAAAAAGCCGTATACCATACTGATAATGCCCCACGACCGGCCGAAACAACCCAAAAAACAAAGCGGCAACAGTGCATTGAGCGGCGTAAGCAGAGCGGCCGCAAACCGGCGGTACATTTCCAATACGGCCGTTAAGTACGCCGTCAGCAGTTGCAGCCCAAAGAGTAAAAAGGATAAAGTGATTAAGGTTTTGTCCGTCATCAGGCGGGCGGTTTCAAAGCGGGAGAAACATCGGGCCAGCGTGACGGGGGCCAGCGCGCCCGCCAGCACCAAACAGACGGCTAACAACAGGTAAAAGTACAGAAAACGGTTTAATAAGCCGCGCTCCTCCCCCGGGCGGGCCGCCTCACGCGCCATCGCTTCCGGGATGATGACGGCGGCGTTCATCCGCTGCAAAAACGTCACGCCAAAGCCCATCACCATCATTACATAAAAGTATACGTCCGTGGTGCTGCCCGCGCCAAAGTACAGGGCAATCAGCAGCGCATTGGCAAACGAAACCAGCTTCCACGCCAGGGTGGCCCCCACGGCCAGCGCGGCGCCCAGCGTATAGGAGGTGGGCTTAAAAAGATTAACCATATTTGATATTATAATAATTTAGGAGAATAATATCGTGACCACTGAATTTGAACCCGTTATCGGGCTGGAAATACACGTCCAGCTCGCCAGCAAGACCAAACTGTTTTGCACTTGCCCCAACGGTGTGGGCGAGGACACCAAGCCCAACACCGCTATTTGCCCCGTCTGCACGGGCCACCCCGGCGTGCTGCCGGTGCTGACCGAAGGCGCCCTGGAGCTGGCCGTACGCGCCGGGCTGAGTATGAATTGCCAAATCAACGAATACTCGTCCTTCTCGCGCAAACACTACTTCTACCCCGATTTGCCCAAAGGGTATCAAATCACGCAATACGATGAACCCATCAACGGGGCCGGCTCCATTGAAATTACGTTTGGCCCCAAAACCAATTTGCAAAAGAAAAAAATCGGCATTCACCACGCCCACTTGGAAGAAGACGCCAGCAAATCTTCGCACGAGGGGACGTACTCGCTGATTGACTTCAACCGCGCCGGCTGCCCGCTGTTGGAAATCGTGTCCCTGCCGGATTTGCGTTCGCCCGATGAAGCCTATGCCTATTTGACCGAAATCAAACGCTTGATGCGCTGGGTGGGAGCGTCCAACTGCGATATGGAAAAAGGCGAACTGCGCGTGGACGTGAACATTTCCCTGCGGCCGAAAGGGCAGGAAAAATTCGGCACGCGCGCGGAAATCAAAAACTTGAACTCGTTTAAAGCCGTGCGCGACGCGCTGAATTACGAAATCGCCCGCCAGACCGAAATTTTAAACGGCGGCGGCCAGGTAAAACAGGAAACGCGCCTGTGGGACAAAGAAGAACTGGTCACCAAGCCGATGCGCTCCAAAGAGGACGCGTTGGATTACCGCTATTTTCCGGAGCCGGACTTGCCGCCGGTGGTGCTTTCCAAAGAATGGCTGGAAGGCGTAAAGGCCCGCATGCCCGAACTGCCCGCCAGCAAGGAAGCCCGCTTTATGAAGGCCGGTCTGTCCGCCTACGACGCGGGCGTGCTGACCAGCTCGCGCGAAATTGCGGACTATTTTGAAGCCGTCACCCAAAGCGGCAAAGTATCTTTAAAAACCGCGTCCAACTGGATTCAAACCGACCTGTTGGGGATGCTCCACAACGAAAAGAAGGAAATCCAGGATTCGCCTATTCCGGCGGCCCGCCTGGCGGAACTGCTGGAACTGGTGGAAAGCGGCAAAATTAACCGCAAACAGGGGCGCGAAGTGTTTGACGAAATTTGGAAAACCGGCGAAGCTCCCGCCGCCGTGGTGGAAAAACGCGGCATGGTGCAGGTGAGCGACGAAGGCCAGCTGGAAGCGTGGGCCAAAGCCGCCATAGACGCCAACCCCAAGGCTGTGGCCGATTTTAAGGCCGGCAACAAAGCCGCCGTCGGCCCGTTGGTAGGCGCCGTGATGAAAATGAGCAAAGGCAAAGCCAACCCGCGCCTGATCAGCCAGTTGCTTAACAAACTGCTGGCCCAGTAAGCAACGTTCGTTTGTGTTAAAAAGCCGGTCCTTTCGGGCCGGCTTTTTTGCGGTGCGGCGGGGCGTTTCTAGTGCAAAAAATATACCCAAAGCGCGCAAAATAGGCTACAATAAACTACACATAAACTTGGTCCCCTTTATCATTGACCCAAAGGGCGCAAAGTTGGTATCATTTATGTGTAGAAGTAAAAATCTATAATGGAGAAAGAAATGAAAAACTTACTCAGAGTAGTTTTGGTTTTGGCCTTGGCTGCCGGCTTGACCGCCTGCAAAAAGAACGTGAAAGATGACGCCAACGCCGATTTGACCGCCGGTACCGGCACCGAAATGGTGTTGGAAGAAACCACGGTTGCGGAATCTATTCCTGCCCAGGAAGTGTCCCTCGGTGTGGTGCACTTCGCGTTGGACAAATACACCTTGTCCGCCGATGCCCGCAAAATCGTAGAAGCGAACGCCCAGGCGATTAAATCTGCCGGCGACGTAGCCTCCTACAAAGTGACCATTGAAGGTAACTGCGACGACAGAGGCACCATCGCTTACAACATTGCGCTCGGTCAAAAAAGAGCCGATGAAGTAAAAGCCTACTATGTGCGCCTCGGCATTCCGGCCGCGAACATTACCACCGTTTCTTACGGTGAAGAAAAACCGGTCTGCTACGAAGCCACCCAGTCCTGCTGGGCCAAAAACCGCAGAGCTGACACGTTGCTGAAAGTCAACTAATTGATGTTTTGTTAAGAAAGGAGCCCGAATCTCTATGAAAAACGTTACCAAACTTATTTTTATGGCAGGTTCGGGCTTTCTGTTGTCCGGATGCATTGCCAGCGAACGCGATATGAGCACCTTGAAACTGCAACTGCAGGAATTAAATGCTACTATCGTGCAAATGCAGGCCAACCAGGCCGAACTGGCTGGCAAGATGGATGAACTCAACCGCAATTTGTCTGTTTCCAACGAAAACCTTTCCCAGGTGGATTCGCAGATTTTTAAACTTTCCGCCAAACTGGACGATTTAACCGCTTCCGTACGGCCCGCTTCGGGCGCCGGGGCCGAAACAGCCGCCCAGCCGGCGGCAGCTATGTTGCCTTCGGATTTGTTTGCCGAAGCCAAAAGCCATTTGGACAAAGGCGCCTACGAACCGGCCGCGATGGGTTTTAAACTCTATATTTCCAAATACCCCGACAGCGAAAATACGGAACAAGCCTATATGTATATGGGGGATGCGTACATCGCCGCCGGGCAAACCAAACAAGGGGCCATTGCCTACGCTACTTTGCTGCAAAAATTCCCTAAGAGCAAACTGATTCCAGCCGCCCGGCTGAAATATGCCCTTAGCATTGTGCCGCTGGGAAAAACCGACGAAGCCAAACGCTATTTGTCTTCCGTGGTGCAGGAATTCCCGTCTTCGCCTGAAGCTAAAACGGCCCAGGCCGAATTAAAGAAATTAAAATAAATGCGTTTTGCTACGCGTTCACTTTTCCATGAAAAAACTGTTTTCTTTTTTAAGTATTTTGGCTGTACTGCTTCTTTCCTGCGCCGCTTTTGCCGCGCAGCCTAAAACGGATGTATACATTGGTATTACCTCGGTGGGCAATAAACAGCTGCCTGCTATTGGAATGCCGCCTTTTCGGTACGATACCGAAAAAGCCCAATCCGCCGCCGTGCAAGTGCGCGACGTGATGCGCGCCGATTTATTGTTTGCCCGCTATTTCGACGTGACCGAAGAAGGCCCCGCCTTTGACCCGCAGAAATTAAACGATACGCTGGCCCAATGGGGCCGCGCCCGCGCCACCTATTTGCTGGCGGGGGATATTTCCTATGCGGCGCCGTACTACACCATTAAAATTTACGTTTACGATATTTCCACCCGCACGGCCGTATTTGCCAAAGCGTTTAAAGGCACCGAAAGCAGCCTGCGCCGCCTGGCGCATATTGCGTCGGACCAAATTGTTTCGGCCCTGGTGGGCAAACGCGGCATTGCCGATACCAAAATTGCTTTTGCCAACAACGCCACCCGCCACAAAGAAATTTACGTGGTGGATTACGACGGCGAAAACCTGCAAAAACTGACCAACGACAAGAGCATTTCCATCTTGCCGCGCTGGTCCAAAGACGGGCGGATTTTCTACACCACGTACAAATACAAAAACCCCGATATCTTTGCCATTGATTTGCGTGCCGGCAAAATCGCCCCGGTGATTATCCGCGGAGGCCTGTCGCTTATCGGCGGCGTATCACCCGACGGCAAGGCCCTGGCCTTCACCAGCTCCGGCGGCACGAACCCCAGCATCTATATTTACAACCTGGAAACGCACGAAAAAACCCGCCTGACCCACAAAGCCTCGGTGGACGGTTCGCCGTCGTTCTCGCCGGACGGGAAGTACATTACGTTCGTTTCCAACCGCGCGGGCAACCCGCAAATTTACGTGATGGAACTGGCCACCGGCGAAACCCGCCCGCTGACCAAAACCTTCAACTGGTCCGACAGCCCCCAGTGGTCGCCCACCGGGGAATGGATTGTATTTTCGGGCCGTGAATCGCCGTACCACCCGATGGATATCTTCCTGGTGGATTTGACGGGCACCCAGCTGCGCCGCTTGACGACGGACGCCGGCTCCAACGAGGACCCGACCTGGTCCCCTGACGGGCGCTTTATCGCCTTCACCACCACGCGTAACGGAAAACGCCAGCTGTATCTGATGGATATGGACGGCAGCGCACCGCACTTGCTGGCGGACTTGAAGGGCGATTCGTTCACGCCGCACTGGAGTTTTTAAGCCGCTTTCTGCTATGTCGGGACGGGCCTAAAAGGCCCGTCCTTTTTTGTTGTCTGCCCGCGGGTCTTTGTGCTTGCGCTCCCCGTTTACCCCGCGGAGCGTTGCGCGGACGGTGGGCTGCCAATAGCTTCGTTTACGGGACGCGTAAAAAGGGCAGGTGCATAATCCGCCTAAAAGACTCGCTGGGACGCGTTTTTAAAAAGAGATATTCGGGTATATCGGACGCACTGAAAGCGCGCAAAAGGCGAATTTGAAGGCGTTAACGGACGTTTTAAAAGAGGGAAAGCACAAGCCAAAACCGTTTTTGGCAGAAGGTGCGTCAAACCCGCTTTTACTGTTGGCAAGAAGGCGAAAAGGGGCCGTTTGTTGGGTACGAATGCAATAAAAAACCCCGGCGGGTGCCGGGGTTTTGGGGGGAAACTAAAGTTTATTCGCAAACGTCCATACCGATTACACTGCAGTTCGCTTCGGCCGTGGGTACGCAGCAAACGTCGTCGTATTCATCGGCCAGATACAGCGTGTAATCCGTGCCGTTTACGGCAAACGTGGCGCGGTAGCCGTCTGGCGCAACAGAGTACGTCACCCCGTTTACGGTTTGTGTGCCGTAGGGCAAGTCCTGCATGGCCAGGCTTTGCAAAGTGGACGCCGCGGCAAACGAGTGCATCATCGGCAATTGGGTGACGGCAATGTTAACCAACAGCAACAACGCAAAGAACGCCAGCATCAGCACGCTGATAAAAACCAGCCACCACGGGTGGGAAGGCGTATCGGGCAGTTCGTCGCCGGGCTGCACGGAGGCGGACACCACATAGGTTTCCGCAATATAGTCGTGCAGGGCGCGTTTGCGGTTGGTTAAGCCGCCCATAATGAATCCGATGTAAAAAATCATACTGGATACCAGTTTGGCAAAAGTGCGCCCCGTGGCGCGGGCAAACGTAATGCGGCCGCCGTCTTTGCCGACGACTTTTATTTTAAACAGCCGTTTGCCAAACGTGGCCTGGTGTTTGCCGCTTTCCTGCAAGGCAAAATACAGCCAGAACGATAGCAAACTCAACACCTGTACCAGCACCACCAAGCCCATAATCATCATCATATGAGCGGCGGCGGCTTCCGTGGTGTCCCCTTGGGCTAGCTGGTAGAACTGCCAGAATAACAGCGGCGTGCCTATGACAATTGGCGGCAAAGCCGCGAGGATAACGTCTATAATAAACGCAGCGGTGCGTTTCCAAAACCCGGCATAAACAGAAGTGCTCATTTTATTCCTCCGTCCAAGACGTATTAGAATACCCACATTATAACTTATTTTGGGCCGGCCAAAGCAAATTCGGCCGGCCCGTGCAAAAGGCGTATCCGCTCCCTGCGGGGGTGTTTCTTTTTATTTTTGAGGGCGCGGTTTTTTGTAGCAGCGGCGGCAGCGGGCCTGGTAGGCGTCCGTCGTGCCCACCACAATGCGTTTGGTGTCTTTGCTGATGCGCTGCGTAAAGCTGGCCGGGTTTCCGCATTTGGTGCATACGGCCAGGTTTTTGGTTACGTATTCGGCCTTGGCCATCAGGGCGGCCGTTACTTCAAAAGGTTCGGCGCGGTAATCAGTGTCCAGGCCGGCCACTATCACGCGTTTGCCGGCGTTGGCCAGTTTTTCGCACACGTCTACGATGCCTTTATCAAAAAAGTTCACTTCGTCAATGGCGATGACCTGCGTGTCTTTTTCAACAAGCGGCAAAATCTCTTCCGCCTTTTTTACGCACGTGGCCGCCACTTTGTTTTGGTTGTGGCTGGTGATACTGTCTATGCCGTAGCGCGTGTCTATCTTGGAATTAAACAGCTGCACTTTTTGTTTGGCAATCAGTGCGGTGCGCACGCGGCGGATGAGTTCTTCGGTCTTGCCGGAAAACATACAGCCGCAAATTACTTCTATCCACCCCTGTTTGTGGTACATCAACGGATTGGGCATAATTCAAAACTCCTTACATATCTCTCAAATCGCCTTGGCTGCGCCAGGGGTACCAATAGGTATCTTCCGGCGTTTGGGCTTGGGCGCGTTTGTCGCCGCCGCACAAAATGTTGATGCGGAAGGCAAAAGAAAGGTTGTTGTTGCGGTCCCGGATGGTAAATTCGGTCCGGGCGTCGTGGAAGTCATACGAAAAGCGGAACAATTTGTTAAACCCTACCACGCTGTGGGGTTCAAACACGGCGTCTATGCCCAGGTCCATAAACCACTTGCCGCTGGGCGGACGGATGCCCCAGGTGGTGGTGAGGGTATAGCGGTCCGAATCGGTTTGATAGAGGGAGCCGGGGTCCGTATAGTCGGCAAAGTTGTTCAGCCCCAACCCGATGATTTGGTTTTTGTAAATGAAGCTGGACTGGGCGATAAAGTTGATGTTCTTTTCTTCCAGGTCGTATTGATCCTGGATGAAAAAGTTAAACAATCCGCTCGGGGAGTTGTAACCCCATTCCAACAGGAACGGTTCAATGCGGGTTTTTAAATGGTCCCAATTCTGTTCATACCCCAGGCCGGTGTGCAGGTCGTAGGCGTAGTCGGACAAATCAAACCCGGTTTGGAACCGCACATACGTGTTGAAGGTGGGGCGGTAGTAGTTGTTGATGTACAGGCGGTTTAACTCAATGCCTTTATCGGGCGAAACGCGGTCCGTAGACAGCGTGCCGGTGGACAGGCGTTTGGTAAACTGGTAGCCGAAATCCGTGGTGCCCAAAAACGAGTGCGTCTGCAAATTCAGGTCCGTCCCCACGCGGGCCACCCAAGCATCTTGGTTGTTGTGGTTGGCGTCGGCAAAGGTGACGGTTTGGTCGTAAAATACAGACGGTGTGAACGTAAAGAAACGGCTCATCCGGAAGGCTTTTCCCGACGTCCACTTGGCGTGCGCCTGGCGCTGGTAGGGGCCTTCTTCGTTGGGCATATCGTTTTTGTACTGCAAGGTGGAAGTGTTGTTAAAGTCCATTTCCAGCCGGTGGGAGGCTTTCAGCCACGGGTCGTTAAACGGCAGGAGCATATATTTAATTTCCGGCAGGGTGCGGGTTTCGGCCATAAATTCTTTGCGGTCCATGGCAAAGATGTCTTTTTGCTGGTAGCTTACGCGCAAAGTGGAGCGGCGTGTTTGGCGCGAGAGCGAAAAGTTGGTTTCCTGGTCCGGCATAAAGATATACGGGTTGCCGCGGAAGAACGTATCGTAGAAGTACGGGTCGGACACCATACGGAACTGGGTTTGGAATTGGTACAGCGCGCCCGTAGGATTGTTGAAATGGTCGGACGAGTCGTACATTTCCCACCAGTAGCCGCCCTGCAAACCCCAGCGCTTGCTGCTGTTTAAGGAGCGGGTGTCCTCGGTATCGGCCTGGTCGTTAATAAAATAAAATTCGCCGCTGCCGCGCAACGTGGGGGATTCCACCGCCGTCAGCCCGCCGCCAAAACCAAAGCCGGATTTGGTGTAGTAATCCAAATTTAATTTGGGGCGCAAATTAAGCACCGGCTGAAACACCGTAGACGTTAAAATACCAAAGCCGGTTTTGTTGCTTTGGGTAAAGTCCACGTACGTCGTCCACGGTTTTTGGGACGCCAGCGAGCGCCAAAACACCGGCAAATAAAACACCGGGAACCCGTCCAGGCGCAGCACGGCGTTGGTACCGAAGACGCGCTTTTTGGGGGATACCGTCAGCTTGCCGACGGAAAGCGTATAATGCGGGTCCGGGTTGTTGCAGCAGGTGATGGTGGCGTCGCGCAGCGTTTCCTTTTGGGAAATGGACGAAATTTCCTGGGCGCTTAACACCCGCAGCGGGGGATATTCGGTCGTGACGTTTTGGGCCGAAAAATCTTTGGTTGTGTAGTTGACGGTAATGTTGTCGCCCGTCAGCACGCCGCCCTGCCCGTCCTTTACGGTCATCGGGCCGACGGACGTAATTTGTGTGTTCAGTTGGTCCAGCGTGATGTTTTCGCCCGTTACGGTGCGGGTCTTGCCGTCCTTGGTTTTTTGGATAACGGTCACGTCCCCTTCCAGCGAAACCACTTTGGCTTCCGGCTGGAGGGAGGCTTTGTCGGACGTAAAATAGATGAACCCGTCCCCGTCCGGCGGGGGCAGTGTATGATCGGCCGCGGCGGCCGGGACGGCATAGCATAGCAGCGTAAGCGCAAGCGCGAAGGGAAATAATTTCATTTCTCGGTATCTTTATAAGCGCGGTAAATGGCGTACATTGCCGCACCGACTCCCCCGATGTTGGGATTTTGCGAGACTAAAATTTTAAGCCGTTTAAACGGCGTTTGAATTTGCTGCGAGGCCAACACGCGTTTGGCGGCCGGCAGGAAATACGGCGCCGCGCCGGATACGCCGCCCGTCAGCACGACGGTGTCTATATCCAGCACCAGTACAAAGTTGGCCAGCCCGATGCCCAAATAGTGGCCGGTATCTTCCCACACTTTCAGGGCGGTTTTGCAGCCTTTTTCGGCCGCGCGGGAAACGATTTCTATCTTAAAATCTTTTTCCTGGTTTACCAGCTGCGCCAAGATGGAATCGGGGTAATCCATTACGGCTTCCATCACGCGGCGTTTGATGCCGATGGTGCCGACGAACGCTTCCAGGCAGCCGCGCGCGCCGCAGCCGCACAGCGGCCCGGTGGTGATGTCGGCAATTTTAGTATGGCCGATTTCGCCCGCGGTGCCGTTGGAGCCCTGGTATAATTCTTTATTTAAAATCAGCCCGCCGCCCACGCCGGTGCCCAGCGTGACCACCAGCACATTGGTGCCTTGGCGTTTTAAATCGGCTTCGTACACGCCCCAGGCGGCCAGGGTGGCGTCGTTGGCGACGCAGGGCAAAATGCCGGTGTGCTTGTAGAGCAGTTGGGCCAGGGGCCAGTCGGCAATGTCTTTAAATTTTAAATTGGGGTTGTAGCGCAAGATGCCTTTCTGGTTGTCCACATCGCCGGGGGCGCCCACGGCCACCGCCACGCGCTGGTCCGGGAATTCCTGTTGGATGGCATTGATGTAATCGCCGATTTGGGTGATGAATGCCTTGGACCCTTTGGAATAATCGGTTTCCATTTTCTCTTTGCGGAAAATTTCACCGTGTTCGTTCATGACAAAAATTTTGACGAAGGTTCCACCAATATCTACGCCTACGCCGATCATAGCTTACTCCTTGCTTTTTGGATGTGCGTGGTCATACACGCTTTTTAATTTTTCAAGCGACACGTGGGTATACACTTGCGTCGCGGCTAAACTTTTGTGGCCCAGCATTTCCTGCAAACTGCGCAAATCACAGCCGTTGTTCAGCAGGTGGGTGGCAAACGAGTGGCGCAGGCTGTGCGGGGTAACTTTGCGCGCCAGGTGCGATGCTATGGCCGTATTTTTGAAAATGTACGCCAGCCCGTCCCCCGTCAGCGGTTTGCCGTTTTTGTTTAAAAACAGCGCATCGTCCGGCTGGGGGTTTTTGCGGCAGGCCAGGTACGTTTTCAAGGCGTCCAATGCGGCGTCCGTTACGGGCACGAGCCGCTCCTTGGAGCCTTTCCCGAATACTTTTACAATCCCGTTAAAAAAATCAATGTCTTTTACGCGCAGCCCCGTCACTTCGCTGCGGCGCAGCCCGCTGGAGTACATCAGTTCAAACAGGGCTTTGTCGCGCGCGGCAAAATGTTTGCTGTGCGCGGCCGTGTCCAACAGGCGTTCGGTTTCTTCTACCGACAGGAACTTGGGCAAAATCCGCTCCCGCTTGGGCGCCGGCAGCAGTTTAAACGGGTTTCTTTCCAGCTGCCCCTGCTCCAGCAAAAACGACGCAAAACTGCGCAGGGACGCAATTTTGCGCAACACCGTATTGCGGGCCGGCTGGTGCTGCGTTTGCAGTGCGGCTAAAAACGAGCGGATATTGGCCGACGTGAAATAACGCAAATCGTTTTGGTTGCGCTTTTTAAAAAAGAGCAAAAATTCCTGCAGGTCCGCCCGGTAACTGCGGATCGTGTGGGGCGAAAAGTTTTTGTTTTGCAAATGGACTAAAAACGCCTTAATCCACGGTTCCATTTTTCGCCTCCTGCCGCCGGATTATTTGGCCGGCGCCGCGTTTGTTTTGGCGGCGTGGGCCGCTTTAATCTGGGCAATTTCTTCCGGCGTTACGGTCACGATGTTTTTGCATTTGGGGTAGCCGGAGCAACCCAAAAATTCCCCGCGTTTGGACGTGCGCAACACCATCGGTTTGCCGCATTTGTCGCACAAACGGTCCGTAACAATCGGGCCGGTGGACGCCACTTTGTGGCCTTCGGCATCCAGCGAGTAGGTGTTTTTGCACTTGGGATAGGCCGAGCACGCCAAAAATTTGCCGCGCCGCCCGGTGCGGATGACCATCGGGGCGCCGCATTTATCGCAAATTTCGTCCGTTTTTTCGGGCTGGACTTTTTCACCGGAGCTGGTCAAATTGATTTTGCCTTTGCACGTCGGGTCGCTGCAGACGAGGTATTCCCCGAAGCGGCTTCTTTTCTTGAGCATCATTTTGCCGCAGATGGGGCATTTTTCGTCGGTTTCTTTGGCGGCCGGGCGCTGCATGCCTTTGTCGGCTTCGTCCAGCTCCTGTTTGAAATTGGTGTAAAAGTCGGACAGCAGTTTCACCCATTCCTGGTTTCCTTCGGCCACCTGGTCCAGCTGTTCTTCCACGCCGGCGGTGTAGGAAAGGTCCATAATTTCTTTAAAGAAATCTTTTAAGCTGTCCGTGACCGTAATGCCCAGGTCCGTCGCCACGAGCTTGCTGGTTTTGGGCTGGCGGGCAATGTACTTGCGGTCCAAAATCGTTTTAATCGTGGGGGCGTAGGTGGACGGGCGGCCGATGCCGTGCTTTTCAAGCGTTTTAATCAGGCTGGCTTCGTTGTAGCAGGGCGGCGGGGTGGTTTTGTGG
Source organism: Candidatus Avelusimicrobium gallinaceum (assembly GCA_944324965.1). GTDB lineage: Bacteria > Elusimicrobiota > Elusimicrobia > Elusimicrobiales > Elusimicrobiaceae > Avelusimicrobium > Avelusimicrobium gallinaceum. The sequence continues at coordinate 19,687 of CALUYH010000017.1, forward strand.
TCCTTGGTTTTGATGTCCAAGAGTTTTAACGCATCCCCTTCCGTCAGCACCGGCAAGAGCGCGCTGCCGTCTTCTTTTTCTTCGGCGGCATCGTCGTCCTGGTCTTTATAAATGGATAAATAGCCCGGGAATTTGACCGTGCGCCCGCTGGCACGCAGCACACATTCTTTTTCGCTCCCGGCGGCAATGTCAATGGCTACGGTATTGAACACCGCATCGGCCATTTGACTGGCCACAAAGCGCAGCCAGATGAGTTCGTAGAGTTTGTATTGGTCGGCGGTTAAGTAGGGCTTCATGGCCTGCGGGGTGCGGCGCACGTCCGTCGGGTGGATAGATTCGTGCGCTTCCTGCGCGCCCATTACTTTGCTTTTGTAGACGGGTTGTTTGGCCGGCACAAAAGCGGGGCCGTATTTTTCTCCGATGAATTTTTTGGTCTGTTCCTGCAGCAGTTTGGACACGTTAAACGAGTCCGTTCTCATATAGGTAATCAAACCGACGGTCTGGCCCGAAATTTCAATCCCTTCGTACAAGTGTTGGGCCGTCATCATCGTTTTTTGCGACGGGAAACCTAATTTGTTGTAGGCGTCCTGCTGCATGGAGCTGGTGATAAAAGGCGGTTTGGGTTTTTGTTTGACTTCTTTCTTTTCCACCTTCAAAACGGTGTTGGGCCCTTTGCGCAGTACGTCCGAAAGCGGGGCCAGTTTTTCCGGCTTGTCAAAAACGGTGGTTTTTACTTTGTAATCTTCGGCAAACAGTTTATACGTGGTGGTTTGCTCCACGTTTTTGCCTTGCCACTTGGTTACGCGCGCCCAAAACGAGGGGGCCGCGCCGGGTTTTTCAAACTGGGCGCCGATGGTCCAGTATTCCTGTTCTTTAAATTCGGCAATTTCTTTGGCGCGTTCGGCCAGCAGCCGCACGGCTACCGATTGCACCCGCCCGGCCGATAAGCCGGAGGTGATTTTTTTCCACAAGAGGGGGGATAATTTGTACCCTACAATGCGGTCCAAAATGCGTCGGGCCTGCTGGGCGTTGACGAGGTTATCGTCAATTTTGCGGGCGTGCGCGAAAGATTCCTTGATGGCCGCCGGGGTGATTTCGTGGAAGTAAATACGCTGGTAGCGGTCCTTGGGCAGTTTTAAAAGTTCCACCAAGTGCCACGCGATGGCTTCCCCTTCGCGGTCAGGGTCGGTAGCGAGGTAAATTTCGCTGGCGTTTTTGGCCGCGGCCGTCAGTTCCGCAATCAGCCGTTTGGCGCGGTCCACCGGCACATAGGTGGGTTTAAAGCCGTGTTCAATGTCCACCCCAATGTCTTTGGAAGGCAAATCCCGCACGTGCCCGAACGAGCTGCGCACGATGTAGTCGTTGCCCAGGATTTTGCTGATAGTTTTCTGCTTGGTGGGAGATTCTACGATAACCAGCTTTTTGCCTTTTGGATTGGTGGTTGCCATATATTCACTTCCTTATCAAGTTAAAATTTGCTTCTGCTGTACAGGCCGTTTTCGCAGGCCAGGAACCCCTTTACTTCCAGTTCAAACAGCAAAGACGCCGCTTCCGGCACGTCGGCGCCGAGGGCCTCGGCAATTTGGTCCAAACTGGCTTGCCCGCCGCCCACGGCGTTCATCACCTCGCGTTGGCGAGGGGTTAAATCTTCTTCCGGTTTGGGCGGGGTATGCGGGTCTTTTTCAAAGAATCGCGCATCCAGCCCAAAGCGCAGCTGCTGTGGTATATAGTCTAGTATATCTGCAACGGCGGTTACAACCCCCGCCCCGTCCCGTATGAGGGCGTTGGGGCCGCCGGATTGCGGGCTGTCTATCGGGCCGGGCACGGCCAAAACGTCTTTGCCCATTTCCAGGGCGAGCTTGGCCGTAATCAGGGCGCCGGACTTGATTTCCCCTTCAATCACCACAACCGGCTGCGACAGCGCCGCAATAATGCGGTTGCGCCGCGGAAAGTGGAAAGCATTGGGCGGGCTGTTAAACGGCAGCTCGCTGACGACCGCCCCGCCGTATTGCAAAACGGCTTTTTCCAGCGCGCGGTTTTCCGGCGGGTAACACCGCCCTACGCCCGTGCCGATGACGCCCACCGTGGGCTTTTTAAGGCGCACGGCCGCGGCGTGGCATTCGCTGTCCACCCCGCGGGCTAACCCGCTGACAATGACCACCCCGCATTGGGCCAGTTCTCCCGCCAGTTTGGCGGCGGCGCGGCGGCCGTAGGGGGTAATTTTGCGCGTGCCCACCATCCCCACACAGGCTTGTTCGGCCGGCGGCAGTTTGCCCAGTACATATAAGGCGATGGGGGACTCTTTGATGTTGCGCAGCGATTGGGGGTATTCGTCGTCTTCCGGCACATAGATGTGCCCGCCCAAGGCGGTGGTTTTGTCCCATTCTTCCTGCGGGTTGACGGCGTGGGCGTCTTTCAAAAGGCGGGCTGCCGTATCCGGGTTTAAGTTGGCTTCGCGCGATAAGGTTTCCGCATCCTGGCGCAGGATTTCCTGCGCGGAGCCGAAAATTTCAATCAGCCGTTCCAGCCAATCCGCGCGGAAGAAAAAACACGCGTTTACTTGAATGCGGGCCAGCCGTTCGGCGGCGGAGATAGAAGGGTTCATCAGATATCGGCCACTCCTTTGCGGTCCATCGGGCGGTACTGCATTACTTCCACCAGGTGTTTTACTTCTATATTTTCCTTGCCGTCCAGGTCGGCAATGGTGCGGGCGGTTTTTAAAATTTTGTCCAAACTGCGCGCACTGAGGCCCAGCTTGCGCATGGCGGCTTCCAGCACGCGGTCCGCTTCCGGCGGCAGGGGGCAAAATTCTTTAATTTCCCGCGGCGTCATAAAAGCGTTGGCCGGGGTGGCCGAATGTGCAAAGCGCTGGCGTTGGATGTCGCGCGCCTGCAACACCCGCGCGCGGATTTGGGCGGAGGTGTCGCCTTCGCTTTTCTTGTTCCAATCCGTGTATTTAACGGGATTTAAATTGACGGTTAAATCAATGCGGTCCAACAGCGGCCCCGACAGACGCGATTTGTAGCGGTTGACTTGCATCGGCGTGCAGGTGCAGGGGGTGACCGGGTCCCCCAGGTGGCCGCAGGGGCACGGGTTCATGGCGGCCAGCAGGGTAAAGCGGGCCGGATACGTGACGGTCTCTTTCGCGCGGGAAATGGTCACGCGGCCGTTTTCCAGCGGTTCGCGCAGTACTTCCAGGGCGGAGCGGGAAAACTCGGCAAATTCGTCCAAAAACAGCACGCCGTTATGCGCCAAAGACACTTCCCCCGGGCGTGGCGTAGAGCCCCCGCCGATGAGCGCCACATCCGAAATGGTGTGGTGCGGGTCCCGAAACGGGCGGCGGGTTAAAAGTTTGCTCTTGCCGATTAAATTGCAAATGGAATAAATTTTGGTGATTTCCAGTGCTTCTTCCTGCGTCAGCGGCGGCAAAATGCCCGCAAAGCGCTTGGCCAGCATACTTTTGCCCGTTCCGGGCAGACCAATCATCAGTACGTTGTGCCCGCCGGCGGCGGCAATTTCCAGCGCGCGTTTGGCCAGGGCCTGACCTTTTACGTCCGAAAAATCCAGTTCCGGGGCGATTTCTTCTTCCGGTTCCGGCACAAACGCCAGCTTGACGGCGCTTTCGTCCAGTTTCCCTTCCAGGTATAAAGCCAGTTCTTTTAAGGCATGCGGCGTGATAAACGGGGTGCCGGACACTTGCCCTTCCAGCACGTTTTGCGGGGGAATAACGGCCGTTTTGCCCAAATTTTTGCAGGAAATCAACATCGGCAGCACGCCCGCACACGGCCGCAGCGAGCCGTCCAACGCCAGTTCCCCCAGCACCAGGAGGTTTTTGATTTTGTCCGTTGCTTCTTCGGAAAGTTGGCCGGAGGCCGCCAAAATGCCCAGGGCAATGGGCAGGTCAAACTGGGTGCCGCTTTTGCGCAGTTCGGCCGGGCTTAAGTTGACGGTAATGCGTTTGTTGGGGAAATCAAAACCGCTGTTGCGTACGGCTGCCACCACGCGTTCTTTGCTTTCGCGCACTTCCGCGTCCGGCAAACCGACAACGGCCAACGTAGGCATACCCGCGGCGATGTCCACTTCCACGGATACGGCAAAGCCTTCTATCCCTTTAATGGCGCCGGTGCATACGTTGGCCAGCATATCAGTTAAAGCTCAATACGATGGCGTCGGGTGCGATGGATACCACCGTAAAATTGACGTTGTACTTGCGGATGATTTTGGCGGCCAGTTCTTCCGGGGTGGAAATGTTGGCCGAGATTTCAAACTGACCGGCCGAATTGGCGTAGCGGACCAGGTTGAAGTCCTCAATCTCGCGCAAGTTGCGCAGAATGTCCTGCACTTGTTTTAAGCGTTCAATGTTGCCGATGTCTTTAATCGTAACGTTGAACACTTTGGCCGAGTTGATGGCCGCGGTAATCGGTTCCACCAATTGCTTGGCGGCCGCTTCGCACGCGGCGGAAATGGATTTTTGGGACGCAATTTCCTCCAGCGGGTCCAAACCGCTTAATTGGTCGGAGCCTTCCGCTACGACGGCATAATTGTTGGTGGAATACACCCGGATATTGGCCCGGGCCCGGTACGATTTAAACGGAGAGACCGTCCCCGGCAGGGCAGCCAGCGGATTGGTTTGTACGTCCGCCACTACCACAAAGCGCGCGCCGTCTTTGCGGGCTTGGTCAATGGTGGGGTTGGGGTTGTCTATATTGTTTTGGCTTAAATTTTCCCCGTTGATTAAGGCAAAAGAGGGGTTTTTTAAAGCGCGGTAGATGGCTTGTTTGCATTCCTGGTTGAGGGAAACTTCGTCCCCCACCATTTCGCGCGAGGCAACCAAAATGTTGGTTTTTTTGGCGAAGGCGTCGGCCTCGGATTGTTTGATAATGTCGCCAATGTCTTTTACGAGCACCATCGCTTTGATTTGGGTGTAAAATTCATCGCCTTTGCGGTAGGATTTTTGCACGTGGCTGCGGCGGATGAACCCCGCCGTTTTGGACACGATTTTATCCTCTACCAGTTGGGCTTGTTCCACCGTGGTGGCCGAAGAAATAAACACGCCGGCCACTTTTTCCACCGCGGCGCGCTGGGCGGCCAAAATGCCGTCCTGCTTCATTTGTTTTAAATTGTTTTCATCGTACGGTACGAGCGAGTCGGCAATTACGTATTCGCCTTCCCCTTTCGGCCCGATGCGAAAAGAACTGCACGCCGTGAGCAGCAGCGTGCCGGAAAGAAGCAGTAAAAAGAGTTTTTTCATTGGTTTTTAACCTCCGGGTCAATGCCGGCCGCCTGCAGGCGTTTGCGGTCCAGGCGCATAATCACGCTGCAGCCGCCGTCTTCCAGGTATTCGGTAGACACCAGTTCCATCTGGCTGATGATGCCGTTGGCCGAGGTGTCAATCGTGCTGCCGGTGGAAACGGCGTCCACCACTTGCACGTTGGCCTCCAGGTTGGCGCCGTAGAGCACTTCGGTGGCGCGCTGGTAGGCGTGGGCGATGGCCGCTTCGCGGCTCATAATGCGGCGCTGGGAATCGGACGTGTGCGCCGGGTTGGCCGCGCCAAACCCGCGGACCCACAGGTATTGGCTGTCTAAAAGCGTATCGTTAAAAGCCGGCGCAATGGCACCGTCTTTCACGGCGGACTTCATCGTGCCCGAGCACGCGCACAAACACAGCGCGGCCGTGCAAAGCATTAAAAGTTTTTTCATAGGTTACCTCAACAGTTCGGACAGAACTTTTACATACGTGCTGGGCGCTTTGACGTCTTCGTAATTGATGATGCCGCAGCGGATGAGCATAATTTCCAGCATGTGCGTAAGAATATCGTAGAAGTTCTCGCGCACGGACGGGTCGCACACGGTTAACGCCGGGCCCAAAATGACCGCCCCTTTGAGTTTTTTGTTATCGCAGAGGTTGGCAATTTTAAAGGCCGAGGAAATGATGTTTTCCGTGGCGTAAGAGGAGCGGACGGCAATTTCAAAGCTGCCTTCTATGCCCAATTCTTTGGCGCGTTGCTGCAGCGCATACACCATCCAGCTCATCATATGTGAGCTGTTTTGCGGATAGAAGAACCCGATGCGGCCCCATTCCCCGTTGCCGGACATCGCAATGGAGGTGATGCTTTCCGGGTCGCGGCTTAAAATTTCGCTGGTGGCGTCCTCGCCTTTGGTGGCCAGGAGTTTTTCAAAAATAGTCGCCTGCGAGCGTTCTGCCTCGGGCAGGTGCGGGAAAATCAGGTTCTCCAGCACTTTTAACCGGCGGATGCTGCGCGTGACAGTGCCCAACGTCATATGCGGGCTGCCGAAAAACGCGTTAATTTGCGTGTCGTTTAAGTCTACGCCGTTGTCTAACAGCATTTTCTTTACGATGCGCAAATGCGTGGCGCCGTTGGCGGGTTTTAATTCGGAAATCCAACCGGAATCCAATTTAAATTTAATCAGTTCTTCCAGCTTTTCCAAGCTCTCCGGCGGATACTTGGACGTGATGACAATTTGCTTTTGGTCCTGCAGGAACTTGTTGAGCAACCGGGAAATGTAGTTGCGGTTTTGCTCGTTGATGGCCAGCAGGTGGATGTCGTCAATCAGCAGGACTTTGACGGTATCCATAAATTTTTCAAATTTTTCAATGTTGCCTTCCATCACGTAGCGCTGAATGCCGCGCGATAAACGCACGCCGTTGGTCATAAAGATGTTTTCCTGACCGTATTTTTTGGAAAACGCATACGCCATGGCGTTTAAAAAGTGTGTTTTGCCCGTGCCCGTAGCACCGTGCAGCACAAGCGGGTTGTAGAGTTTGCCCGGGTTTTCAATGACGGAAATAGCCGTAGCGTGCGCGAACCGGTTGACGGACATAACCATCGTTTCCAGGGTGTAGGTCGGCACCAGCGGTACTTCCAGCGGCCAGTTGTGCTTTTTGAGCTCCGAGAGGGGAATTTCAATGGAGTGGTCAATGGTTTTGGTTTTTTCTATCATGGTGTTGGCCGCGGCCGGTTTGGGCTGCCCGTTTTGCACAGGCGTGTGCGGCGCAGCCGTGTGCGGTGTGGCAGCCGGTTGGGCCGGCGTTTGGTGCGGTGCGGGCGGAACAGACGCCGGAGCAGCCGGCGCCGCAGGCTGGTGCGGAGCTTCGGGCTGGTGCGGAGCCTGCGGGGCAGGTTCTATCTTGCGTCTGATGCGGAAAGTGGTTTTTAATTCTTGGTTTTCTTCCATAATAGATTCCCCTGGATAAACATGAGTTGACGAAGGCGTAGGCACAGGTGCGGACGCGGTTTCTTTCTTGCCTTTTAAGCGGAATATGGTGCGCTTGGTTTTTTGTGTCGTTTCGGGCACGGCCGGGTGTTCCGCCGGCGGTTGTGCGGCGGGCGCTTTGGTGTGTGCGGCCGGCGGCACTTGAACATCGTGGAACGACTTTTCGTACTGGTGCTTCATAATTTCGGTATTTAAAGTCGTTTCCAGATTAAACGTCTTTTCCAGCGAGTCCAGCTTCTGCCCGCGAATGGTAATTTCCGGCAGGTCATCGCTCCCTGCTTCTCCCGAAACGGCGGACGTCTTGATGTGGCGGCTGGGAGCAATGGTGTTGAGCAATTCTACTTCTTCCGGCAATTCCCCGGGGGCAGTGTGTTCTATGGTAGTCGTAGCGGGGTCTTCCGGCGCGGGGCCCAGGTTCAGCGGTTCATCGTCCAGTTCGGCCGATTTAATAGAAATTTGTTCCATTCCGGGCAACGTGTCCGCAGTGTTTTGGGCCGGCGCGGCTTCAGGGGCCGGCGCGACTTTCGGGGCAGGTTCCGCCGCGGTCGTTTGGGCCGGGGTGTCGTTTGCCTGCGCTTGACGGACGGGCGGCTGCGGTTGGGCAGGTGCCTGGTCCGGTGCGGACGCATGCTGGTGCAACGCTTGTTTTTCTATTTGTTCAAAGGGGTCTTCTACTTCTTCCGCCGGAGTGTCTTGGGCGGGCGGAACCGGGGCAGCTTGCTGTTCCGGTGCGGCCTGGTGTTGGGAGGCCGCCTGGTCCGGCTGGGCGGATGTGTTGGCGTGCTTTAAAAAGGCCGTATCTTTTTTGGCCATACGGTCCGTAATGGTGTTTAAATCTTCCAAATCCACAAAGCAGGTTTGGTCCTTGAGTTTTTGTTCAAAAATGTTAAAGGATTCTTCCAAACTGTCTTTTCCGTCGGCCAGAGAGCTCATCTTCTGCTCGCGCTGCACTTGCGAATTTTTGGCCAGCTGCGGGTTGTCCACATCCATAAACATATCGTATTTGGTTTGAGCCGACAAAATATCATCCAGCGGCATTTGGTCCAGCATGGTGCCTTCCATATCTTTGATGAGCATGTCTTTGTCGCTGATGGTAATCTCGCCCGATTTTTCCTTGTTGCTCATGGGAACCGGGGTCGGTTCGGCGGCCGGCGTTTGATTCGGCGTGGGAACAGTTTGTTTTTCTAAAGAAAGGTCATCCGATTGTTCGTTTAAATTCACGTGTTTGGCCTGGAAATCGTCTACGTTTTGCTGGGCAGGAGTAGCGGGGATATCGTCCGATACCGTCGGGCGGGCCGCCTCTTCGGAGGAGGGTTTGGCCCGGAAAAAACTTTCCGAAGGGTCTAAGGTAACAAAAGTGGGAAACGATTTATCTTCTTTGGAAACGTCCGCATTAAACAAAGGATCGCCCAAAATGCCGCCCGGAACAAACTGGTTTATTTTGTTGGTTTGTGCTACACCCTCCCGCACGGCGGTGCGGATTTTTTCCAGCCTGTCTTCGTCCAAATCGGCCGGCAATTCAAACGCATACACAAAAGGCGCCTCCGCCGGCTGCGCAGGCTGTGCATAGCCTTCCAGCTTTTTGGCAATCAAGCGGGCGTCGTGTTCTGTGCCGTCCGTTACCAACGTGTAACGCAGGCTGCGGTCCTTCGGATCAATGCGGGAGATAATGTCCCAATTTGTTATCATTTTCCCTCTACGATTTTTACGCCGCTGCTGGCGCCAATGCGGGTAGCCCCGGCGGCGACCATAGCGTCAAAATCCGCGCGCGAACGCACCCCGCCCGAGGCTTTCACCTGCATATGGGCCGGGATGGATTTGCGCATCAGCGCCACATCGGGCGCGGTCGCTCCGCCGCCCGTAAAACCGGTGGAAGTTTTTACAAAGTCCGCTTCCGCCTGGGCGCTGAGCTCACACGCTTTTACTTTTTCTTCGTCGGTCAGTTGCGAGGTTTCAATAATCACCTTCAGCACGTGCCCCATGCAGGCTTTGCGCACGGCTTGGATGTCCTGCAACACCGTTTGATATTCTTGGGCTTTTAGGGCGCCGATGTTGATGACCATATCAATTTCATCGGCGCCGTTTTTCAAAGCATCTTCCGTTTCGTACACTTTTACCGCCGTGGTGTTGGCCCCCAGCGGGAAACCGATGACCGTGCAGACTTTCACGTCGCTCCCTTTGAGCTGTTCCTTGGCGTAGGATACCCATACCGGGTTGATGCAAACGCTGAAGAACCCGTACTGGCGGGCTTCTTCGCACAGGCGGTGGATGTCCTGCCGGGTAGCAGCCGGTTTTAAGAGGGTGTGGTCAATCAGTTTAGCTACGTTCATACGAAACTCCTTTGAATTAGTTGAAGTTAATAATGCGGGCGAACTTTTCGGCGATTAAAGATTGACCGCCGACGAGCGCGCCGTCTACGTCTTCTTTGGCCATAATTTCGTCCACGTTCGTATCCTTCACGCTGCCGCCGTACAAAATGCGGGTAGCGTCAGCAAACGCTTGCGAATAGGCCTTGGCCAGGTACGCGCGGATAGCGGCGTGCACTTCCTGCGCCTGGTCGGGCGTGGCGGTTTTGCCGGTGCCGATGGCCCAGACGGGTTCGTAGGCGATGATGAGTCCTTTTAATTGTTCTTCGGTAAAATCTTTCAAGCCGTTTTTGAGCTGGCTTTCAATGACGGAGAGCGTTTTGCCCGCTTCGCGTTCTTCCAGCGTTTCGCCCACGCAGAAAATCACGGTCAGGCCGTGGCGCAGGGCGGCGGCTACTTTTTTGTTCAAAATTTCATCGCTGTCGCCGAACACGCTTCTGCGTTCGCTGTGGCCGATCAAGGTGTGGGTGGCGCCGGCGTCTTTGGCTTGCACGGGGGAAACAGCGCTGGTGAAAGCGCCTTTGTCTTCCCAGTGGACATCTTGCGCGGCTACTTTAATTTCGGACCCTTTGGCCAGTTCGGCCACTTTGGCTAACGACGTGTAGGACGGGGCTACGATAATTTCAACCTGGTTCTTGTTGCCGGCTTTGGTCAGCGCGGTGATTAAAGCGGCGGATTCCGCCAGCGTATTGTGCATCTTCCAGTTTCCGGCGATGATAGGTGTTCTTTTCGTCATTTTACAAATCCTCTTTTAATTAAAAATACATAGAACGCTCTCCCGTCCTTGGGCGAGAGACTTC
>CALUYH010000018.1 GCA_944324965.1 Candidatus Avelusimicrobium gallinaceum
TTGCCAACCTCCACTTTTACGTGCGGCCCCAGCCAAGGGCACCCCGTCATCCGCGAGACGCCTCTCTGCCAAACCCTGTTTGAACGCAGCCACCGCGCCAAAGACATTTCCACCGACGGCTTATACAAAGAAGCCACCGACAATTTACGCCAACTATTGTCCCTGCCGGCCGATTACACCGTTATCTTTTTTCTGGGCGGCGCCACCCCGGCGATGGACGCCATCATCTGGAGCCTGACGAAAAACTCCCTTTCCGGTTTGTCCTTCGGGGCATTTTCCAAATTGTGGACGAAAAAAATCGCTTCCCGGCTGGAAGCCAACGTGGTTCGCTCCATCCGCGAAGCGGCCGAGGACGAATTCTTCCCCCGCGAAAAACCCGACTATAACGCCAGCCTGGTGGTGCTGACCCCCAACGAAACCTCCACCGGCACGCAAATTCCCAACGAATACCTGGAAGAAGCCTGGAAATCCAAAGGGGAAGATACCCTCATCGCCTGGGATTGCACGTCCTGCGCGGGCGGGCGGCTGCTGCCCCAAAACAAATTTGACGTGATGGTATTTTCCATGCAAAAATGCTTTGGCGTGGGCGGCGGCTCCAGCGTGATTATCTTAAGCCCGGCGGCCGTAAAACGCCTGGAAGAAGCCAAAAAATACCGCACCATTCCCTACTCGCTGGATTTGTCCGAAGCCGTGGCCAAAGCGCAAGCCAAATGCCAAACGGTCAACACCCCTTCCACCACCAACATTTGGATGTTTAACGAAGCGTGCAAATGGATGAACGAAAACGGCGGATTAAAAGCGATGGACGCCCTCTGCCGCCAACACGCGCAATACCTGCTGGAATGGGCTGCCAAAACGGATTATCTGGCCCCTCTTATTAAGGACGAAAAATTCCGTTCCTACACCACGCTCACGCTGGAAGTGACGGACTCCGCCATCAAAGACGCCGACATTTCCGCCGCCTTAAAAGCCACCGGCCTTAAAAACCTGGCGGACGGCATCAAAAAATACTCTTCCGTCAAGCAAAACTCGCTGCGCATTGCGTGCTTCCCGTTTGTGGACATCCACGGCACGGGCGAATACCAAAAATTAACGGCCGCGGTGGACGAAATCGTCCGCCAGCTGCGCCAGGAGAAAGCCAAATGAACATTTTAATTGCAGACAAATTCCCCGCCCATTGGAAAGACGTCCTTGCCAAGCAGGGCCACCAAATTACCGATAATCCGGCTCTGGACGAAACCACGCTTCCCCAGGCTATTGCCGATAACGAAGTGCTCATCGTGCGCAGCACCAAAGTGCCCGCCGCGGTGATTGACGCCGGCAAAAACTTAAAACTGATTATCCGCGCCGGCGCCGGGTACGACACGATTGACATTTCCCACGCGGCCGAAAAAGGCGTGGCCGTGTGCAACTGCCCGGGCACCAACTCCATTGCCGTGGCCGAGCTGGCCATGGGGCTTATGCTGGCGCTGGACAGACGCATCGTGCACAACACGCGCGATTTGCAAAACGGTATTTGGAACAAAGCCGAATACAGCAAAGCCAAAGGGATTTTCGGCCGGACGCTGGGCATTATCGGGCTGGGAAATATCGGCAAGGAAGTGGCCAAGCGCGCGCAGGCATTCGGGATGAAAGTAGTGGCGTACGACCCGTACGATAAGCCGGAATTATTTAAATCCTTAAACATCACGCCCGATCCGGATATTTACACCCTGGCCGGCCTGTGCGACGTCATCACCGTCCACCTGCCCGACACGCCCGAAACGCACGGGCTGTTTAACAAAAAATTCTTTGACGCAATGAAACCCGGCGCCACCTTTATCAACACGGCGCGCGGCGGGCTGGTCGTCACGCAAGACCTGGTGGACGCAATGAAAACCAAACAAATCCGCGCCGCGTTGGACGTGTACGAAACCGAACCCAAAGCCACGGACAAAACCTTTAACTACGCCCCGTTCCAGGGGGCCGAAAATTTCTACGGCACGCACCACATCGGCGCCAGCACCGAGCAGGCGCAGGACGCCGTGGCGCAGCGCGCGGTGGAAATTATTGACGAATATGCCAAAACGGGCAAATTCTTATTCCGGGTGAACTAATGGCTACGATTAAACCTTTCCGGGGCTTCCGCCCCGCCGGGCACGCAGACAAAATTGCCTGCCCGCCTTACGACGTACTGAACTCCGCCGAGGCCCGCCAAATGGCCGCGGGGAACCCGTACTCTTTCCTGCACGTGGACAAGCCGGAAATTGACCTGCCGGAAGAAACCGACCTCTACGCGCCGGAAGTGTACCAAAAAGCCAAAGAGAATCTGGAGCGCTTTATTCAAACGGGCGTGCTCAAGCAGGACCCGAAGGAATGCTTTTACCTCTATGCGCAAACGATGGACGGCCGCACCCAATACGGGCTGGTGGCCGCCACCTCCTGCGACGAGTACGACAAAGGCATCGTCCGCAAGCACGAACTGACCCGCAAAGACAAAGAGGCCGACCGCACCCGCCATATTTCCGCGCTGTCGGCCACCACGGGCCCCGTGTTTTTAACGTACCCGGACCGGGCCGACATCAACGCCAAAATCGCCGAGATTGCGGCCGAATTTCCGGTCTACGATTTCACCGCGGACGACGGTATCCGCCACGAATTTTGGGTGATTGACGTGCCGACGGACATTAAATTTTTAATGGACGCCTTTGAAAAAATCCCCACGCTCTACATCGCCGACGGACACCACCGTTCCGCCGCCGCGGCCAACGTGGCCCGCCAACGCAAAGCCCACAATACAAAGCACACCGGGCAGGAAAAATACAATTATTTTTTGAGCGTTATTTTTCCCGCCGGGCAGCTGTATGTGATGGACTATAACCGCCTGGTGAAAGATTTAAACGGGCTGACGAGCGAGGAATTTTTGAAAAAAATTGCGGATAAATTTGACGTCGCCCCCACCGGCCGCGAAAAGCCGCAAAAGCGCCACGAGTTCGGTATGTACCTGGACGGCAAATGGTACACGCTGACGGCAAAAAAAGGCTCGTTTAACGCGGGTGACCCCGTGGCCGCGCTGGACGTGAGCATCCTGCAGGAAAACCTGCTGGGGCCCGTTTTGGGCATTGGGAACCCGCGCACGGACAAGCGCATTGACTTCGTGGGCGGCATCCGCGGGCTGGGCGAATTAAAAAAGCGGGTGGACAGCGGCAAATGGAAGGTGGCGTTTTCCCTGTTCCCCACGTCTATGGAAGAACTGATGAAGGTGGCCGACGCCAACCAAATTATGCCCCCCAAATCCACGTGGTTTGAACCCAAGCTCAGAAGCGGCCTGGTGATATACAAATACGAAAACAAATAAAACACCCATAAAAAACGCCCCGGATATTTGTCCGGGGCGTTTTTGGTTGCAGCCAAATTACTGTTCGTCGCGCACGATGTAGCCGAATTCTTCCAGCATTTTCGTATCGTTGCGCCAGTTGGGCGACACCACCACATTTAGCTCCAGGCGGTATTTGCGGCCCAAAAATTCTTCTATGCGTTTTTGGGCGCGTTTGCGCAGTTCGGCAATGGCGCTGCCGCCTTTGCCGATGAGGATGGGCTTTTGGCTTTCGCGCTCCACGTGGATAATGGCGCGGATGTAATTTTTGGGGCCCAGGTCTTCGGTAAATTTTTCAATTTCCACATATGTGCTGTACGGCACTTCTTTTTTGTACAGCTGGAAAATCTGCTCGCGGATAAATTCCGCCACGTAAAACCGTTCCCAGCGGTCCGTCCACTGGCCGGGCGGAAAGTACGCCGGGCTGTGGGGCATGGCGTCAATGACGGCCTGCTTCAAAGCGTCCGTCCCCGTGCCGTTGGCGGCGGAAATGCGGAACGTTTGGACGATTTTTAAATCCGCTTTCACCCGCGCTTCCAATTCGTCCAGCGCGGCCGTGTCCGTCACCAAATCAATTTTATTAATTGCCAGGAAAATCGGACAATAAACGGTTTTTAATTTTTCCACCAGCTTAGCGTTTAACGCGTAATCGGCGGTGGCGTCCACCAAAAAAATCACCAAATCCGCGTCCTCGCGCACGGCGCGGTCCACGCAGCCCACCATGGTTTGCTGCAGTTTGTACTTGGCCGTCAAAAAGCCGGGCGTATCCACAAACACCACCTGATAGTGGTCCCCTTCGGCAATGGCCAAGATGTTCTGGCGCGTGGTTTGGGGTTTGTTCGTCACCGGGGACAATAACCCGCCGGCTAAATTATTAAGCAAGGTGGATTTGCCGGCATTGGGCAGGCCTGTCAATACGGCAAAACCGCTTTTAAAGTTTTTATCGTCCATAGATGTATTGTACTTATTTTTTGCTCTATTCGCCAACGCACAAATGCTATACTGGAAAGATGAAAAGCTGGATTTTCTGTTTATTGCTCCTCTGCACCGCCCCGCTGTGGGGTGCGCCGCCCGCCGCGCCTGCACCAGACAATGCGCCGGGGCCGGCAAACCTTGCCGCTCCCACGACCGAGGAAGAACGCCTCCGGCAAGCCGGGCTGGTGGACGTGGAAAAATACCCCGGCCTGCACGTATTTGTCCGCTTGCGCTACGCCACCCCGCACAATTTTACCGGCCGGACCATTTACGACTCCCCCCGCTGCTACCTGCAACAGGAAGCCGCCCAAGCCCTTTTGAAAGCCGCCCGTCTGGCCGCCGCGCAAAAGGAACCCTTTACGTTCTGCCTGTGGGATTGCTACCGCCCGCAAAGCGCCCACCAAAAATTATGGGACGCCGTGCCCAACCCCAGCTACGTGGCGCCGCCCAAAAAAGGCTCCCGCCACAGCCGCGGCATGGCGGTGGATTTAACCCCGTGCGATTTTGCCGGGAACCCCCTGGCAATGCCCACGGATTTTGACGATTTCTCCACCCGCGCGCATATGGATTTTTACGACTTGCCGCCGGACGTTTTACGCCGCCGCGAAACGCTTAAAAAAATTATGACGGCCGCCGGATTTACCTACACCCGCACCGAGTGGTGGCACTTTGACAAAACCGGCTGGAAACAAAAACCGCTGTTAAACCTTCCTATCCCCCGCCGGCCGTAACCTCCGCTCCGCTGCACCCGGACGGGCATAAAAAAACCTCCCAAACGGGAGGTTTTGCAAAAGCGGGGCAACAATCATTCGGTAATATAACTTTCCAAAATTTCGCCGAAATAGAACATATGGTAATCGTTCGGTTCTTTGTTGTACCACAGTTCGTTAAGCGCTTTGTTCAGGTTGTCTTTGCCCATCAGGCGGCTGTACACCACGGAGCATTCAAAATGCATACCGGGCACGTCCAGCACCGGGGTGGCAATGGCCAGCGATTTGCGGGTGGTTAAGCCGCTGGCGGCCAGCTTGTCCATATCCCGGCCGGACTTCGTGCCGCAAATGGCAATGGCCTGCGGCAAATCCACGTACGGAACGGTAACCGTAAACTCGTGCGATTTTTCAAGCAGGTCATACGTAAAGCGGTTCTGGCGCACCATCGCACTGAAAATAGGCAGCCGCCACATAATGCCCACGTTGCCCCAGCCGATTACCATCGTGTTGATTTTATTTCCGGATTTCGTCGTTAAAAAAGCGCCCTTGGAAAGGATATCCAAGTTCTTCTGCGCGTTAAAATTGTACGGTACTTTTTGCATATTGCATCCTCCCTTTTTTATTATAATCATCCTTTTCTTTCCAAACAAGCAGATAAAAGGGTTACCCGCCGGGGTGTTATTAACGGTGTAAGTTCACAAATGCGGCGGCTTCTATGCCGGCTTTGGCGCCCGACCCCGCGGCGATAATCGCCTGGCGGTAGTGTTTGTCCGCGCAGTCGCCCGCGGCGAAAATGCCTTCAATCGTGGTATGGGTGCGGTCATCCGCCAGCACCAGCCCGCTGTCCGACAGCGCCACCAGCGAGTCTTTCAAAAATTCCGTCTGCGGCACGGCGCCCACCGCCACAAACAAGCCCGAACAGGCAATGTCGCTTTCCTCACCGGTTTTCACATTTTTCACACGCACGCCTTCCACGGCGTCGGAGCCCAAAATTTTGACGGGCACGCTGTTTAGCACCAGCTTGATGTTGGGCGTCTGTTTGGCTTTTTCCACGGTCACCTGGTCGGCGCGGAACGCGTCGCGGCGGTGAATTAAATTTACCTGCGGGCAGAACTGCGCCAAAAACAGCGCGTCTTCAAACGCGGTATTTCCTCCGCCCACGATGCACACATTTTTGCCGCGCATAAAAAATCCGTCACACGTGGCGCAGGCGGATAAGCCGCGGCCTTTAAATTTTTCTTCTTCCGCCAGGCCCAGCCAGCGCGCCTTGGCGCCGGTGGCAATAATCACGCTGGCGGCCTTGTATTGTTTGCCGTCCGCGCACGTCAACGTAAAGGGCGTTTTTTCCCCTTCCAATTTGACGATTTCGTCCGACGTAAATTCCACCCCCAGCCGCTTGCACTGTTTGTGCATGGCGTCCATCAGTTCAAAGCCGCCCACCGGGTCCACAAAGCCGGCGTAATTTTCTATATCGCTCGTTTGCAGTAATTGCCCGCCGGGAACGGAACCCCCGGCAATAACGGTTTTAATCCCCGCGCGCACCGCATAAATGGCGGCGCTGCAGCCGGCGGGGCCGGCTCCGATAACCACTAAATCCGTTTCAATCATAACGCTAAAAACTCCTTAAATAATTTTTGGAAAAATTCCACCGGGAACCCCACCACGTTCGTGCGGCTGCCGACAATGCGTTCAATAAATTTATCGTCGTTATCCTGCACGGCGTAGGCGCCGGCTTTGTCCATATGTTTGCCGGCCATATGCTCCAGTTCTTCTTCGGACAGGGTTCTTGCCTTGCACTTGGAAACATCGTGCCCGAAAAGCATTTTTTGCCCGTCCAGCTGCATCACGCACACGCCCGTGTAGACCGACTGCCACGAGCCGTTCAGCTTTTTTAAAATGCGCAGTGCGTCGGCCTTGTCTTTGGGTTTGCCGATGATTTCCCCTTTGCAGTACACCAGCGTATCCGCGCCGATGACCACCGCCCCCGGATATTTGCGGGCTACGTCAAAGGCTTTTTGGATGGCCAGGTCCGTCACGCGGGCCGCAGGACGTTTTTTGGTGCTGCGTTCCGGGTTTTGGGACGGGATAATTTCAAACTTCATTCCCAGGCTTTTAAGCAGCTCAATACGCCGCGGGGATTTGGAAGCCAACACTAAACGCATATTATTTCCGCACGAATTTGGAGATGATGATGTATCCCAGCACCAGCCCGATGGCGCCGCAAATGCTTACGCGCAAAGCCAGCGGGTGGATGCCAATCGTATACACGCGGGTTAAGGCTTGGTCCAGCTGCACGGGCAGGAAAGAGGCCAGTTTTTCAAGCCCCAGGCCCAGCAACGCGCCTACCAGCAACGTCAATACGGCAAATACGATTCCTCTCATAATAAAACTCCTGAACAGTTAGTTTAAAGTGATTGTATCTTTTTTAATCGGCACCGGCACGTTGGTTTTGCCGTCCTCGGCGTCCGTAAGGCTGCGGCGCATCCGCCAGAAGCCCCACCCGGCCAGCAGCGCGGCCGCACCCACAATCAGCCACGGGCCGGGCAAATAGTGCGGGGCCACATAGTCGCTGAGCAGGCCGGCGCCAAAAAATCCGGTAGCGGAACCCAAATTGTAAAACACCATCAGCATGCCCAAATACCGCCCGCGGGTTTCGCGCGAAGCGATGTTGGACACCAGCGTCTGCTCGCCGGGTGACACGATTAATTCGCCCAATCCGGCCAAAAACACGCCAAATGCAATCAGCGTAAAACTGTCAAAAAATCCGACCGACCCAAACCCCACCGCATACAGGGCGCACCCCAAAAACATCGCGGCCGACAGGCGCATTTTGGCCATCAGTTTAGTGGCCCAGTATTGCAGGAACACCACCACCAGGCCGTTAATCGTAAAGAACCAGCCGATGTAGTATTCCGGCATATGCAGGTACTGCTTGCAGTGGATGGAAAGCCCCACCACCAGCTGGGAGTTTACGGCCGTAATCACCACCACGTAAAAACAAATTTTGGCCAGACGCGTGTCCTTGAGCGACAGCAGGGTGGACACAAAACTCGGCTTGCGGGATTTGCACGGGGCGTGGCTGTCCTGCACCTGGCGCTGCAAATACAGAATGGTCACCGCGTACAACAGCGCCGTAAAATAAAACGCCATACTGTACGAATAGCGCACCAAAAAACCGCCCGCGGCCGGCCCCAGCGCCCAACCGATGTTGAGCCCGATGCGGATGATGCCGAACGCTTCCACGCGGTTTTTGGAGGTGGTGTTATCCGTCACCCACGCGTTGGAAGCCGGGCGGAAAAAAGCGCCCAAAAACGTGGTTAAAAAGTAGCACGTCAGCATCCAGCCCACCTGCACTTTAAGCTCAATGCACAGGCCCAGGGCAAACATCGCCACAATCTGCGAAAACAAGCCCCACACCATCACGGTCTTGCGGCCGAACACGTCGGCCAGTTCGCCGCTGATGGCGCTGGACACACAGCGCGACAGCCCCGCCAGGGCAATCACCAGCCCGGCCATGGCGGAGGTCAGCCCGCGCTGGGTAATTAAATAAATGGTAAAAAACGGAAGCGACAGCCCATACCCAAACAGCAATAAGCCGTTGGCTATGGCGATGATAATCATTCCGCGGCGGGTATCTGCTTGCATATAGGTATATTGTAGTAAATCTGGCCCCGCAGGCGAAAGCTCCCTCGGCGGATGCAGGAGAAAAATTGGTCAATTAAAGTATATTTTGATATAATATGTCAAGGGGTTTTTATGAACCGGGAAGAAACGCTCGTTAAAAACTGGCAGGACGTGCAAGCCGCACTGGCGGCCGCGTGCGCCAAAAGCGGGCGTGACCTGAAGGAAATCACCCTGTTGGCCGTTACCAAATACGCCCAAGACCAAGATGTTTTAACACTTTTACAAAAAGGGCTCATCAAGCACGTGGGCGAATCGCGCGTGCAGCAGGCCCTGGCGCGCTGGACCAGCCCGGTTTTTGCATCGTTTCACACGGTAAAACACTTCATCGGACATTTGCAAAAAAACAAAGCCGCCAAAGCCGCGCAGCTATTTGATTTTGTGGACTCGCTGGATAATTTGCAAACGGCGCAAGCGTTATCCAAGGCCGTTCCGGCGGGTAAAACCATACGGGTGCTGGTGCAGGTAAAACTGACGGACCGGGAAACCCAATCCGGCCTGCCGCTGGAACAGGCGCGCCAACTGGCGCGGGAACTGAAAGCCTTGCCCGGGCTGAAAGTAGCAGGCTATATGGCCATTGCGCCGCAGGGCGCCCCGCAGCAAGAACTGCGGACCTTGTTTGGCACCGTGAAACGGGCGTTTGACGCGGATTTCCCCGCGGGGGAGGAAAGATACCTTTCCCTGGGGATGAGCGAAGATTTTGAAATAGCAGTGGAAGAAGGTTCTTCCCTGCCCAGAATAGGCAGCAAATTATTTGCTGCAAATTTGGAGGGTTTATGATTATAAAAGTCCGTTTAATCCCCACGGCAGGACGCAACGAAGTTATTAGCCGCATTGGCAGCGTGCTGCGCGTCAAAATCAAAAACAAAAAAGTGGACGACGATGCCGCAAACGCCATTATGAAAACCTTTTTGGCGGACTTTTTTAACGTGCACGAAGACAGCATTATCATCGTGAAAGGGGCCAAAGGGAAAGAAAAAACCGTAGAAGTGCGCGACAAAAGCGAAGAAGAACTGCGCAAGATTATGGATTCCATTCCGTAGGATTTTGCTTCCGATAAAAAACCCGGTTTTCAAACGGAAAACCGGGTTTTTTGTTACTAAAAACGGCTATTGAACAATCGGCCAGCGGGTGTTTGTCCCCCCGCCCGAAGAAACCGTAGCTCCCAACGAGGCGCAGATTTTGCGGGCAAATTCAAAGTTGGACGAATTGGACCCCGAGTCCGTCCCGCACACAATGCTCGCAGCCCCCGCTGCCATATGCTGGGCATCGCGATAAGCCAGCAGATACGGCTTCTTTTTGGAATACGCCGCCACGGAGATACCGGACCAGGCATAATTAAAATACTTGCTTTCGGGCACCGTAATGTCCAGCTCGGCCAAATCCGTTGCATACGTGCCGTTGGCCATATAATACAGTTCCTGCGCTTCGCGCAAGTTCTTCAGCACGGCCAGCGGTTCGGCCGCGCGGGATTTTTCTACCGCAATTTCATACTGCGGCAGCGCAATCGCCGCCAAAATACCAATAATCAATACGACTACCAATAATTCTATTAAAGTGAACCCCTCTTTCATACACACTCCTTTGCACGTTGCCTGTAAGGCTTATTTATAGTGTATTAATTCCCCGCCCAAAAAGCAACACTCCCCACAGGATACGATTTTTCCCCCGGTTGCAAAAAAACGCCCCGAGCCGTCGGCCCGGGGCGTTTGGCACAAAAACTGCGTTTACTTTAATTCAATGGGCAATTTCCCTTTGGCGGGCGCGTCCCCCAACAGGATTTTGGCCGCCGTTTCGGCCGCGTACTGCGTGGGGCCGTACAGCGCCAGCACCGTTTGCGCCTGCGGGTAGAGCGCAATTTCGTACGGGTTCAAAAGCGACACCAACGCCACCGGCTGATTATTTTCCTGCGCGGTTTGCAGGAGCTTTTGCACCAGGGCAAATTGTTTTTCGTCCATTACGCTCGTGCGGGACGTGCCCAGCACCACGGCGTCAGCCCCCGTCATACAGGCGCGAACCACGGCTTCGGTATTTTCCTGCGGGGTGCGCGGGGCAAACACGGAGCGGACCGTTTTGCCGCGGTTTTGCAAATACTCGGAAAAGGCTTTGACTTGCGTGCTGAAAATGCCGTCCGCAAAGAAGGCCGCGCAAACGGTTTGTTTGTCCGCGCCCAGCGGGATGAGTTTTTGCTCGTCGCGCACCAGCGTCACGCCGGCTTCGGCCGCACGGCGGGAGGCTTCGTCAAACCCGGTATCTTCGGCGGGGTTGGCACGGGTGTCGTCAAACAGGCCCAAACGGGCTTTTAAATCCAGCACTTTTTGGGCCGACTCGCGGATGTGTTCGGCCGACACTTCCGGCCGGTCGGACGCAATCGTTGCCACCACGTAATCGGCCGCGCGTTTGGGATAGGTGCGGGCGGTTTTGACGTCCTTGGCGTCGCCGCTTAACAGCAGGATGTTGTTGCCCGCGTGATAGGTGCGGCGCACGATTTCTTCCACGCTTACGCCTTTTACCGCGCCCATATCCAGGCCGTCGGTAGCAATAATGCCTTTAAAGCCCATTTTGCCGCGCAGAATATCCTGCAAAATTTTGGTGGAGAACATGGCCGAATTATCCGCGTCCACCTGCGGGTAAACCACGTGCGCGCTCATCACGCCCGTCACGCCGGCGTCCACCGGCGGCTGAAAGGCGGAAATGTGCGTTTGCCACAGCGCATCGGCGGGCATATCGGTAACGGGCTGTGCGTAGTGCGAGTCCACCGACGTATCCCCGTGCCCCGGGAAGTGTTTGACAAACGCGGGCACGCCGTTGGATTCCAGCGCACGCACCGCGGCGGCGGAAAACTTGCCCACCTGGGCGGCGTTGTCGCCAAACGAGCGCGTTTGGATAATGGGGTTTTGCGGGTTGGAGTTGACGTCCGTCACCGGGCCGAAAGCCACATTGGCGCCGGCCCGCAAGACTTCGCGCGCTTGGGCGGCGTACATATCGGCCACGACTTGCTCGTCCCCGCTGGCGGCCAAAAGCATGTTGGACGGCATTTGCTTGAGGCCCAAATACATGGGCGAAGTGACCGTGCCGCCTTCGTAATCAATGGCCAATAACAGCGGGATTTTGTGCGGGCTTTTGGCGGCCCATTTGTTTAAATCGCGGATGGTTTTAAGCAGTTTTTTGCGTTGCTTGGCAATAAAACGCTTTTGGTTTTTGGCGGTGATTTTGGGCTGCGTTAAAAGGCCTTCTTTGGCCTTGATAAAAAATCCCGTCACTTCGCCGTTTATCACGGCTTTTTTGAACGGTTTTTGCTGCCCGATGAGCACGCGGGGCATAATCGTCTGCCCGATTTGCTCGCGCAAGGAAAGCTCTTGCGCTTTCGGCGCGTCGGCCGCCCACACGGGCGCCGCGCCCCAAAGCAAGAGCATAAGGAAAAACAGTTTTTTCATTGGATAACCCTCTTTAATTTTACGGCTTACCCTTTATTGTATACAAAAAAAGCCCCGCTGTTAAAGCGGGGCTTGTAAAACAGCCAACTATTTAAGCAGGTTCGTCAAGCTGTAAGTGGCTACTTCTTCCTTCATCTTGGCGATGACTTCGTCCACCGGCAGGGCGGGCGTGTTTTCGCCGCCTTTCAGGCGGATGGTCAGTTTGCCTTCGGCCGCTTCCTTGGCGCCGATGATGGCGGTGTAAGGAATGCGCTGCATATGCGCTTCGCGGATTTTTAAGCCCAGCTTTTCGGGCCGCACGTCCAATTCGGGGCGCAGGCCGGCTTCGCGCATTTTGGCAAACACTTCTTTGGCAAACGGAATCTGGTCGTCCGTCAGCGTTAAGAGTTTGATCTGCACCGGGGCCAGCCACAGCGGGAACCAACCGGCGTAGTGCTCAATAATCACACCCGTAAAGCGTTCAATGGAGCCGAACATCGCGCGGTGCACCATAATGGGGCGTTTGCGTCCTTCGGGCGCGACGTATTCCAGGTTAAAGCGCTGGGGCAGGTTGAAGTCAAACTGGATGGTGGACAGCTGCCACAAACGGCCGATGGCGTCCATCACCTTGATATCAATCTTCGGCCCGTAGAAGGCCGCTTCGCCCGCGTGCGTGGTGTAGGGAATGTGGTTCACTTCCAGCACGTGTTTCAAGGCGTTTTCGGCGCGTTCCCAATCTTTCACGTCGCCGGTGAAATGTTCCGGGTGGTTCGGGTCGCGGGTGGAAAGTTCCACGGCGTATTTTTCAAAGCCGAAGGTTTTGAAAATGTGCATGGCAAAATCAAAGCACTGTTTGACTTCGTCTTCCACCTGCTCGGGCGTGCAGAAAATGTGTGCATCGTCCTGCGTAAACCCGCGCACGCGCAAGAGCCCGTGCAACGCACCGGAGCGTTCGTAGCGGTACACCGTGCCCAGCTCGGAAAAGCGCAGGGGCAGGTCGCGGTAGCTTCTCAAGTGGGTTTTGTAAATTTCCACGTGGAAGGGGCAGTTCATCGGTTTAATTTGGTACTTTTCGCCGTCTACTTCCATCGGGTGGAACATACTGTCGGCATAAAAGCCCGCGTGGCCGCTGATTTCAAACAAGTGCAGGCGCGCAATGTGCGGGCTGACCACCAAATCGTAGCCGCGTTTTAAGTTCTGGTCTTTAATCCAATCTTCCAGAATTTTGCGCAGCATACCGCCTTTGGGGTGCATCAAAATCAGGCCGGGGCCGATGTTGTCGTCAATGCTGAACAAGTCCAGTTCCGGGCCGAGTTTGCGGTGGTCGCGTTTGGCGGCTTCTTCCTGCTGTTTGATGTAGGCGTTCAGTTCGTCCTTGGTATCAAAGCACAGGCCGTAAATGCGCTGGAGCATGGGGCGTTTTTCGTCCCCGCGCCAGTAGGCGCCGGCAATGGTAGTGAGTTTAAAGTTGTTAATTTTGCCCGTGTGTTCCACGTGCGGGCCGCGGCACAGGTCGGCATAGTCGCCGTTCATATAGACGGTAATCGTCCCGTCCTGCAATTCGTCTAACAGTTCCAGTTTATAGGTTTCGCCGCGTTTGGTAAAAAATTCTTTCGCTTCGGCTTTGCTCATCTCTTTGCGTTCAAAGGGTTGGCGGGCTTTGATGATTTCTTTCATCTTGGCTTCAATGGCCTTTAAATCTTCGGGGGTGAACTGGTGGGGGCAATCAAAATCGTAGTAAAATCCGTTTTCAATAGCCGGGCCGATACCGAGTTTCGTACCGGGGAATAACTGCTGCACCGCTTGCGCCATTACGTGCGCGCACGAGTGGCGCTTGGTTTCTAGTTCCTTATTTTCCATACTTATTTACGTTATGGTCCTGCCGGCCACAACGACCGGGCCAGGAGCCAAAGGTCCTTAATTAAGATATAATAATTATATCAAATTGATACGTATCAAAACGACTATGACTACCCTTAAAAAACTTCTTTTTTCCCCTTTTAAAAACGATTGGAAACTGCTTTTAACCCTTTCTATCCCCGCGCTTTTGCTGTGTTTGTTCGGTTTGAACCAGCTGGGGCGCCTGACGACGGCCAACTTTTTGGCGGCCGAAAGCGTAAAATTCGTCTGCGAATTTTTGTTTTTGGGGGCGGCGCTGTCGCTGCTTAACTTGCTGGGCGTCAAAAACAAATGGCTTACGGCCCTGCTGGCGTTTATCTACTATTTAACCTTAACGGCCGACCTGGTGCTTTTGTGGTATTTTAAAGAACGCTTCGGCGCCAAATACCTGGACACGATGGAAGGCGGCGATTACGCCTTTCTGACCGATTGGCGCGTGCTTTCGTACTTTGCGGTCTTGGCGCTTTTTTGTGTGTTTGCCGTGCGGCGCTATTTTGTGCCGGCCGCGCGCAAAACCGCCCTGCACCGCGGGGCCGTTTGCCTGGCGGGGCTGTTGTTATTATACGTGTGCAACCCGCTCAACCTGCTTTCTTCCCCCAACAATTTTTACACCACTTATTTGATTCCGCCCTCCCCCGTCTATACGCTAAACGCCCTGCTGGCCAAGCGTCCTCAAGCCCGGCTGGCAGAAACCCTGCCGCCCGATGTGGAAAAGCTCGCCCGGCAGTACAATGTGTTTTCCGCCCAAAATACGGGCGTGGGCAAAAAATACACGCGCGTGATTTTGATTGCGTCCGAATCGCTTTCCAACAAATACCTGCACCGCTTTAACCCCAATATCCCCCCGCAGGCCAGCCGCCCGTTGGACAACCTGATGGAAAAATATCCGTCCGCCTCGCTGCAGCACGTTACGCTTTCCACCCTGTACGGGCTGACGGTGATTTTTACGTCCCACCCGTATGCGGAACTGGCGTTTGAAAACGGCTACCCGGCGTCGCTGGTCAAAGAACTTAAAAAGAACGGCTTTCACACGGCGTTTTTGCGCGGCGCGGACGAAACGTATATGGACGAAAACCTGCTGTTTAAGCAGGCGGGGTTTGACGAAGTCATCGGCGCCACGTATTTTGAAACCCGCCCGGAATACAGAGATTATATAGATTGGTGGGGCCTGACCGACCGCAAACTGTTTGACTACGCCGCCGAATACCTGCAAGCGCACAAACAGGAGCCGCTGTTTATGACGCTTTTGACGGTGGACTCGCACGTGCCGCTGGGCCGCCTGGATTACCTGGGCCAGGAATACGAAGAAATTGACGCCGAATTTTACGACGTGCCCACCCTGCCGCGTGCGTTTGCGCGCTTTGGGCAGGACGTGGAACGCTTTTTGGCCAAGCTGGACGAGCAAGGCCTGTTTGACGACAATACCCTGGTGCTGATTATGCCGGACCATCCTTCCTACTCCAACACGCCCACCAACAAGCTCTTTAAGCCCTACCGGCCCGAGTTTGACAACCTGCCCTTTATCATCATTACCCGCAACGCGCTTGAAAAACCGCTTGTCCAAAGCGGGCTGATTTCCCAGCTGGACATTGCGCCCACCGTGCTGGACCTGTTAAACATCCGGCCGCCCAAGGCCTTTTTTGGCCACAGCCTGTTTGACGCGTCCGCCCGCCGCAGCGTGTTTGACATCAAGGAAGACTACGCCGTCGTCACCACGGACGAAGGAACCCGCGTACTCAAGCTAAACTCCCCAAACCCGCAGGACCAAGCCCTTATCCGGCTGATGACGTCCTTCCCGCGCTAGTTTTTAAGCCCGCTTTTTTGGCGGGCTTTTTGTTGGGTGCGCAACACAAAAAAACACGCTTTTTCCACAGACGCCCGAAACGACGGGAAATATGCTAAAATAACTTGTGTATTTCTATTCTTAACCGGAGGATGTAACCTATGGAAACGACTGCCCAAGGCGGCGGAATGTTCTTCTGGCTGCTGTTAATGGTGTTTGCCTTCATCGTCATCTTTATGCCGGCGCGCTCCCAAAAGAAGCGCGAACAGGAACTGATGGCCAAGGTAAACGCATTGCAAAAAGGCGACCAGGTGATTATTCCCGGCGGAATCATCGGCACCGTGGCCGGTTTTAAGGACAACGCGATTGAAGTAAAAATCGCCGAGAACGTAAAACTGACCGTGCTGAAAACCGCCATCGTAGGACTCGCAAAAGATATGTTACCTGCTGCGCAAGAAGGAGGCGCCAAATAATGTCTAACAAGTTAGCCGTAAAATGGGGATTTATTATCGCCATTTTGCTGGGGTCTTTGTATTTAATTTACCCCAACTACAAGTGGTACTCCAAACCGCTGGCCGAGCGTGAACAACTGGACACGCTGGGCGAACGCCCCAAAAGAATGCTCAACTTGGGGCTGGACTTAAGAGGCGGCTCCAGCCTGCTCTTGGAGCTGGATGTTTCCAAATTAAGCGCCAAAGAACCGCTTAACGAAGCCATGGCCCGCGCGGTGGAAATTATCCGCAACCGCATTGACCAATACGGTCTGGCCGAAACGCAAATCACCCGCCAGGGCGATAAGTGGATTATGGTGCAGCTGCCGGGCGTATCCAACCCGCAGCGCGCGGAAGAACTCATCGGCAAAACCGCTATGTTGGAGTTCCGCATCGTTAAAAACGATACTACCGCCGCCCAAAAAGCGCTGGAAAAAATCGAAAACACCGAAAAACCGTTTGACGATAACGGCATTTTAATCCCCGAAATTGCCAAATTGGTGCCGGAAGGCTACCAAATTATGCGCAACAAGGACGGCGGCTACAGCGTAGTAACCGACAACGCCCCCGTCACCGGCGCCGACCTGGAAAACGCCCGCGTGGTAATGATGGGCGAAAACGGCTACCCCGAAGTTTCCTTCAGCTTTAACGCCGAAGGCAGCCGCAAGTTCGGCCAACTCACGGGTGCCAACATCGGCAAGCAGCTGGCTATCGTGTTGGATAACACGGTTCAGTCCGCCCCGGTGGTACAATCCCGCATCACCAAAGACGGCCGCATCTCCGGCACGTTCACGCCGGAAGAAGCCCGCTCGCTTTCCATTGTGCTCAAAGCCGGCGCGCTGCCTGCCCCCGTCAAAGTGATCGAAAAGAAAACCATCGGCCCGACCTTGGGCGAAGACTCCATTAAATCCGGCCTGTCGGCTTCGTTCTATGCGTTAGTGGTGATTTTGCTGTTTATGCTCATCTACTACAAAGCCGCCGGTTTTATCGCCGACTGCGCCCTGCTGCTGAACTTCTTGTTTACGGTTGCCATTATGAGCTATTTCTCCGCCACGCTTACGCTGCCCGGCATCGCGGGTATGATTTTGTCGTTGGCAATGGCTATCGACGCCAACGTGCTCATCATTGAACGTATGCGCGAAGAAAAACTCCTGGGCAAACCCGTCTACGAAATCATCAACTTGGGTTACGATAAAGCCTGGTCCGCCATTTTTGACTCCAACATCACCACCATCATCGTGGGTGCGTGCTTGCTGCAATTTGGCACCGGCCCGGTCAAAGGGTTCGCCGTTACGTTAATCATCGGCTTGACGGTCAGCTTGTTCACCGCGGTGTTTGTCACGCGCGCCATTTACGAGCTGATCCTTACCTCTAACACCAAGGAGATCAGTTTATGATGTTAAAGTTACTTCCTAAAACAAACATTGATTTCCTTAAATACAGAAAAGTCTACTACACGCTGTTTGCGCTAGTGCTCATCGGCGGCGTGATTTGCTTCTTTACGAAAGGATTCAATATGGGTATCGATTTTACCGGCGGCACAATGGTGCAGGTAAAATTCGACGCCCCCGTAGAAATGAGCGCCATTCGCGAAGCGCTTTCCGCCACGGGTGCGGAATCCGAACTGCAATCGTTCGGCGATCATTCCTTCGCCATCAGCGAAAAAAGCACCTCCAGCGAAGTAGGCGTCGTACAGGCCCGTATCGAAAAAGCCCTGGACACGCTCAACGTGCCTTATACGGTACTGATGACGAACTCCGTGGGCCCGGCCGTCGGCGAAAATATGACCGAACGCGCTTTGTGGTCTATTTTGCTCTCGCTGGTGTTCATCATCATCTACGTAGCGTTCCGCTTCAGCAACATTTTGTGGGGCGTTTCGGGCGTAATCGCCTTGTTCCACGACTTGTTTGTAATGCTGCTTGCGTTCTCGCTCACCCAGCGCGAAATCGACCTGGTGGTCGTAGCGGCCTTCCTGACGGTGGCCGGGTTCTCTATTAACGACACCATCGTCATTTTCGACCGTATGCGCGAAAACATCCACCTGCACCCGAAAATGAAATTCGGCGAGCTCATCAACCTCTCCATCAACGAAACCCTCTCCCGCACGATTATTACCACCCTTACGGTAATTTTTGCGGTAGTGATTTTGTACGCTTTCGGCGGGGAAGTGATTAACTCGTTCGCGTTTGCGATGTTGGTGGGTTGTATTTCCGGCGTGTACAGCACCATCGCGCTCACCACGCCCCTGGTGTACACCTGGACGCACGGCGAATTAAACGACGGCAGCCAAGCCGCGTACAACAAAACGGCCGTAAAACAAACGGCCGCCGTAAAACGCGAAGAAGCCGCCGCGGAAGGTTACGCGCCCAAAAAGACGGTAACCAAAATCAAACGCACGCGCCGCAACAGAAAATAAGTTTTACCCGGGCGGGGCCTTCTGGCAAGGTCCCGCCGGGCGTTTTACACGGCCGCCCGGCAAATTGCCGGGCTTCTATGCAAAACGCTTTACAGGATACGCTATGCGTAAAATAAAACGCTTTAAAATTCCTTCCCGCCAACGCGAAATTTTGCGCAAACTCTTGCGCGAGCTGCCCCTTTTGCGCCGCGCCGGTTTTGCCAGTGAGGCGGAAGTGACGGCGTTTATCCTGGCCATTTTTAAGCTGCTGGACCCGGGCGTCGTGTACGAATTTAACCAGGATGCCCATTGGGAACTGGACGAGCAAAGCATCATCCACAAAGAAATGTTCAGCGCCTGCGCCGTTACGCTGGGCGCCCAGCTGGACCCGTTTTTGGACGCGATTCAAAACGAGGACCGCAAAACCGTGGCGATGATAATTATCTTGGAATTTTTAAGAAGCGCCGTAACCTTTGTGGCGGAGCTGGTAAAGGAACAAGCCCAAAAGGAAGAATGCGAAACGCTGGATTTGCAATTTGTCTATATTCCCCCCTTTGGCGCGGCGGCGGCGCCCAAACTGCTGCGCGAAGCCGTCAAGCTGGAAAGCACCCTGGCCCAAAAAGCGCTGCCCGTCATTTTGCAAAAGCTCAGCGCAGAAAAAATTGATTTATCCGCCACGCCCGACGGGCACTTATCGCCCCGTATCAGCACCGTGTTTTTGGTGCCGTGGCAAAAAAACCGCAAGAAAGGAAGAAAATAATGTTTAAACCCACGTCGCTTGAGAAGAAAAAAATTTCCTGGAAGCACGTTATCGGCTCCACCCTGGCCTATTGGTACACCGTGTTTTTGGGCTGGACCACCCGCATTTATTGGTTCAAATCCGAAGAAGCCATCCGCTTTGAAAAAGAAGGCCAAAACTACATTTTTGCCGTGTGGCACAACCAACAGCTGTTTTTATTATACCCGTACCGCGGGCAGAAAATTTGCGCTTTAATCAGCTTGAGTGACGACGGGGAATACATCGCGCGCTGCCTGCCCAAATTCGGGATGAAAGCCGTGCGCGGCAGCACCACCCGTGGCGGCGTGCGGGCGCTCATTAAACTGAAAAACATTGCCGAAGCCGGCTACCACCCCATGCTCACGCCGGACGGCCCCCGCGGCCCCATCTACAAAGTGCAGCACGGCATTTTGTTCCTGGCGCTTAAAACCGGCCTGCCCATTGTGCCGGTGGGCACGGCGTTAAGCCACAAAATTAAAGTGGGCTCGTGGGACAAAATGCGCGTTCCCCTGCCGTTTGGCAAGACGGCGCTGACGTACGGTAAAGCCGTATACGTGCACTCGGACGAAGAAATGGAATCCGCCGCCCTGGAATTGGAAAAACAGCTCAACTGGGCCACAGACCAATCGGAACGGTTCATCAACAAACGTCCGTTTGACAGTTCCAAAGCCTAAATTTTAAATCGTTACGCAAAAAACACCCCGGGGTTAATACCCGGGGTGTTTTTATCACTGTGCGTCTTAATTTAATTTATATTGGTATCCGTTATCCTGCCGCCAATAGGGTCCGTTCATAATGTTCTTGCAATAGGAACCTTGCTCCCCCGAATAGGAAAGCCCGCTGGCGGTACGCTCCATACAAATAATTTTCCCTCCGTTGGCATCGTTACTGTCATACACCGTATAGAACCCGACGCCTTTGTAAGCCCCGTTGATACGGCCGACATACACGCCCTTCCAGGCGGGATTAATCTGCAAACTCCATTCCCCGTTGGATTTGGTATCCGTCGCACCGGAATACCACTTGGTATTTCCCGTCCAAGAAATGTCTAAATCCAAGTCGTCTATTTTGGAGGCATAAACGCCGTTGGCTAAATAATATACCTGCTGCGCCTCATAAAAAGAACGCAACAGCGTAAGCGCTTGGGCCGAGCGGGATTTTTCTACCGCTTTGGTATATTGCGGCAAAGCAACCGCCGACAAGATACCAATAATTAAAACGACAACTAACAGCTCTATGAGCGTAAATCCGGCGTTTTGATGAGCCGGGAATGTTTGTTGATAAAATTTTTCCATAGTCAAAATTTATCAAAAAAAAACAAATCAACCCTATTGCCGCGGGCCGACATAGCCGGTGCACCCTTATAACCGGTCTGCCACCCAAACCAGCGGCGGAGGGACCTTTCCCGGCAAAGGACCTGTCCAATACGGCTCCGGAGCAACAAGCAACGGCCCGCGCGGAAGCCCCAATACCGGGCAAAAAAAACGCCGGAGGCGTCCTCCGGCGGTGTTGTAAGCGTTAGGGTTGAGGCCCTTTTTGAGGAGCGTCCTGTTGCGTTGTATCCTCAAAGGAGCCGGGCCTTTGGAAAGTCAACATACATGTAGTTCCTAAATTGCCCAGGATATTGATTTTACGTTTCCATCTTTTAGAAATTTCCATCAATTTCCATTCCTCACAATTGGGCATATACACAAACGCGCTCCAGTGCCGTTCAAGCACTTTATCGCGTTCCTTGTCACTCATATGCACCAAATCAATCACCGGTACATTGAAACCATAAACTTTATTGATATAAAAGCCATACATAGCCGGCATGGCCTGCGGCGGAAACGCTTCTATCGGCACCACCATTACCTCCCGCCCGGCAAAAAAATCGCGGTAAAACATACCTATCATACGGGCAGGCATAGTAAACGGGTGCAAAAAGCCTTTTATTTGTTTGCCAAACGTGATTACTTCCGCCATGATTAAAACCAGAAAAACCATCCGCCATAAATTATTCTTCCGAACCAAAGGCGTTACCAGCAAGGCAAAAAGGAGGAACACCGCCGGTATCATAGCCGTAAAATACCGTCCGATAAATAAAAACAATTTAAACGAAATAACGGCCGTAAATACAAGCGCGAGGCCCAATACGGCTGCCAGCAGGAAAATTTCCCGGGAGTACCCGCGCGAAAGGCCTTTTTTGCGGCGTCTTATCCACCCCCATATGGCCGCAATTCCCAACACGCCAGCGGCGCATCTGCCGACCATTGAAAAGGAAAAAAATACCAAAAATTCACGGAATGAATTTAAAGAAATATCACGGTTGGCCCACCAATTGTATCCCTCAAAGCGTTGTTGCTGCAATTGCGCCACAAAGTTGGGAATCAGCCACGGCAGGAATAAAACGCCCACCGCCAGCGGCACCAGCCAGAACATTTTGAGCGGACGTCTATACCGCCACGCCTGCACAAACAACAGCACATAACAAATGCCCACCAATAACGTGCCGAAGTAGTGGCTCCACGCCAGCACCAGCGACAATCCGCCGAACCAAAGCCATTGCTTAAGGGAAATGTTTTTGCGGTGCCACACCCGGCGGGACATATTTAAAAACATAAAAGTAACCGGTACCGCCAACAGCAACACCCACGCATAAGCGCGCGCCTGCTGGGAATAGAGAATCATATATTCACTGCAAGCAAGCAAAGCCGTAAAAATCAGCCGCGCCGTTTTGCCTAAATACCGCGGAAACAGCAACCACCCGCATACCACCACCCCCACGCCGCACAGTGCGCTCGGCAGGCGCAGCCACACTTCCGGCCCGTACGGCACACAATGGTTATACAGCCACAACAGCACATTGTAAAGCGGCGGATGCACGTCCGGCACCAGCCAGTTTACCCAAATCCACCCCAGCGAAAGCGTCGGGTCCGTCGTAACGGCGGTAAACAGTTCGTCGTATTCAAACGACATCGTAAGCAGCGTAAAGCGGGCCACCAGCCCCGCGGCAATAGTGACAAAAATAAGGCCAGTAAGTAAATTGCGGATGATTTTATTTTTTAGCATAGCTCTATTTCCCAAGGATAATATGATATAGTGTAGAATTTAACCTCTTACAAAAGCAACACCCGGACATAAAAAAGGCCCCGGGTAACCCCCGGGGCCTGGAATAAACCAGCAGATACTTATTTGCGTTTAGCCGCTTTCTTGGCCTTGGCTTTGCGGGCCGAAACGGCCTTTTTGGCGGGTTTGGCCGCTTTCTTGGCCGGTTTTACGGCGTGCGCCTTGCGGACGGTTTTAGCCGCTTTTTTGGCGCGGGATACGGACGCCTTTTTAACCGTATGTTTGGCCGCTTTGCTGTGCTTGGCGGACTTTTTGTGTTTGGCTTTTTTGGCCAATTTGGCCGCAAATTCCGTCCAGCCTTCCAGCGCCAAGGGGAGCACTTCGTCCATATGTTTGACGGGGATTAACGTCATCTCCTTGCGCACGCGTTCCGGCACTTCGGAAACGTCTTTTTCGTTCGTGTGCGGGTAGAGAATGGTTTTTACCCCTTCGCGGTACGCGGCCAGGAATTTTTCCTTAATGCCGCCCACCGGCAAAATGCGGCCCGTGATGGTCACTTCGCCCGTCATTGCCAGGTGCTTTTTAACGGGCAGGCCCGTAAGCAAGCTGGTCAAGGCGGTGGTGATTACGCTGCCGGCGGAAGGCCCGTCTTTCGGCACGGCCCCTTCCGGGAAGTGGATGTGGAAGTCCGTCTTGTCAAAGTCGATGCCTTCGCCATAACCGCGGCTGCGGGCATAGGTCAAGGCGGCACGGACGGATTCCTTCATCACGTTGCCCAGCATACCCGTCAAAATCAGCTGGCCTTTGCCGGGCAGCTTGGTGGCTTCTATGGACAGCGTTTCGCCGCCCACGCTCGTCCAGGCAAGCCCCGTGGCGATACCGACGCCGTTTTCTTCCGTGGCAAAGTTGGAATACCGCGGCACGCCCAGGAAATCGTGCAGATTTTCGCGCGTGACGGTCACTTTTTTGGCGCCTTCCACAATCATCTTGGCGGCTTTGCGGCACAAGGAACCGATTTCGCGTTCCAGGTTGCGCACCCCCGCTTCGCGCACGTATTCGCGCATTAACAGGGCCACCGCGTCGTGGGTTACTTCCAGCTGGCCTTCCTTCAGGCCGTGCATTTTCATCTGTTTGGGCAGGAGGTATTTGTCCACGATGTCGTGTTTTTCGTACTCGGTGTAACCGTCAAAATCAATGATTTCCAAGCGGTCCCGCAACGTGCTGGGAATGTTGGCCAGCGAGTTGGCCGTCGTGATAAACATCACCTTGGAAACATCGTACGGCACGTCCAAAAAGTGGTCGGTAAATTCCTTGTTCTGTTCCGGGTCCAACAGTTCCAACAAGGCAGCCGCCGGGTCCCCGCGCCAATCCGAACCCATCTTGTCAATTTCGTCCAACAAGAACACCGGGTTGGAGCTTTTGGCCTTGCTGATGCCCTGGATAATGCGCCCCGGCATAGAGCCGATATACGTCCGGCGGTGGCCGCGGATTTCGCTTTCGTCACGCACGCCGCCCAGCGACATACGCACGAATTTGCGCCCCAAGGCCCGCGCAATGGATTTAGCCAAAGACGTTTTGCCCACGCCCGGCGCACCCGCAAAGCACAGCACCGGCCCGCGCAGCGAGTTGGTCAGCTTGTTCACGGCCAGGTATTCCAAAATGCGTTCTTTGGGTTTTTCCAGGCCAAAGTGGTCCTCGTCCAAAATTCTTTTGGCTTCTTTCAGGTCCAGTACGTCCTCGGTGGTTTTGTTCCACGGCATATTCACCAGCCAATCCAGGTACGTGCGCGACACCGTGGCCTCCGGCGAGAACGGAGCCATTTTGGCCAGGCGGTCCACTTCTTTTTCGGCCGCTTCTTTGGCAGCCGGCGGCAGGCCGTTCTTTTTGATTTTGGCCCGCAGCGAGTCCAATTCCTTCTGGAAATCGTCCTTTTGGCTCAGTTCTTTTTGAATGGCTTTCATTTGCTCATTCAAATAGTATTCTTTTTGGTTCTTTTCAATCTGCGCGCGGACTTTGGAGTGGATTTTTTCTTCCAATCCCAAAATTTCCACTTCGCTGGTGATGAGCTTTAAGATTTTTTCCAGGCGGTCTTTAATATGCACCGCTTCCAAAATTTCCTGGCGTTGGGCGGCTTTTACCAGCATATTGGAAGCCACCGTATCGGCCAGTTTGGACGGGTCGTTAATCTGGCGCAGGAAAGAAACCCCCTCCACGGCAATCCGGTGCGACACGCGGGCATAATGGTCAAACTCGTCAAGCACTTTGCGCATCAGCGCCTGCACCACCGGGGAGTCGTCCTCTTCCTCTTCAATATATTCCACCGTCGCAAACCACGAACCGGTGATGCTGTTCATCTCCAGTTTGGTTACGCGCGCCCGGGCCAGGCCCTGCAAGAAAATTTTCATAGAGCCGTCGGGCATTTTTAAATTTTGGGTAATTTGGGCAATCACCCCAAAATGGTAAATGTCGGACTCTTTCGGGTCCTCAATTTCCGCATTCTTTTGCGAAACCGCCAAAATATACTTCTCCGGCGTGTTGAGCGCTAACTCCACCGCCGCGATGGATTTTTCGCGGTCCACCGAAAGCGGAAGCGACATCCCCGGAAACATCACCACATCGCGTATGGCGAC
>CALUYH010000019.1 GCA_944324965.1 Candidatus Avelusimicrobium gallinaceum
TTGGATGCTGACTATATTGAAGCGATGGAAAGCGGTATGCCGCCCACCGGC
Organism: Candidatus Avelusimicrobium gallinaceum; assembly: GCA_944324965.1. Taxonomy (GTDB): domain Bacteria; phylum Elusimicrobiota; class Elusimicrobia; order Elusimicrobiales; family Elusimicrobiaceae; genus Avelusimicrobium; species Avelusimicrobium gallinaceum. The sequence goes on from CALUYH010000019.1 coordinate 52, forward strand.
GGGATGGGGATTGGGATTGACCGCATTGTAATGATGCTGACCGGCCAAGACTCTATCCGCGAAATTATCTTGTTCCCCACGCTTAAAAAGCTGGAAGAAAAAGAAGAGAAGTAAACAAGTCAGTGCTTTCGTTATCAGCCCCGCTCATTAAAGAGCGGGGTTTTCCATTGTGAACATTCGCTTATGGAAGCACATATTTCTGCGTTGACCCGGCAAAAGTAGTAAAGTACTGCCCTCCCATACTCGTACACAAATTATTCGCCAGCCGGCTGTGAACATTCGCCCAACATTCTTTGCGGTTTGGTGTAGAAGAATGATCATATGCCATATAATATCCCATATCGTGTGTCCAACCGGCTACACCGCCCGGCTCAAACTTATAGGTAGTATCACCACACTGCACTTGCTGATTGCCAAAAACACAATCTGCCGGGAAAACACCCGCCACGCCACTGTCTTCCAGCGAAGAAGGCAAATTATAAGTTCCGTTGGCATAATATAGCACTTCTTGCGTATCCTTCATAGCTTTTGTTATAGGCAACAAGGAAGCATACCGTGTTTTAGCTACCGACTTTTCATATTGCGGCAGTGCAATGGCTGCTAAAATACCGATAATTAAAACCACCACTAGGAGCTCTATTAGCGTAAATCCGGAGTTTTTAAGGCCGGTCCCTCTTTTTTGAAAAATTTGATTCATAATCCAAATTTATCAAAAAAAAAAAACAAAACAACCCCAGGGAAATTCTTAACAATCTCCTGTCTGCTCACAGCAGACTTCTTTCCAGTTATTGGCTCTTAAAACGCTATCAAGGCGTTACCAAGAAAAAAAGGTTTCCGCCGCCGGCAGGAATTTGCAACCCAAAAGCATTTGATAGGTTTTGTTTTTCCACTTCCAGCGCGTGCGGGACAATTTGCTCCATATAAGGTAAAATATTTCTATGAAATTTGAACGATTTGTCGCCCTGCGCTATTTAACCCGCCGCCAAGGGCTGTTTGCCTTTATCACCACCCTTATTGGCGTGGCGGGCGTCAGCGTGGGGGTCGCTGCGCTTATTACCACTTTATCCGTTATGAACGGATTTCAAACCGATATCAAAGATAAAATTATCGGAGCCCAAAGCCATATCCTTATTTTTGGCCGCATGAGCGAACAAACCTACAAAAAAAACATTCAGCTGGTGGAACAACTGCCGCTGGTGGAAGCCGCCGCACCGCATATTTACGGGCAAGGAATTATCACCTACGCGGGGCAAAGTGTGGGGCTTATTGTGCGCGGATTGGACCCGGAACAAGAGAAAAAAATCAATACGCTGGCCGACTCGGTGGAAGAAGGCTCCTTCACCCCGGATTGGCCGCAGGACGCCCCGCCGCCCTTGGTGCTGGGCAGTGAACTGGCCGCCAATTTAGGGGCCGATATCGGCGACGACGTGGTGCTGATTTCCCCCCAGTCCATTTCCACTTCAGCGGGAATGTTTCCTAAAATGAAAAAATTCCGTGTAAGCGGGTTGTTGCGCACCGGATACTACGAATTTGATAACACCATCGCCTATACGCTTTTAAATCACGCCAGCGATTTTTTGGGCCTGCATCAAGGCACCACGGGTATCGCCGTCAAACTCCACAACATTAACGACGCCGACCAAGCCGCCGAACAAATCCGCGATACCATCGGCCACGGGTACTCCGTACGCACGTTTGCCCAAATGAACAGCACTCTTTACGCCGCCCTAAAATTGGAAAAAACCATGATGTTTATTATTTTATTCTTAATTATCGGCGTAGCTTCTTTAAATATTGCCGGCAACCTCATTTTGCTCGGAACCGAAAAACTGCGCGACATTGGCATCATGCGCGCCATGGGCGCCAGCCCGCGTATGATACGCAAAATTTTTATGTGGGAAGCCATGGTCATTGCGGGGTTGGGCATTGTGCTGGGGCTATTATTGGCGTGCTTGCTGTGCTGGATTATCGCCACGTTTAACATTGTGGAACTGCCCGGCGATATTTACTATTTAACCAAAGTCCCTGTGCGTATGCAGCTGTGGGATATTGTGGCTGTGGTAGGCGGCAGCTGTTTAATTTGCTTTGTGGCGGGGTTGTATCCGGCAGTAAAAGCCTCCCGCGTGCACCCCACGGACGCCATACGGTACGGATAATATGATTGAACTGGAACACTTAACCAAAATTTACGGGCAAGGGGACGAAAACCTTTGCGTGTTGGAAGACGTCACGCTCACCATCAAGCGCGGCAAATTCACCGTGCTTTTGGGGCCCAGCGGTTCGGGCAAAAGTACGCTTTTAAATTTGATTGCGATGCTGGATAAACCCACTTCCGGCACTATCCGCGTAGACGGGCAAAATATTACCGCAATGAAAAGCGAAACGGCCCGCTCGGCCCTGCGGCTTAAAAAAATGGGATTTGTATTTCAATTCGACGGACTGCTGCCCGAATTTTCCCTTTTGGAAAACGTGGATATGCCCGCTTTTATGCGCAGCAAACCCAACCCGCAAAAGGCCCAGCAACTATTGGAAAATTTGGGCTTAGGCGCTATCAGCCACAAGCTGCCGGCCGATTTATCCGGCGGCGAAAAGCAGCGCGCCAGCATTGCCCGCGCCCTTCGCAACGATCCGCCCCTGTTGCTGGCGGATGAACCCACCGGCAACCTGGATGCGGCACGCAAAGAACAAGTATTTAGGGACTTTGCCCGGATGAGCCGCGAAAAGGGGCTGACGATTTTGATGGTCACGCACGACGCACACGCCACCGAATACGCGGACGAAGTCTACCTCTTGGCAAACCGCAAATTGGTGCAAACCAAATAATACGAGGATGAGGTCCCGCCCGCTCAAGCGGACCCGCGAGGAATACAAAATGGAATGGATAGAAACCCGCACAGGACTGGCAATTATTTTTATTTTGGCAGTTGCGCTGTTTTTCCTGCACAAGCACGCGCGCAACCCGTTTAAAGACCTGCTGGCCAAAGCCTCCGCCGGCGACGCCAAAGCCCAATATCAGCTGGGTTTGTGCTACTATCGGGGCAAGCACGTCCCGCAGGATTACGCCCAAGCCTTAAACTGGTTTGATACCGCCGCCAAAAACGGCAGCATCCCCGCGATGAACGCCCTGGCCGGGCTGTACAACGCCGGGCACGGCTGCGACCCCAACCCGGAAAAGACCTTTTACTGGTATCAAATGGCCGCCGCGCTGGGCGATTTTGAAGCCCGCGTGAACCTGGCCCTGTGTTACGTGCAGGGCATCGGCATTGCGGCCGACCCCGCCAAAGGCTTTGGCATTCTGAAAGCCGCGGCCGAGGACAACAGCCCCCTGGCCCAAACGCTTACGGCCCACTTCTACGAAAAAGGCATCGGGGTGGAAAAGGACGAAAAAACCGCCCTGCGCTATTACCTGCGCGCCGCCAAACAAGGCGAGCCGCTGGCCAAGCGCAAACTGAAAAACACCCCCCGCTCCGTTCTGAAAAAACTTTCATAAAAAAGCCCCGGTTTCCCGGGGCTTTTTAGATGGGTTCTCGTTACAGCGCAATTTTCAGCTTGCGTGCCAACGCCCGCAGGATGTCCTTCTTTTTGGCCTCCTCACCCAGCGAGCGAAGCCCCAAAAACACAAATTCCTGCGCGCGCACGGTATCGGGCACAAAGCCGAAGATATCGGCGTAATTTAAAAATTCCACCAATTTCAGTGCGGCCGCATTGTCGGACGGATTGCGCGCGAACGCAAAGGACAAAAACGTCAGTTTTTCGGTCACGGCGTCGCGCACCGTGCCTTTGGATACGTCCAGCCCCAGCGTTTTTACGTCTTCCATCAATTCCTCCACGGCGTTTACGTCCACATCCGCCGCGCGGAATTCGGCCTTTAAATCTTCCGACAGCACAAACTCCGCCACCGTCAAAAACGGTTTGGGAATGGGCGCGCCGATCAGCTGCAGCCCGCGCACCACGGGGTACTGCCGTTCAAACACTTCCGTAAATTTGTGGTCGGTTTCTTCGTTCATTTTGTGCAGCACGGAGTCCATTACTTTGCGGCGCACGTCCTGGAACATAGATACCAACGGATATTGTTTGGGGAAGGCCTGGCGAATGTAGGCGGCGCATTCTTCGCACTTGCCCGTATGGAAGAATTCTTCCATCTTGGCAAACACCGTGTTGCGGTCCAGCGAGCCGTCGTCCCCCGCGGCGCAGACAAAATCCACCGCGCCCTGCTGGAAGACGGCAAACTGCATTTTGCGCTCCAACAGCGTCGTGCGGGATTTGAGCGTAATGTCCCCGTAGCACAAGCGGAACCCGGGCGCCGCCAGCTTTTGCGGCTCGTAGGAAAGCACGTCGCATTCGTAGGCTTTCTGCGGGTTGACCGTATCGTCCGAGAGCATAGAAACCACGTGTTCCAGCGCGATTTTTTCAATCGGCATTACCTGCGGTTTTACGTAACGCTCGTACACCACGGCCCCGTTTTTCAGTTCCTTGATGTTGCTGGGGGCGTCGGCCAGTTTTTCCATAAACGCCGGCTCCAAATCCGTCCCGCTAATCACGCGGTTCAATTCCATCGCCCGGGCGGCATACTGCATAATCTGCACGGTTTCAATCCCGCTGATTTCGTCAAAGAACCACCCGCAGCTGGTGTACATCAGCATGGCGTTGCGCTGCATTTCCAACAGCATCAGCGCTTTGGGGCGGTCGTTCCAGGCTTTTTCCGTGGCGTGTTTTAAAAAGAACCGGTGCTGGGCATCCAAAGAGCGGTCCAACACCAAATCAATGTAATCGTTGCGCGCGTCCCACGGGTTTTTGAAATACTCTTTGCCGACGTTTTCAAACGTTTTGATCATTTCGTCGCGCACAAAATCCAGCGCGTCGCGCAGCGGCCCGCGCCACTTTTGGTTCCAGCCGGGTTTCATGCCCGAATTGCACCCGCAGTTGGCACGCCAGCGCTCCACCCCGTGGAAACAGCTCCAGGAGGAATTTTCCACAATTTCCGCTTCGTACTGCGGCGGATACTTGGCCAAAAATTCACCGTAAACCGTCAGCTCCACATCCGGCGTTTCTTCCACTTTTTTCAGGCAGTACGCCAGGGCCATTTCGGCAAATTTTTGGTGGTGGCCGTAGGTTTCCCCGTCGGTAGCAATGTGCATCAGCTGGGCTTCGTCCCCGGCGTTGTAGGTGCTTAAGAGGCGGGCGGCAAATTTTTCGCCGGAAGAAAGCGTATCCGAAAACGCAATCCCCTGCGAAATGGGCCCGTCGTAAAAGAACAGGGCAATGTTTTTCCCGTTGGGCAAATTGCAACGGTAGGCGCGCTTGGGGTCCACCCCGGCGCCGACTTCCTGCCATTTTTCTTCGCCGATTTTGCGCACCCGTTTGCATTGCCCGGGCGCCAAAATGACGAACTTCATTCCTTCATCGGCCAGTACCTGCAAGGTTTCGGTATTGCAGGCGGTTTCGGCCAGCCAAATGGCTTCCGGCTTGCGGCCGAAGCGTTTGGTAAAATCGGCAATACCCCATTTGACCTGCGTCACTTTATCGCGCGCGTTGGCCAAGGGCAAAATCATATGATTGTATACTTGGGCAATGGCGCCGCCGTGCCCGCCAAAGCGTGCCTGCCCCAGGCGGTCGGCCTCCAGGATGGCCTGGTACACTTCGGGCTCGTGTTTTTCCATCCACGACAAAAGCGTCGGCCCGAAGTTAAAACTGATGCGGGCGTAGTTGTTGGTTAAATCAATCAAATCTTTATTTCCGTCCAGCACGCGCGCCATGGTGTTGGGGGAATAGCACTCCGCACAGATGCGGCTGTTCCAATCGTGGTACGGGGCGGCACTGTCCTGGATTTCAATTTCTTCCAGCCAGGCGTTTTCGCGCGGGGGCTGGTAAAAGTGTCCGTGTATGCAAAGATATTTCATATATATATTTATAGCAATTAATGCTAAAATATGCACAACGACGGGGCCCCGTCTGAAGAAGGCCTTGACGAACCCCGCCAAGCGGCTATACTATAAAAAGACCCGCCTCCCGGCGGAACATACAAGGGGCGCATTATGAAAAAAACATTCATCTTGGATACAAACGTTCTATTACACGACGTGAACTGCCTGCACGCCTTTGAGGATAACGACATCATTATCCCCATGGCCGTGATTGAGGAGCTGGACTCCTTTAAGAGCGAAAGCGACACCCGCGGCAAAAACGCCCGTATGGTTTCGCGCACGCTGGATGAAATGCGCAAAAACGGCCGGTTAAACGAAGGCGTTAAACTGCCCAAAGGCGGCATATTAAAAATTGAGCTGGACAAGCCCAATATGCTGCCGCAGTCGCTGGCGTTTAACAAGGCGGACAACTCCATTTTAAACATTGCCTACACGCTAAGCAAAAAAGAAAGCTCGTACAAAAAGAATACGGCGCCGGTCATCGTGGTGACCAAAGACATCAATATGCGCCTGAAAGCCGACGCGCTGGGCCTGGCCGCGCAAGATTACACCACGGACAAAGTGAATGTGGACGAACTCTACACCGGGGTGGCGGAACTGGAAGTGCCGTCCGAACAAATTGACGCCTTCTACCGCGACAAAAAACTGCCGATGGACCCCAACGTCTATTTTCCCAACGAGTTCATTATTTTAAAAGCGTCCGACGGAAGCAAAAAATCCGCCATCGGGCGCATTTCCAACGGGGCGGAATTTGTGCTGCGGCCGCTGTCTTCGCAGGAGCCGGTGGCGTGGGGCATCAAACCGTTAAACAAAGAACAACGCTTTGCCATGGAGCTGTTGCTGGATGACAGCTTGGATATCGTCACCCTGGTGGGTACGGCCGGCACCGGCAAAACGCTCATTACGCTGGCCACGGGCCTGCAGCGCACCCTGGACGAAAATGCCTACCGCCGCCTGGTGGTGTGCCGCTCCATCGTGCCCGTAGGCAAAGATTTGGGTTTCCTGCCCGGCACCAAGGAAGAAAAACTGGAAGCCTGGATGGGCGCCATTTACGACAACCTGGCCTTCCTGGCGGACCGCAAAAACCCGGACGAAGGCGAAGAAAAAGCCCATTACCTCCTGGACAGCGGCAAAATTGAAATCGCGTCCGTCACGCACATGCGCGGGCGCTCGCTGCCGGGCCAGTATATGATTGTGGACGACGCGCAGAACCTCACCCCGCACGAAATGAAGACCATCCTCACCCGCGCGGGCGAAGGGACGAAGGTCGTCGTCACCGGGGACCCGTATCAAATTGATACGCCGTACCTGGACGTAGAGTCCAACGGGTTAACGTACCTGGTGGACCGCTTGAAAGGCCAAAAGAGCCACGGGCACATCACGTTTACCAAAACGGAACGCAGCCACCTGGCGGATTTGGCTTCCAAGTTGCTGTAAACCCACCGTCTTTAGCCAGAAAGGGCCTACCTGCGGGTAGGCCCTTTCGCTTGGGTGCATAGGACCTTTGGCCCCTGGAAAAGTGCCGAAAAAACGATACAATATAATAAGGATAAAACATCTACGTGGGTTACAAGGAGAGTTATATGCAATCGTTTTTCTGTCGCGTATTGGCGTTCGTGTTCTTGTTTAACTGCCTGGCTCCCGCTCCGGGGGCGTGGGCCCAGCAAATGGCCATAGACAAAGAGGCCATCCACAAAGGCATTGAGCAAGGCGTAAAAAACACCTTGGCCAACAATTTGGATGCAAACATTGAAAAAGCGGTGGAAGATATGTTCTCCGCCGATGACGTTTATGCCCAAAAAGATGCTATTGTCCGCCTGCACCAATTGATGGATCAAAAATACGCCCGGGAACAGCAACGCAAAAAACGCGACCAAATGCTCCAAGACCAGATGACCCACAAAGCCGTTTCCACGTATGTTGCGCCGCGCGCGTATCCGGCCAAAACGATGGAAAAGAACGAAGTGCTCCAACTCGTAGCCAAAAACGAAGTAACCCTGGATGTGTTGGTGGATTACATTGACCCGTTCTCTCCGGCGGACGTCAACCTGCAAAGCATCACCTACGCCAGCGAAATTTTGGGCAACACGGTGGATGCGATTCTGATGAATCTGGACGAAGCGACCAAAGTCCAGCTGGACGTATTTTTGCCTTTTGCCCAGCTGCGCACGATGTACCGCTTGAATAAACTTTCCCCCAAAGCGCTGGTTTCGCTGCAAACCATCATGGCCGTGGGTTCCCTGCGTATTGCCATGTGGAAAATGCACAACTATTACGTAAAAACCCAACAGCAGGACCCGCTGATGATTCCGCAAAGCAACAAGATTGCGACCGACAAAGTGACTTTTTCCCGCAAGCACGACAACCAGCTGACCATGACCGCCCAGCGCATAGCCAGCCCGTCTGTTGCCCTGCCGCCCGAAATTTATCAGCAAATGAACGGTACCTTTTTAAGCGAACTGGCTGCCTTAAAAGCCAAAAACCCGCAGGAAGGCGAAGGCGAATACCAAATGTTGATGACGCTGGCGGACTACGCCACGACGTACGCGTTGTTGGTCAAACCGCAGCAGCTGGTAAAAATCGTCAAACTGTTTGACAAAGGCCCCGAACGCTCCAAGCTGACGGGCAAGGTGCAATCCGGCAAATTTATGCAGCAGTACAGCGCGGTGCTGAACTCCATTTTTACCACCACGTTTGAAAATACCAAATACATGACCGATTCGGACGTGTGGCCGCAAGTGATAGAAATGCTGAAAGATTTTTCCGACCCGGAAAAATACTCGCTGCCCACGCGCATCTTTGCGCTGGAAGCAGCCAGCCTGCTGTATGGTGCAAATACATGCACGCCCGATTCCGCCACGGCGCCTAAATACAACGTAATCGTCCGCTGCAACGCGCCCGATCCGAACGCCGAAAAATACCGCACACTGTTTGCCCAGCGCACGGTGGATTTGTATGCGCCGCTTACGCGCACCCACTACCTGGCGATGGAAGACTACGGCCTGGATTCCGAACAAATGAAAGCGCTGGCCGACAAATTGGCCTACATCTACAACGGTTTTGCCAACGATGATTTGAAATGGGACGCCCGCCGCGCGCAAGCCTCGGGGATGACGACCCTTTCGCCGGTGGATAAAGAAGGCAAACCGCTCGTGTTAAACGCCAAGGGCTCTATCCCGCGCCTGCTGCCCATCAACCAAGGGCATATGTTCCAACTGGACAATGGGCAAGTCATCATTTCCAGCGGCTTTGGGCGCGACTCCAAGGGCAACTGGATTGAAATGCAGTTGAACAACAAATTAAACGCCCGTAAGGTGGATATTGAATACGGCGGGCAGTTTGCCTCGTTCGTAGGCAATGCGATTTTCTGGGTATACGGCGGACAAATCTTTTCCTGGTTGGGCACTGCGTTCCGCACGACCAAAGGCGCCATCGCCGCGCTCCCCAAAGCGCGCAAAGCCGCCAAACTGGCCCGCGCAGGCCGCAGCCAAATGGCTTTTAACGCCGAAATTCAAAAGGGCATCCTGTATGCCAACTTGGCCAAGAATTTATCCAAAAACGGCGTTACGTTAATCGCGCAGCGCGTCGTGCCGACCGCCAAAGCGGCGGGGCAAACGGCCGAGGCGGCGCCGAAAGTGGCTTCCCAGGTGGTTACCGGCAACCGCATGTTGCAGGGCAAATACTCCCGCTGGAACCCCAAACGCTGGCTGGGCATCAAACCGCCGACGATTGACGGGTTCTACTTCCAGCAGGCTACGCCCGGCTTTAAAACGGTACAAGGTTTTGTGGATGTATCCAATTCCCCGTTGAAAAACGGCATCCACAGCTGGGACGATTGGCGCAAACTGCGCGCGAGTTTCCAGTCGGTCCAAAACCCGGCCGAGCACGCCTATCCGCAATTTTTTGACTACGTCACCCGCAAAGCGGTGTTTCAGGAAATGTTGCTGACCAACGCCATGAACCAGGCGGCCAAAAACGGCGCCTTTGACGTGTGGGTGCCGATTAAGACCCCCAGCTTCCAAACGATGTCCAACAAAGTGCTCGCGCCGGGTTCTTCGCGGGCGCCGGTAAAAGCGGGCGAACCGTTTATGACCGAAACGGAAACGGTTACCTGGTGGAACAGCACGCGTTTTGGCACTCCGGGCAACCCCCTGGCTTGGGAAAAACTGCCCGAAGTATACATCACGCCCAAAACCACCCAAAACCTGGTGGATCCGGCCCAGTTGCAGAACGCCATCAAGATGCCGCTTAGCAAAGTGACGTCCAACGAATGGCAGCCGGAACTCATCAACCACTTCTTTAAAACGGTGGACCGCCAAGGCATCAGCCGTTACCTGTTGCCCAAATACGTGCCCAACAAAAACTTCTGGGCCGAAGCGGGCACCAACTGGCGCTTTGGTATGCCGATGGGCAAAGCGCTGATGAGCAACACCCGCTTCTGGAGAGGTTGGCCGGTGCGAGGTATCAACGGCGGCGGGTTCTTGGCCAATATGATTTTCTTCAGCGCGTGGGCCGGGTTGGATATGGGCGTCTACCCGCTGCAGAAATCGTGGTTGGAAAAAACCGCCACGGATGAACAATTGGCCGAACAAAAACAATTTGGCGATACCTTTGACCCGGAAAAATTGAAACAGGACGAACTGGAAATGCAAGCTCTGTCCGGTGGAAAAGCCAATGTAACAGGCACCCCGCAGATGAGCACGTTTGACGGCGTCAAATCTACGATGCGCGAAACCAGCGAAGGCGCTTTAATCACCTTCCCGATTCTGCTGGCCCGCCATTACTTGCCGGAAGGGCTGGGACATATGTCCTTCGTGTCCGATCAGGACAAATTGCTCTACCAGCAAGCGGACTACCGCGTGCAGCTGAACCGTGCGCAATTGAAACAAAACAAAGTGGCGCAGGAACAGGCCGAGCAATACCAACAGCAAGCGGCCCAGCAGCAAGCGGCTTACGATGCTATGGTAGAGGAATTCCGCGCCCACACGCGCGATGCCTGGACAACCAGCATCCAACAAACGCGGGATTACTACCTGGAAGCGTTCTCCGTTCCGCAATGGGAAGCGTACCTCCCCGAAGTAAAACGCTTCTTCCAGGAGTACTTAAATGCCATCATGGCGGTCTTCAGCACGAAGGAAGACCCGCAGGTACAGGACCAAAAAGCCATGGGCGTTTACCAGGAATACAACCAGAAATGGACCCAGTTTGTCATTGAACTTTCCCGGATGAGCGAACTGTTAAACGAAAATGCCGTGCAGGAGGAGGAATACAACTTTGACGTGCCGGAAGCGCAAGACCTCTTCCCAGAAGGCCAACAGGTTCCCGAGGACAACACACAATCCTCGTTTGCACCCGTTCCGCAAGAGCCGGCCGCGGATGACTCCACCGCTGCCCCGCAAACGGATCCCGCCGCAGCCGAATCCATTCCGGCTGTTCCGGCAGAAGCGTATTAATTCTCTTACCCCGGGCTACCCGCCCGGGGTTTTTTATGCCCTTTTGGCCCCGCAACATTCCGTTCTGCTTGCGGAATCAGGAATCTTATCCGTGCGGATTTGCCCGCGGACGCCTGCAATACACAAACGCCTTTTGCCCATAAAAAAGCCCGCCGGCAGGCGGGCTTTTGTTTTATAGGGTTTGGCTTATCAGTGCAGACCGCACTTGCAAACGTGGTCCTTTTGATAGAGCTTTAAACTTTCCGCTTCCTGCGGGCGATACTCGCTGGTGCGGCGGATGAGCTCGTCAAAATCAATGGTTTTAGACGGGAACATCGGGCCGTCCACACACGCAAAGCGCACTTTGCCTTCCACCGTCACGCGGCAGCACCCGCACATTCCGGTGCCGTCCAGCATAATGGGGTTCAAGCTGGCGTGGGGTTCCATCCCCAGCTTGTCCATCAGGCGGGAGGTGAACTTCATCATCGGAATCGGACCGATGATGAACCCGGCGTTGATTTTTTCGCCTTCGTCATACAGCTTTTGGATGGCGTCCGTCACCATCCCTTTCATTCCGTAGGAACCGTCGTCCGTAGTGCTGACGGTGCGGTCGCACAGGGCTTTCATTTCGGGTTCCAAAATCAGCAGGTCTTTCGTGCGCGCGCCCAACACGGCAATCACGCGGTTGCCGGCTTCTTTAAACGCGCGGGCAATCGGGTATACTTCGGCAATGCCTACGCCGCCGCCCACCACGGCTACGGTGCCGTAGTTTTTAATTTCCAGTGCGGTACCCAGCGGGCCGGCGATGTTTAAAAATTTATCGCCCTGTTTCAACGAGTTGAACATCGTGGTGGATTTGCCGATGGCCTGAATGATGATGGTGATGGTGCCTTTTTGCTTGTCCCAATCCACCAGCGTCACGGGCACGCGTTCGCCGCCTTCGCGGCCGCGCAAAATGACAAACTGCCCGGCCTTGGCCGAAGCGGCCACCAGGGGTTTATAAATTACAAACTTCACCACAACGTCGCTTAAATTTTCTTTTACTAAAATGGTATTTTCTTCCATATTATTTCCCCTCTTTTAAATACGCATTAATGCGGTGGGCGGCTTCAATACCGTCTTTCATCGCCAGCAGCACCGTGGCGCCGCCGCGGATAATATCTCCCCCGGCATACACGCCCGGCATAGAAGTTTTGCCTTCCGCGTCCAGTTCCAGCACACCGCGTTCGGTGGTTTTCAGTTCCGGCGTGGTTTTGGCAATAATCGGGTTGGGTTTCTGCCCGATGGCCACAATAATCGTATCCACCGGCATTACAAATTCCGAGCCCGGGATTTCCACCGGCCGGCGGCGGCCTCTTTCATCCGGTTCGCCCAATTGGTTGCGGGTGCATTTCAAACCGGCCACGTGGCCTTTGTCGTCCGTTACCACTTCTTTGGGGGTAACGAGATATTCAAATTGGATGCCTTCCTCTTTGGCGTGGGCGACTTCGGCCGCACGGGCGGGCATTTCGGCCGCGCTTCTGCGGTAAGCGATGGTCACCGTATCGGGGCCCAGGCGCATGGCGCAGCGGGCCGCGTCCATGGCGCTGTTGCCGCCGCCCAGCACCGCCACATGCTTGCCGACCTGGATCGGCGTATCGGTAGCCGGGAATTTATAGGCTTGCATCAAATTGATACGGGTTAAAAATTCGTTTGCGCTGTACACGCCTACGGCGTTTTCGCCGGGGATGCCCGTCATCGTAGGAAGGCCGGCCCCGCTGCCCACATAAATAGCGTCAAACTGGCCCAGCAAATCGCTGATTTTTTCCGTCGCGCCAATCAGCACGTCGGTTACAAACTTGACGCCCATGGCTTTGACGGTTTCAATTTCGTGGTCAATCACTTCGCGCGGCAAGCGGAAGGACGGAATCCCGTAGCGCAGCACACCGCCAAAGGCGTGGAGGGCTTCAAAAACGGTCACTTCGTGGCCGGCGCGGGCCAATTCCGCGGCCGCCGCAATGGAGGACGGGCCGGAACCGATACACGCCACCTTTTTGCCGGTGGGGGCCGCCGTCTGCGGGGCTTTTAACAAGCCTTTTTTGCGGGCGGTGTCGGCGGTGTAGCGTTCCAGCATACCGATGTTGACCGAGCCGAAGCGGTCTTTCAAAATGCAGTTGCCTTCGCAGTGTTTTTCCTGCGGGCACACACGGCCGCAAATGGCCGGCAGCAGGCTGGTTTCCATAATTTTGGCCGCGGCTTCGCCCACTTTTCCTTCTTTCAAAAGCGCGATAAACGCCGGAATTTGCACCCCTACCGGGCAGTTGGCCTGGCAGTGGGCGTTTTTGCAGTGCAGGCAGCGGTCGGCTTCGGCCATGGCTTCTTCTTCGGTAAAGATTTGGGCCACTTCTTCAAAATTATGTTTGCGCACTTCGGGGTCTAATTGTTTCCCGTTATGGCGCGGTGCGGACGGATTTGGCATACGGTTCCTCCATCTAATTCAAAATAACAAGAGTAAAAAATATATTTTCCAGCTATACTATGGATAGGAGCAGTTGTTCCTATCTACTTTTGTTGTACAATATATATTACATTATAGCAAAGCAAAAGGAGGGGGATTGTATGTGCCATAAATGCGATTGTGCCGGAAAAGGTTTAGCCGCTTTTATTTTAGGGGCGATTGTGGGCGCCGCCGCGGGCGTGTTGTTTGCGCCGGCCAAAGGCGAAACCACCCGCCGCAAACTCAAACGCTGGGCGGACGACACGTATGAAGAACAAAAGGAATATGTGTTGGAACACGCGGGCGAACTGAAAGATAAAATCAAAGAACGCGCTTCCGACATCCGCCAGAAGATTTCCGACCACGCCGACGACGCGCGCGAACGGATTGCCGAAGGCAAAGAAAAAGTGGTGAAAGAATTTAACCGCCGCAAAGACGAAATTGCCGCGAAGTTCAAAAAAGACGAAGAATAATCCATTCACCTAAATTGAACCCCGCGCTTTTACAAGCGCGGGGTTTTTCTTTGCCAAAATTTGTTCGCCAAAAGCACGCCCCGGGCGCACCCGAAAGCCTCGGTAAAAAACTATTCCACAATCGGCCAGCGAGGGTTTACCGAGGTATTGTCATTTTTGGCGGTATTGGCTCCCAAAGAAGTGCAAATCCGGCGGGCATAAGCCAAATCGTCTGCGTCCGCACCATTATCGGTACCGCAAACAATACTATACCGTCCGCTTCCCGCCAGACGAAACGCCAGCAAATAGGGTTTTTCCTTGGAAACAACCCCAACCGACATTACGTTGTTCCCCATCGTGTTGTTCCCCATCGTATAGTTAAAATTTTTGCTTTCCGGCACTTCCACATCCAAATCGTCAAAAGAAGTCGCATAGGTGCCGTTGGCCATATAATAAAGTTCCTGCGCGTCGCGTAAACTTTTCAACACGGATAACGGCTCCGCCGCGCGCGCTTTTTCCACTGCGATTTCATATTTGGGCAACGCCACCGCTGCCAAAATACCGATAATTAAAACGACCACTAACAGTTCTATTAGCGTGAATCCGGCGTTTTTCCCCGCCGGGTGGGTTTTTTGATAAATTTTGGTCATAGCCAAAATTTATCAAAAAAAAAAAAAAATAAATCAAGCCCAGAGACTGGGTTCCCCTCTCTATGCCCGTTAACATGATTAGTTTAGGCCACACTGTTTCCGATATGTCGCGCTCTAACGTAACGGCCCGGAGCCGCTGCGCTCAACCCTATACCCGTTAGCGCAACTAGTTTTACCTATACTTTTTGGGGAACCAAAAGTACCAAAAAATGCGGGGCCCAGGGAGCTATTTCCGCTTTGTTGTGGCTGTTTCCGTTTGCCGCTTGCCTTTTATCCGGCCCTTTTGCCACGCCTATAAAAAGCCTTCCAAGCGGAAAAGAAATTTTATTGTCTGAGCGCGGTACGCGCGAGTTATAAAATTTCCCGCTGGGAAGTGATTTTTATGGGGCCCTGGGCCGGCGCTCTTTTTCGCCCTTTTTCTGGCGCCAGAAAAAGGGCTATATAATTAGTGATTTTTGTGGCTCCCTGGGGGCCAGAGGCTGGGTTCCCTTCTCTATGCCCGTTAACATGATTAGTGGAGCCACTTTGTTCCCGCAAGGCCGCGCCCTAGGGTAACGGGCCGGCAACTGGCCCATCTTCCTTGATACTCTTTCCACCGGGGAAAGCGCAGTCCGAACCATTTTATCCGGTTTTCTGGGAATGCAAAAAAGAATTAAAAAAGCCGCCCCGCAGGGCGGCGTATAATAAAAAGCAGGTTTACTTCTTCGCAAAGTTTTGGGCGGCTTCAAACGCGTCTTTCACGTCCTCCGGCGTCGGGGCCACAAACACTTTGCTTAGCAGCAGTTCGTGATTGGAAACGGAACGGATGATTTCATCCAACAAAAGGCCTTTGTCGGCCTCGCGCTCAATGGCGTCAATCACGCCGTTTGCGTTTTTTGGGGCCAAAATATCTTCTATCCCGGCGTGCAGCATTTTAATGGCGCTGGCTTCCTCGTAGTGCAGGCGGCCTTTAAACAGCGGGAAACTGACCACGCACCCTTTGTAATTTAAACGCTTTTTAAGCAGGCCTTTAATCACTTTATCCGACAGCATGGCCTGCGTATCGTTATCAATGTTCGGGAAAATCATATCCGACGGCATAATGGCATCCGCCCGGCGGAAGGTGTGTTTATAGGGCATAAACTCGGCGTCTTCCAGTTGCGCCAAGGTTTTCAGCACGCCCGAAATGCCCGGGAAATACTTAATACAGTTCAGCGCCCCGCCATTGGAAAGCCCGGCAATAAAATTCCCCGTCAAATGGGTGACGGTCAGCGGGACATCGGAAAAAGCGGGCGAGGTGTAGCCCAAGTCCACCACCGGGGCCAGCACCCAATCCAACCCCACACTGCGGGCCATACGGGCAATCAGATTGCCTTTGCGGTAGGCGGCGTCCTGCGAGGCAGGCAAATGCTGCAGGGAAATGTTGGAAGGAAGGGGCGGTGCGTCGGTAATAATTTCGCTTAAATCTTCGTCAATATCGGCGCAAAAGAGCAACCGCCCGTACGGGGAAGCGTCGTTCATGCGCAGCGTAAACTCGCGCGTTTGCTGGGCCGTTCCGCCATACACGCAAAACCCGCCCACGCCGCGGCGGGCCAATTCCACCGCGTCCTGCAGTTCACTTTCGCCAAACCAAAAACCGGGGAAAACAATGCGTGCCGGTTTCATAAAAGCCTCCCGCTTGGGTTTTTGTTACTCCAATACCGACGGCACCAACGCTTCTTCCGTGTCGGACGGAACAATCATCATTCCCGGCGTGGTTTCCGCAGGCAACGGTTCCGGTTCCAACGGTTCATCCGGAATGACTTCCGGTTTATGCGGCGTTTTGAGCCACTGGATAACCGTCGGGCGCAGGTATTTGTCCAACATCGCGTGCGAAGTTAAATCATACGCGGTCAGGAACGTCACTTTTCCTTCCCCCGCGCTTAAAAACGCCACGTTGCGGATGACGCTGGCTTCCAAAAAACTCTTTTTGTCCGCCGCGCCGGCGGCAATCAGAATATCGCCTTTGTAAAGCCGCATGGCCGGAATGGAAAGAACATCGCGGTTGTTGGCCGTCGGGCTGATGAGCGCCACGCCCGATACATCCGGCGAGAAACTCATACTCTTGGCCGCCACATTGGCGCCCAAGCCGGCCCCCAGCACCACCGTTTCATCCGGCGTTACGCCTTTGCTTTTCAGAAAGGTCAGCGCCGCGTCCACGTCGCGCGTCATTTTGTTAAATTCGTTATCCACGCCTTCTTTGGCAAACGAGCTGGCCTCGCCTTTGCCGGTGCTTTGCCCGTAGCCGCGCAAGTCCAGCGCCAAATATCCGAACCCCTCTTGAGCCAAGTTGGATTTGAAGGTGGAAAATTCCTCTTTGTTTTTGCCCAAGTCGTGCAGCAACACAACCGTTTTGCGCCCGTCGTCCGCCGGGCGGTAAAGCGCAGCCAGGCTCCAACCGTCCTGCGTAGAAAGCGAAACGGATTGTTCCTTCGGCGCCGCGGCGCAAACAGACGGCAACAAACTTACCAGCAGCAACGCCGCCGGCAACGTGTGTTTGAACAAACGTCCCAACATGTTAGCGGTCCAAGACCTCTTCGGGTTTAAACCAGAGCGCAATTTCTTTTTCCGCATCTTCCGGCGAGCCGGACGCGTGAACGCAGTTCTGCATAACATCGCCGATAAAGCGGCCAAAGCTGCCGCGGATTGTCCACGGGGCGGCTTTTTCCGGGTTGGTGCTGCCGATTTCCTGGCGCACTTTGGCGATGGCGTTTTCGCCCTGGAAAACGAACGCGTAAATTTTGTGGTTCGGCACGTTGTTAAATTCACCCATCATATACTGGATGACTTCTTCCAGGAAGGGTTTGCCTTCCAAATTTTTGTAGTGTGCGCGGGCCAATTCTTCCGTCAGCGAAACCACTTTAGCCCCGGTCATCTGCAGGCCGAGGTGATCCAACCGGTCCAAAATCAGACCGCTGATGCGTTTTTCGATGGCATCAGGTTTAATCAGAACGAGTGTTCTTTCCATATATCTCATATGTAACATTATACCAATCTAAAAAACCCTGTCAATCTTTTTACGAACGCGAAGGAATTTTGCCCAATAGCGAAGACATTTAGGTATAATAGTTTAAACGGAGATGATTTTATGGCCCAAGACAAACCTATTAAATTCGGCGTCATCGGCGCCGGTAAAATCGGTACTTTCCACACCCGCACGCTGGCCAAGATGAAAGGCGTTACGCTGGTAGGCGTGTGCGACCCGGATGTAATGCGCGCCCAAAAACTGGGCTGGGAATACAACTGCACGCCTTATTCCAAACCGGAAGAACTCGTCGGGCAAGTGGATGCCGTCATCGTAGCGGCGCCCACGCCGCTGCACCACCAAATCGGCATGTACTGCCTGGAACACGGCGTACACACGCTGGTGGAAAAACCGATTGCCGTCACCATGCAGGAAGCGCGCGACTTAATCCAATGCGCCAAACGCCACGGGCTGGTGCTGCAGGTAGGACATGTGGAACGCTTTAATCCCGCCGTGGTGGAAGCCGTAAAATACATTCACGATCCCCGTTTTATCACCATCACCCGCCAGGGCCCGTACGACGCCCGTATGGCCAACATCAGCGTGGTGTTGGATTTGATGATCCACGACCTGGATTTGCTTTACACCCTGGTACCCAGCGAGGTTGTCGGCGTAGACGCCGTGGGGCTGAGCATTTTCTCCCCGCACGAAGACATCGCCAACGTGCGCCTGCACTTTGCCAACGGCGCCGTGGCCGACGTGACCGCCAGCCGCGCCAGCTTTGAACGCGCCCGCTTTATGCATTTGTTCCAGCCGGACGGATATGTGTCCGTGGACTTTATGAACGCCCGCGTGAAAACCTACCGCAAAGAAAAACCGGTCATTGAAAGCATGAACGACATCACCGTCACTTACCCCAAGGTGGAGAAGCAACTGCCCATCACGGCCGAAATTTTGCACTTTATAGAATGCATCAAAACCGCCAAAACCCCCGCCCCCAGCGGCGAAAAAGGCACCAAAGCACTGGACTTAGCCCTGCAAATTTGTGAGAAAATGAACCGCTTTGACGTGCCCAAAACGGGGCACCTGCACACCCCCAAGCCGCTGCAGGCCATCAGCACCGTGGCGCGCGCGGCGCAAGCCGTGTTTGACGAAACGCTCGGGCATTTGAAAGGAGACGATAAATAATGTCTACCATTACGCCGATTACCAAAAACATTTTGCTCGTGGCCGGGGACGTCTCCGGCGACATTCATGCCGCCGGGCTGGTGCGCGCCTTGAAAGAGGCCGACCCGGACGTGCGCGTGACCGCCATCGGCGGCAAACAGATGCAGGCCGTCTGCGACGTGTTCCTGTACGATTTGGCCAGCAAAGGCGCCAGCGGATTTATTGAACCCCTTAAAAAAATGCCGCTGTGGATCCGCCTGATGAACCAAATCCGCGAGTATATGGAAACGCAAAACCCGGTGGCGCTTATTGTGGTGGATTTTTACGGGTTCAACCACCAGATTTTAGGTATGGCCAAACACCGCCATATTCCGGCCTACTATTATGTAACGCCGCAAGTGTGGGCCAGCCGCCAGTACCGCGCCAAACGGTTGGCGGTACTGACCAGAAAAATGTTCACCATTTATCCGTTTGAGCCGGAATTTCACAAAAAATTCGGCGGTAATGCAGTATTTTTGGGTAATCCGCTTTTGGACCAACTGCCCGAGCCGATGCCAAAAGATTACCACATCGCCGACCGCAAAAACCACGCCTGGAAGCTGGGCATGCTGCCCGGCAGCCGCATGGGCGAAATCAAGCGGTTGACCCCCGTTTTTTATCAGGCCTATAAGCAGGTACTAAAAGAATTTCCCAACACGCACGGCTATATGTTTCTGCTGCCGGACGCGGACGAAAAGGTCTTTTTGGATTTAATCGGCGAGAAACCGCACGAAAATTTCCACCTGGTAAAAGACCTGCACTTTGCCCTGCGCTCGGAAATGGACTTCCTGCTGGCCTGCTCCGGCACCGCCACGCTGGAAAACGCCCTGCTGGGCATCCCGATGGTGGTGGCCTACAAGCTGTTCTGGCCCACGTACGAAATAGCCAAACGGGTCATTAAAGTGCCGTATATTTCGCTGGTCAACTTGCTTTCGGGCAAGCCCCTGGTAAAGGAACTCATCCAGCACGAAGCCACCCCCCGCGCCCTGGCGGCCGAAACAATGGCCATGTTTCAAAACCCGCCGCAGCTGGCCCATATGCGCGAAGAACTGTTAAAGCTGCGCGCCAGTTTGGGCGAACCCGGGGTAGCCAAGCGGGCGGCGGCCGAAATTCTGAACGATTTAAAACACGAGTAGCCTATGGCAGATGCACCTGATTTACAAGCGTTGTTGCGCAAGTTTAAAGAATATAACCCCAATCAGGATACTTCGCTGATTGAGAAAGCCTATCACTTTGCCGAAAAAGCCCACGCCGGCCAAAAGCGCGAAAGCGGCGAGCCGTATTTTACCCACTGTCAGCACGTGGCCAACATTTTAATGGACTTTAACCTGGACGCGGACACCATCTGCGCCGGCCTGCTGCACGACACGGTGGAAGATACGCCTGTCACGCTGGAAGACTTGCGGCGCGAATTTAGCAAAGAAATCGCCCACATGGTGCAGGGCGTAACGAAAATCAGCGATTTGAAATTCTCATCCACGGACGAAGAAACCGTGGAAAACTGGCGCAAAATGCTCATCGCCGTGGCCGAAGACGTACGCGTAATTTTAATCAAACTGGCCGACCGCACCCACAATATGCGCACGATGGACGTCATGCCGCCGGACCGCCAAAAATTTAAAGCCTACGAAACCATCTCCCTCTATGCGCCGCTGGCGCAGCGGTTGGGGATGTTCACCATCAAAACCGATTTGGAAGATTTGTCCTTTAAATACCTCCACCCGGAAGAATACAAAAGCATCAAAAGCCAGGTGGAAGCCCGCACCGCGGACCGCCAGGCCGCGCTGGACGCCTTCAAAAAGCAGCTGGAACCGGCCTTGCAGGCGGAACACATGGATTTCCGCATTTTGGCCCGCGCCAAAAACTACTATTCCATTTACCGCAAAATGCAAAAGCACCACTGCACCTTTGCGGAAATACAAGACTCCTTAGGCGTGCGCATCATCACCAAAACGGTACAGGATTGCTACCGCGCCCTGGGCCTGGTGCACAGCGTTTTTAAGCCCATCGCCGGCACGTTTACGGACTATATCGCCACCCCCAAAGCCAATATGTACCAAAGCATTCACACCACGGTGCTTTCGCAAACCGGGGACATTATAGAAATTCAAATCCGCACCGAAGAAATGCACCGCACCTGCGAATACGGTATCGCGGCACACTGGCGCTACAAAATGGGCAACGTAAAGCCGGATAAAAACTTTGACGAAAAAATCAACTGGATCCGCCGCTGGATTGAATGGCAGCAGGACTTAACGGCCCCGCGCGAATTTTTGGAAGGGTTTAAAACGGACGTCAACCTGCAGCAGATTTTTGTGTTTACGCCGCGGGCGGACGTAAAATCCCTGCCGGAAGGCTCCACCCCCATAGACTTTGCCTACGCCATTCACACCGACATCGGGGACCACTACGTAGGAGCCAAAGTAAACAACCGCATGGTCCGTATGGACTACACCTTTAAAACGGGCGACGTGTGCGAAATCATCACCCGCAAAAACGGCGAACCCAAACGCGACTGGCTGGAATTTGCCAAAACCGCCGGCGCGCGCAGCCACATCAAACGCTACCTGCGCAGCAAAGGGGTGGAACTGTGACAGAATGCCCCCGCTGCCACTGCCCGGTGGACGAAACCGACAATTTCTGCCGCGCCTGCGGGCGCAGCCTGCGGCCGGGCACGGGGTTTGTGTTTTCCCACACGGGCATTATTTTACTGGCGCTGGTGCTGGGGCCTTTTGTGTTGCCCGTGGTGTGGACGTCCAAACTCATCTCCACGCCCGCCAAATGGATTTACACCTTTCTGTTGGCCTTATTCAGCATCTACCTGGTGCATGCCTTCTACCAGGCCTACCTGCTGGTGCAAGACGCTACCCAACTGATGTTGGGCGGCGGATTTTAATTTTTTCCGAATTTTTCCCGCCGAATATATCATATTTTTGTACAATATAGAGTACCCTTTTGAAATTGCAAGGAGAAATCAATGACATCAGAAGTAGCAACCGTTAAAACCGAAAAGCAGCCCACCGGTTTGTACATCTTGTTTCTGACCGAAATGTGGGAACGCTTCAGCTACTACGCCATGCGCGGTATTCTCGTGCTGTATTTGATTAAAGTCATGCAGTTTTCGGAATCTCACGCCAGTAAAATTTACGGCGCAGTAACCAGCCTCATCTACCTCAGCCCCTTATTGGGCGGCTACATCGCCGACCGCTTTTGGGGCCAAAGACGCGCTATTATCGTGGGCGGTATTTTGATTGCCTTGGGCCAGTTTGCCATCGCCTCTAACCCGACGTTGTCCTTCCTGTATGCCGGGTTGGTGTTGCTGATTTTGGGCAACGGGCTTTTTAAACCGAACATCTCCACCATCGTGGGCGAACTGTATGAGACCAACGACCCCCGCCGCGACGCCGGGTTCACCATTTTCTATATGGGTATCAACCTGGGCGCGTTTATCTGCAACTTCGTAGCGGGCACGCTGGCTGAAAAAATCGGTTTTGGCTGGGGCTTTGCCACCGCCGGGTTTGGGATGATTATCGGCTTAGTAATCTTTATCTGGGCCAAAGACAAATACCTGCAAGGTCAAGGCAAAAAACCTAAAAAACTGACCAAACAAGAAAAATTGGAACACCCCAACGCTCCGTTAACCACCGAAGAAAAACAACGCATCGCCGTCATCTTTATTATGGCGTTTTTCAGCATTTTCTTCTGGTCCGCGTTTGAACAGGCCGGCGCTTCGCTGACGATCTTCGCCGAAAAATTCACCGACCGCTTCATCTTCGGTTGGGAAATGCCGACTTCCTGGTTCCAAAGCGTCAACCCGATGTTCATCATCCTGTTCGCGCCTTTGTTCTCCAAACTGTGGCTGAAACTGGCCAAAAAAGGGATGGAACCTTCCACCCCGGCTAAGTTTGTGTGGGCGTTTATGTCGCTGGCGTTTGGGTTCTTAATCCTGGTAGCCGCGTCCTATGTATTGCAAACCACCGGCGCGAAAGTGGGTATTTTCTGGCTGGTGTTCGCGTATATGTTCCACACGATGGGCGAGCTGTGCTTGTCCCCGGTGGGGCTGTCGTTGGTCACCAAATTGGCGCCGCTTAAATTTGCGTCGCTGTTAATGGGCACCTGGTTCCTGGCCAACGCCTTGGCGAACTTTACCGCCGGTTTCTACTCCGGTTATTTCGGGCACATCAGCAACATCCA
>CALUYH010000020.1 GCA_944324965.1 Candidatus Avelusimicrobium gallinaceum
GTCCCGTTTGCCTTCTTTAATGGCTTTGAGGTTGTTTTCTATCATTTTGTGGATAGGCGAATCCTGCGGGAAGGCTTCTTTGGCGGTGCTTTCAATCAGCGCATAGCCCTTGGCCTTTAAGGGCGCGGGGGCAAAGTCTTCCAGGTATTCGGCAAACGTGAACATGGCGTTGGGCAGGCAGTGGGTTTTAATCAGGCCCGGTTTGGCCATATC
Organism: Candidatus Avelusimicrobium gallinaceum; assembly: GCA_944324965.1. Lineage (GTDB taxonomy): Bacteria > Elusimicrobiota > Elusimicrobia > Elusimicrobiales > Elusimicrobiaceae > Avelusimicrobium > Avelusimicrobium gallinaceum. The sequence continues at coordinate 214 of CALUYH010000020.1, forward strand.
CATAAAATCCTTGCCTACGCGGCCCAAGCGGTAGCAGCCGGTGCAGAAGGACGGCATATGCTTGGCGTCCACCACGGCTTCAATCACTTCGGCCAGGGAGCGGTCGTCCGTTAAGGTGAACTGGCTGCCGTTCTGCTTGTCGTAGGAGTAGCCGCCCGGGTTCACGCGGGACGCGGCCGAAATTTGCGATACGCCCAACTCCAAGCAGGCGTTGCGCATGGCGGGCGATTCGCGCGTGCTTAAAATAATGCCCGTGTACGGAACGGCCAGGCGCAGCACGGCGACGCACTTTTTAAAGTCGTCATCCGTCAGCACGTCGTTAGGGTGTTGGCTAAAGTCGGACCCTTCGGCCGGTTCAATGCGCGGGATGGAAATGGTGTGCGGCCCGACGCCGTAGGTTTTATCCAGGTACCAGGAATGTTCCAGCGTGGCCAAAATTTCGTATTTGTGGTCGTACAGACCCAACAGCGGCCCGATGCCCACGTCGTTAATGCCGGCCTGCAAAGCGCGGTCCATCGCGTCCAGGCGGAACTGGTAATCTTTCTTGGCGCCCGCCAGGTGCAGCTTGGCGTAGGTTTCCTTGTGATACGTTTCCTGGAACAGCTGATAGGTGCCGATGTGGCATTTTTTCAGTTCTTCAAATTCGGGTTCCGTCAGCGGAGCGATGTTGACGTTCACGCGGCGGATGTTCTGCCCGTTCCAGCGGGTATCGTAAATGGTTTTGATGCTGTCGTACACGTATTGCAAGCCGCCGCCGGGGTAGGCTTCGCCGGCCACCATCAAAATGCGTTTGTGGCCCTGCTGCAACAGCGCGGTTACTTCCTGGCGGATTTCGTCCTGCGTGCTGGCGTGGCGTTTTAAGGCCGTGTTGGAGCGGCGGAACGCGCAGTAAATGCATTCATTGGTACAAATGTTGGAAATATATAACGGCGCAAATAGCACAATGCGGTTGCCGTAAATGGCTTCTTTGACGTATTTGGCCGTATTAAAAAGGTCGTTTAACAGTTTTTTATCGGTGAGGTTCAACAGCACGGCCGCTTCTTCCAGCGAGATGCCTTTTAGCTCACGGGCTTTTTTCAAAATTTCCGTCACTTCGGAGTCCGAGTGGGACTTGGCTTTTTCCAAAGTTCGTTGCAGTTTTTCGTCATCAATAATCATATTTATATCATAGCACTTTTGGGGCCCGCGTGCGGCCGCCGCCCCGGCGCACAATTTGCTATTATATATCTATGCCGAAGAAAGAATCCGTTTTGGTGGCCTGCTCCAACCGCAAGGCTTACCACGATTATTTTATTGAAGATACGTACGAAGCCGGCCTGGAACTTTTGGGGGCGGAAGTAAAATCCATCCGCCAAAAAGAGCTCAGCCTGGAGGGCAGCTTTGTGCGGGTGGAAAACGGACAGGCCCGCGTGTACAATATGCACGTAAAACCCTATAAATTCAACTCCTCTACGGAGCCGGACCCCACGCGCCCGCGGCGGTTGCTTTTGAACAAAAAAGAAATCCGCAAACTGGGCGCCAAGGCGGAAATAAAAGGCTATTCGCTCGTCCCGGTGGAAGTGTATTTTAAAAACGGGTGGGCCAAGCTGAAACTGGGCGTGGCCAAAGGCAAACATTTGTTTGATAAGCGCGAAGCCTTAAAAAAGCGCGATTTGAACCGCGAAATGGAAAAAAGTTTTAAAAACAATATCCGTTTTTAGCGTTTTTTAAGCGCGTGCAACGGGGCAGTTTCCCTATACAAAAAACAAATTTTTAAAAAAACTGGATTTTTTCTTCGCAATATTCTAAAATATATTTACTTGGGCGGGTGGCGGAATTGGCAGACGCGTACGGCTCAGGACCGTATGGACGAAAGTCCTTAAGGGTTCAACTCCCTTTCCGCCCATTTATTTTGTTGGTTCCACTGTATGAGAAAGAATGACTTTTATCGGCCGTCTTCGTCTTCTTTAGGAAAAAAGAAGCGCGTCGTACGCCGGAAGGGGTCATCCTTTTTTTTTAAGCTTTTTTTGGTAGTCGTATTGCTGGGAGTCGTCGGGTTCGGCGGCTGGCTGGCACTTTCCCAAGGCTACCGTCTGCTGGTAAATTCCAAATTGACCGATTGGCACGCCAAAACGATAGAAGTTTCCGGCGTGGACGGGGCGTTAAACCAACAAATCGCCGCGTTGGCCAAACCGTATGAAGGAAAGGCTTTCTCCGTCAAAGATTCCGCCGCTTTGCGCGCGGCCGTCATCAAGCGTTACCCGATGCTAAAAGACGTGTCCGTCAACCGCGGGCTGTTAAGCGGCCGGCTGACGGTGTCCGCCGCCCGGCGCGAACCGATTGCCAAATTCGTCCTGCCGGACGAAACCGTGCGCTATATTGACGAAGACAGCACCGTGTACGCCGACCCGGACCCCTATCTGCCGGCCCCGGTGCCGTTTGTGGAACTGTCCGGCCCGGTGCCCGAAAAGCTCAGCCCGGAATTTATTGACTTGGTGGAAAGCACCTTAAAATTGAATAAAGAGCTGGACTTTGCCTTTTTGCAAATGGATTTAAAGGCGAATACCGTCAAAATGCATATGCCGGACGGCTGCGTGATTGATTTCGGCCCGGCGGTGCAGCTCAAAAAAAAGGCCGCCCTGGCCGCGCAAATTTTGGCCTATGCGCACCAGCATTACGATACGCTTATCAAGCTGGATTTCCACTTTTTTAACCGGGGCAAAGTTTTTTTAACACAGAAGTCCCATTAAGTTTTATAATATAGGTATATTTTTTGTAGGTGGTCTTATGGCTAAAACGAATCTCATCGCAGGATTGGATGTCGGCAGCGGCAAACTGACGTGTATTGCCGCCATGCAAGATTTTGAAACCAATACGTTAAAAGTAGTGGCGGGGCGCAGCGTCCCGTGCAAAGGGTTAAGAGGGGGGATGGTGTCGGACATACGCGAAACCTCCGCCGCGGTAACCCAGATTTTAAGCAGCATTGAACGCGAATGCAACCAGGAAATCGGCAATTTGTTTGTGGCGGTGCGGGGCTCGCACCTGGAATCTTTTTCCAACCACGGGACGTACAACATTTCGCGCATGAATAAGGAAATCACCCAGGAAGATATGTCCCTGGCGATTGAAAACGCCAAAGCCATGCCGCTTAAAAACGATAACGAAATCGTCAACGTGATTACCCAGGGGTACGCGATTGACCGCCAAAAAGGCATTATCAACCCGGAAGGGATGGAAGGCTCGCTGTTGGAAGTGGACGTACACATCACCACCGGTTCTTCCACCCATTTAAACAACCTGGCCAAAGCCATTCAACGCCCGGGATACAAAATTGACGGAACCTTTTACGGCTTGGTGCCGCTGGCCGATACGGTGCTGACGCAGGAAGAAAAAGAAATCGGCGCTTTGATTTTGGACTTGGGCGGGGAAACAATGTCCGTCGGCATTTACATAGACGGCATTTTAAAGTTCTCGCGCGATATCCCGTACGGGTGCGATTTAATCACCAGCGATTTGTCCCGTCTGTTGCACACCAGCCGCCAAAACGCCAAAGAAATCAAAGAAAAATACGGCGTTTCCTTTCCTACCTTTTTGGACGAAGAAGGCGAAATCCCCGTTCCGTCCTTGGACGGGCGCAGCACGCATAATATCAAAAAAAGCTACGTGCTGGACATTATCCAACCCCGCGTGGAAGAACTGATTGAACAGGTGGAGCAATGTGTGGAAAGCTCCGGCTACAAAAACTTCCCGGTGGTGGGCGTGGTGACGGGCGGCGGCTCGCTGATGCCCGGCATTACGGAACACTGCGTAAACATTTTGGGGCTTAAAGAAGTGCGCCGCGGCGCCGTCCAGCGCGACTTAATCACCAGCGACGACGAATTTTTTGACCCGCTGTACAGCACCGCCATGGCGCTGGTAATCTACGCGTCCGACAATTCTTCTTACGACGATTTTTCCGGCGGCGCGTACGAAAAAGGCGGCTCGTTCTTCAGCAAATTGGGACGGCTGTTTAAAGGCGTAGATATTTTTGGCGGCTGAGGAAAGCAACTATGAAAGATTTATTTATGCCGGCCGACTTGTTTGAAACCAAGAAGGCCAAAATAAAAGTAATCGGTGTCGGGGGCGGCGGCGGAAACGCCATCAACCACATGGTCAGCTCCGGCCTCAAAGACGTGGATTTTATCGCCGTCAATACCGACGCGCAGGATTTGCGCCGCAACCGGGCGCCTTATTTGGTGCAGGTGGGCGAAAAAATCACCAAAGGGTTGGGTGTCGGCGGCGACCCGGAAAAAGGCAAAAAAGCGGCCGAAGAATCCGAAGAAAAACTAAAACTCATCATCGGCCAGTGCGATTTGCTGTTTATCACGGCCGGGATGGGCGGCGGAACCGGCACGGGGGTGGCGCCGTATTTGGCCAAACTGGCCAAAGAAATTTACGGCGACGATTTGCTGGTAATCGGCGTAGTGACCCGCCCGTTTAATTTTGAAGGCTACGTGCGCGAAAAACAGGCCGATGAAGGCATTAAGGAAATGCAGAAATATGTAGATTCCATGATTATCGTGCCGAACGAAAAACTGTTTGACAACGTGGACCCGGAAACTTCTTCCAAGGATGCGTTTAAAATGGTGGATGAAGTGCTGCTGCAAGCCGTAAAAGGCATTTCCGAAGTCATCACGCAGCCCGGCGAAGTAAACATTGATTTTAACGATGTACGCAAAGTGATGTGCCACTCGCACAAATCGCTGATCGGCATTGGCGAGGCCGGCGGCCCCGGGCGCCATTTGCAGGCGGTTAAAAAGGCCATTTCTTCGCCGCTGTTGGAAAATGCCGACATCCGCGGCGCCAAAGGGTTTATCGTGCACTTCTCGGCCGAAGAAAACCTGACGCTTTTGGAACAGGGCGAAGTGATGAATTTGATTCGGCAATATGCCAGCAACGATTCCATTATTATGTTCGGGTATTCGTATGATTCTACGTTAAACGGTATGTTTAAGGTAACGGTCATCGCCACCGGCTTCAGCCCCGAAAAAGCCAGCGTGTTCAACGCGCGCCGGCCGCTTCCGACGGAACTAACCGGTGTGGGAACGCCCAAAAAAACGTTGACGCAAGATGTGTTCGCTTCCTTTGAGCCGTCCAAATCTCCGGTGCCGGAGGATGCGATGTTAATACCGGCGTATTTACGCCGCAAAAAAAACCGGTAGTAAAAGGAGAAAAATATGGCGGTAGGATTGCAAAGTTTGTTAAGGACGGTCGTAGACAACAAAGCCAGCGGGTTGCACATCCGCGGCAACTCCAACGCGTATGTCCGTTTGAACGGGCAAATTAAACCCATTGACGACAGTTTCGTTTCTAACGACGAAGCCAAAAAAATGGCCTACGCGTGCATGGGGGACCGCGAACGCAAAATTTTTGAACAGTACAGCACGGTGGACTTTTCGTTGGATGCCAAGTCCTACGGGCGTTTCCGCTTTAACGTGTTTCGCCAGATGGGCAAAATTTGTATGGCCGTGCGCCACATTCCGCTTAAAATCCCTTCGTTTGAAGAATTGCACCTGCCGGGCGACATCTTGCGCAAAATTTCCGAAAACCGCCGCGGGCTGATTTTGGTAACGGGTATGACCGGTTCCGGTAAAACCTCCACGCTGGCGGCGATGATTGACCATATCAATAAAACTCGCCCGGGCCACATTTTGACGATTGAAGACCCCATTGAATTTATCCACGCCGACGATCACTGTATCGTCAGCCAGTTGGAACTGGGGGTGGATACACCCTCCTACACCGGCGCTTTGCGCGCCGCCATGCGCCAGGACCCGGACGTGGTGTTGATTGGCGAGTTGCGCGACGGCGAAGTAATGAAAGCCGCCATCAGCGCGGCGGAAACCGGCCAGCTGGTATTGGGCACCATGCACACCGTCAACGTCACGCAGACGTTGGCCCGCTTGGTGGACGCTTTCCCGGTGGAACAGCACGACCAGGTGCGTTTGCAGCTTTCCGAATTGGTGCGCGGTATTGTGTGCCAGCGCTTGCTGCCGACGGTTAAACCCGGTATGCGCCCGGCTTTGGAAATTTTGGTTTCCACGCCGCAGGTGCGCAAACTGATTTTGGAAAATAAACCCAGCGACTTGTACAAAATGATGCAAGGCGGCGAATTCTACGGAATGAACACGTTTGACCAGTCCCTGGCGCGTTTGTACAAAGAAGGATTTATTGATTTGGAAACGGCGCAATCCGCCGCCACCAGCCCGGACGCCATTATGCTGGCTATCCGCGGGGTAACGGGCGGCCTGGAGGCGATGACGGAATAAGTATGCGCGTAAACGGAATGTTAATTGCCATTGACGGAACGGCCGGAACGGGCAAATCTACCGTCGGGAAAGCGATAGCGGCCAAGCTGGGCTACGGCTTTTTGAGCACGGGCGAAATGTACCGTGCACTGGCGTACAAAGTGTTTGAAAAACACATCGTGCCCGAAGACCACGACGCCGTGCTGGAAGCGGCCCGCCAGCTGCACTTTACGTTTGTGCGCCAGCCGGATGCGTCGCTTAAAATGTATGTGGACGGCGAATACCTGGGCGACAAATTGCACCTGGAAGAAGTGGGCAATGTGGCCAGCCGCGTTTCCACCAACGGCGAAGCCCGCCGCGTGCTGACGGAAAAAATGCGCGACGTGGGCGACGACGGCGGCATCGTAATGGAAGGGCGCGACGTGGGAACGGTGGTGTTCCCGGATGCGGAAATGAAGTTCTACCTGGACGCCTCCGCCGAAGAACGTGCCAAACGCCGCTTTAAACAGCTTAAAGAGGCCGGCCAACACGCCAATTACGACGAAATTTTGAAACTCATTCAAGAACGCGATTACCGCGATTCGCACCGGGCGGTCAGCCCGCTTAAACCGGCCGAAGACGCCGTGATTATAGACACGTCCTCCCTAAATTTGCAGCAGGTGGTGGACGCCGTCTGGGAGAAAATCCAGCATTATGCTGCTTAATTTGATAAAATTAATAGCACGGATATACTTTAGGGTTTGTTACGACTTTAAAGTAGAAGGCTTGGAAAATATCCCCAAAACCGGTGCTTTGCTGATTGCCGGCAACCACCTTTCCAATGCGGATCCGCCCGCCATCGGCTGTTTTGCCGGATTAGTGCGCGATTCGCGCTTTGTGGCCAAAAAGGAACTGTTTTCGGTGCCTTTGCTGGGGTGGTTTTTCCGCCGCAGCGGCTACATTCCGGTGGACCGCAAACGGATGATTGGCGATTTCGGGGCGTTGCAGGAAGTGTTGCACGCCTTGGACAGGGGCGAAAGCGTGGTGATGTTCCCGGAAGGGACGCGCAGCCGCACCGGCCAACCGCAAAAGCCCAAAAGCGGCATTGGTTTTTTGGTTTATAAAACGGGGGCGCCCGTGCTGCCGGTGAAGGTGCAGGGCACTTTCGGCTGGCCGTGGGTACGCAAAATTCGTGTAAAATTCGGCACGGTAATGCACCTGCAAAAGGACCCGGCTCTGGAACCCAAGGCACAGTACAAACAATTTGCAAATCAAATAATGGATGCAATAAATTCTATAAATATCTAACGGAGGTTACGCAGTCCTCCCCGTACGGGAAAGACTGTAATAAGGACTTATGACGACAAACGAAGAAATCAAAAATACCGAAGACACAATTAACGAACAAGAAATGACGATGGACCAGTTAATTGCGCAGCAAGAGTCTTTATCGGAGAAGCTGTACAAAAAAGAAATTGTGGATGTACCGGTTGTACAGATTAATCAAGATTATATTTTAGTGGATACCGGCGCCAAAAAAGAGGGGGCCATCGCCGTGTCCGAATTTGCCGGTAAAACCCTGCCGGCCGTGGGCGATACGATTTCCGCCGTGCTCGTAAAACGCGGCTCGGACGAAAGACCGGCTATCCTGTCCCACAAAAAAGCGTTGGAATCGCTGGGCTGGGACATTTGCAAAAAAGCCTACGAAGCCAAAGAACGTGTGAAAGGGACGATTGTTCAATGCGTAAAAGGCGGTTACATTGTGGAAGTATTTGGCGTAAACGGTTTTATGCCGCTTTCCCTTTCCGAACTTCACACCGCTTACAAACACTACCTGCCGGTAGGGGCCAAAATCAAAGCCCAAATTGTTGAATTTGCCAAAGAAAGACAGAAACTCATCATCTCCCGCAAACAAGTGCTGGAAGAAGACGAAGCCGTCCGCCGCGCGCAAGTGCTCAGCGAAATTAAAGAAGGCGATGTGCTGCGCGTAGTCGTTTCCAAGGTGGATAAGGACAAACTGTTCCTGCGCTTCCACGGGATTGAAGGCGTGGTGAATTTGGACAATATCGCCTGGAAAGACCCGGAAACCGCTTTGACCAATTACAGAAGAGGCCAGCGCTTGAAAGCCAAACTCTTGGCGTTGGACAAAGAAACCCCGAAATTGGAATTCGGTTTGAAACAGTTGTTCTTGAACCCGGCCGATGCGTTGAAACGCCGCTATCCGTACAAGAGCTCCGTGAAAGCGGTCGTCACGAAAGTGGACGCCGAAAACGGGGTGGAATGCACGATTGGCAAGAACAACACCAAAGGTTTCATCAGCCCCTTTGAAATGGGCCGCGATTTTTCCGCCAAAGAAGGTGACACCATTACCGCCTTGGTGGTGGGTGTAAATCCGGAAACCTTCACGGTCAACCTGTCCGTCAAGAAATACGACCAGGTGCAGAACCGCAAAGTGGTTGCCCAGTATTTGAAGCAAGCTCCTCGCCCGACCTTGGGCCAATTGTTGCAGGACTCGTTTAAAACGGACAACAGCGAAGAAACCAAATAAGTTGGCTATTTATAGAATCACAAATCCCGGCATTTCAAAGTGCCGGGATTTTTTTTGTGCCGGTCGGTTGACGGGAAAAAGGCTGCCCGTAGCGGGGCAGGTATGCCCGGAGAAAAAAATTCTTGCCACGCCGGGAAGTCCGCACGGACAACGCAGCCCAAAAAAGTATTTGAACCGTTGCGGAGACAATCGGCTGGCTGTTTCGCGTAGGGGCTAAACCCGCAGAAAGGCCGCGGGGAACGCTCCAGCCCGGCAGAGGGGCAGGCACAAGTGGTTGGCGGCGTGCGTGGGCGGATTTTGGAAATTGGTTGCCGCCTATCCCGCCTTTTTGGCAGCACAAAAAAGCCCGCCGATTGCCGGCGGGCTTTTGGGGACTCAAAAAGGGCTATTCCCGGTGTCTTTCCGTAGAGTGCTGGCAGTTGACGCAGTAGCGGGCAAACGGCAGCGCTTTGATGCGTTTTTTGGGGATAGGTTGGCGGCAGTATTCGCAAATGCCGTAAATGCCTTTGTCTATTTTGCGCAGCGCCGCTTCAATCTGTTCAATGGTGCTGTGCGCATTGCCGGAAAGCTCAAATAAAATTTCTTTATCCAGGCTTTTGCTGGCATCGTCAATCGGGTCGCCCACTTCGGCTTCGGGCATATCCATATTCTTTTTGTCTTTCAGGCGGGCGGCGGCGTCCTCTTTCAGCTCCAAGAGATGTTTTTTAATTTCTTTTAGTTCCGCGGCGGTCAGCGCCTCTTTGTTTGTCTTTTTAATAACCATAAAAAATACCCCTGCTGGGAAATTTATGCGTCGGAAAAAGGGTGTCTTTTCCGGGCACTGTTTGATTAGTTTAGCAAAGTAAAATGTCTTTTTCAACCCCCGTCCCGTTTAGGCAGGCCGGCAGTACGCGTAGGACAATACGCTTGCTAATTGTTATAATAACAAATAGGCAAATTTTCGGAGAATCCCATCCTATGAAAAATTTTTTTACCCGCCCGATGGGCGAGCTGATAACCAAAAATCCGTTTGTCGTAAATTATAAAAAGATGTGGCCGTTCGTAAAACCGTATTGGTTCCGGGCGTTGCTGGGGCTTTTGCTGGCGTTGCCGGTGGGCGCGCTGGACGCGACGGTGGCCATGTTTATGAAGTCCTATACCGACGACGTGCTCGTAGCCAAAAACGCCACGTTTGCCGCGTATATTCCGCTTTTAATTATCGCCTTTGTGTTGGTGCAAAGCGTGCTGACGTATCTGGTGAAATACTTAAACTCGTGGGTAGGCAACAAAATCACGCTGGACGTGCGCAAAAAACTGTTCCGTAAGCTGCTCAGTATGCACAGCGGGTATTTTGACACGACCGATTCCGGATTCATCATGCTGCGCTACAACAACGATGCCGACACCGCCTGCAACGGGTTAATCAACAATTTACGCATGATGGTGACGCGGGTGTTTTCCAGCGTTACGCTTATTTTTGTATTGTTCTACAACTCTTGGCAGTTGACGGTGATTGCGGTGGGGGCGTTCTCGGTGGCGGGGGCGCTTATTTTTATTGTGCGCCGCAAACTGGAAGAACTGGTGCGCAACACGGTGGTCATCAACTCCATTGCCATGCGCGCCTATAACGAAATGTTCAACGGCAACCGCACGGTGGCTGCCTACAACTTGCAGGACGACCAGGAAAAACGCTTTAACCAATTGATGGATGACGTGTTCAACCTCAATATGGGGATGGTCAAACACACGGGCTGGCTGTCGCCGGTGATGCATTTTATCGTGTCGCTGGGGTTGGCGTTAGTGTTCTGGCAGAGCAGCTCTATGATTGTGAACGGTACGATTACCAGCGGTAACTTTACCTCGTTCGTGGCGGCGCTTTTGATGCTCTACACCCCGGTCAAAACGATGGGGGACAATTACGTGGACATCAAAAAAGCCTTCCTGGCCATTGACCGTATTTTTGAATTGTTCGCCTTGAAAACCGAAATTTCCGATAAGCCCGGCACGCTCACGCTGACGTCGGTGCGCAAAGACATTTGCTTTAACAATGTGTCGTTTGCGTACAAACCTGGCGTGTATGTGCTCAAAGACATCAACCTGACGGTTCCCGTGGGCACTACGGTGGCGCTGGTAGGCAATTCGGGCGGCGGTAAATCCACCATCGTCAGCCTGTTGCCGCGCTTTTATAACGTGACGAAAGGCTCCATTACGATTGACGGCGTGAATATAGAAAACTTTACGCTCAAATCCCTGCGCGACCATATCTCCGTGGTGTTCCAGGATAACTTCCTGTTTACGGGTTCCATTCGGGATAACATTATGATTGGCCGCCCCGGCGCCACGGAAAAAGATTTGCAGGAAGCCGTGAAAAACGCCCACTTGGATGATTTCATCCGCACCTTAAAAGACGGCCTGGATACCGAACTGGGCGAACGCGGGCTGACGCTTTCCGGCGGGCAGCGCCAGCGTGTAGCCATTGCGCGTGCGTTTATCCGCCAGGCGCCGATTGTTATTTTGGACGAAGCCACCAGCGCGTTGGATAATAAGTCCGAAGCCATTGTGCAAAAAGCGTTGGACAACTTGACCAAAAACCGCACCGTTTTTGTGATTGCCCACCGCCTGTCCACCGTGGTAAATGCAGACAAAATCGTGGTGCTTAACGAAGGCCACATCGTGGAAGAAGGCACGCACGACCAGCTGCTGCAAATCCCCAACGGAGCATATGCCTCGTTGTATAATGCCCAGTTTAAACACAGGGCATAGCCGCGCGTAAGCGGGCAAATGGTTTATAAACGCTCCGCCCAACCGGGCGGAGCGTTTTTTGGTCGGGGAAAAGGACAAAAAAGAGCCCCCCGCATTTATTCAACGCGGAGGACTCATCTAGTCAACTCTTCCATGATGACTCACTTATCCCTCTGGCAGGTTTCGTTGCCAGTCAAGAGGTTTGAGGTACCGCCCGGCACCTGAAGCCGGTTGCCCCGTCCCATATCCTCAGCGAACTCCCGCTACCCTCAGGTAGCAGGCCCGAAGCTTGTGAAACGGCCTTCGCATCCCGGGCACTCCTGCCCCGTACGGCTTATTCCCCAAAGAACCCTTTTTTCTGCACTTTCGGTCTAAGGGCCGCCACGCTCTTCGCGCCCGCGCGCCCGTCAACTCGCTGCAGTTAGCATCCGATCACGTCGCCCAACATCATCAGGAGGGGCTGACGCGCCGGGGGAGTTTTCTGCACAACCACCCACCGGGGATATTGATAGTATAATGGAATTGCGACGAAAATCAAGTATCAGGCTGTGTGTCTTCCATCTTGCACACGGCCACCCCAAGCGGAAGTAGCTGCTGCGGCAAGAAAATTCCTGCCCGCTCATCCCTCTCGGTATAGAGCACCAAGTGCTCTTTTTCGCGCCGCGCCCGTTTGACGGTATACCCGTCCGGCGCTTTAAACAACATCAGGGCGCCTTCCAGCAAATTCGTTTCCGGGCGAATAAAATACAAATTTTCTTTACCGTTTGGCCCGTCCTGCACCAGGTATTTGGCCCCTTTGGCGTAGCGCAGCGGAATGGTCCACCATTCGGCCACGTCGCTTTCGTTATACGCCGGGTATTGTTCCGGTGCGTGCGTTAAAAGCGGCAGTGAAACGCTGTTGGTAAACGCAGCCGCCTGCTGAGGGGAATTGTCAGCGCTGTAAGTATTTTCCGGAGTTTGGGCGTCGCGCAGGGAGCGTGCCCCGCGGCCGGGCTGCAAATCCGGATAGGTGGTGTTGGCCGGGAACAGGCGGATGACGTCATAGTCATCCAGCCCGAAAAGCTGGGCCATTTGGGCCACGAACCCTTTGGAAGGGCGCCGCTTGCCGGTAGCCCACAGGGCCACGGTGGCGGTGGACACCCGCAGGCGTTTTGCTAACTTGGCTTGTGCTCCGCGCAGGATGCCTCCGTTCCATTTTTCCAATTGTTTTTCAAATTTATTCATAGTCGGCTCCCTTGGTAAAAAGGTAGGTCCATAAAAAACTTGACAAACGTTTACAATACTTACTATACTAACAAATGTAAGAGGTCCTCTTATCCTCTTATCTTGCAGACGTACTTGGTGTTACTTCCATCCAATGAAGAAATTCCAAACACGGAGAGGTTTACCCTTATAAACCTGCGCCGCGCCAGCGGCGTGTAGGCTCCGTTACGTCCGATTTGCGCAATTCTGCCAGGAAGGCGCAAATCTATTGTAGCAAATAAAGAGCCGCTTGGGTTAGCAAAGTTAAGATTTCGCCGCGACCGCCCCATGTGAAAAGGGTTCCCGGCCGGCCGACTTGGCTTTGCGGCCCGGCGGAGGAGTAGCCATGGGTATTATTTTGCTAAAGCTGTTTGTAAGCCTCGTGGTGGCCGTGGGCCTGTGGGGCTTTGCGTGCGATGTGGCGGATTTTGTATGCCCGGGCGAGGAGGCAAGCGGGGGAAAACGGAAATAATTTATAATATATAGATGAAATCCGGATTTTCCCTAAACATTTACGGCCTGATTTTTTCCATTATGATTGTAATGGCCGTGCTGACGTATATCCTTCCCGCCGGGCAATACGACACCATCCAAAAAGACGGCCGTTTCTATACGGTGGCCGGCTCGTACCACCGGGTGGATGCCAATCCGCAAGGGTTGGGCGCCGTGTTGACCGCGCCTGCCAAAGCCTTTGGCGATTGTGCCGATATCATTGTGTTTATTTTTATCACGGGCGCTATTTTTACTATTTTGGAGCGCACGGGTACGGTAAACGCCGTGATTTTGGGCACCAGCTATTTGTTCTCGCGACGGGAAGGGCTTAAAAAGTTTTTCATTCCCGCCAGTATGGTGTTGTTTTCGCTGGGGGGTGCAGTATTTGGCATGGAGGAAGAAACGCTCATTTTTATCCCGCTGTTCATTCCGCTGGCGCTGTCTTTGGGGTATGATACGGTGGTGGGAATGAGCATCCCGTTTTTAGGCGCGTGGGTGGGGTTTGGCTCGGCCTTTATGAACCCGTTTACGGTGGGCATTTCGCAAGGTATTGCGCAACTGCCGCTTTATTCCGGCTTGGGGTACCGCCTGCTCGTGTGGGGGATTTGTACGGCGGTGGTGATTTTCTTCGTCACCTGGTACGGCGAGCACGTGCGCAAAAACCCGACCAAAAGCCTGACGTACGAAGCCGACCGCGAAAAACGCAAACACCTGCATTTAAACGTGATGCAAAAGCCGGAGTTTAAACGGTCGCATATTTTAATTTCCATTGTGTTTGCGCTGGGAATGGCGGGGCTGGTATACGGGGTAGCCGTTTACCATTGGTATATCATTGAAATTTCCGGCCTGTTTTTGGGCGTCGGGCTGCTGGCGGCCGTTATCGGTCGGCTGAGCCTGAACCAAACGACGGACGCCATTATTGACGGCGCGCGCAGTATGGTCAGCGTGTCCATTATGCTGGCGTTGGCGCGGGCCATTGTGGTGATTGCGTCCGACGGGCGCATTTTGGATACGGTGCTGCATTCCATTGCCCAGGCCATCGGCCAATTGCACCCGCTGGCGGCGGTGGAAGGAATGTTTTGGGCGCATACGTTTATCAACTTTTTTGTGGCGTCCGGTTCCGGCCAGGCCGTGTTGACCATGCCGGTGATGATTCCGCTTTCGGACTTGTTGGGCATCAGCCCGCAGCTGTCCATTTTGGCCTACCAATTTGGCGAAGGCTGGACGAACGCCATCATCCCTACCGCCCCGGTAACGATGGCCGCCATCGGTATGGCGGGCATTCCGTGGCTGAAGTGGGCGCGGTGGAACATTCCGCTGCAAATTGTGCTGGCGGTGCTTTCTATGCTGTTGTTAATCCCGCCGTTTTTAGTGCACTGGTAAATCTTTCCTGCCGTTTGAAAAGGGCCCCGTGCGGGCCCTTTTTTATTTTCCTCTTTTGACTTCCCCTTTTCGGGCGTTCGGCCCGATTTTTCCCAGCCTTTCTGATGACTACACACTACACCAAAACCGATTTGGAGAATTTTATTTTTGCCCGTGCGGCCCGCGTGCACGCAACGGTGGACGGCGTGCGGGGAGAACTGGTCAGCCCGGCGGGAGACGCGTGTTTGCAGGTGCTTATTTGTGTGTATAATGCGTTTTTTACGGCGGATAACCGGCAGTTTTTGCAGGAGGAACCGGCCCCGGAACCCGCTTTTTGGCGGGTGTTTGCGGCGGCGTATCATCCGCCGCCGTTGGCGCGCGCGTGCGGGGTGCCGTTTTTTAGGCAGGATTTTGAGGCGGAACTTTTTTGGGCGGCCGCAGGGGGCGTTTCCGGCTCCCAAAAAACCGCCCGGCGGGTTGACCGGGCGGCGGAAAGGAAAACGTTTAATTTTCCGGATATTCAAGGAGTTTTTTGATGATGTTTTCGTGGATGCGTAGCAGCGCTTCGTTCTTGGAGGCCAGGTTGTTGGCCATGAGCGCAAACGCAATCGGGTGTCCGTCGGCGTCTTTCACGTAGCCGGCGATGGTTTTTACGCCGTCCACCGTGCCGCCTTTCACGCGTACGTCCTGCACCTGGTGGCGCGGTTTTAAAAAGTACCGCAGCAGCAACAAATCTCCCCGGTCGTTAGGAGTGGCAAGCGATTGGTAATAGTATTTAAAATGGGGGCTTTGGGTCATAAACGTAAGCGTGTTGACCAGCACGCGCGGCGTGAGCAAATTGTCGCGCGCCAGGCCGCTTCCGTCATACAGTACGGTATCATCTGCCCCGGCCAATTTGTGCTGGCGCACAAATTTTTCCAGCTCGTTTAAGCCGTTTTGCACGCTGCCCTTTTTGCCGGCGTGCAAAGCCAGCTGCCGCAGGAGCGCGTCGGCATACAAATTAAAACTGCGCTGGTTGACGATGACCACGATGTCTTTTAATTGCGGGGATTGGTACGTATGCAGCAGCGTCATTTGGGTGTAATCGGGTTCCGCGGATACCGTTTGGGCGCGGCCGCCCACGGCAATGCCGGCTTCGCGCAGGGCATTGTGCAGGGCGTGGGCCGCAAACAGGGCCGAGTCGGGCAGGGCCGCCCGGATGGAGAACCCGGTAAAATTGGTGGGAATGGTGCCGTAGATTTCCATTTCGTACTGGCCGGGGGCGCCGTAGGCGTAGGCGTTGTCGCGCCGGTTTTTGGCGTCGGTAGTGACGAAACTTTTGATATGCAGGCCCGGTACTTCCGGGTCGGTGCGGGAAACTTCGGCCGGTTTTCCGTCAAAGGGCTGCGGCTTAAAATAAATGGTAAACAGGTTATCGTTAAAGTACAGCGGGCTGGCCGGGGCGGCGTAATAGTTGCCGATGTTTTCCCAATTTACTTTGGGGGCGATGGACGGGCCTTCAAAGGCGGAAACGTCCGCATACAAATTGCCTTCCACGCGCGTAATGCCGGCTTTTTTGACGGCCGCTGCCCATTTGGCGGCCACCGTTTGCCAGGTTTCGGCCCCCGGCACGCGGGTAGAGCCCAGCGTGGGGTCACCCCCGCCGCGCAGGTACAAATCCCCTTTCAAAATGCCTTTTTCGTCGGGTGCGGCGGACGCGTAAAGCCGCGTTTGAAAGCGGTGCTCCGGCCCGAACGTTTCCAGCGCCGCGGCGGTGGTGAGCAGTTTTAAGGTGGAGGCGGGCGTCAGGCGGGTGTCCGCATTCACGGCAAAAATTTCCTGTTTCGTCCCGTCCGTATAGGCGGCCAAACCGCCCCACAGCGCCCCGTTTAACACCGGGTGGCGGAGTTGTTCTTGCACATAGGATTGCAAATCTTGGGCATAGGCGGCGCCGCATACGCACAGCGCGGCCAACACAAAAAGGCGTTTCATATGCATATAGCATACCAAAAATCGGCGGCTCGGGTGTGTGCCGCCATAAAAAACCCCGCCGGAGCGGGGTTGAAAATCAGTTAAACCACGGGTACCATTTGTCTTTGTCGCGGATGTTAATCAGCAGGGAAACGGCCAGCAGGTCGCGCGCGTTTAAGGCCTGGGGCTTATCTATGTTGCAGACAAAGCGGTCAAACGGGGTGTGGGCGTTTTCAATGGAGCCTTTGCAATCCATTTGGCCTTCAATATCGTAATCGGCCCGCAAAATGCCCCACAGGTGCCCGCAGATTTTGCGCAACACGGCGCGCCAGGCACTGCGCTCGGTGATGGAGGCCAACACCAGCCCTTCCCGCGTGAGCATTTCCCACGTGCGGCGCAACGCAAACCGTTTGCGCGTGACAACCAGCACTTCTTTGGAAAGGGCGAAATAAATTTCGTACCGCTCGTGCGAAAGGCCAAAACCTTTTTGCAGCACGACGGCCGCTTTTTTGCCTTTGCGGTCAAACAGGGTGATTTCGCGCAGAATCAGCTGCGACCATACAATCCCGCAGAAAAACACCACCACGCCCAGCGGAATAATGAGCGAGCAGGCGGAGTAAATCGTGCTGTATACAAACCCCGACACGGGCAACAGTTTGGACGCTTCGCCCAGCCCGGCGGCGGCCATTACCAAAAGGGCCAGCACCACCAGCATAAGCCCGGAAAATAGAAACACGCTGTCCCACCGTGCCGAAAGCGAAGTAAGCACGTTGCCCTGGTTGTCTTTGGCGCGGAAAATAAGCGACGGCGTACCGTACAGGCGCTTAAATTTAATGGGATAAAGCGAGTTGGGGTTTGCCTGCGGAGCGGGTTTGGTTAAATGCAAAAACGGACGCACGCACCCCGTTGCCCCCAGCAAAAGGATGAACAGTGCCAGCAAGGCTACCAAAAAGTCAAACCCGTGGCCCAACCGGCGCACGTAAGGCGGCATATGTTTGGAAAGAAGCGTGTTTATTTTAAAGCGGGAAAGTTTGTGTTTGACGGCCGCCAGCCATTTGCTCGGCTGCAGGGCGGATTTTTCCGCCGTTTGAACGGTAGCGGTGGAAGCGGACGTTTCGGCCGACGGGGCGGTCAGCTCCAGCGTTTCTTCGTGCACGGCGGGCAAGGCCGCAATGTCGTAGGCGCGCGGGTCCTGCAAATCCATCTCCAGGGAAACGGCCTCCGTTTTTTTGACGGGGGAAATGAACGAAAAAACCAAATCCGTTTCGGCATATGTTAAATTTTTGGCCAAAATGGAGTAAGCCTTTTTGTCAATTAAAAAGTACCCGGCGCTAAAGTCGGTCTTCGGCGTAAAAAAACTGATGTAGAAAAACGGGTCCCCGGTGGAAAATTCAATGCGTTTTACTTCTTCGCCGGTGTAGGAATTGCCGATGACCTGCATTTTTTTGCTTTTTACTTCGGCCAAGTCGGACGTGATTTTCTGTTCAATGCACGTTTCCGTGGTACAATCCACGGTTTTGATGTCTATTTCGGCTGCGCCTTTTTGCAGAGTGAGCACGCTGTCTTTGTCGGTTTTTTGGGGTTGCACCCAGCCGGAGGGCATATCCAGCGTAAACGCCCCGTCCTGCGACGTAAAAACAGCCGCCCAACCCAGGGGGGCCGTCAGCAACGCCGCCAGCAAACTTATCGTTTTTAAACGCGTACCGTGTGCCATACTTAATTTATTATATTATATTCCGGCTTAATTTGAACGTATTTCTCCCTTACGCGCGCGAATCTTATATTGTGTGAGGGGAGTTAAAATTGTATCATATCTGTATAGACGTTTTGCAAGGCGGTAAAAGAATGGCTCAAAAAAATTATACCAATGAACGCATCGCAGCGCTTAGAAAACAAATGCGCAAAAACAAACTGGACGGGTACATCGTAACCAACAACCTGGACCAGTTTTATTTGTCCGGATTTTATTTTTACCCGAACGAAGCCGTATTTTTGATACACCCCAAAGGCATCACCTGCTTTACGCGGGAATTGTATGTGGAACCGTTTGGCAAATTTGCCCCGTATATGGAAGTCATCGGCGACGACAGCCGCCGCATCATGTCCGCGATAGAAAAAGCCCGCCAGCTGGGTTTGTCCCGCCCCGGGTTTGACGCCGCGAAAGAAGCGTATATCGCCGGCGGACTCCTCCGCTCCAGCGGATTTGTGGAAACGGACAGCTTTATTACCGCTTTGCGCGAAAATAAAGACGAAGCCGAACTCAAGGCCCTGCGTGCCTCCAACCGCATTGCTTATTTGACGTACGAATACATTAAACCGTGGATTAAAACCGGGATGACCGAGTTTGAAGTGGCGGCCGAAATGGAACATTTTATGCGCTGCCAGGGGGCGTCCGCTACGTCGTTTAACACGATTGTCGCCTTTGGCGAAAACGCCGCCAACCCGCACCACGAAACCAGCGCCCGCAAATTAAAAGCCGAAGACGCCGTACTCATGGATTTCGGCTGTATTTACAAAGGCTACTGCTCCGACATTACCCGCAGCTGGTGGCACGGCAAAAAAGAACCGGCCGAATATACCAAGATTTGGCACATCGTGGACAAAGCCCGCAAGCAGGGCATCAAAACGGTGGGCATTGGCGTACCGTGCAAAAAAGTGGATGCTGCCGCCCGCGATATTATCAGCGCGGCCGGTTACGGCCAGTATTATACCCACGGCACCGGCCATGGTGTAGGGATTGAAATCCACGAAGACCCGTACAACAGCCAGCAGTCGGCGGCTATTTTGTCCGAAGGCAACATCGTAACGGTGGAACCCGGCATTTACCTGCCCGGCAAATTCGGAGTGCGCCTGGAAGATACGGTGGCGGTTGCCAAAACCGGCGCCAAAATTTTGACGAAGAAATAATATGCCCATTAAAAATTTAGCTGCTAACCGCATGGCCGATTTCCGCCGCGTATTAAAACGCGCGGGGCTGGACGGCTACGTAACGGTGGACCGTTTGGAGCAGCGCTACTTGTCCGGCATTGATTTAAACGACGGCGAAGCGGTGTTTTTCATCACGCCTGCCAAAGGCTATTGCTTGACCAAACGCCTGATTGCCAGCAAAATGGTGCCGGCGGCCAAGTTCCTCAAAACGGAAATCGTTCCTTACGGCGGAATGCTGGAAGGGACGTTAAACAAAATTAAAAAGCTGGGGCTCAAACGCGTGGCGTTTGACCCGGCACTCATTGATTGGGAGCGCGGCAACGCTTTGCAGCAGGCGGGGCTGTGCCACGCCGCGGGCCTGATTGGCGAAATGCGCATGGCCAAATACCCGGACGAAGTGGCCAAACTGCGCAAAGCCTGCCAAATGGCCTGGCACTCGTTTGAAGAAGTCAAACCCTTAATCAAAACCGGTATGACGGAAGACGAAGTGCGCATTTTGATGGCCCTGGCCATGCACAAACGCGGGGCGGATTCCATTCCGTTCAACATCGTTTGCTTTGGCGAAAACACGGCCGACGCGCACCATACGCCGTCCAAAACCCGCAAACTCAAAGCCGAGGAAGCGGTGCTGATGGATTTCGGCTGCTATTACGAAGGCTATACTTCGGACATGACGCGCAGCTGGTGGCACGGCAAAAAAGAGCCGGCCGAATATACCAAGATTTGGAACATTGTAGACCAAGCCCGCAAGGCCGGCGTAAAAGCCTTGCGTGCGGGCGTAAGTGCGGGCGCGGTGGACGCCGCGGCGCGCGACGTAATTGAAAAAGCCGGTTACGGAAAGGAATTTTTCCACACCACCGGCCACGGCATCGGCTTGCAGGAACACGACCGCCCGATTTTGCGTGCGGGCGCGCCGGACGTGCTGGAAGAAAATTACGTGGTCACTATTGAACCCGGCATCTATTTTGACGGACGCTGGGGGATCCGCTTGGAGGACAGTTTTTTAGTCACCCAAAAAGGTTCCAAAAAATTAACGCAGAAATAATTTCGGGCCGCTGGTTGGGCCCAAAAAGAGGTAGAAAATGCTTAGCACGACAGAATTTCGCGAAGGACTTATTTTTGAAGATGAAAACGGTCAGCTGGTAGAAATCATTGAATTCCAGCACCACCGCAAAAGCCAAGCCCGCGCCGTAGTGCGCGTGAAATTGCGCAACATCAACACCGGCGCCGTGATTGAAACGGCCTACCGCCCCGAAGACAAATTTAAAGAAGTGGAAGTGGAAAAACGCCCGTTCCAGTATCTCTACACCAACGGCGATATGGCCACTTTTATGAACACCGAAACCTACGACCAGGTGGAAGTGGAAGTAAAAAAACTGGGCGATTTGACCAAATACTTAAAAGACAATATGGACGCAATCGGCATCTACATCAACGACAAACTCTTTAACGTGGAACTGCCGATTAAAGTCCCGCTCAAAATTGCCTCCACCGTTCCCGGCGTGAAAGGCGACACGGTAGCCAACACCACCAAAGAAGCCACGCTGGAAACCGGCGCGGTCATCAAAGTGCCGTTGTTCATCAACGAAGGCGACACCGTGTTGGTGGACACCCGCACCGGCAACTACGTGGAACGCGTGGCCGCGTAATGCTTTGTATCGGGCGCACAGTCCTGGCGGCGGTATTGTTATCCGTTTCGTGCGGGCTGTGCGCTTTTGATTTGCAGTACGGTTCTTTTTTTAACGTTTCGCAAATTGCCCTTCAAAATGGGCGCCCGGTGCTGCCTTTGGCGCGCGGCAAGTACGCCAATGTGCGGGTGCTGGATAAAGAAACGTTTGCCTTTTTGAAAACCTGCTCCGCCGATTGCCGGCAGGAGGGGGTATCGGCCGAGCCCCGCGTGTACGAAATCCGCGCCGCGCTGACCCGCAAGGGGATGTGGATTGCGGACGTTGCGTTTGGGGATAAATGGCTGGTGACGTTTTTGATATTTAAAAATCCGGACGGATACGGTATTGTAACGCCGGACCATTTTACTTTTTTAGACCTTCGGCTAAAAGCGCAGGTGGAGCAACTTTTGGCGCGTGCGGCCGACGGGGCGGGGCAATCCCCCGCGCAGGAAACAAAATGAAGTGCACGCTAAAACGCACGGGCGAAGTGTTGGCACAGCAAGTGGAAGTGGCCGATACGTTTTTTACCCGCTTAAAAGGGCTGATGTTCCGCCGGGAATTAGCACCCGGCAACGGGTTGCTGCTGGACCCGTGCCCGCAAATTCACACGTGTTTTATGCGCTTTAGCATTGATGCAATTTTTTTTGACAAAAACGGGTTCGTATTATATGTAGCCGAACAGATGAAACCGTGGCGTTTCGGGCGGTTTGTGCGCGGCTCGCGCTATACGTTGGAACTTCCCGGCGGCAGCTTGGCCGGGCGGGTGCGTAAAGGCGACGAAGTGATTTTGTCATAACTCCGGGGCAGGACCGGAAGCAAATTATTTTGAGGTTGACGATGAACATAAAACAAACGATTTTGGCGTTTACGGCGTTGTTGCTGTGCGCCACGGGTGCGTCCGCCCGTAACATTTGGGACGATTTCAGTGCCAACGTCACGCGCGACAACGTCCGCGCGTTCACCAAAGACTTGGGCGGTTTGATCGGTTCCGGCACGTATACCACCGGCCGCATTTTGGGCTGGGGCGGCTTTCAAATCGGGCCGCGCGGCAGTATGGTGTTCCGGATGAGCCGGGGCAACGGGGCGGATTACGCCACCCGACAGCACACCGCGTTGGGCGACCGTGACGAAGTGGGCGAGGTCTTTTATCCCTGGCTGCAGGCCGATATCGGGATGCCCTTCCGCATTGACGGGTTCATCCGCGCCAGCAGCTACCAGGGGCTTACGATTGCCGGCGGCGGGCTGCGCTGGGGGATTACGCGCCCGAGCGAAGTGCTGGGCTCTTTTCAGCCGATGCTGGTCGTAGCGGCGCACAGCGCCAGCGCGCGGGATTTTTCCGCCACGCACTACAACGCCAGCCTGGTGCTGTCTATGAAGTTTAAATACTTTGTGCCGTATATCGGCGGCGGGGTGGACTACACCACGCTCAACATCAACCAGGCCCAGTCGGACCCGTCTCTGGAAGGCGAAAGCGAACACGCCGCCACGGCGCGCGCTACGGCCGGGTTTAACTTTAAATTGCCGTCGTATATGGATTTGAGTTTGGCCGCCAACTACGCTTATTACGGGTTGGGGGCGGAAGCGTCCTTGACGTTGCGGTTTTAAGCAGAATTGTACGAATGATTGGGCGGGCCGGAAGAATTTTCCGGCCCGCTTTTTTAT
>CALUYH010000021.1 GCA_944324965.1 Candidatus Avelusimicrobium gallinaceum
TCCACGCCGTCCAGTTTGCGCAAGGCCAGCATCAGCGTTTCGCCTTCGTGCGCCTTGCCGGTGAGCGTTTCGGAAAATGCCACGGGGGATTGCCCGGCTTCCACACGGCGGATGTATTCCGAAATGTCGGGCACGTTCTGCCGACGGCAGCCTTTTTGATAAGACGCCGCCGCACTGCCCAAGCCGATGTATTCGCCGTTTTCCCAGTAGTGCGTGTTGTGTTTGGCTTCGTAGCCGGGCAAGGCAAAGTTGGAAATTTCGTAATGGTGGTAGCCGGCGTCCTGCAGGCGCCAATGGGTTTCTTCCAGCATGCGGCGCATGAGCAGTTGGTCGCACACGATGCCTTGCTCGTAGAACGGGGTGCCTTCTTCTATCTGCAATCCGTATACCGAAATATGCTCCGGCCGCAGGTCCATTAGGCGGGTAAGCCCCGCCACAAACTGCTCCAGCGTTTGCCCGGGCAGGCCGGCAATCAAATCCACATTGATGTTAAAAAAGCCGCCTTCGCGCGCTTGCGAAAACGCATTCAAAAAAGTTTTTACGTCATGCACGCGCCCGAGCACTTGCAGTTCTTTATCGTCAAAACTTTGCAGGCCGAGGCTTAAGCGGTTAAACCCCGCTTCCCGCAGCAGGCGGATTTTCTGCGGCGTTAAACTTTCCGGGTTGGCTTCTAAAGTGCTTTCTTCCAGGGCGGCAATTCCGCCGCAATAACGCCGAATTATGCCGCACAGCCGGTACAGCTGTTCCGCCGAAAGTAAACTGGGCGTTCCGCCCCCCACATACACCGTTTGCACGGGCACGGGCGTGCCGTGCGCGGCCTCTTTGGCAAGCGCGTCCAGATACGCAGGGATAAAAGATTCCCGCCCCGCAAAAGACGCAAAATCGCAATAATTGCATTTGTGTTTGCAGAACGGGAGGTGAATGTACAGAGCGGTTTGCATTATTTTTTGTGTTCGGCTTCGTAATTTAAAAATGCAAAAATGAACGGGTCCAAATCGCCGTCCATCACGGCGTTAATCTGCGAGGTTTCGTACCCCGTGCGCAAATCTTTCACCAGCTGGTACGGCATAAAAACGTACGAGCGGATTTGGTGCCCCCACGCAATTTCGCCTTTTTGGCCGTAGCGTTTTTCGGCCTCGCTGCGTTTTTTGTCCATTTCCATTTCGTACAAACGCGCTTTGAGCATTTTCATAGCGGTTTGACGGTTTTGCAGCTGGCTGCGTTCAATGCGGCAGGAAACCACAATCCCCGTGGGAATGTGCAACAGGCGCACGGCCGATTCCACTTTGTTTACGTTCTGGCCGCCGTGGCCGCCGGCGCGGGAAGTTTCCAGCTGGATGTCTTTTTCCGGGATTTCAATGTTGATGTCTTCGTCAATGTCGGGCAAGACGTCGCACGACGCAAAAGACGTATGGCGGCGGGCGTTGGCGTCAAAAGGCGACACGCGCACCAGGCGGTGCACGCCGTTTTCCCCTTTCAAATACCCGTATGCAAACGGGCCTTCCACCATCGCACTCAAAGTTTTTATGCCGGCTTCGTCCCCCGGCTGTGCATCCAGCACCGAAAATTTAAACCCGTGCTGTTCCGCCCAGCGCGTGTACATCCGCACCAGCATTTGCGCCCAATCGCACGATTCCGTACCGCCGGCCCCGGCGTGAATGGTTAAAATGGCGTTTAGTTTGTCGTTCGGGTCCGACAGGCGGATTTCGCCTTCCTTCTTGGCCACCTGCTTTTCGGTCTCTTTTAAAGACTCGTTGAGTGCGGCCAGTTCGTTTTGGTCCTGCATTTCCTTGCACAAATCAAACCAGGCGCGGTCGTCTTCCATTTTTTTGCGCAGGGAGTGGAAGGTGTCTATCGCGTTTTTCAAAAAATCAATTTGGCGGCTGATGTCTTTGGCTTTTTTGGTGTCGTTCCAAAAAGACGGGTCGGCCGATTGCTGCTGCAACGCGGCCAATTCCTGCTGTTTGCCGGGAATATCGTCAATGGATTCTATCTTGGCCACGCGGGCGGACAAGTCGGCAATTTTTTCTTCTACTTCTTTAAATTCAATGTTGTTATTCATACGTAAAAACCATCGTGGAAATTAACAGCGTAAAATAAAACGCCGCACACAGCCAGGCGAACCAATCGCCCCATTGTGTGTAGAAATTCACCCGCTCGCCAAGGGGGAGCGCTACGTCCGTGCGTAAAATTTCCTGCGTAAACAAGGCGGACTTTTCGTGCACGCGGCCGAACGGGTCTATCACCGCGGAAAAACCGGTGTTGGCCGCGCGCAAAACCGGGCGTCCGGTTTCCACCGCGCGCAACACGTTCACCGCAAAATGCTGGTACGGCGCCGCCGTTTGGAAGAACCAGGCATCGTTGGTGATGTTTACAAAAAATTTGGCCCCCTGCAAATTTTGCGCCCGCCACAGCTGCGGGTAAATAGATTCGTAGCAAATGGTGGCCCCTACCGCTACGCCACCCAAATCCAACGGCTTTTGGCCGCGCGGGCCCGGCGTAAACGTGCCGAGTTCGCCCAACACTTCCACCTCTTTAAAAAGCGAGCGGACGGTGTTCTCCAGCGGAATATATTCGCCAAACGGCACCAGTTTTATTTTGCGGTAGCTCTGCAACGTGCCGTCCTGTGGCGGCAGCAAATACGCCCCCACGTATTGTTTGCCGTCTTCGCCGGTGATGTTGGAACCGATAAATTGATAGGCCCCCGTTTCCGCACCGATGTTCTTAAAAAGGGTCAAGTACGGATCTTCGGTCAATGCGCCCGGCACGGCGCTTTCCGGCCAGGCAATCAGGCGGGCGGATTTGTCCTTTAACGACAGGCCCATTTGGTTTAGCGTGGTTAAAATTTCTTCTTCGTAGGACGGACTCCATTTTTTGTATTGGTCAATGTTGGGCTGGATTAAAGCCGTGTGCAGGCTGAGCAGCGGCTGATGCTGCGGCGCCTGTTGCTGCGGGGTGGAAGGCAATACACAATGCCCAAAACCGTACACACCCAAAAACAGCACGGCGGCTATCACCATATGTTTAATGCCGTCTTTCACGCCGGGCGTGGCAAACGCCCAGCCCAACGAAGCCCCGATAAAGGCCACCACAAAGCTGATGCCGTACACACCCGTAAACGCGGCCAGCTGAAGCATTTCCGGCGCATTCCACTGGGTGTACCCCAGCATCACCCACGGGAAGCCCAGCCCGTAAAAAGCCAGCGTTTGGTGCAGCCATTCCCACGCCACAAAACCGCACGCCGCCAGCAGCGGGAAGAAGCCGCCCGTCTTTCTTAAAAAATAACAGCTGCCGCCAAATAAGGCAAACTGCACCGCCATCAGGCCGGCCAGCCCCAGCCAGGCCGCCAAAGACAGCCCCTTGGAAAGGCCGCCCCCGTGCAGGCAGGTGTAGTAAATCCAATAAAAAATGCCGGCATTAAACAAAAAGCCCGTCAGCCAGCTGTATAAAAAAGAGGACCAAAACCCCTTGGTTTTGGTCACTCCCCAAATAAAAGGCGCCAGGGCAAACCACGCCAGTTCGTGGTGCGATTGGCCCGGATAGCTCTGGTAAATCAGCCAGGCCGAAGCCGCCGCGCACACCAGCAGGAAAAGATACCGCCCCAGGGTACTGATTCCCCCGCGCAGCCACGCCCCGAAGGGGCGTTTCTCCCGGGCATCTTGTTCCGTAAAACTTTGTCTGAATGCGCGCATAGTGCTAATTAATAAACAATCTTGCAGTAATTTTGTTCACACACGGCCCGGGCCGTGGGGCTGCATTCTTTTTCCGTAGAAGGCTCGCCTTCCGGGCAGGCTTTGGTGATGAGGTTGGATTGCTGTTTGTTAAAATCCAACGTATAGGCCGCGTTGATGGACGTAACGCCCTTGGGCCCTACCAGGCATCCGCACGGGTCCTGGTCCACGATGATGCAATCTTCGTCCACCGTGCACGAATACATCCGGCGCCGTTTGGCTTGTTCGGCGGCCTGTTCGGCCGCTTTTTGGGCTTGTTCTTCCTGCGCTTCCATTTGGGCAGCGTCCAGCAGCGGTACGGAAACCTCAATCGGTTCGTCTTTGCTCAAGAAAACCGGAATCAACAGCAGTGCGCCTAACGCGCAGACCAACAGGCAAGCGGCTTTTATTTTACCTTTCATAAATTGGCTCCACAGCATTTTTTATATTTTTTGCCGCTCCCGCACGGGCACGGGTCGTTGCGCCCGATGTGTTTGGAAACGGGCGCGGACGTGCGGTCCGGGTTTTTGGCGGCGGCCGCCTGGGCGCGTTCCGCCGCGGTGCGGCGGGGCGGAAGTTGCAGGCGGAAGATGTAGCTGACCATCAAATCGCGCACGCGGTTGAGCATGGAAGAATAAAGTTTATAGGATTCTTTCTGGTACTCAATCAGCGGGTCCTTTTGGGCGTAGCCGCGCAGGCTGACGCTGTTTTGCAGTTGGTCCAGCTCGTACAGGTTTTGCTTCCAGGCGTTGTCTATAATTTGCAGCAACAGCATCCGTTCAATTTCCGAGAAGTTGATGCCCTGCTCGGTAAAATACAACACGCGCGCCTGGTACAAATCTTTCACCTGGGCCATAATTTCGTCCACCAGTTGGTCGTGCGACTTGCGGCCGACGTTTTCGGCCGTAAAGTGGAAATCCCCGGGGAAGAAATTGCGCAAATTGACGTTCAGCGCGTCAAAATCGCAATGCTGCAAATGGGACGGATGATAATACTGTTCCACGAGTTCGTCCACGATTTCTTCCATCATCTGCATGGACTTTTCGGCCATATTTTCGCCGTCCAAAATGGCGTTGCGCAAGCCGTAAATGGCGGTGCGCTGCTGGTTCATCACTTTATCGTAATCCAGCAATTGTTTGCGGATATCAAAGTTGCGGCCTTCCACCATGCGCTGGGCGCTTTCAATCTGGCGCGTCATCAGGCGTGATTCAATGGCTTCGCCTTCCTTCATCCCCATCGTGCTCAAAATGGAGGCGATTTTGGTGGTGTTGGCAAACAAGCGCATCAGTTCGTCATCCAGCGAAATGTAAAAGCGGGAGCAGCCCGGGTCGCCCTGGCGGGCACAGCGGCCGCGCAGCTGGTTATCAATACGGCGCGATTCGTGCCGTTCGCTGCCGATCACGTGCAAACCGCCCAACGCCACCACCTGCTTTTGTTCTTCGGGGTCGGCCGGGTTGCCGCCCAACACAATGTCCGTACCGCGGCCTGCCATGTTGGTGGCGATGGTCACCGCCCCTTTGCGGCCGGCCTGGCTGATGATTTGGGCTTCCATTTCGTGATATTTGGCGTTTAAAACTTTGTGCGGAATGCCTTTGGCGCGCAGCATATGGCTGAGTTTTTCCGACTTTTCAATGGAACGCGTACCCACCAGCACCGGGGCGCCCTGCTTCCACAAATGTTCCACTTCGTCCACAATGGCGTTGAATTTTTCCCGTTCGGTCAAGTATACCAAGTCCGGGTAGTCAATGCGTTTAGAGGGTTTGTTCGGGCGGATTTCCACCACGTCCAATTTGTAAATTTGCCAGAATTCGTTGGCTTCCGTCATGGCGGTACCCGTCATACCGGAGAGTTTTTTGTACAGTTTAAAGAAGTTCTGGAAGGTGATTGTGGCCAAGGTCTGGTTTTCTTCTTTAATTTGCAGGCCTTCTTTGGCTTCCACGGCCTGGTGCAGCCCGTCGCTCCAGCGGCGGCCCGGCATCAAACGGCCGGTAAATTCGTCCACGATGATGACTTCGCCGTCTTTTACCACGTAATCCACGTCGCGCTCGTACAAGTGGTGCGCGCGCAGCGCCTGGTTGATGTGGTGCACCCATTCGGATTCCACGTCGTTATACAGGTTGGATACGTTTAAAAACTTTTCGGCCTTGGCAATACCCGTATCCGTCAGGGTGGCGGTGTGGGCTTTTTCGTCAATAATAGCGTCCACGCCTTCGTCCAATTTAATGCCTTCGTACTTGGCTTTTACTTCGTCTTTTTCCGTAATCATACGGACTTTTAACGAAGGAATCAGGCGGTTGACGATGTAGTATTTGTCGGTGCTTTGTTCGGACGGGCCGGAAATAATCAGCGGGGTGCGGGCCTCGTCAATTAAAATGGAGTCCACTTCGTCCACAATACAATAGTTCAGCGGGCGCAGCACGCGGTCGGCGCGGTTGATGACCATGTTGTCGCGCAAGTAGTCAAAGCCCAGCTCGTTATTGGTTACGTAGGTGATGTCCTTGGCGTACATTTCGCGGCGTTCGTTGCTGTCCATATCGTGGTTGATATACCCCACGGTAAGG
Source organism: Candidatus Avelusimicrobium gallinaceum (assembly GCA_944324965.1). Lineage (GTDB taxonomy): Bacteria > Elusimicrobiota > Elusimicrobia > Elusimicrobiales > Elusimicrobiaceae > Avelusimicrobium > Avelusimicrobium gallinaceum. The sequence goes on from CALUYH010000021.1 coordinate 6,272, forward strand.
CCCAAAAATTCGTGGATGGGGCCCATCCATTGGCGGTCGCGGCGGGCCAGGTAGTCGTTGACAGTGACCACGTGTACACCTTTGCCGGTTAACGCGTTCAAGTAGGAAGGCAGCACCGCCACCAGCGTTTTCCCTTCGCCGGTACCCATTTCGGCAATTTTGCCCTGGTGCAGCACAATACCGCCCAACAACTGTACATCGTACGGGCGCAGGCCAATCACGCGGCGGGCCGCTTCGCGCACCACGGCAAAAGCCTCGGGCAGCAGTTGGTCCAGTGTTTCGCCTTTGGCCAGGCGGTCTTTAAATTCCGGCGTTTTGGCTTTTAATTGGTCGTCGGACAGTTTTTCAAATTCGGCGCCGAATTTGTTGGCGTCGTCTACATAATGTTGGATTTTTTTCAGGTCGCGTTCGCTTTTGGTTCCAAAAATTTTATCAATTACTGTTTTAATCATAATTCGTTCCTTTTACATAAAAATAACGGCATGGCGGTACACTCCGGGCGGAGCGGAACGATTATTTGGCGACCGGCTTTTTGTTTTTGGTTTTAATTTGCAGATTGGCCGTTTGGCGGGCTTGTTCGGCCGCGGTTTGGCTGTTTTGAGCCGCTTGGGCAAGGGCTGCTTGCTCGTCCGCAAATTGGCTGTTGATGTGGGCAATATATGCCCCCACCGCGTCCAGCAATTGCGTGCCCGGGTCCTTTTGTAAGGCCCGCAGCTCCTGTTCCAATTCGTCCGCCCGACCGCGCAGTTGTTCCACGCGTTGCGTGCGTTCCGGGTCCGAAAGGGATTTGTCCTTCTTGGTTTGCTTCAGTTGGGCTTCGGTTTCCTGCAGTTCGTACTCGCGCAGCTGCACCGTAACCGCCCAAATATGTGCGTACAAAGGCAATAATTCGCGGCGGAAATGCTCTTCGGCCGCGTCGGCCGTGCCGCCGCTCAATCGGGCATACAAAAGGGCATCCTCGTATGTTTGGGTCAGCCCCTGCAAGCGGATGGAAGCGTCAAAATTGCGGGCAACGGCAATCAGTTCGTACCGGTTGGCAGGCGTTTGCGGGGCCTGATAAGCCGAAACGAAACTTTCCAAAATAGCGTTATAATCTTTGTTTTGCCGGGCATTTTCCAGCACGGAAGAGTTGTAGTGAGCGAAAATGTCCAATACGGTTTCGCGCGTATACGGGCCCGGGTCCGCGGCGTACAAAGCCGAGGACATAGCCAAAGTAGCTAAAATAAAAAGGCTGCGTTTCATAATATCCTTTCGTGTGGCGTTTTCTTTATTTTGCTATTTCTACGGGCAATAGTCAAGTTTTTCGGTCAGGGCAAAAGAAAACCCCGAAACGCAGGTGCGGTTCGGGGTTTGCAAAACAAACGGTTTTAGCGGGCAGCCGTGCGGAAAAAGTTTCCTTTCACGTTGCGGGCCAACTGCACGCGGCCCATCGTTTTATCCGCCTGAACCAAAATGTGTTTTTCGTTCGGTTTAATGGTGCCTTCCACCGAGCCGAAAATATCGCCTTGTTTAATCACGCCCAGCTGGCCGTGATTGTTGATTTGTACTTCCAGCTTTAACGAATCGTCCAAGCTGGCGGCGAGCAAATCGGCTTCTCCCATCGTAAATTCCAACGGAAATTTCGGGTTGACCACGCGTTTGATGGCCACGGGCACATCGGCCTCGTTCTTTACGATAATGGCGCAGGAATTATTGTCGGTTTCTGCCATACGCGCCAAGCGCTCCGGTACCGTTACCGTGCCGGAGATGTTAAAACGTCCTTCGCTGACGGAGCGGGCCAGGCAGCACACACACGCTACCACGCTGACAGCCGCTACCGCAATTAAAATCTTTTTCATACTTATATTCTACCCTTTTCCGCCCGCCTTTGGCAAGCGGAGCATTAACACCCTGTTATTTTTAGTATATACGCCCAAAACAGTTTTTCAAGCCCCGCAGGGGCCAAAAAAAGGGAACCCGCCAAAAGGGGGCTCCCTTTCAAAAACACCTAAAACTTATTGTTTAAAGAATCCCCACAGGTTGGCGTTGTACACCCAGCCTTCGCATTTGCCGTCGCTGGCTTTCAGCGGGTCATCTTCCACCTGGATCCAGCTGCCTTTTTTGGAGATGTATTTAAACGGATAGCCTTTTTCCACCGTGCAGACGATATCCGCATTGGAGGACGGGCTCTTGCGTACGTTCAAGTCCACCTTGGCAGACATCCCGCCGTTGGGGCTTAACAAGCTGGCGGAAATCCAGCCGCTGTATCCTTCAAAATCTTTCACGAGCACCCAGCTTTTGTCTTCGTTGGTTTTTACCATAATTACCGGGGTGTATTTCCAAGCGTACCATTTCACGGCGCACTTCGTGCCGGCACAAGTGCGGATATTGGCTTTCTTCGTGTTTACGCTGGCGTATTTTTGAGCAAAAACGGGCGCGCCAACCAACAGCATAAGCGTGCATAAAGCGATGATTTTTTTCATATACCTTCCTCTCCTCTGCAATAATGCCTAGAAACTCTACCCCAAAAGTATAGCAATACTCCCTCAACTTTGCAAGTGTTTTTCTTGCGGCGGGCTCCACGGCCCCCTCCTAAAAAGCTATAATAAAAGAAATTCCTTTTCGGGAGAGTTTATGAAAGAACAAGTACAACAAGTCATTGACGACATTCGCCCCATTTTGCAAGCCGACGGCGGCGACATCCAGCTGATTGGCGTGGATGAAAAAACCGGCATCGTAACCGTGGGCCTGCGCGGACGCTGCGGCGGCTGCCCGCACGCGCAAATGACGCTGCAAGCCGTAGTGGAAAAGAAAATTAAAGAATTGGTCCCCGGCGTGACCGCGGTGGAACGCGTTTAATATGCCTAAGGTGGATTTGCACACCCATTCCAACTTTTCGGACGGCACCAGCACGCCGGAAGAAGTGGTGTTGGCCGCGCTGAAAACGGGCATAACCGTTTACGCGCTGACCGACCACGACACTACCGACGGCGTGCGCCGCGCCGAAGCCGTGTGCAAAGAACACCGCATTTTGTTCACCCCGGGCGTGGAAATAAGCACCCGGGAACACGACCACCTGCATTTTACCGGATACAACCTGGATTTGAACAATGCGGAATTCCAGGCGTTTTTGGAGCAAAACCGCACCAACCGCCGCGAACGGATACGCAAAATCATCCGCCAGTTGCAGCAGGCGGGCGTAGACATTACGGAAGAAGACGTTTTCTCCCGCGCGCCCAATACCGTTTCCCGCGCGCACGTGGCGGACGCGTTGAAAGCCAAAAAAATCGTTCCCACCCGCCAGGAAGGGTTCCGCAGATACCTGGTGCCCGGCCAACCGGGCTATGTGCCTTCGGCCGGCGTAACGGCCATAGAGGCCATCCAGCACATCAAGCGCGCCGGCGGCATTGCCGTCATTGCCCACCCGGGCATTGTGGCCGAACATTGGGATTTCCCGGCCTGGACCGAAGCCGGCCTGGACGGGGTGGAAGTGTTTTATCCGGCCCACACCTTTACCATGCGCCAAGACCTGCTGGCCATCACCCGCAAATACGGCTTAATCGCTACCGGCGGGTCCGACTATCACGGCCCGCAAGGCGGCCGCAACAGCACCCCCGGCATGCAAATTCCGCAATCGCATTACGATAAACTGCTGCGCAAATTGTTCAACCGTTAAGTTTTTGATTCCATAAAAAAGCCCCGGCTAAACCGGGGCTTTTTTGTGGCTTGCAAAGTTTCACTGGGCCGGGGCGGCGTCATCCAAGTTAGCCCCCGCGGCATTGCCGGCGGCTCCGCCGTTTTTATTACCGCCGCGTTTGAACAGTTTTTTCACTCCCTGCCACAAACGTTTGGCCTCGTGTTTAAAGCCTTTTACCAAGGTAGAGTTAATCATCATACCCGGCGTCAGCAGCAAGCTCGCGCCCAAGGCAACCGCCGCGTAGATTAAGGACGGGGCATCGCCCGCGCTGGTGGCCAGGTAGCTGGCCGGGATAGCACCCAGGCCGCCCAAAGCCATCGTCAGCGCCAAGATGGACGAAAGTTCGCGGTTCTGTTTGGGGTAGCGGTTCATGATGTAGTCATACATTTGCGTAAAGTAGTTGCCCACGCCCAAGCTGGCTACCGCGGCGCCCACAATCATCTGCGGGATGCTGTCTCCCGCCGTGGCCATTACCCCCGTACCCAAGGCGGACAGCGCCGAGCAGAGGATGTACATCGTGTCGGAACTGATCCGGCGGCTGACCAGGTTGCCGCCCAAGCGGCCGATAATCAGCGGGATGTACAGCGAGCAGGCAATCAGGAAGTTGGCGAAATCCCCTTGCGTAATCAGGCCTTTCATCGTGCTGGCAAACGCACTGGAGATGACGAATTCGTGCACCGTAGCTAACGACATAGCCGTTGCCAACGCCGCCACACCCGGGGCCTTGAGCATCTTGGCCATATTGCCGAAGGTGTTTTCCTGCACGGTGATAGAGGTTTTTACTTTCCCCACAATCTCGGCCGCGCGCTGCGGGTCCAGTTTGTGTTCGTTGACCAGTCTTTCCTGCAAGCGGGCCAAGAAAGCCTCTTTTTCCTGCGCGTACAGCTCGGATTTCTTTTTGCCCGGGTTCACTTTCATATCCGCAAATACCAGGGCGTCCAACGAATCTTTAAAGGTGCGGGCCGCATCGTCAATTTGCGTGGCCGTCAGCGAGGCATTAGCTTCGGCCAGCGCTTTGGCACCCGTCACCAGGGAAAGCTGCAAGTTCTTTTGGCTCTGTTCCAAATTCTTGGCGGAATAAGCGTCGCGCAGTTTGGCGCGCCACACTTTCCAGGCGACTAAGCTGCTGTACGCCGCATAAATTGGGAAGCTGATGGAGTAGTCCAGCCCGAAATCGTGCCCCGTAATTTGCGTTAAACCGAAGTTAATCAGGTACGGCGAAGCCAGGAACGCCAGCGTGCCCGCGTTTTTGTATACGAAGCTCAGGTTGTAGAGCACGATGTCTTTCAGGCTGACGTTGGAATTCTTCGTAAAGAATTCTTTCAACCGCACGCCCATCTGCGCAAAACCTTTCTTTTCTTCCGCGGTAAATTCGGTTTCGGCTTTCTTCAGCGCGTCTTTGGCTTGTTCCAAAATTACTTCCCCGCGGTTGGCACGGATTAACAAGTTGGATACCAGCTGTTTCAAGATGCTTGAACCGCTCATCAGGAACAGCGCCGTGATGAACAGCCCTTTGGATACCGGCCCCAGCGTTAAGCCTTCCACAAACCCGTAGAAGCCGCCCGCACTGGCCAAAATACCCGCCGCCGAGGACATCGCCAGCGACAGCACCATCAATTTCTTTTCGCCGTATTTCTTTAAAATAGGCGTCAACAGCGAGGCCAAACCCGGCAAAATGTAGTTAATCGTAAACATCATGCTGTTGGCCGCGCTTACTTCTATATTCAACGCGCCGTTTACCACCGGGCCCATCGTTTTGCCCAAGCTGACGTTGGTTAACGAAGCGTCGCGCACAATCAGGTCCGCGCGGTTTTTGGTCGGGTGCACCGACACGTTAAACGGCGTGGGGCTGAAGCGCAACACTTTTACAAAGTTGGAAATCTGGTTTTTCGGCAGGCGCACATACAAGCCCGTAAGCGCCTTGGCCTCCGTCGCCCCGTTGGGCAGCAGGCCCAACATCCCGTTTTCCATCAACACCACTTTGGACTCGGGAATATAGTTTTTGCGCGGCAGGGTGACCACTAACGGCAATTCTTTGCCGCTGGTCAAGTCAAACACCGGCAGGGAAACGGACTTATACACCACGTTCGGGTTGCTTTCCAATTTCAGATAGAATTTGTCCACCCCGGCCGCCGCTAACAAATCCGCCAGCGCGCCCACTTGGTTGGGCTGCAGGCGCATATAGAAATGGGCCATCGCTCTGGGGGCTTTATCCTGGTTGCGCAGCTCGGCTACGTAGCCGTGTTTAAAATCGGAATGCGCCGTAAACGCAATGCGGTTATAGCCTTTGATGCGGAAGCGGTTGCTGATTTCCAGGTTGACCGGTAAAATCCGTTCTGCGCCTTGTTCATCCACCAGGGTCAGTTTAAAGCCTCTTTCCGAAACCGGGATCAGGCTGGCTTCACCGGCGCTGATGACTTCATCGGCGGACGCCGGGGCTTCCGGCGAGCGCAGGTTGCTGAACACTTCGTGGATTTCCGAATCGTCGTGCAGACCCGGTTCTTCGTGCAGGGCGGCAGGCGCCGGCGTTTCTTCTTTTACGGCCGGTTTCTTGCCAAATTTGCTGCGCAGCCACTTGGCCGCCCGTTTGAACATTTTGCCGACGGCAAACACCGGCACACCGCTGTACAATACACCGTCGGAAGAAGATTCGCTCTTACCCAAAAAGCTGACCGAGCTGCCGGCCGGCTGCGCCGCCGCGGCAGGGGCCGCCGTTTGCGGGACGGCTACGGACAATTCGTCCGCGGATAAATCGGCCTGCGCCAGATTAATTTTAGGCAGTTCTACGGAAATCGGAGCCGCCAACCGGGCCGCCTGGTTTTCCGCCGCCGGGCGTACCTGTACGATCGGTTCGTGCGTGCCCAAAGCCAGCCATTCTTCGGTGGCTTGGCGGGAAGGATCGGCGTTTAAGCGGTTGGCAAAACAACCGGCTTGCAAGAAAGCACCCATTTCTTTGGACGCTTGCTGCCCGCGCGCCGCGGCAGCCGTTACCCGAACGGGCAGATTCCGTTCCTGCGCTACGGCCGCAATCCCTTGCCAAAAATCGCCTTGACCGCCCGTTAAAGCGGCCAGTTCGTTCAATTCCTTATACGCCCCTTGGCGCAGCAAACCGCGCGCGGCAATCAGCGCGGCGGTGTCTTTTAAAGCGCTTTGTGAGGCCTTTTTATAAAAACCTAACAGGGCTCCCGCATCCTTTTGGGACCCCAACAACCCTAACGCCGCCGCAGAAGAAAGCGCCTGATGGCTTTGGAGCACCGGGCTGTGCGCGGCGTTTTGTTTGTTCGTCAGCGCGGACCACCAGGTTTGCACGTTGCCGTTCGGCAGCGCGGCAAACGCATCGGCAGCCGCCATAAGGTCTTTGCGGTAAAAAGTGAGGGCTTGTTCAATTTGGGCTTGGGTAGCATCGCCGGCCAAAGCCACGGTGACAAATTCGTTGCGAAGCATTCCTTCGCGCACGTTTTGGTTGGAATAATTTAAAATCCGAGTAGCCAGCCCCGCCGTGCGGCCTTCTTTTACGGCTTGGCGGATGTCCGCACTGCGCAAGGAGAGCTGTTGTTGTACGGTGCGTTCCACAGAGGAGGACAGAACATTCAGGTCTTTAGCAGATAAAGCAGGAACGCGCGCGGAGGAAACACGGGCAGACGTATTGGCAGCAGCAGGTACATTTTTGCTGACGGACACATTTTGGGCGCCGGGCACATTTCCCGTAACCCGCGGAACAACCGAGATTCTGGAGACGGTACCGGCTTTGGTCGCGGCTCTGGCGGCGGTTTCGGCGGCTTTGGTGGAAGCGGGCACAACCACTTTGCCCCCTCCGGTTACCATTCCCTTTACAAGCGGACGGCCGACCTGCGTCTGCGCCAGGGACGGAGAGACGCTGCTAAACAAGATGCTGATGCTTAATACGGCGGACAGTAGCTTTTTCATAAGTTCTCCTCTTACTTAATTATCTGCTAAATCTGTACAAAAGAATAGGGCCAAAAGACCTAGATGATACCGGTTTTTGGCCCTATATAAAAATGGGTCCTGCAAACATTGCAAATAGATTGTATACGAGACAGCTTGGATATTTCGGAAAATTTGAAGAAAGGGAAAAACAGGGGAAAAAGGGGGAACGGGGCCGTAGGCCGCCGTCTGCGGTTTCATCCGCTGAGGCAAGCACAGACACGCAAGCAACTTGTGGCTGGTGCAAGACATACAAACTCCTTTTATCCTTCTCCAGTTATATTGTAGTAAACTTGCCGCCACCGGCTCAACGGGCCAAAAGACCTATTTTAAAAGTAGGTCTTTTTTATTAGGCGCCGTCTGATAAAAAAGCCCCGGCAGTACACCGGGGCGTTCAATCAGTTCTTGTTTTTTGCGCCAGGGCTTGCGCCACACACGGGGGAACCAGGTCCGACACGTCGGCACCGTATCCGACCGCCTCCCGCACGGCCGAGGAACTCAAAAAGGCATATTCGGCCCGCCCCGGCAGAAAAACCGTTTCCACCAGCGGGTAAAATTTTTTGTTGTAGTGGGCGTTTAACATTTCGTGTGCCACATCGGAAGGCCCGCGCACGCCGCGTACCAGCACGCGCAGCCCGTGTTTTTTTAAGAAGTCCGTCAGCAGCCCGCCGGCACGCTCTACGCGGATGCCCGGCTCGTCCTTAAAGGTCTGCTGCAACAAAAGGAAACGTTCGTCCTCGCTGAACAACGGGTGCTTGTTGGCATTGGCAATCAGCAGCACGATAACGGAACCGAATACATCGCGTGCACGGCGGGCGATGTCGGCGTGGCCGTTGGTGACGGGGTCAAAACTGCCTGCATAAACAACGGGAGCGGCGTTCATAAAAATCTCCTTTTTTGCTCAAGGCGTCTTCTAGAAAGATATATATTATGGTATCATAATTTTATGATAAAAAATCCGTTTGCGAATGAAATTTATCTCCGCCGTACCCATCCGCATACGCCCGATTTGCGCGATGAGTATTTCCGCGACCAAACCAAAATCATTCATTCGCTTCCGTTCCGGCGTTTAAAACACAAAACGCAAGTGTTTTTTGCCCCCAACAACGACCACATTTGCACCCGCATTGAACACGTCCTGCACGTGGCCACCATTGCGGCCACCATTTGCCGCGGGCTCAATAAAAGCGGCAATTGGGAACTGAGCGAAGATATGGCCTACGCCATCGGCCTGGGGCATGATATCGGGCACGCACCCTTCGGCCACGAGGGGGAACGCGCCATTGACCAGTGCATCCGCCCCAAACGCTTTTTGCACGAACTCAACAGCTACCGCGTGGTGGAACACCTGGCCAACTACGGCGAAGGGCTGAACCTGACGTTTGCCGTAAAAGACGGCATCATCTGCCACTGCGGGGAAGATTTCGCCAACAATCAACTCCGCCCGGCCCAAGTGCCCAACGATTTGGAAAAAATCACCGGCCGCAACCAAATGCCCTCCACCTACGAGGGGTGCATTGTGCGCCTGTCGGACAAAATTGCCTACCTGGGGCGCGATATTGAGGACGCCGTAAAGGCCGACCTGATTACCACCGCGGACATTCCCAAAGACGTGCGCGAAGAAATCGGCACCTCTAACGGGGAAATCATCAATACCTTAACGCTGGACCTGATTAACCATTCCAAAGACCGCGATTTTATCGGGTTTTCGGATGACAAGTTTGAGCTCCTTTCCCAGCTGCGCACGTTTAACTACGAACGCATTTACAACAACGCGCAAATGCGCCAGCGCAAGGAAACCATCGCCAAATGTATCCGCGATTTGTTTGACTACTTCCGCACGATTTTTAAACGCTACGGCTTTGACTACGCCGCCTACGACCGCGAAGGCAAACAAACCGCCAAGGGCTTCGCCAATTACTTAAAATCCATGACCAAGGTATATCACGAAGACCCGGCCCAAATTGACACCGCCATCGCCGACTACATTGCCGGGATGACGGACTCGTTTGCGTTAACCGTGATGGAGGACGTCATTCTGCCCAACTCCATCAAGTTCTTCAGCTGACGTTTTAAACCGCCGCAAAACCCGGGGCCCAAACCCCGGGTTTTTTGTGCCGTCGGCGTATAAAAAGGAACACCTCCGGAGGGGGACCGGAGGTGTGGGGATGAAAAACAAGTAAATTACAGGTAGGACGCGTTGCGGGCAAAGAAACCCACCACGCGGTCCATCCCCGGGGCGGTGGCGTTATCCCGCGCCGCCTGGGCAATGGTGCGGCCGCTGGCGTCTTTGCTCAGCCTGGTCACTTCTTCGGCTTCGGTCGTCATCGCGACCTGGGCCAGCACGCCGCCTTTATCCAGTTTGGATTTAACGGCCATCATTTTGGTGTACAAATCCGTATACGGGAAGGAAATCCAAAAGGTATCCGCACGGCCGTAGTTGATTTGCGCGTGGACCGGCGTTTCGCCAAAATCGTTGCGTTGGTTCATCATCTGGTGAATTTTAATTTTGTAATCCTGCGGATAAAATTTGCGCAGCATACGGGCCAGCGCCTGGAAGGTTTGCGCGTTGCGCGCCACGTGGAAAATGTTGTTGCCGTTTTTGCCCCGGCGCAGCAAAAACGCACCGGAAACGCTCTGGTTGCCGTATCTCAAAATGGCGTTTACGTCGCCGTTTTGGGCCGCCGTAAAAACCGGCGTATCGCCAAATTCGTTTTCTTTGTTTAAATCGGCCGCTGCAATGACGCGGGTCAAATTTTGCATCTGTAATTCTTGGCGCGGGGCCTGCGTCGGCTCCGCCTGCACCAGCGATACCGTTAAGCACGCGACCAAAAGAAAAAAGATTTTTTTCATAACTTCCCCCTTGTACTTCTCTTACTTTAGTATCCCTTTTTCCTATGGTTTTTACGAGGGCCTTTGGGCCTAGGCCCCGGGGAATTTGGACCTAGTTTTTTGTAGGCCTTTGGAAGCACTCCGTCGGGCACAAAAAAGGCCGCCTGTGCCGAGGCACAAGCGGCCGCAAACAGGCCTCGCGTTATTTATGAAACTCCAGTGTTTCTCCGTCCGCCGGGATTTTAACCTGGGACAAATGATTGGCTTGCACAAACTGCCGCAAATCCTCCCGGGTGACAGTCAGATGGCTGACGGCGTCCATATGGCTGGCCACAATCACCGCGTGGGGCGCATAGTCGGCCACTTGTTTGACGTCTTCCTGCACCATAATCAGCCGGTCGCCCGTCAGCACCCGTGCTCCGCACGCATTCACCACCACCACATCCGGATGATAGGTATCCAAAGCGTGGCAAAGTTCCGGGCAGAAAATGGTGTCCCCCGCCACATACAGCGTGGGTTCCTCCGGTGCTTGGAACACGACGCCCATGGCGTCATAGGGCATTCCCATTTTTTTGCAAACGGGTTCTACTTTGGCACGTTCGCCATGTTGGCCGCCCGTGCGGTAAAGCACGGTCCCCCGGAACGGGGTGCCCTGTTCGGACAGGACGGACACCTGCGTAAACCCCTGCGCAGCAATATACTGCCGGTCCGTTTCCGACTGGACAAAAAACGGAATGTCTTTGCGCAAGGCTTTGGCGGCAAAATCGTCCCAATGGTCCGGGTGGACGTGGGTTAAAATCACGGCGTCCGCCGCGGCGATTTGTTCCACGCCAAACGGCAGTTCCGTGCGCGGCTGGCGCACTTCCGAATGGAACGCCCCCTCAAAACCGGGCATATAGCCTTTGGGCCCCAGCCAGGGGTCCAGCAGAAAACAAGTGCGGTTGTAATCCACGTGCAACGTAGCATTGCGTATTTGGGTTATTTTCATAGATACCTCCTACCCAATAGGATAAAAATTTGATATCTTTTTAGCAAGAATGCACTTTTTTGTAGTATATTTACTTTTTTGTAAATAGGTATCTAAAAAGTAACTGCTTATGAAAAAACAAAAAACCGAATACAAATGCCCGCTGGAAGCGACGATGGACATCATCGGCGGGAAATACAAAGGAATTATTTTAGGGTATTTAATCGGGCGCACGCTGCGTTACAACGAGCTGCAAAAACTCATTCCGCAGGCCACGCCCAAAATGCTCATCCAACAACTGAAAGAATTGGAGCGGGACGGCATTATCGTGCGCAAATTGTACCCGGTGGTACCGCCCAAAACGGAGTATTCGCTTTCCAAACGGGGCCAAACGCTGGTTCCCCTTATTTGGGAACTGAATGTGTGGGGTATACGGTATCTGAAGGAGGAACACATCCCCTGCAAATACAACCCCGGCGTGCTCCCCCCGCCCAAAAAGAAGAAAGGCTGATTTAGACAACAAAAAACCCGGAACTCAGTTCCGGGTTTTAAATGGAGCGGGCGAAGAGAATCGAACTCTCGTCTCAACCTTGGCAAGGTCGCGTTCTACCATTGAACCACGCCCGCAAAATCGGTTTACTTCCAACATAAAAATTATATCACATTTGCCGCGGGACACACAAGATTATTTTTGCGCCCGACGGGAATTAGCCGTTTTCGGTGTCCCGGCCGTGCCCAACAGGATGGAAGCGATATTCTTTAAGTACGGGTTTTCTTTCACGGCAATCTGCACGTTGGGGTTTTCCTGCAATTCTTTTAAATAGGGGTTAGCCGCGATAATGCCGGCGGTTTCCTGCGGGCGGTCGCGGAAGTATTTGCCCGATTTGCTGATCAGCAGGTAGCTCATAAAGCGGCTGCCGGCCAGCGTGCGGAGCATCCGTTGGTTGGCCAGGACGGCTTTGACGGTGTCGCTGTCAAAAAATTCCCGCATGGCGGCCGTATCCTGCGTAAGGGCCAGCAGCAGCTGCGGGTCCTCCAACAGCGGCGCAACGTCTTCCCGCGCCAAAAAGGCTTGAATCATATCGTTATTGGACAGCAAATAACGCATTAAATCCGGGTCGTTTAAATTGGAAGAAAAGTTGGTGGTCAGCGCCCAGGGGGCCGCGCCGATGACTTGGTAATTCTGGGGCGTAAACGATTTGTAATTATACCGGCTGATGATAGGCAACGTGGTGCCCAGTTCGTCCACGGTTACGCTGCGGTTTTGCCCTTCACGCACTTGCACATAGGTCACCCCGGTATTGGGGTTAAATTCCGTCGTTTCCACGGACAAACCTTTTATCTGTTCCGGGTCCAGGGACGCCGTTAAATTATCGGCCCGGTTCTTGACCGAAGAAATCACCAATAGCGTAATCAGCACCAGCAGCACCACCCCCGCCGCTACGCCCAGAAGCAGCTTGTCCTGAAAGCGCATCGCGGCCGGGGCCGGGCCCGTGGCTTGCGGTTGGGCGGTCTGGTTTTCCTTGCGGAACTGCGCAGGGTTGCGCAAAAGTTTCATCAATCTTTCGGTTTTCATACGCTTATTGTAACACATTGGGCCGTTCTTTCGCCCGTTCATATCAAGTATAATTTAATTATATGAAATCTTATACCCAATATCTAACCGTTTGCACCGACAAACGCTACGACATCGTAAACATTACCCCGCAGGTGGAAGACGCCCTGGAAAAAAGCGGCATTCAGGAAGGCTTGTGCCTGGTGAACTCCATGCACATCACCGCCAGCGTGTTTATTAACGACAACGAACGCGGCCTGCACGCCGATTTTTTGCGCTGGGCCGAAAAACTGGCCCCGTACGGCATAGACAAATACCAGCACAACCTGACCGGTGAAGACAACGGCGACGCCCATTTAAAACGCACCTTGCTGGGGCGCGAAGTGGTGGTGGCCGTGACCAACGGCAAGCTGGATTTTGGCCCCTGGGAAACCATTTTTTACGGGGAATTTGACGGCCAGCGCAACAAACGGATTTTAATTAAAATTATCGGAGAATAATATGAAGAAAACCATCTTTTACCACGACACCGATTGCGGCAACGTGGTGTACTACGCCAACTATTTGAAATACTTTGAAGAAGCCCGCACCCTGTATATGGCCGAACACGGCTTTTCCGTGCCGGCCTTAATGCAGCGCGGCCTGTACTTTGTGGTAGCCCGCCAGGAAGTGGAATACAAATACTCCGTGCGCTACGCGGACGTGATTGACGTTTCCACCAAAGTGTTGGAAGTGTCCGACATCAAAATCGTGTTTGAAAACATCATCACCAACCAAAACGGCCGCCTGTGCACCAAAGGCAAAACGACGCTGGTGTGTGTGAACAGCTCGGGTATGCCGACCTCCATGGGGGCGGACGTAAAAGCCGCCATGTCGCCGGCCGCTTA
>CALUYH010000022.1 GCA_944324965.1 Candidatus Avelusimicrobium gallinaceum
TTCACCCGAATCATCGGCCGGACGATAACGGCTTTGTAGCCGGTTTCTTCCAGCACTTCGCGCAGGGCGGCCTGCCGGGGGGTTTCACCCGGTTCAATATGGCCTTTGGGGAAAGTCCAAATCTTTTTCCCCTTCATATTTTTGACTTGCACGAGCAACACTTTCCGCCCGTCCAAAATCACGCCGCCGCACGAAAATTCGGAAACGATCATACGCTTTTCTCTAAGTTATACGCCGCGTTGAGGATTTTTTCCTCTTTCAAAATAGGCCCGTAGAACTGCACGCCAATGGGCAGGCCTTTGGCATCTTTGCCAAACGGCACGCTGATGCCCGCCAATCCGCCGATGTTGCCCTGGCAGGTGTACAGATCAGCCAGGTACAGGGCAAGCGGGTCCTCGCTGTGCTGGCCCAATTTAAAGGCCGTCGTGGGCGAGGTGGGCGTCAACAGTACGTCCACTTTTTCAAACGCTTTTTTAAAATCGTCGCGGATGAGTTCGCGCACTTTCATCGCTTTTAAAAAGCATTCTTCGTACCGTTCCGACGTCAGCGCATAAGTGCCGATAATCAACCGTTTTTTGACTTCCAGCCCAAACGGGGCGCGGGAGCCTTCGTAATAGGCGTTTAAATCCTTGGCTTCGTTATCGGCGTAGCCATAGCGGATGCCGTCGTAGCGGCCCAGGTTGGAGCTGGCCTCCGCACTGGTGATAATGTAGTAGCACGGGGCCGCGTATTTGGCGTAAGGCACTTCCACATCCACCAGTTCCGCGCCCAAGTCTTTCAAGCGCGCGGCCGCCTGGTGCATTTTGCCCTTGATGTCCTCGCACAAGCCGTCCAAAAAACCTACGGGCAGGCCCACTTTCACGCCTTTTAAGCCGTCCGTAAACAACGTATCGTAAGCGGGCACCGGCGCATCCAGCGAGGTGGAATCGTGCACGTCTTTGCCGGCGATGACTTCCAACACTTTGGCCGAATCGGCCACCGTGCGGGCCAATACGCCCACTTGGTCGGCGCTGGACGCAAAAGCGATAATGCCGTAGCGCGAAATGCGCCCATAGCCGGGCTTAATGCCCACTACACCGCAGAAACCGGCCGGCTGACGCACCGAACCGCCCGTATCCGTACCCAACGCCACGGGCACCATGCCCGCCGCCACGGCAGCGGCGCTGCCGCCGGAAGAACCGCCGGGGACGCATTCCAAATTGACCGGGTTCTTTACCGGGCCGTATACGGAAGTTTGGTTCGTGCTGCCCATGGCAAATTCGTCCATATTGGCGCGGCCGATAATCACCGCGTCCGCCGCCAGCAGTTTTTCCACCACCGTAGACGTATAGGACGCCACGTAATTTTCCAGCATTTTGGAGCAGCAAGTGGCTTTGTGGCCTTTGTACAAAATGTTGTCTTTAATGGCCACCGGCACACCGGCCAAAGCACCCAGTTTTTCGCCGCGGGCGCGTTTGGCGTCCACTTCTTTGGCGCGGGCCAGGGCGTCTTCCTCAAACACTTCCACAAAAGCGTTAATGGCGGGGTTCAATTCCGCAATTTTGGCCAGGGACTGGCGGGTAATCTGTTCGGCGGTTTGTTCGCCGGACGTAACGGCTTTTACAATTTCCGAAGCGGTCATCATAGTTACAATACCTTTTTCACCTTGGCGCACTGGTCCTGTTCCTGGTCAAACGCGCCGCGCAGTTCGGCGGCGAGGGCCGGGTTCGTCACGGCCGTATCCGGGCGCATATGCGCACAATGGTTCACGTTACGCAGCCGGACGGAATCCGTATTCACGGCGGACAGTTCCTTGACCCACTTAAACAGGGCTTCCAGCTGTTCTTGATAAATGGCGGCTTCCTGCTCGCTCACCCGCATCTTGGCGAGTTTGGCGGCCAGTTCCACGTCTTTTTTAGTTATTTCCATAAATAGAATGCTCCCTCTGAAAGTATATTTTATATAATAATGGGGCCGTTTGGCTACCGTTGCACACACGCTGTGCCCGCCCGTGCCCGAAAAGCCAACGGCAAGGGGATTATATGACGGAAGAAATGCAAAACAAAGAGCCGTCCCATAACCAAAAAAGAGACGACTATAAACGCAGTTTAAATGGAGGGGTCTACCTTAACAGTCATTTTACGCTGTCTATTATTGCCGTTATTTTGTCGTGCTTTACCGGGTTTTTTACGATACCGATTGCGCTGGCGGCGCTGATTTTGTCGCTGCGGGCGCAGGATTGGACGCGCGACGACCGGCTGGAAGAAGCCCGGCGCGTGGCGTGGTGGGCCGGTTTTTGCGGCTGGCTGACGATTATTATCGCCATTATCCCGCTGTTGTTTATTCTGTTTTTCGGCGGGACCATTATTGCCCTTTTAACGGCCATGTTGGCTGCCGCGTAATTTAAACGCAAAATAAAAAGGCCCCGGGCTACCCCGGGGTCTTTTTGATTGCAAAACTTACAACAGTTCCAGCGGGGCAAATTTAAGCATAAACGTGCGCCGTACGCCGTTGCCAAACAGCACGGTGATTTTGGCGCTGTCGCCCGAACCGGCAATGGCCACAATTTTGCCTTGGCCGAACACGCCGTGCTTTACAAGGCCCCCCACCACGGGCTCCCCTGCTTGTTGGGCGGGAGCCGGTTCGTTCTGCGCGGCCGGTTGCGCGGGCGCGGCGGACGGTTTGGAAAAAGCGGGTTTAGCATACAAAGACCCCAGCCCCGACGAACCGCCGTAGGACGAAGACGTATAATCCAAATCGTCGTCTTGCTGGATTTCGTAGCCGTCCTCATCGTAGCGTTTTTGAAAGCGGCTCTTGGAGGCGTAACCTTCAAACGTGTGGTAACGGTTGGCGCCAAAATTGTTTTTGCCGCGCGCGTAACCGCCGCCGTAGTGCCCACCGGAGTACGAACCGCCGGTCCCGGCGCCGTACAAACCGTATTTGGAATGATAGTCCGTATAGCGCGGCTGCACCGTTTGCTGTACTTCGCTTTCGTCCAACAGGCCGCTTTCAAACAAAAAGCGCGAGGGCAAATTCTCCTGCAATTGGCCGAATTTGCGGCGGGTGCGGGCATAGGTTAAAAAGAGTCTTTCGCGGGCGCGCGTCATGGCCACGTAGCACAGGCGGCGTTCTTCTTCCAGGTCGTCCTCATTGTCGCGCCCGATGGGGAACAGGTTTTCTTCCAACCCGGTAACAAATACATTGTTAAATTCCAACCCTTTGGCCAGGTGAACGGTCATCAGGGTCACGGCGCCGTTCTCGTCCGCCTGCGAGTCGTCCTCGCCCGACAAGAGCGACACTTCCTGCAAAAAATCCGCCACCGAAGGTTCCTTTTCGCCTTTGCGGCAGCGGTCTTCGTATTCTTTTACGGCGTTGATTAAAGCGTCCAAGTTCTGCAGGCGGCTTTCGGCTTCGGGGTCTTTTTCCATTTCGGCTTTTACCGCGTCCATATAGCCGGATTCCACCAAAATTTTATGGAAAATGTCCGACGGGTCCGTCAGCAGCATATCCCCGCGCCAATTTTCAAACAGCTGCACCAGCTTGACGGCCGCTTTGCACGCCGCCGAGCTGAGCCCCGGCACATAGGCCGCGTTTTTGAGGGCGTCGTAGAGCGAAATGTGTTTTTCTTCCGCGTAGGCCAGCAGGCGGTCCTGCGCCACTTTGCCCAGGCCGCGGGTAGGCGTATTGATGATGCGCAGCAGGCTGACGTTATCCGCCGGGTTGACCAAAATGCGCGCGTAGCACATCATATCTTTAATTTCTTTACGGTCGTAGAAGCGCACCGTCCCGACCAAGCGGTACGGAATTTGATAGCGGCGGAAATAGTCTTCAAAACTGCGGCTCTGCGCATTGGTGCGGTAGAACACGGCAATTTCTTTTAAGCTCGCGCCTTCATCCACCAGCGCTTTGATGTTCTGGCTGACCCAGCGCGCTTCGTCGCCTTCGCTCATCAGTTCGCGCACTTCAATCGGGTCGCCCATGGATTTATCGGTAAACAGGTTTTTTTCTTTGCGTTTTTTGTTTTTGGTAATCAAACGGTTGGACGCGTCCAAAATGGCCTTGGTGGAGCGGTAGTTCTGCTCCAGCGTGATGACTTTGGCGTCTTTAAAGTCTTTTTCAAACTCCAAAATGTTGCGGATGTTCGCCCCACGCCAGGAATAAATGCTCTGGTCCGGGTCCCCCACCACGCACAATTTGCGGTGTTTGGCGGCCAGCATTTTGGTAATTAAGTATTGGGTATGGTTGGTGTCCTGGTATTCGTCCACCAAAATGTATTGGAAAAAGTCCTGGTAGTAGTTGCGGATGTCCTCGTGGTCGCGCAGCAAGACGACGGTTTTAACCAATAAATCGCCAAAATCCAACGCTCCCGCCTCCTTGAGTTTTTGTTCGTAGCGGCGGTACACTTCGGCCGCGCGGATTTTAAAGTCCAACCCGCTGGCGGTGGCGCTTTGCATCATCGTGTCCGGCGTGACCATATCGTCCTTGGCGCGGGAAATCAGGCTGACGATTTGGTTGATTTCTTTCTTCGGGTCTTTAATGCCCATTTGTTCCAAAATCAGGCTGACGACTTTCTTTTGGTCGGTGTCATCGTAGATAGCGAAATCGCGCGAGAGGCCCAACGCTTCCGCGTTTTGGCGCAAAATGCGCACGCCGAACGAGTGGAACGTGTGTATCCACACGCGGCGGCCGCAGCCGGGCTCCAGCGCTTCCACGCGTTCGCGCATTTCCTGCGCGGCTTTGTTGGTAAACGTAACGGCCAAAATGCGGGCCGGGTGGTACCCGTCCGCAATCAACTTGGCGATTTTGGTCGTAAGCGTTTTGGTTTTGCCGGTGCCGGCGCCCGCCACGATAAGGCAGGGGCCGCCGTCGTAATTGACGGCTTCCAGCTGTTGGGGATTTAATGATTTTAAAGCGTCTTGCAAGTCCATAATTCTTCCTACTTTGCGCGGCGGATGCCGCGCTGGCTAAATTGCGGGGCGGCGTTGCGCCCGAAAAGGGTTATTTCAGCTTGAGCTGTACGAACGTTTCAATATGTTCGCTGTGCGGGAAAAAATCAAACGCTTCCACGTGCAGGATATCGTAGTGCGGCGTAAGGATTTTTAAATCCGCCGCCAGCGTGACGGGATTGCAGGAAATATACAGCACGTTTTCCACACCCGATTCGGCCACCGCTTTGGCCGCTTTGGGGTGCATACCGCCGCGGGGCGGATCCAGGATAATCAGCGCGTTTTTGCGTTCAATGGGTTGTTGTTTTACAAAATCTTCCACTTTGGAGCAGAAAAACTGCACATTGTTCACCCCGTTGAGTTTGGCGTTTTCAATGCCGTTATACACGGCCGGGGCGACGCTTTCCACGCAGGTGCTTTTTTCGCACAAATCCGCACACGAAAGCGAAAAACTCCCCGCGCCGCCGTACAAATCGTAAATGTGCTTGGGCGCCAGTTTTTTGACCACGGCGCGCACGCGGGAATACATTTTTTGCGCGGTGCGGGTGTTGGTTTGAAAGAACGACTGCGGTGAAAGTTTAAACGTTACTTCGCGTTCGGTTTTGCCGTCCGCACCCGTCAGGAAAATCTTTTCAAAAATAAAGTCTTTGCCTTTCAGCACCCGCAACGATTCGGGCGCCGCGGTGTCGGCCAGGCCCGTATTGACGGCCGCCATAATGTTGGCCTGCGGCAATACGCTTTCCACCGCCTGCACAAAAGTTTTTTCGTTAAAATCGTCCGTCACAAACAGCACCACAATTTCTTCGCCGGTGTTTTTACCTTCGCGCACCAGCAGGTGGCGCAGCACGCCGGTGTGTTTGCGCTGGTCGTAATAATCCAAATTTTCGGCTTTGGCCCAGGCGCGGATGGCGTTTAAAAGCGGGATGAGTTTATCGTTAAACAGGGCACATTCGGTAATGTCCACCGCGCGGTCCCAGCGGCCTTTTAATTTAAAGCCCAGGGCGTTTTCAAACTCCAGGGGGCGGGTTTTGTTGGCGGGGTCCTTTTTGTCGTAATCCGCGCGCCATTTGACCTGGTGGCAAAACCCCAGCTCCACTTTGTTGCGGAAGTTTTTGGGGTCGTCCGTGACCGTAACGGGAATATCGCCCGTCCAAAAATCTTTCAGCGTTTCCTGCAGTTTGGCGCGCTTGCGGGCCACCTGTTCTTCGTAGGACAGGTTGAGTAGCGCGCAGCCGCCGCATTGACCGAAATGTTTGCACGTGATGTTAGGCATTTACTTTAAACAGGCAAATATCGCCGTCCTTTACAATATAGTCTTTGCCTTCGGAGCGGATTAAACCGTGCTCGCGCAGGGCTTTTTCGCTGCCGTATTTGACGAGGTCGTCAAACGTGTACACGTCGGCACGGATGAAACCTTTTTCAAAATCGCTGTGGATTTTGCCCGCCGCCTGCGGCGCCGTGCAGCCCACGGGGATTAACCAGCTGCGCACTTCCACTTCTTCGCCGGCGGTGAAATACGTGCACAGGTTTAAAAGTTTCATCCCTTCGCGCACGATTTTTTCCAGCCCGGTGTAGTCGCTCCCGGTTTCGGCCAGGAAGGCTTTCTTTTCTTCATCGGAAAATTCGGCGATGTCCGCTTCAAACTTCACGCACAGTTCCACAAAGCCGGCGCCGTTTTCCTTGGCGTATTTGGCCACTTTTTCGGCGTTTTCCACGTTGCGCTTTTCGGAATTGTTGCCCACGTACAAAACAGGTTTGGCCGTTAAAAATTGGTAATCTTTCAAATCTTCCGGCTCCAGCCCCAGCGAACTGACGGGTTTGCCGTTTTCCAGCGCGGCTTTGATTTCTTTCATGCGTTCCCACGCGGCCACGGCGTCCTTCTTGCCGCTCTTGGCGTTGGAGCCCAGGCGGTCGCACACTTTGGTGGCGGTTTCCAGGTCGGCCAGCATCAGTTCGGTATTGATAATTTCAATATCGCGCAAGGGGTCTACGGAGTTCATCACGTGGGTGACGTTTTCGTCTTCAAACAAGCGCACCACGTGGATGATAGCGTCCACTTCGCGGATGTTGGCCAGGAATTTGTTTCCCAATCCTTCCCCCTGACTCGCGCCTTTGACGATACCCGCGATGTCTACAAATTTGATGAACGCGGCCGTTTTCTTGGGCGGTTTGAACATTTCAAACAGTTTGTCCAGCCGCTTGTCCGGAATCGGCACGATGCCGACGTTGGGTTCAATGGTGCAGAACGGGTAGTTGCTTGCTTCCGCGCCTGCGCAAGTAAGCGCGTTAAAAAGGGTGGATTTGCCTACGTTAGGCAAGCCGACGATACCAATTTCCATATACGAAAACTCCTTGGGACTAATGATAAAATGGAATAATTATATATATTTTACCATTTTACATTGCCCCCGGCCACGCCTGCCCCGCTCCAAAAGGCGGTTGGGCAGGCAAAGGGGAAACTAGTTATATTTTCCCTCTGTTCGCAAACGTCCAGAAAACTTATAATAGAGCATCACCCAAGGAGAAACCAATGAAAATACACTCTGCGTTGATAGCCAGTTTTTTATTATGGGCTCTGCCTGCCGGAGCCTTGCCCGATAACGACAGCAACCATACACTGACGTATGACGGCCAAACAGTAGCCGGGGCCGAAGAGGTAATCGCCGGGCACGGCCAACAAACGGCTGACGGCAACACGGTCATCATTACAAACAGCACCATTCAAAACAACAACAGCCCGCTGCATAATTCCCAAGTGGTCGGCGGCTGGGCCGTGTACGCAAGCGCCAACCAAAACCGTATTGAAATTACAGACTCCACCGTCAACCGCAATATTATTGCCGGTCAAGCCACCTATGGTACGCAAGCCAACCAAAACATTGTCCAAATCACTCAATCCAAGGTAAACGAAGGCGCCGCCTTGCAAGAAATGACTACTCTCTCTTCTTACCAGGCGGAGCACCGCTACGACGACCAAGGGAACGACACTTATGTTCTTTCCAGCATGGCGTCCGATACGGTCAAAGCAGCCGGGGACCTCACGCCCGAGTCGTCTTTCTACACTACTTACGGGGGCATGGTGGCCAATGGGGAAGCCGCCGGGAACCAAATTATTGTATCGGGCAATAACAGCGTGATTGGCAACAACTTGATGGCGGCTTATTCTCCTTATTTGGAAGCTACCCACCTGCACGATAATTCCATTACCGTAACGGACGCCCAAGTAACCGGCTTATTGGTGGGCGCCGGCAGCCTGGGAGCCAACTGGAACCCTTCTATCAAGGACCCGCTGACGGTGGACAATAACAGCATTACGGTTTCTGCCTCCCAAATTAACGACGCTATCGGCGCATACGGCGGTTTAACCACCAACGGCAACCGCATTACCCTGGTCAACTCCTCTGCGGACAACTTATACGGCGTTTCGTTCGGGCAGGATATTTTTTATTCCGGTTCGCAACCCGCCACCATTGAAAATACCGCCAATAACAACAGCGTCTTGCTGTACAATAATTCCTCCGCTTCGGGGAACATCTATGGGGCCCAAAGCCACAGTGTGCAGGCTTACGGCAATCAAGTGGTCTTAGCCGGCGGTTCCGTGGCCCAAGGCGATGTGTACGGGGCGCATGTTTCCAACGCCCGGGTGCAAACCAGCGATACTACCGTAGATTGGAACACCGTCCAAACCGCAGCGGAAAACAACACGCTTTCCATTTCCGGTTCTTCCGCTGGCAACAGTTCGGCCCATATAGCCGCCGCCAAAAACTTCAGCGGCTGGGCCAACTACAATACGGTAGACATTACGGACTCCGAAGCAACCGCCGCCATCTTGGCCGGCGGCTGGGCCGAAAACGAACGCCAAACCCTTACAGCAGAAGGGCAGCAAAACTTTTCCATTGGGTACCAGGCAGACGGCAATATCGTTTCCGCCGCATCCAGCCGCGTAACGGCGGATGTGTACGGCGGATTAGTGTCCACCAAAGACGATATCAACCCGGACGGTATCACAGACGACACGCTTTCTTCGGCCTCGTCTAATTTGGTGCACCTGGACTCCTCCACCCTTACCGGCAATGTATACGGCGGGAGCGCCCAAGGGGACTACACCACCGCCAATAACAACCGCGTTTGGCTGGCAAACACGCAAATTACAGGTAATGTATACGGCGCCCTGGCAGAAGGGGTTCACTCTTCCGCGTCCCAAAACGAAGTGATTTTGCAAAACACCACCGTTAGCGGGGACGTATACGCCTCCTCCGCCGAGCAAGGCGGAAATAATACCGTCACGCTTTCGGGCCAGAGCAGCGTTTTAGGCACCATTTACGGCGGGAACGGCGGGAACAATCAGCTGACGCTTTTAAACTTCCAAAGTGACCAGGCCTTGGATGTAAACGGATTTGATAAACCGTACCTCATTTCCGGGGCGGACACTTCCGTGATTTTTGCCCAGGACGTGGCCCAGGGGGAAGTGTATGTGCAAGGCGTGGAAGCCGTGGACGGCCGCGTGATTATCCAAACACCGGACGAAAATTCCAATTTTTCGCTGCATGCCCCCAATTCGGGCGTTTACACCTATTCTTTAACGCCGCAGGCCCAAGCCAGCGGGCTTACCGGTTGGCTGTTGGCGGGGGGCTTTTCCGCCGAACGAGCCAAAACTTATGTTCAAACCAATATGGCTGCCCTGGCATTGGCCAATGCCGGGGATAATTTGCTGACTGATGCCGTCCATTCCGCCTGGCAAAGCGAGCAGGAAACCGGTTCGTTTATGCAAAGCAGCTACGAAAACGTAACACACGAAACCGGAAGCAGTGTCGATTTGAACGCCACCACCGTATTAGGCGGCTTGTATGCCAAAACCGGCAACTGGTTGGGTGGTTTTTATGCCCGCTACGCCTATGGGGACTACCACACCTCCCCCGTCCGGGCGGAAAGCTATGCGTCCTCTTGGGCGGGTGGCGTGTTCGGTGCGTGGAACGGCGTGGAAAACCTGCAGCTGGGCGCCGATGCCCGCATCGGCTGGCAAAGCACCAGCTACGGCGGCTCGGAAGAAACGGGCGCTTCGTTTGATTATGAAAGCGTGTTTACTTCGCTGCAAGCTTCGGCCCAATATACTTTTTGGCAAGACCTGTCCGCCGAAGCACGCCTGCGCTGGACGCACCTGGAAGGGGACCGCTTAACCGACAACCTGGGCGAAGCAATTTACTTGCACGGCAGCGACAGCCTGCTTAGCACGCTAGGCGTAACTTACACCCCGCACGCCTTGGCTTTTGGCGCGTTCACCCCGGATTTGCAAGCCCAGTGGCTGCACGAATTTAATGCCAAAGGTTCCGCCACTATCGAAGCGCACCGCGTGGACGGGCTTTCCCTGCGCGGCAGCACGGGGCGGGTAAGTTTGGGGCTTAGCTACCAGCGCCCCGAACAAGGCGTATTGGCGCGCCTGGCGGGATTTGTGCAAGGCGGGCAAATGGACGGCTGGGGTGTGAAATTGGACGCCGCCCTGCGCTTTTAATTTTTCATACGCCCTGCAAAAACGGCCCGCTAAACCGCGGGCCGTTTGTTTTAGTGCGCAAAAAACCCCGCTTAAAGCGGGGGCTAAAAAGGAAAAACGTCCCGTACGAGATTCGAACTCGTGATCTCCGCCTTGAGAGGGCGGCGTCCTGGACCACTAGACGAACGGGACTTCTATATTTATTTTATCATATTATTCCGCCCCCGTAAAAAGCGGCCGTGCACCGCATTTTATATAATAAAAGAAAGCCGTTCTATTATTTTTTGCGAGGTAATCTATGGAACTTTCCGTCGTACAGACAACGCTCCTGGCGTTGTTGATTGCCGTAGTGCTGTTTTTGCCGCTTACGGTACACAAAGTGGAAGAAAATTTGGAAGCGTTTTTGTTTCTCTGCGGCGTTTTTGCCGTTACCGTTTCCAAGGGATGGAGCGGGCACCTGGTGCTGACCGCGCTGGAAGACCCGATTAAAATCACCCTGGCGGTACTGATTGCCGGGCTGTTGTTCCGCAAATTTAACAAAAATATCCAACACCTTACGCAAAAGGCCGTTAAATCCATGGGCCTGCGCTGGACGCTGTTTTTGATTGTGTTTATTCTGGGGCTGACGGCCAGCTTGATTACGGCCATCATCGCGGCGCTTATTCTGTCCGAAGTAGCCGTGATGCTGCCGCTGGAACGCAAGGGCCGCGTGAAGCTGGTGGTGTATGCGTGTTTTTCCATCGGCATGGGCGCGGTGCTGACGTCTATCGGCGAGCCGCTCGGCACGGTGGTGCTCTCCAAGCTCTCCGGCGAGCCGCACAACGCGGATTTCTTCTTTTTAATTGACCACCTGGGCTGGTTTGTATTGGGCGGCATTGTGTTTATGGCCGGCCTGGCCAGCGCCATCCGCGAAAAAACCATTCAAAAAGCCCCCGGCCCCAAACCGGCCGAAGCCGGCGCGCAAGATGAACATTCCATCAAGAGTATCGTCATCCGCGCGGCGAAAGTGTACCTGTTTGTAATGGCGTTGGTGTTTTTGGGCGACGGCTTAAAACCGCTGGCCATGCAGACCATTTCCCACCTGTCGGCCGGCTGGCTGTACTGGATTAACACGCTGTCTGCCGTACTGGACAACGCCACCCTGGCCGCCATTGAAGTCACGCCGACCATCAGCACCCGCACGCTGACGTTCCTGCTGATGAGCTTGATTGTTTCCGGCGGGATGCTCATCCCGGGCAACATTCCCAACATTATTTGCGCCTCCAAACTGGGCATTAAAAGCAAAGAATGGGCCAAAGCGGCCGTGGGATTGGGCGCCGCGGTGATGATTGCGTACTTCATCATTTTAAACGTGGCACTGTAAACCGCTCGTTTTGCCAAAACCGGCGCCCGGAAAAGCGCCGGTTTTTTTATGCCTTTTTGCAAGGCAAGAAAAGCGGGAATTTTATATAATTTCTTATACAAAAAAATACAGGGGAGAATTTATGAAAATCCATTCGTTTAACGTACAGCCCAACCTGCCCGAAAACATCAAATTTTTGGAAGAGTTGGCCAATGATATGTGGTTCACGTGGAACTGGCAGGCCATTTTGCTTTTCGTGCAAGTGGACGCCAAGCTCTGGACGGCCGCCAAACGCAACCCGAAATGGTTTTTAGGCTGCGTTCCGCAAAAACGGCTGGAAGAACTGAGCAAGGACGAAAATTTCGTCAACAATTTAAACAAAGTTAAAGAAGCCTATTACAGCTACAAAAACAACCAGCATACCTGGTACCACGAACACCGCCACGAAAACGGCAACCTGCTGACGGCGTATTTCTCTATGGAATACGGCATCGGCGAAGGGCTGCCCATCTACTCCGGCGGTTTGGGGATGCTGGCGGGCGACCATATGAAATCTGCCAGCGACTTGGGTATGCCGATTATCGGCGTGGGGTTGTTCTACAAGCAAGGCTACGTGCAGCAGGTGCTCAACCGCGAAGGCTGGCAGAACGAAGAATACCCCGATAACGATTGGGCCCATATGCCCGTGGAACGCGTGATGAAAGACGGCAAAGAAATCACCGTAGACATTCCGCTGGGCAGTGAAACCGTAAAAGCCTGCATCTGGCGCGTGCCGGTGGGCCGCACCTCGCTTTATTTGTTGGACACCAACCTGCAGGAAAACACCCCCGCCCAGCGCGCCATTACCGAAAAGCTCTACGGCGGCGACCGCGAAAACCGCATCCGCCAGGAAGTGGTACTGGGCATCGGCGGTGTGAAAGCCTTAAACGCGATGGGCATCCACCCCACGGTGTACCACATCAACGAAGGGCACAGCGCGTTCCTGCTGTTCCAGCGCATTATTGACATTATGAAGGAAAAGAACCTTTCCTTCGCCCAGGCGCGCGAAATCGTATGGGCCACGTCCGTATTCACCACGCACACGCCCGTCATCGCCGGCAACGAACATTTTGACCCCGCCCTCGTGCGCAAATATATGGATTTTTACGCACGGGAAATGGGCATTTCCTGGGATGAATTTTTGGCCTTGGGCAAAGAAAAGCCCGAATCCACCACGTACTGCATGACGGTGGTGGCGCTGCGCCTGGCGGCCTTCTGCAACGGGGTGGCCAAGCTGCACGGGCAAGTCAGCCGCGAAATGTGGCACAACCTCTGGCCCGGCCTGCCGGTGAGCGAAGTACCGATCACCAGCATTACCAACGGCATTCACAGCGCTTCGTGGATTTCGCACGAACTCAACGAGCTGTACCGCAAATACCTGTTTGACAACAACCAAAGCGGCGAAGTGGACCCGTCCGACACCAAAATCTGGGAGAAAATCCCGGATATCCCGGACGCCGAACTGTGGAACGTGCACACCATCCGCAAAAACAAACTGATTGACTTGGTGCGCAACCGCATGAAACGCCAGCTTACCCGCCAAGGCTTTGACGTGATGAGCGTGAAAAAAGCCAGCAAAGTGCTGCGCCCCGATTTATTAACCATCGGTTTTGCGCGCCGCTTTGCCACCTACAAACGCGCTACGCTGTTGTTTAAAGATTTAAACCGCTTGGACAAAATCGTCAACAACCCGCAGCGCCCGGTGCAGTTTGTGTTTGCCGGTAAAGCGCACCCGGCGGATACGGCAGGGAAAGAATTTATCAAAATGATTGTCACCCTGACGCAGAACGACCCGCGCTTTAAAGGCAAAATCGTATTTGTGGAAGACTACAATATGAACACCGCCCGCTATATGGTGCAAGGGGTGGACGTATGGCTCAATAACCCTATCCGCCCGATGGAAGCCAGCGGCACCAGCGGCATGAAAGCGGCTTTAAACGGTGCGTTGGCGCTGTCTATTTTGGACGGCTGGTGGGATGAAGTCGGCCCGTGCGATTTCGGTTGGTCCATCGGCGGAGCGGAAAACTACAAGTCCGACGCCGAACGCGACGCGGTGGAATCCGAAGCCTTGTACAACTTAATTGAACAAGACATCGCCCCCACCTATTACGCCAAAGAAAACGGAGCGGACTATTCTATGCCGTGGGTGTCTTTGATGAAGGAATCCATCAAACACATTGCGCCGTTCTTCAACACCAACCGCATGGTAAAAGAATACTACGACAGATTCTACGTGCCGGCCAACAACTACGGCCTGATCTTAAACGAACCCGGCAAGGCCGAAGCCGTGGCCGCGTGGCGGCGCAAAATTGCCGAAAACTGGTACCGCGTGAACGTAACGGACATCACGCCGCAGCCGGAAACGGCTATCTTGATGGGTGATAAAGTAAACTTTAAAGCCCGCGTCGTCCTGGGCAGCTTGGCGCCGGAAGACATCCAGGTAGAGCTCTACCTGGGCCAGCGCGGTACGCTGGGCGACATCGTGAAAGAAGACGCTATTGATATGACTTGCACCGGCAAAGACGGCGACGCCTACTTGTACGAGGTGTCTATGTCTCCGCTTAACAGCGGCCGCCAGGATTATGCCTTGCGTATTCTGCCGTTTAACAACGATATTCCCAACGTGCTTACGCCGCTGTTTATCCGCTGGGAAGAATAGCGGCTTGCGTTTGCGCTAAACGCCTGCTTTTAAAACTCCGGCCGGAAAGTTTCGCTTGCCAGCCAAGCTGATTTTCCGGCCGGTTTTTGTATCCGAACAAAAGGCCTAATTATTATGTTAAACATTGTACTTGTAAATCCGGAAATTCCTTTTAACACCGGCAACATCGGCCGCTCCTGCGTGGCCACCGGCACCCGGCTACACCTGGTGGGCAAGCTGGGGTTCAAAATCGCCTCCAAAGAAATCCGCCGCTCCGGCCTGGACTATTGGCCCAACCTGGATTACCGCCGCTACGACACCTGGGAAGCCTTCCTGGAAGCCGAACACCCCGCAGAAGACCATATGTTCTTTTTGTCCACCAAAGGCAAAACATTGTATTGGGACGCCGCCTACCCGCCGGACGCTTACCTGATTTTCGGCGCCGAATCGTGCGGCCTGCCCAAAGATTTTTACGAACGCTACAAGCACCGTCTGTTCACGATTCCCATGCCCGGGCCGGTGCGCTCGCTTAATTTGTCTTCCTCGGCGGCCATCGTACTGTTTGAAGCCCTGCGCCAAAACCGTACCCAAAAGTAATTTGGGCAACAAAAAACCCGCCCTTGTAAGAGCGGGTTTTTTGAATCAAACGGGTTATGCGGATTATTTGGTAAAGTCCATCACATACTTTCCGCCGGAAAGTTCCATCCCGATATTTAAGCACGTATCCGCCGCCCCCACGCATTGGATGTATTGCAGTTCCCCCCCGCTATTGTACGCCAGCAGATGGTAGCTGCCATCCGTCCGGACGGAAGTCACCCGAAGCTCCGTGCCGGAGCCCGTAATTTGCGGGGTCCCGAAATACTGGCTTTTGGTAATATCGGCCACATTTTGCGCATTGCTGGAAAACAAAAAGCTCGGATAGCTGTTCCCGTTCAAAATATACTGTGCGTTGGCGGCGTCGCTCACGGCGCGCAAGTTATTAATGCCTTCCACCGAGCGGCCGCGCTCCATAGACGCATAATACTTGGGCAAAGCCACGCTTACCAAAACCGCCACTACCACCATTACAATCAACAGTTCAATTAATGTAAAACCCTTTTTCATATTTCCTCCGGGAATATATTATATAACTTTGCCCCTTTCTAACAGTATAATTCTTTTTTGCGGGTCTGCCAGTTTTTATTTTAAAATAAAAGAGGCCTCGGGTCAAACCGGTATGAAAACGAAACATTTATTTTGGATTCTTTTCCTGCTAAACCTGTTTAACTACATAGACAGGCAGGTGCTGTATTCCGTTTTTCCGCTGTTAAAGACCGATTTGCAGATTTCCGATTTGCAGCTGGGGGCATTGGCCTCGGTATTTATGCTGGTCTATATGTGTTATGCCCCGCTGGTGGGCTACTTTGCAGACCGCACCCCCCGCCACAAATGGATTGGCGCCAGTGCGCTGATTTGGAGCGTGGCCACCTTGGCATGCGCGGCCGCCAAAAACTATGTTTCCCTGCTCACCACCCGCGGCTTTATCGGCGTGGGGGAGGCCGGGTTTACCACCATTGCCCAGCCCTTTCTGGCCGAGCACTACCCCAAAGAAAAACGGGCCACCATATTGGCCATTTTTGGCCTGGCACTGCCGGCCGGGAGCGCCCTGGGCTATTTGTGGGGAGGACTCATCGGCCTGCACTGGGGCTGGCGGGCGGCATTTTTGCTGGCGGGCGTGCCGGGGCTGGTGTTGGGCGCGTTGGCCTTTACGCAGTTGCAGGACGCACGCCACCTTCGGCAGCGGCCGGCCGAAAAACCCGGCTGGGCCGATTACGCGGCACTGCTAAAAAATAAACCGTTTTTATTTATCTGTTTGTCCCATGCCATGCTGACGTTTATCACCGGCGGGCTGTCGGCCTGGATGCCCACCTATTTGCACCGCTACTTGGGGTTGGACGTAGCACAAGCGGGCACGCTGTTTGGGCTGTTGGTGGTGGTCTGCGGGGCGGCGGGCACGTATTTGGGCGGGAAAGGAGCCGATAAACTGCTGAACTATTCGCAAAAGGCCTACTTTTGGGTGATTGGCCTGGGGCTGGCGGGGGTGTTGCTCCCGGCGTTTTGGGGGGTGCAGGCGGCCCGTGTGCCGGTAGCGCTGGCGTGCTTTGGCGTGGCGATTGTCTGCTTATTTTTGCCCACCGGGCCCATTGCGGCGGCGTTGGTTTCTTCCACCCGCACCAAAGTGCACACGATGGCGTTTGCCGTAAACATTTTTCTCATCCACGCGCTGGGGGATGCGATTTCCCCGATGCTGGTGGGGCACGCGTCGGACCTGTGGGGGCTGAAAGCGGCCGTATTATTGTGCACGGCCGTAGCGGTGCCGGGGATCGTTTTCATTTGGCTGGCCGCCCAACTGGAGCGCCGCGCCCCGCAACCGGACGAAAAATAAGGTTTACGTATCATCAAAAAGGGAAGGCTTCAAAGCCTTCCCTTTTAAAATGCTTGGAAACGCCAGCTTATTTTTTGGAATGCGGCGTAAGCGCGTCGCGGCCGTGCTGCTGCATGTAGTTATACAGCGCATTCGCAATGCGGGCGCCGCCGTTATCGGCGCGGAACCCCACCGAAGACACAAACCCGTCGGCCCCGTGTTCAAACAATTCTTTCGCCGGTACTTCGTCGTCCATCAAGGCGCTGTTGACCATAATCACGGTAGATTTATCTCCCGCCATACGAATGTGGTCAATCATAAAGATGCTGATACCGTCTTCCAACACGTAATCCATTAAAATGACATCGTACTTGACGTCTTTTACCTTTTCCATCAAATCGGTAAGCGATTTAAATACCGCCACGCGGCTGCCGCGCCCGAAGAACCCTTGCGAACCCCAGCGGCGGGCCCATTCCAAAATTTCCGGGTCATCGTTCAAAACGGCAATCGTCATCGCGGGCAATTCGGCGGCCATTTTTTGCGCGTTGGTATACCCTTCCGAACCGGGCATCGTATTTTTCATCGTCAGCGAGCGGCCGTTCGGGTCCTTTAATAAAAACTGGTCCAGGTTAAAGGAATCCGATTCGCGGAATTTGCCCGGCAGCTCCGCCTGTTTTTTCTTGGCAAAATAACCCGCATACGTGGGTTTTAACGCCATCATTACTTGTTCCACATACAGTTTGCCCATATGCACGCCCGGATCCCGTGCGCCCACGATGCGCTCCATTTCGTTTAAAGCGGCCAGCGCGTCATTGGCCTCGGCCAGGCGGGCATTGATTTCGGCCTGGCTGAGAAGCTGCGGTTCCAATTTTTGGTAGCGCAGGAATGCATCCAGGTTCTTTTTGATAGCTAAAAATTTATTCAAACTGGCACGATATTGCTCCGCTGTACGCACACTTTCCAAAGCGCCGTGAGCCTGCAAATTTTTGCGGATAACTTCGGCCGTTTTGAACTGCGTTTCCGAAAGCGGCACGCTGTGGGCGAAAAACTCCCGGGCCGCCACGCGGGAAAATTTACCGGCATTGGACGTAAGCCCCGACCGAAGCGCCTTGAGCGCAGAAGAGTGCTTTCCTTGCGCAGCGGCGTTGCTTAGCGGATAAATAAGACAAAACAAAAGTAACCAAACAGACAGTTTTCTCATTTTGTTCTCCTAAAGTGGTGTTACTTATAAAGTAACTCTTTGGGCGGCTAATAACAAGGGCAAAAAGTCCCATTTTTGCGGTGGGCCTTCTGGTTTGTATAAAAATCCCCCGGTTCTTGCGCACCGGGGGATAAATTTGCTCTTTCAGC
>CALUYH010000023.1 GCA_944324965.1 Candidatus Avelusimicrobium gallinaceum
TAATAGTACAGCACCGGTTTGGTCACATGCACTTTTTCGGCAATTTCGCGCATGGATACTTTATCCAAACCTTTTTCAGCCATCAATGCAAACGCGGCGTGTTTAATCGCATCGCGCATGCGGGTTTCCCGTTGGGTTTTATCGTGTTTGTCAGTTTCGGTTTTTTTCATAAATCGCACCATTTACCTACCGGTAGGTATATTCTAGCATAATCTACTTAATCGTGCCACTTATTTTACCCATAAAAAAGCCCCGCCGAAGCGGGGCAGAATCTTGGCTCTTAAAACAGTAACGCCAGCATCCAAAAGGCAAACACACCCGCCAACACGGCCACAGCCGCCAGCGGCACCAGCGTACACAGCCACGCCCCCACGGCTTTGGACGCCGTCACCTGGTACAGCCGCACCAACCCGCGGGACAGATACCCCAGTTTCAGCCCCCACATCAGCAGCATCCCCACCGGGGCCAACACCCCCAGGCGCAGTTCCGGCCACGCGGCCGAAATCAGGGCCATGGTAATCAGCAGGCCGTTAATCCAACCGGCCGTGCCCAACAGGCAGAATGTTTCGGCCGGGGAGGCTTTCACGCGGGAAAAATCCAAATACAGTGCGCACAGCGCCGCCAAAAAATATCCGGCCGTCACTTCGGCCACAAACAGAACCAGCCATTTGGCCAGCAGCGCCGCGGCCGATATACCGTCGCCGATGTTAAAGAACAACACCCAGCTTAACGCCGCCGCCGCAAAACCGCCGCACGCGCGGGAAAACGCCTTTTCCGCCACGTAGGCCCGCAGGGCAGGCGCCGGGTCGTCCATATAATGGAAATATGCTTTCAACAAATTCATATTAATGCACCCACAAATAGGCTACGCTCGGCGTGGCCAGCGTTTGGAGTTGCTGGGCCAGCGTTTTGCTTTCCATAGACGAACCAAACGAGAAAATGAATTCCCGCAGGCTGTCGGGCCCCTGGTTGATGATTTTGGGGTCCTTCAAGCCGGCCAGTTCGCCCGCCAGTTGGAGGGCTTCTTCTTCGCCGCCCAGTTTATCAATAAATCCCAGGTTAAACGCACGCTGCCCCGTAAAAATGCGCCCATCGGTATATTCCGTCATATCTTCGGGTTTCACGTTGGGGCGGCCGGCTTTCACCGCGGCCAAAAATTGCCCGTAGGTGTCGTCCACCATATCCTGCAAAATGGCTTTTTCGGCGTCGGTCATCGGGCGGTAGGCGGAGCCCATATCTTTGTATTTGCCGGACGTAATCGGGGTGACTTTCACGCCGATTTTTTCAAATAAGCCTTCCACATTGCCCGTTTGCATAATCACACCCACCGAGCCCGTAATGGTGCCCGGTTCGGCCACGATTTTATCGGCCGCCATCGCCACGTAAAAACCGCCGCTGGCCGCCACATCGCGGAAGAGCGCCACAACTTTTTTGTTCTTCTTGGCGCGTTGGATTTCGCTGTAAATGTTCTGCACCGAGGCCACCGTCCCGCCGGGGGAATTGATGTCCAGCACGATGGCTTTGACGTTTTTATCTTCGCCGGCTTCGCGGATTTTTTTGGCAATCACGGACGCGCCGGACGGACGGGAAAAAGGCGAGGTGTTGTTGTCCTGCGCAATCACGCCGCGGATTTTAATCCACGCTACGCCTTCTTTTTTGCCGGACCGCGATGCCAAGGCCCCGGACAAAGAATCTTCTTTTTTGTCCGCTTTGGCCGGCTTGCAGGCAGGCACCGGCTTGACGGACAAATAAATGCCGGACAGGGCCGACACCGTAAACGTCAGCAGCAACAGGGCCGCCCAGACGGAAGACGCCGACGGCTTTTGAAAGTGCTTTTTCAGTGCTTTTTTGTCGTCTTTCTTTTCTTCTTTTTTATCAGCTTGTGCAGCTTGGGCAGGCGGCACCAGGGCCGTTTTTTCGTTAGCCAACATTTTTTGTTCCCACTTTTCCTGCGGGATAGAAGTGTTTGTATTGGACGAAAGTCCTTCGTTTTCGTTTTCGGGCATAGATAAACCTCAAATTAAAATTGTTACTTCATTATACAATTAAATTGCTAAAATATGGGCTGTTGGCAGTGGTGTATAAAAGAGGAAAATCCCCCGCCCTGCCTGCACAACCCATTTGGAGGGGGCGTTATGTTTCAAGGAGTATTTACCGCTTTAGCTACGCCTATGTGTTCCTCGGGCACGGTGGATTACGTAGCCCTGGAAAATTTACTACGGGCCCAACTGGCCGCCGGCGTAAACGGCCTGGTGTTGCTGGGCACCACCGGCGAAGCCGCCACGTTATCGGCAGAAGAAAGACAGGAAGTTTTAAAATTTTGCACGGATAAAATCCGTTCCCGCGTGAAAGTCATCATCGGCACCGGAACCAATTCCACCGCCACCACGCTGGAAAACACCCGCGCCGCCCAGGCCTTCGGGCCGGACGGAGTGCTGGTAGTCACCCCGTATTACAATAAACCCAACCCAGACGGCCTCATTGAGCACTACCGCCAGGTAGCGGCTTTGGGCACGCCCGTGATTATGTACCACATTCCGGGCCGGACCGGGCTGAAAGTGCCGGCCGCGGTGTTGGACCGGTTAATTGCCGAAGTGCCGCAGCTGGCCGGCATCAAGGAATCCGACTACGATATGACGCACGTAACGGATACGGCCGTAAAATACGCCGACCGCTTGAGCTACCTGTGCGGCAACGACGATTTATTCCCGCAATACCTGGCGCTCAACGCCTCGGGCATCATCAGCGCGGCGGCCAACGTACTGGCGCCGGCGTTTGTGCAAATTTACAAATTGTTTGCACAAGGCCGCACCAAAGAATCGTTTGATTTGTTTGCCAAGGCCTACCCGCTGATTAAAGCCTGCTATCTGGAAACCAACCCCACGTGCGTAAAATACATGCTGTCCAAAATCGGTTTCGGCAGCGACAAAGTACGCTTGCCGCTGGGAGAAATTTCCGCCGAGAACAAGCAAAAAATTGACCAGTTGCTGCAAACGGCCGACAAATCGCTGTTCATCCGGGAGCAGGCATGAAAACGGTCGGCATCATCGGCATTAACGGAATGGTCGGCCAGAATATGCTGGCGGAACTGAAAAAAATTGACGCGCCGTTTGAAATCAAAACCTTCGGCCGCAACGATGAAATCACCCCGCTGGATATTGCTGTTTTGTGCACGGATAATCCCGTCAGCGCGGAACTGGCGCCCAAAATTAAGGACCGCGTCAAATTTACGGTGGATATGTCCTCCGAGTTTCGGATGACGCCGGGCGTACCGCTGGTCATCCCGGAAATCAACGCCCACGCCATCACCCGAGACACCCACCTGATTGCCAGCCCCAACTGCACCACAACGGGCCTGGTGATGAGCTTGGCGCCGCTGGCCCCGCATTATCATTTTACGGAAGTGTTTTTCTGTTCCTACCAGGCCATCAGCGGCGGCGGCAAAAAACTGCTGGACGATTTTCACACCCCCGGCTCGTATTACGAAAACAACTGCGTCCCGCTCATCGGCTCCATTCAGCCCAACGGACACACGAGTGAGGAGCTGAAAGGCTTGTACGAAACGCGCAAAATTATGGAATTGCCGCACTTAAAGGTGTACTGCCATACGGTGCGCGTATCGGTGGAAAATTCCCACTCGTTGGGCGTTACGCTAAAAGCAAAGGAAAATTTTGATTTGGACCAAGTCAAAAAATTGTGGAACGCTTTTCCCAACCTGATTTACAGCGAAAAAGTCATCACGCCCAAGGAAGCCAGCGGCCTGGAAACCACCTTTATCTGCCGCCTGCGCCGCGACGTGGAAGAACCGAACATCATCCACTATTTTGTGACGTTTGACAACCTGCTTAAAGGCGCTGCGATGAACGGCCGGCAGATTGTGGAACTGCTGTTGGAGAAATTTGTATGAAAAAAGTATTTATCAACGGTTCCGAAGGCAAAATGGGCAAAGCCATTGCCCGCATTATTGAAACCCGCCCGGAACTGGGGCTGGAAGTATCCGTCAAGCGCGACGGGGCACAGCCCGTCGTGGGCGACTTTGACGTCGTCATTGATTTTTCCACCCCGCAAGGCGCGCAGGAAGCGTTTGCCATTGCGCACAAACACCGCCGGCCCTTTTTAACCGGCACCACCAACCTGCCGGAAACGTTTTTGTTCCAAATGCAGGAGGAAGAAAAAATCCCCGTGTTCTATGCGCCCAACGTCAGTTTGAGCGTGTACTTCTTCACCGAACTGGTGCGCCAAGCGGCCAAGATGTATGCGGGGTACGAGTTTAAATTGCACGAAATTCACCACGTGCACAAAAAGGACGCGCCCAGCGGCACCGCCAAAAAACTGGCGGACGTGCTGGACCTGCCCTACGGCGACGTGACCTACGAACGCACCGGCGAAACCGTAGGCACCCACACGGCGTCTTTTGTATCTGCCTTTGATGAAATTACCCTCACGCACGAGGCCAAAAACCGCGATTTGTTTGCGGATTCGGCCGTCCACATCGCCCTGTGGCTGATGAAACGCGAGAGCGGTTTTTACACCATGTCGGACTACGCGAAATTTAAATTGAAGGAAAAGAGAAAATGAAAATCCACTTTGTAGGCATTGGCGGCGTGGGCATGAGCGCGCTGGCGCAGCTGCACGCCATGGGCGGGGACCGGGTGACCGGGTCCGACCGCTTAATCAGCAAAGGGTACACCGATATGGCCCTGTGGGACTACCTCAAAAAACTCGGGGTGGAATTGTTCCCGCAGGACGGCAGCGGCCTTACCAAAGACACCGACCTGGTGGTTTTGTCTTCCGCCATTGAAGATGACAACCCGGAACTCGTAAAAGCCAAAGCGCTGGGCATTCCCACGATGCACCGCTCGGAACTGTTGGCCAAACACGTGGCCGCGCACCGCACGATTGCCGTTTCCGGCACCAGCGGCAAAAGCACCACGACGGCCATGGTGTATGATATTTTGGCCTTTGCGGGGATGAGCCCGTCCGTCATCACGGGGGCGGCCATTTTGTCCTTGCAAAAGGAACAGGGCGTCTTTGGCAACGTGTACAAAGGCCAATCCGATATTTTGGTGATTGAGGCCGACGAAAGCGACGGCTCCATTGTTCAATACCACCCGTATTTGGGCCTGTGCTTAAACTTGCAGAAAGACCACAAAGAAATCAACATTTTGCAGGGCTATTTTAAAGAATTTATTTCCCACTGCAAAACCGCCATCATCAACGCCGAAGAAGAAAATCTGCGCCAAATTGCGCCGCAGGCCAAAACGTTCGGCCTTTCGCTGGGGGACGTACACCCCACGGAAATCAAGGTGGACGGCTTCGGGTCGGACTTTATCATCCAGGGCCAACCCTTCCGCCTGCACGTGCCCGGCCTGCACAACGTAGCCAACGCCGTGGCCGCGGTGGCCGCCGCCCTGCAAATGGGCGTAGATTTGGAAACCTGCGCCAAAGCGTTAAACAAATTCCAGGGCATTGCGCGGCGGTTTGCCAGCGTAGGCAGCTACGACAAAATTGAAGTGATTGACGACTTTGCCCACAACCCGCACAAACTCGGCGCCACCATTGCGGCCGCCCATCTGCGCGGCAAACGGGTGCTGGCGTTCTACCAGCCGCACGCGTTTACGTCCATTAAACTATTGGCGCCGGAATTTGTGGACAGCTTTGCCAAACACATTGGCCCGCAGGACCACCTGTGGCTGACGGAAGTGTACTACCCGGGCGGAACCATTCCGCAAGGGGTGTCCTGCCGCACCGTGTACGAAGGCTTAAAAGCCCGCGGCGTGAACGTCAGCTACGACGATTGCCGCGAACGCATCTTGGCCGAAATGGCCGGGGCCGCCCAGCCGGGCGACATCCTGCTGGTGTTGGGCGCGCGCGACCCGACGCTGACGGACTTTGCCCGCAAACTGCTGGCCGCCCTCAAGGAGCGCCAACCCGTGTCCGGCTGCAAAAACTGTATGCTGGGCAACTGTTGTTTGCACTACACCAAATAGCTTTAAAAAAGCCCCGGCGATTAACCGGGGCTTTTTTACGGATAAACTTGCGTTATTTATCGCCGTCCATACGCTCTTTAAAAATGCGCGCATTGACCAGCTGCTTAAACACTTTGCCGCGGTGCTCAAAATCTTTGAATTGGTCAAAGCTGGAGCACGCCGGCGACAGCAGCACAATATCCCCGCGGGCGGCGCCGTCCATGGCCGTATTGACGGCTTGTTCCAGCGTCACGCAGCGCAGCAAATCCACCGCGCCGTGCAGTTCCTTTTCAATTTTGTCCATCGCTTCGCCAATCGTCAGCACGCGTTTGCAGTAGTCTTGCAAATACGGAATTAATACTTCGTACGAGGCGCCTTTGTCGCGTCCGCCCAAAATCAGCCACAGGTTTTTGCTTTTTTCAAAACTTTTTAGCGCGGTAATCGTGGAATCCAAATTGGTGGCTTTGGAATCGTTCACATACGTTACGCCGCGGTGGTAGGCAAATTGTTCAATGCGGTGTTCCATCGCCTGGAATTGCGCGAACACGTCCTGAATGACGGACGCATCCACCCCTGCGGCCAGTGCCATCAAAGCGGCGGCCATGGCGTTTTCTATATTGTGAATGCCTTTTAAATGCGGCGGGCGGATTTGGTGTCCCTCGCTAAAAATCAGCTCATCGCCGTCAAAAAACACATCGGTCTTCAGCAAATGTTTCGGGTGGGTGGAAAACGCCAGCACCCGGCTTTTGGCTTTTTCCACCAGTTGGGCGCATACGGCGTCGGCTCCGTTCACCACCAGCACGTCGTTTTCGCGCTGGTTTTTGAACACTTTGGCCTTGGCCTTGATGTAACCTTTCATACCGCCGTGGTGGTCCAAATGGTCAGGCGTAATGTTTAAAATGCAGGCAAACTGCGGATGAAAATAGGTGCTGTCTTCCAGCTGGTAGCTGGACACTTCAATCACAATATCGTCGCCGGGTTTTACGTCCGCCACACATTGCGAAACGGGGCTGCCGATATTGCCGCAAATGTGCACGCGGCGGCCTTTGTTTTCGCGCGCGGCCGCTTCCGTCAGCACGGCCCCCAACAGCGCCGTGGTGGTGGTTTTGCCGTTCGTGCCCGTTACCGCAAACACGCGCACGGGCTTGGGCATAAAGGCCAGCGCCACTTCCAGTTCGCTGTATACGGGAATACCGCGTTTTTTGGCTTCCAGCAGCACCGGGTGCTGCGGAAAAATGCCCGGGCTTTTAATCCAAAAGCCGCAATCGTAAATTTTGTCCGTATGGCCGCCCGTTTCCACCGATACGCCTGCCGGGAACGAAAACGCCCCCGCGTGGGACATGGCGGAATCCTCGCTGATAAGCACTTCAAATCCGTTAGCCGCCAGCAGCGATGCCGCCGCCCGGCCGCTTTTGCCCAGGCCCAATACACAAGCCTTCAGGCCTTTTACTTTATTTTTATGAAACATTTTATTTTCCTTGCCGCAAAAAAGAGCAAATGGTTTCTTTATCCGAAAAATGCCGCTTTTCCGTACCGATAATTTGGTAATCTTCGTGCCCTTTGCCGGCCACCAGCACAATGTCGCCCGGTCGGGCGGTGTGCAGGGCGCGGCCAATGGCTTCGGCCCGGTCCGGTACAATTTCGTAATTGGTAAAACCGTTCATTCCTTGCAAAATATCATTAAAAATCTGTTTCGGGTCCTCACAGCGGGGATTGTCGTTGGTCAAAAATACCCGGTCCGCGTGCGAACAAGCCGTCTTGCCCATCAGCGGCCGTTTGGTGCGGTCCCGCTGGCCGCCGCAGCCAAACACCACAAACAGGCGGCTCTTTTTAAACGGGGCCAGTGTATCAAACGCGCGCTGCAGCGCTTCGTTGGTATAGGCAAAATCCACAAATACAAAAAAGTCCTGCCCCGCGTCCACGCGTTCCATCCGCCCCGGCACACCCGGCAATCGGGCAAGCCCTTGGGCCATTTGTTCAAGCGACACTCCGCTGGCCTGCGCCGCGGCACACGCCGCCAGCGCGTTGTACACATTGTGCCGCCCCAACAGACGGATGTGCATCGGTACACCGCGCACTTCAAACGACGTGCCTTCCAGCGTTTCGCGGATGTTCGCCGCCTGCCAATCGGAAGGCGTATCCAACGAAAACGTCACCGTATTCACGCGGCCGCGAAACGCTTCCAACAGGCGCCGGCCATACGGGTCGTCTGCATTCAGGACGGCGGTGCGGTGGGGTTTCGGGTTGTGCGGGTCGGCTAAATTTTCAAACAGTTTTTGTTTGGCTTTAAAATAATTTTCAAAGGTGTGGTGAAAGTCCAAATGGTCGCGCTGGAGGTTGGTGAATACGGCCGTGTCGTACCAGATATGGCGCACCCGCTGGAGCTCCAGTGCGTGGGAAGAGACTTCCATCACCACGCTATCACACGGTTTGCGGCGCATTTGCGCCAGCAGGTTAAACAGCACCAACGCCGCGGGTGTGGTGTTGGGGGCCGCGCACAGCACTTGCCCTGCCATACGGTAATTGATGGTGCCCAAGGCACCCACCGTATGCCCGGCCGCCGTTAACACCGATTCCAGCAAATACGCAATAGACGTCTTGCCCTTGGTGCCGGTAATGCCGATCATCTTCATCGCGTCGGACGGGCGGCCGTAAAATTCATACGCGGCGTCCGCCATATCGCGGTCAATATCGTCCGATTGGTAATACAGCACCGGGCACGGCTGCTCAGCCGGTACCGACGACACTACCATCACCGCCCCGCGTGCCACGGCATCCGCCACAAAGCGGTTGCCGTCCACATTGGCCCCTTTCAGGGCAAAAAACACAAAACCCGGGCGCACGTCCTGTGAGCGGAACGTAAGGCCCGTAAGTTGTAAACCGTGTTGTGCGGCTTGGGATAGTACGATACTGGAAGACATAGAAATATGGTATCAAATTGGTAGAATGTAGAAAACGGGAAAAAGGTCCCGTTTTTGAAATAGGTATGAAGAACCTGCGCGTATACGGAAAACCTCCCTATTTGCTGGCGCTTTTACACGGCGGCCCCGGGGCACGGGGCAGCCTGGCCGGCGCCGCGCGCGAATTGGGCCGGTTCCGCGGCGTATGGGAGCCCCTGCAAACCCGCTTGAGCGTGCCGGACTTATTGGAAGAACTGCACGAACAGTTATCGGGGGCCGCCCCACCGCTGACGTTGGCCGGGCATTCGTGGGGCGCGTGGCTGGGGCTGCTGTATGCGGCGCTTTTCCCGCAGGAGGTAAAACACCTGGTACTTATTTCCTGCCCGCCGCTGGAAGACAAATTCGTCCCGCAGATTTTGCAGCGCCGCCTGGCGCTCCTGCCGCCCGAAGAAGCTGCCCAATACCAACACGCCCAAGCCGTTTTGGAACACCGTGCAGACGGCAACCTGCCGCACGCGCTGGAAACGCTGCAACGCCTGACCCAGCAAACGGATTTTTACTGCCCGTGCGAGTATGATGACCGCGACCTGGAACCGGACGAAACGCAATACGCCGCCGTCTGGCCGCAGGCCGAACAACTGCGCACAAACGGCACCCTGCTGGCGTATGCCCGCCGGGTCAGCTGCCCGATTACCGTACTGCACGGCGCGCAGGACCCGCACCCGGTGCAAGGCGTGTTGGAGCCGCTCCAAGCGTGCGGCAAAAACG
>CALUYH010000024.1 GCA_944324965.1 Candidatus Avelusimicrobium gallinaceum
GAATTGCCGTCTTATTTGGCCAAGGCCACCAAGCCGGGCAATTCTTTCCCTTCCACAAATTCCATACTGGCGCCGCCGCCCGTAGAAACGTGCGACAGTTCTTTCTGGTTGAATTTGCCTTTTTTGAGGACGTTCACGCTGTCGCCGCCGCCGATAATCGTGGTGGCACCGGCTTTCGTGGCGTCAATCATCGCCTGGGCAATGGCAAAGCTGCCTTTGGCAAAGTTCGGGAATTCAAACACGCCCATCGGGCCGTTCCAGAAGATGGTTTTGCATTTCAAAAGTTCTTCGCGGAACATGGCAGCCGTTTTCGGGCCGATATCCATACCCATCAAGTCGGCCGGGATGTCTACATTTTCCACGGTCACGGGTTCGGCGTTTTCGGCAAATTCTTTACCGCAGATGTGGTCCACCGGCAGCAAGATTTTAACGCCTTTTTCCTGCGCTTTGGCGAGGACGGCCTTGGCTTCGCCTTCTTTTTCGGCGTCAAACAAGGACTTGCCGATTTCGTGGCCCTGCACTTTCAAGAACGTGTAAGCCATACCGCCGCCGATGACGAGGACGTTTACTTTGTCCATCAAATTGTTGAGCAGCATAATTTTGTCGGACACTTTGGCGCCGCCCACCACGGCCGCAAACGGACGGGCCGGGTTTTCCAACGCTTTGCCCAAGAATTCCACTTCTTTCTGCACCAGGTAGCCGGCGCAACCGGGCAAGAAGTCCGCAATGGCACTGGTAGAAGCGTGAGCGCGGTGTACCGTGCCGAAGGCTTCCTGCACAAACACTTCGCCGTGTTTGGCCAACTGTTTGGCAAATTCGGGGTCGTTCTTTTCTTCTTCCGGGTGGAAGCGGAGGTTTTCCAACAAGGCAATTTCGCCGTTTTTGGTTTCGGCCACTACTTTTTCGGCTTCGGGGCCTACGCAATCTTTGGCAAAGTGCACCGGCACGCCGAAAAATTTTTCCACTTCAGCCGCGACAGGAGCCAAGCTGAATTCCGGGCAGACTTTGCCCTTCGGGCGGCCCAAGTGCGCAATCAGTACGATGCGGCAGTTGTTGTCCAGCAAGTGCTTAATGGTTTTTTCGGTGGCAACGATGCGTTTGTTGTTGTCCACTTTCCCGTCTTTAAGCGGCACGTTGTAATCCACGCGCACCAAGACTTTCTTGTTTTTCAGGTCCATATCCTGAATCTTTTTGATG
This sequence comes from Candidatus Avelusimicrobium gallinaceum, assembly GCA_944324965.1. Classification (GTDB taxonomy): domain Bacteria; phylum Elusimicrobiota; class Elusimicrobia; order Elusimicrobiales; family Elusimicrobiaceae; genus Avelusimicrobium; species Avelusimicrobium gallinaceum. Next base: position 1,198 of record CALUYH010000024.1, read on the forward strand.
CTGTCAAAATTCATAGTTTCTTTGACTCCTTTATTTATTCCGGCACGGTTTTTACGCCGCACCTTTACTTCTTAAATTTTACAAAATTTGGAAGGCTCCGGCACGGTTTATTTGCGCTGGAATTTGCCCAAGAGTTCCAAAATTTCTATATACAGCCACACCAGCGTGACCACCAGGCCAAACCCGGCATACCATTCCATATGTTTCGGCGCTTGATAGTTGGAGGTCATGGCGTCAATAAAGTGGAAATCCAGCAAGAAATTGAACGCCGCCACCGCGCAAATCACCACGCTGATGCCGATAGCCAGCGGCGAGTTGGACGTTAAATACGTGGGGTTTACGCCAAAGAGCGACAAAATCCACGAGCCGATATACAGCACCGCAATGGCCGCCGTGGCCGAAAAAATACCCACAGCCAGCCCGCGCGTCACGCGGATGAGCCCCGTGCGGTACACAAACAACATCATAAAAAACACCAATACCGTCACCGCTACGGCATTGAACACAATGCCTTGAAACTGCGCGTTGTAGGCGGCCGAAACAACCCCCAGCACCATCCCTTCCAACACGGCGTAAATGGGCGCCGTAATCGGGGCGGCGGCCGGTTTAAAGGAAGTGATCAGCGCCATTACAAAGGCCACAATCAGCAATGGCCACATCCAAGCGGCCCAGCTTTGGAAATTGGTCCAGGTAATCATCCCGCCCACTACGCACAAAAATAACAGCAGGAACGTTTTGTTGATGGTTCCCTGCAACGTCATTACACCGCCGGCCGCGGCGCGTTCCTGCGCGCGCTGAAAGGCGGATTCGTTTAACATCGGATTGTTCATTGGATACCCCCTTAAAAAGTGCCCTGATTGACAGGTAGGTATATTGTATAAAATGTAGGCCGATTTTACGCAAAAATTGCAAAAAAAATCCGCTGCATTTAGCAGCGGATTTTTAAAACAAGTTGTCTGATTAGTTATAGGGCTCAAATTGAGACGACATTTTCGGATCCTTCATCATCTTCAATCCGTTGCCCGCGCGGTCCAGCGAGATGGAACCGTTCTTTTCAAAGAAGGCTTTTATTTTGTTCTTTGCGTCCTGCGTTTTAATGGGCATATTGACCGTGTAGAACGTCGTGCCGTTTTTAGCCTTCGTATTGAACAACACGCGGGAAATACCTTCCTTGGTGTTCTGGATAGTCGTTTCAACATAGTACGGATCTTCCGGATAGGAATAAGGATCGGTGTGGTTATAGCCGCCGAACTTACCTAAATCCAATTTCAAGACAAAGAAATCGGAGCTGTTCCAATCGGACATTTTGTTTATGCATCTTTTGTCCAAAGCTGCCGTTACGACGCCTACACCTTTTTCTTCTTTGTAGTTGCACAGAATGGCATAGCAAGTCAAGCGGTTGGCGCTTCCCCCTTCCTGCGTGTAATGGAGTTCAGGATTGCGCTGCAACTCGTTATCGTTCCACCACAGCAAATAGGCCGGTGCAAAAGCCTTTTGGGGAATGGCTTTCATCTTTACCACTTTTTTGGATTTTTGTACCTTTTGGGCAATTTTGTTGGTCATCCGTTGTTCGGCATTGGTTTCGGCAGAGGCCTGGGCCGCGCCAAAAGAAACGCCTACGAGCAACAACAATGCGTAGGTCAATACTTTTTTCATAAATTTTTCTCCTTGTTGTACTGCTTATATTTAAAGGATACTGCTTTTTGTGCAAAAATTCCAGGGGTCTAAAGCCCTATACAGACCGATTTTTGGACCTACTTTTTGCCTAGGACCTTTTTCTCCCCACAAAAAAGCCGGCCCGTTATCGGGGCCGGCTTCGGGTACGGCAGTTAAATTACATCATGCCGCCCATTCCCCCCATGCCGGGCATGGCCGGGGCGTGGGCCGCGTCCTTTTCGGGCGCGTCGGCCACCAGGGTTTCGGTCAAGAGGACCGTCCCGGTGATAGAGGCCGCATTTTCCAGCGCGGTGCGGACCACTTTGGCCGGGTCTACTACGCCCGCTTTTAAGAGGTCGCAGTATTGGTTGTTTTCCGCATCGTAACCGTCGGCGGCGCCTTTCATTTTAAGCACGTTGTCTACGACAACCGCTCCATCCAACCCCGCGTTGACGGCGATTTGTTTCAACGGAGCCGTCAAGGCTTTGCGGACAATGTTGATACCCGTGCGGATATCTTCATTATCGGTTTTGAGGTCGTCCAACGCTTTTTGGCAGCGGGCCAAGGCTACACCGCCGCCGGGGACGATGCCTTCTTCCACGCCGGCTTTGGTGGCGTTTTTGGCGTCTTCCACTTTGGCTTTTTTGGCTTTCAGTTCCGTTTCCGTGGCAGCACCGACGCTGATGACGGCTACGCCGCCGGAAAGTTTAGCCAAGCGTTCCTGGAGTTTTTCTTTGTCGTATTCGCTCTTGGAGTTTTCAATCTGTTTGCGGATTTGTTCAGCGCGCGCGGCGATGGCTTCTTTGCTGCCTTTGCCGCTGACGATGGTGGTGTTTTCTTTGTCCACTACCACGCGGGAGCATTGGCCCAGCATAGCCAGTTCGGCTTTGTCCAGTTTAATGCCGCGTTCTTCGCTGATGACTTCGCCGCCGGTCAGGATGGCGATGTCTTCCAGCATTTCTTTGCGTCTGTCGCCAAAGCCCGGGGCTTTCACGGCGCAGCCTTTCAAGGTGCCGCGCAGTTTGTTCACCACCAGCGTGGCCAGCGCTTCGCCGTCCACATCTTCGGCGATGATGAGGAACTGCTTACCGCTCTGGACGATTTTTTCCAGCACGGGCAGCAATTCGTTCATAGACGAAATTTTCTTGTCCGTTACAATGATGTACGGGTTGTCCAACACGCATTCCATTCTTTCGGAATCGGTCACAAAGTAAGGCGAAATGTAACCGCGGTCAAACTGCATACCTTCCACGATATCCAGCTGCGTGGTGGCCGTTTTGCCTTCTTCCACCGTGATGACGCCTTCGGCGCCGACTTTTTCAATGGCTTCGGCAATCATATTGCCGATTTCGCGGTCGTTGGAAGAAATCGTGGCGATTTGGGCCTTTTCTTCTTTGGTTTTGACCGGTTTGTGCATTTTGTTCAGTTCGGCCTTGGTGGCTTCTACGGCCATTTCAATGCCTTTCTTAACGAGCGTCGGGTTGGCGCCGGCGGTAATGTTTTTGATGCCTTCGGTCAGCATCGCGTTGGCAAGCACCGTGGCGGTGGTGGTACCGTCACCGGCTACGTCGTTGGTCTTGGACGCTACTTCGCGGATTAACTGCGCGCCCATATTTTCAAATTTGTCTTCCAGCTCAATGTCTTTGGCGATGGTCACGCCGTCATCAATGATAAGCGGAGAGCCGAATTTCTTTTCCAACACTACGCTTCTGCCCTTGGGCCCCAGCGTAACTTTTACTGCGTTTGCAACTTTTTCAATGCCCGATTTCATTTTGGCGCGGGCTTCGTCGCCGTAAATAATTTGTTTAGCCATATTCGTTCACTTCCTTACCAAATTACCCCAAAATACCCAAGATTTCGTCTTGGTGAATAATCAAATAGGTTTCATCGTCCAATTTGATTTCCGTGCCGGAATATTTGCCGTAAAGCACGCGGTCGCCTTTCTTTACATCCATCGGCGCGCGTTCGCCTTTTTCGTTTAATTTGCCCGGACCGACGGCCAATACTTCGCCTTCCATCGGTTTTTCCTTGGCGGTGTCAGGAATGATGATTCCCCCCTTCATGGTTTCTCTTTCAATGGGCTTTACGATTACGCGGTCGCCCAACGGTTTAATTTTTACTTCAGCCATATTCCTTCACTCCTTTGTGTGAAAATATGTTTAAAAACTCGCCGGCGGTGTTATTAGCACTCGCTTTGGCTTAATGCTAATTTAGCATTTCTTTTTAAAATTGTCAACCCCTTTCTTAGAGTGCTAAAAAAGGGGTTGATTTTTCAGACGGTAAAAGCAGATTTTTAAGAGCGCGAAAAAAATCGTTTTATCCGTTGGCCGAACGATACTTTTTGCGCAGGAAGGATTTTGATGAGTACGGCCGAAATGTTGTCTTGTCCGTCGTTTTCGTTGGACACGCGCACCAGCTGCTTGCACAGTTTTACAAGCGGCATATTGTGCCCTTCTTTGAGCATTTTGGCCATTTCTTTTTCGCTCAAACCTTTGTACAGCCCGTCCGAGCAGAGCAGTAAAACATCGCCCACTTTAACGGGGAATTTGAGCAAGTCAAATTCAATGTTCTTCTTAATTCCCATCGCGCGCGTCAGCACGTTTTGGATTTTGGAGCGGTCCGCTTCGGCCCGCGTCAACAGCCCGCGGCGCACGTGTTCGGTGGCGAGGGAATGGTCCGTGGTGATTTGGATGATTTTATCGTTCCGGAACAGATACAGGCGCGAGTCGCCCACGTGGACGGCGGTGGCGCAGTCTTTGTCAAACAACACGCCGGTGAGCGTGGTGCCCATCATGCGGTAAATGTCCGAGGACTGAGCCGTGGAATAAATGGCTGCATTGGCCAGGTTGGCCGCCATAAGCAGTTTGCGTTCCACCGGGGATAGTTTAGGCAAAAAATTATCCGGGATTTTGAGCTGCTGGCTGTTTACTTTGCGTATGGTTTCCGCCAGTACGGATACCGCAATGTTGCTGGCGATTTCGCCCGCACTGTGCCCTCCCATACCGTCGGCCACGACGCCTAATCCCAGGTCGGAAGAAATGAGGACGTTGTCTTCATTCTTCTCGCGGATTTTACCAATATCGGTGACAGCGGCGAACTCTATATCAAAGCTGCTCATAAATCCTCACTGAAGAAAATAGTTCCCGCGCAGGAAATGGTTCCAAACGCGTACAGCAACACCAGCAGGAAGGAGTAGGCATCGTTTTCGGTGGCGTTGCGGTTGAAATTCCGTACCGGGTAGCTGAGGGTGTAATCCCAAACGGTGAATTCCATTTTGTTTTCCCCTCCCCGGTAGAAGTTCAGCAAAAAGTACATAAACAGCGGTTTGGTGTTTTCGTCAAACACGCCGGGCGCCTGGTGGTTTATCTGCCCGTCCAAAAAGTCCAACACCTGTTGGTCGGGTAAGCCGGTCAATTCGTTGGTTTTATCCAGGGTGGAAAATACGCTGCGGCGCGAATCTATCCCCATGGCTTTTTCTATTTGGGCGTTCTGTTGGGCACTGTCGGAGTCTTTTACCACAATTCGTTGCGTAAGCGCGTGGAGCGTGTGATTGACGTTACCCGCCAGGCCGGAAACGGAATAGGTCCAAATTCCCCCCACGGCCAACAACAGCAATAAAAGCGGCAACAGGAGGTTTTCCTTTTCGCTGCGGGCCAGCAGATAATACATACACAACACCGCACAGAACAGCGCCACGTAGAAAATAATTTTAACCGACAGGGTTTGCGCCGCCGGTGGAATGGTTAAATGGGCCGACAGATACGCCAGCACCACGGACAAGGCGACCAACGCCGCCCCCAGCACTCCTTGCGACACCGTCCGGTTAATCGTCCAGCACAGACTCATCGCCCACGCTACGGCCACTACCAGATAGCATAAGTAGTATTCCGGCGTAAACAGAAACTGCGACAGGTTGGCCATTTCCAAAAACGGCGCATTGGGCGTGAACAACCCGGCCATATAGGACACCAGTGCCACAATCAGGAGCAGCAAGGTAGAGCGCGAAAACGCTTTCAGCACCGAAGAGGCCAAAATCAGGGCCACGGCCGCCAACGCCAGCCCCGTCATTAAAATTTGATTGGGCGCGTATTCGGCGGCGAAAAAGGGCATGACCAGGTTGGATATCAGCCCGGCGTGTTCATTGACGTGTACCGAGCAGATAGTCCCCAGCGTGTGGAACAGGTACGAAATCCCCCACACAAACACGACAAAGAGCGGCACAAATACAATCAGCTTGCCGATCACTTTTAACCCGGAGGCCAGTTTCGCCCCCGCATTGCCGCCCGGTGCAAAAGGACCCGTAGGCCGTCTGGCCGGCATAAACACCTCCACTGGTTTGACGTTTTTGGCGTCCAGCATTTTTACTTGCGCTTCCTGCTTGGCGGGTTTATTTTTGGCGTCCGGCACCGAGGCATCCAGTTGCGGCATAAGCGGCAAACGGGAAGAAGACGTCGTCCGTTTTTTGGCGGCCGCTTCCTGCGCGCGGAGTTTTTTGACGGCTTCGCGGTTGGAGGCGGTGGTAGTTTGGTCTTCTTTCACAATGCGCAAAGGGCCTTCTTCGCCCAAGTCAATGGCGGGGCCGGAGTTGCCCATTTTTACGCGCAGTTGGTCTTCGGCGCGCATCTTTTTAAAATACAAATAGGTTTCTTTGGCGGTTTGAAAGCGGTCATCCGGGTTTTTGCTCATCAGTTTTTGCACCGCTAACGACAGCCAGCCCGGCATATCCGGGCGCAATTTGGCCGGGTTGGGCACCGGGTCGTTGATGTGCTTTTGGATGATGTCAATGGTGTTTTTGCCGTTGTAGGGAAATTGCCCCGTCAGCACGTAGTACAAACTGGCCCCGACGGAATAGAGGTCGGCGCGGGTGTCCAAATCTTTGCCCAAGGCTTGTTCCGGCGCGATAAAATACGCGGTGCCGGCCAGCTCGGTCGTTTTGGTAGATCCCTTGCCTTTATCTACTTTTTTGGCGATACCGAAGTCCACCAGTTTGGGTTGCCCTTGCGGGGTAATTAAAATGTTGGAAGGTTTAATGTCCCGGTGGATGATGCCTTTTTCGTGCGCGGCCTGCAGCCCTAACAGCACGCCTTCAAACAAATCCAATACCAGACCGATTGGCAGGATTTTGTTCTTTTTAAGCATCACGGAAAGCGTCTGCCCTTCAATAAAGGACATCACGATAAAATAATAACCCTTTTCTTTGCCCACATTGTATACGTTTACAATGTTCGGGTGGTCCAGTTCGGCAATGGCGCGGGCTTCCGTCAAGAAAAGTTCCACGGCTTTTTTGTCGTTTGCCAAAGCCGGGCTTAAAATTTTAACGCACACAATGCGGTTTAAGGCTTTATGGCGCGCTTTGTATACGGCACCCATACCGCCTTCGGCTACTTTGTTTAAAATCTCACAGCCGGAAATTTCTTGCCCTACCAAAGAAGGATGTTCGGTCATAATCTTCCTTTTCCTGCCAAAATAATCATGCTCAAATTATTATACAAAAACTGCTTGATTTTCGCCCAATCAAGCACTACAATATAACTAAAGCTATCATATCATATTTTACCGAGCAAAACACAGGGGGCTGCATTTGGAAACAAATGCAGGGAAAAAATGAGTGAAAGCAGCTTTACGCTACTTAGGGAAATAGGCACCTGCCCGCTGGATAACGGCGAGGAGGTGCGCTTTAGCATAGATGCCTACCGGGGGTACCGATATGTATCGGTCAGGAGGTATGTAAAAACGGATACTTTTGCCGGCGCCACGCGTGACGGCGTGACGCTTACCCCGGAAATTGTGCAGGTGTTGACCCCGTTGATTGCGGCCCTGCCGGAGGATGCGGCCGCTATCCAAAACGGGCAGCTGGGCAAGTTTGCCAAACGGCCCGGCATTTGTATTGTGGCGTCCGTGGGCACTTTTAAGGGCCGCCGCGGGCTGGATTTGCGCCAATGGCAGGAAGATTGCGGATTTACCAAAAAAGGCATTTGGATTCCGCTTGAAAAATTGCCGCAAATCAAGCAGCTGTTTGTGCAAACCAAAGCGGCTTTGGATGAAAAACCGGCGGAGGATTTTTAAAAGAGTCCGACGGGAAAAAATCGGTGTCGTGTTGACGAAGTTTTGCTTTTTTTGATAAAGTGAAATGATAATTTAACCAGGATGTGTATTTAAGGAGCGCTTATGAAGAAACTTTTTTACGTGTGTTTCCTGCTGCTGGGGAGCGTCAGCCTGTATGCGGCAGAGACGATATCGTCCGTTTCTTTTAACCCCTCCCGTATGGGAGAATATACGTATTTGAAAGTGGCGGATAAGGCTACGTTAAAAGGTGGGTTAAAGACCCCGCAGTTGAACGTATCCGTGGGTGGGACGGTTTCCGTTTATCCGGACACTTCCTCTCGCGTTTATGGGATAAACCAGGTGAACGGGCAGGTCCAAACGGCCATTGAAATGGAAAATACGGTTTTTCACGGCAATAACGTTAACCAATATGCGGGGTATAAGTCGGAAACTAACTCCACCCCCAGCGGGTTGCTTAACACCATGAGCATATATGGCGGGGACCAGGAATACACCCAGGATTCGTATATCCGGACGCTGGATGCCGTAAATATATTGCGCCAGCGTGTTGGCACGCTGAAAAGCGGACGGCTTTCCATCGGCGGGGATAACGGCCGGGCG
>CALUYH010000025.1 GCA_944324965.1 Candidatus Avelusimicrobium gallinaceum
GACGTGCTGGAAAGCTGGGAGCAAAAGCACCCCGCCTTCCGCGAGGCCGCCCGCAAAGCGCGCGATTTGCAGGGCAATATCCTCATCCAAAACAGCCTGCGCGGTAATTATTCCGCCTCGTTTGCCGTGTTTACCGCCAAAAATCTGCTGGGGTGGAAAGACGGCAAAGAGGACGGTTCTTCCGGTGCGCCGCTGGTGGTGCGGTGGGAGAGCGAAAAATGAAAAAACGCCCTTCGGATTTAGTGGTCACCATTCCCTACCACCCGCGCGCCGCACAGCAGAAAATCCACCCACAGTTGGAAACCCACCGTTTTTGCGTGTTGGTCACCCACCGCCAGCTGGGCAAAACGGTCTGCGCCGTCAATCACCTGCTTAAGCAAGCCCTGCAAAACGCCCGCCCGCACCCGCGGTATTTTTATTTGGCCCCGTTTTTAAAACAGGCCAAAATGATTGCCTGGGATTATTTAAAGCGTTATTCCGCCCCGCTGCCCGGGGTGAGCGCCAACGAGGCCGAACTCTGCCTGCGCCTGCCCAACGGCGCACGCATTTGGGTGTGCGGCGCCGACAACCCGGATGCGCTGCGCGGCACGTATGCAGACGGCGTGGTGTTGGACGAATACGCCCAAATCAAGCCCGATGTGTTTACCGAAATTATCCGCCCGATGCTCCTTTCGCGCGAGGGGTGGGCCGTGTTTATGGGAACGCCCAAAGGGCAAAACGCCTTTTTTGAGTTGTTTAACCGCGCCCAAAAAGCCACCCAACAGGAACCCTCCGTGTGGTGGGTGGGCGTGTTCCGCGCCGACGAGTCCGGCGTGATTGCACCCGGCGAGCTGGAGCGTTTGCGCCGCGAAACGCCGGAAAACATTTTCCGCCAGGAATACTTGTGCGATTTTACGGCGTCTGCCGAAAATATCCTCATCCCCATTGACGCGGTATCCGCGGCGTGCGCACGGACGTACGCCCCGACGGAACTGCGCTTTGCGCCCAAAATCATCGGCGTGGACCCGGCCCGCTTTGGCGATGACCGCAGCGTGATTTGTTTGCGCCAGGGGCTGAAAGCCTGGGGCCGCTGGTATTTCGGCGGATTGACAATATGGACCTGGCGGAGCGGGTGGCCCGGCAGATAGACGCCTTCCGCCCCGACGCCGTATTTGTAGACGCCGGTTGCGGTGGCGGCGTGATTGACCGCTTGCGGCAGCTGGGCTTTTGCGTGACGGAAGTGCCCTTTGGCGGCGCGCCTGCCCGCCCGGGGCAATACGCCAACAAGCGGGCCGAAATGTGGGGGGATATGGCCGCATGGATAAAGGCGGGCGGCGCCTTGCCCGAATGCCCGGAACTGAAGGCCGATTTGTGCCAAGTCTGTTATGATTTTGACGCGGCCGGACGAATGCAGCTGGAACCTAAAGAAAAAATCAAAGAACGCTGCGGCAAAAGCCCCGACCTGGCCGACGCCCTGGCGCTTACATTTGCGGCGCCCGTGCGCCCGCGCCGGGGGGATAACGCCCGCGAATTTGCCCAAAGCGATTACGACGTGGTGTAACGGGGCTTGCGCATGAGCACACGGCGCGCAGGCCTTTTTGCCCGCAGAAGGACATTTTCTCTCCCGTGCTGCCGGTTGGGCAAAAAGACCCAAAAAACAGTGGGCCTTTTTGGCCCTTTCAAATGGGCCTAACGACTCTGTCCCCCACGACGGAAAAACAGTATAGTAATAGTATGAAAAAGTATATGGGTTTCCTTTTGGTATTGTGCGGCACCGTTCCGGCGTGTGCACAGCAAAAATGGCTGCCGGCGGCCCAAGCGGCTTTCGGCAAGCCGGCGGTGCGGGCGATGGTCGGGCAAGCGTCCGCACAGGCGGCGTGGCGCGCGTCGGCCCGTTTGCCGCAGGAACTCGGGGACCCGAACGACAAAGCGTTTTCCAAGCAGTTGTTGCAAACGATAAAAGCCATCAAAATCACCCCCGGCCAAAAATTTACCATTGCCCCCCTGCCGCTCCACCATTTTGACGTAGACAAAATCGTATCCCAGGCGAAAGTGCAAAACAAAGCCGTGCTGCGCAATGCCGACAACTTGAGAGAAATAGAAAAATTGTGGGCGAAATACGATGACTTTTTGTATAACTGGCTGTTTGACAACATTTATAAACCGATGGAAACCCCGACGGATTTTGCCTATCGCAACAACCAAATTGTATTGCAGGCCACCCGCCACCTGTTTGCCAAAATGACCTGGCTGAAAAACCTGCGCGGGCAAGGGCGTAACGAAATGCGGACGGTTGGCGGTGACGGAGCCGTGGACGAACTGATTAAAAAACTGTCCGGCGAGAAGCTGATTGTGATTGGAGAAAACCATTACGTGACGGAAATCCAAGACACCGTCGGCCGGATTTTATTGGGGCTTAAAAAAAGAAACCCCGGCCGCCGCGTGGTGCTGTTTACCGAATTTATGGATTTGCCCGCCGCCCCGGCCAAGGGGTCTGTCCCGCCGCTGGAAGCGTATTTCCGCCGTGTGCGGGCGCAGGAATTGGCCCCGGTGCGCGAAGCCGACACGCAAAACAAATCCGTCAATCCGGCCCAATACGCCACCCGTTTGTTTGCCGCCTTGGCCAAAGAAAAAATAGAAATTTATCCGCTGGAGGACCGTACCCTGGAAAATATGGTGATACGGGAAGAAAGCGTGTTGAAGGGACCGGAAACATCGGCTTTGGGGACGTCCCTGCGCAACAAAACCTGGGCACGCGTGCTGGAAGGCAAAATGGCCGAAATCCGCCAGACGGACCCGGATGCATTGTTTGTGGTGTATGCGGGCAAGGCGCACACGTTGTGGGTGATGCCGTATTCGCTGCCTAAATTTTTTGCTAACGAACATCCTGCCGTGGTGGAAATGTGCGATGCGGAACCGGCGGATTTTAGCACGTTGTTTAGCGTGTGGACGGAAGATGACCCGTTTTTCAGAATCCGCACCACGCCTACTTTGCACTATTGGGAAGGCCCGCTGGCCGGACGTTTGGGGAAAGCGACCGGGTTTGATTATATGATGATCTTGCCGATAGAGGGAACTTTTTGATGAAAAAACTGCTTTTGTGTGTCGGAATGTGCTTGTTGCCCTGGGCCGTATGCGCGCAAAAAAACTTGTTGCCGGCGGCGCGTGCGGCGCTGGAAAAATCGGCCGAGCCCGCCCTGACGGGGACCGCACGGCAAGGGGCGGCGGCCGCCCAAAAAGAAATAACGTCGGTGCGTGCGGCGGCGGGAGTAGCCGGCAGACACAACCGTTTGCTTACGCCGCGGCCCCACAAGTTGCCGGATGTCGCCGGCCCGCTGACGTATGTGTCCCCCGGTAAGTTAAATGAAGAAACACTGGATAAACTGGCTTCGCTCATCACCCGTCGTGTGCTGTTGCTGCACCCGACCAACGGGACCAAACGCAGCCTGGAAGAACTGACCGAATTTGTGGAAGACCCGGCGGCCCCGACCGTTATGCAGGCCCAGGCGCTGGCACTGTTATTGCAAAACTGGACGCCGCAGGAAGCACGGTTATTTTTGTCCATGTATCCGTTTTTAACAAAAAACAATCCGTTTTGCACAGAAAATAACAACATGCTTTTAAAGTTGCTTCCGGTGTTTCAAAAACAGGTACAAGCCGTCAAGCAACAGCGGGAAACCATTTTGGGTGCCTTGCAAATGGAACACTTTTACGGGACGGAACACCTGCTGCGCCAAATCCCGCCGCAGCGCCGTTTGATTATGCTGGGGGAAGTGCATAACCGCCGCGCCATTGCCCCGCAAGTGGCGGCTTTGCTCCAGGCGTATCACCGCGCCTATCCCGGGCGGAAAATAGTTTTGTTTTCGGAGTTTTTATCCAACCGCTATCCTTCCCAGTGGCGGCCCGGGGAGCCGATTCCCGCCGATTTTTTTGAAAAGGAACCCCAGTACGGCAACTGTATTTATAACTTGGGCAAAGAACTGAATATGGATATTTACGGGCTGGAAAATTTGCGTTACGCCTACTTGCAGGTACCGCAGGAAAGTGACCTGCCGTTTACGGTGGCGAACATGACTTTCCGCGCAATGACGGCGCGAAATAATGCGTGGGTAAAAATCATCCGTCCCGTGATGCAGAAAACCTTGCAGCAATATCCGGACGCCGTATTTTTTGTGTATGCCGGCCAGGCCCATACGGATAAAACGATGTTGCCGTCTTTGGCATTTTTGCTGCGGGAAGAAAACCCCTATTGCATCAGTATCCGCAACGGGTTCCAAGGCGGATTTTTGGGGCTGCTGTTAGGCAAGCGCCCGGATTGGCTGGCCGAACTGCCGGACCCGCAGTTATGGACGTGGAAAGAAGGAAAAGATTTTTCCGGCTTGGCGGGTTTTGACGCCCAATTGGTGCTTCCGTTGGACGAACAAGACGCCGTACCGATAGATAAATAACAGAAGGAACAATGAAGAAATTAATTGTATTTGCAGTAAGTATATGGATGTCGTTGCCGCTGTGCGCACAAAAGAATTTTTTGCCGGCGGCTCGGGCGGCTTTTGGCAAAACGGCCGCTCAAAATACCGTGCAAAAAGTGGCCGCTCACACGGCGCCGCGTGCGGGGCTTCCGTCCGCGGCGGGGCGTGTACATGCGCCGGCCCCCCAAAGCAAAGTGCTTTCCGCTGCGGCGGCCCAACCATCCCGTGCGTTTAAACAACAGATGAAAGCCGTATTGGGTAAAAAGAGCGCGGCTGACCAAGTGACGCTGTCGGCCACGCATATCAATTTGTTGAAACGTTTTTTAAGCACGCCGCCGGAAGAATCGGAAGAAATACGCCAGCTGCGCACGATGATGTCCTGGTACGAAGAAAAGACCGCACAGGCAACGAACGAAGACAAAATAGAGTTTGCACAGACAACAAAGCAGTTGGCGGATTTGATGTCTGCCAACAAAAACTGGCTTCGCAACCGGTTTATAGAAAATATTTTAAGGCCGATTCCGACTTATTCTCCCTTTGCCAGCAAACACAACAAACTGTTGCTGGCCGCTCTTAAAAATTTTGTACATAAAACGCAATGGATGAATGCCTACCCCAACAAAGGGCACGACGCCTTGCAAAAAATTTCTTCCAAGCACGCCATTTCCGAGTTGGCCGCGCGCCTGCAAAAGGAAAATTTGGTGATACTGGGCGAATTCCACTATTTGACCGAAGTGCAAGAGGCTATGGCCGAACTGGTGTTAACACTCAAGCGGCAGAATCCGCAGCGCCGGGTGGTGGTGTTTACGGAATTTATGGTGTTACCCAGAACGCAACTAGCGACAGATGCCACCCTGTCCACCTATTTCCGCCCGTTGGAAAGCGCCTACGTCCCGCAGGTGGACGCCAACCAGGTAAAGAAAAAAAACTATGCCACAAAATCTTTTTTAAAACTGTTAAAAAACCAAGTGGAAGTGTACCCGCTGGAAGATATGACGCAGTTTAAACTGCTGTGGGTGGAATCCAACGGCAAATTGGGCGCCTTGCTTTCCATGATAGAGCGCAACCGCACCTGGGCGCGCATACTGGAAAACAAAATGGCCGACATTCGCCAAACGGACCCGGACGCGTTGTTTATCGTGTACGCGGGGCAAGGGCATACGTCGTGGTTGATGCCCTATTCGCTGCCGAAATTTTTTGCCAATGAGCACCCCGCAGTGGTGGAGTTGTCGTTGGACGGTCCGCAAACATTCACCAGTTTGTTTACCGTGTGGGGCGAGGACGACCCGTTTTTTGACTTTCTGTCCACTCCTGCCTTGTATTATTGGACCGGCGCCGATAAACGGGCGTTGGCGCGCAACAGCGGGTTTGATTACAACCTGGTCATTCCCAGCAGAACTTGGGAAGCGGTTAAAAGAATCTATAAAACCGTCATTCGGGGCGTATAACCCGTTGCCGGACGCATGAACGAAAGGAACCGTATGAAATATACCGCTTGTAAAAATATCAGTTTGCTGTTGGTGCTGGCCACACTGGCGGGGCCGTTGGCGGCCCAGCCCGTGGCGGGCAAATGGACGGCGGGCATCCGCCAAAGCGCCTGGAAGCAGGCCGCGGCGGCCTCGGCACGCCCGCAAAACTGGCAGCAACTTCCGCGTACGGCGGCCGCTCGCACGGTCCGGCCGACGGCGGTTCCTGTTTTTAAGCGGGGCAGTAAAAAACCGGCTAAAGGCTGGCTTAATCAACTGGCCCGCTATATACGGCCGTTTCAGCCGGTGCGGGTGGGGAAAGACGTTTTTTCTTCCCGCAAGCAGTTGGACCGGGCGGTGGAACAAAGTTACGAGCGCGTCGTAAAATTTCAGGAGCAAAACTTCCCTTCTTTTGCGCAGGTTCCGTTCCGCCAAGTGATTTACCGCCCGTTTGACCTCAAAGATCCCCTGTCGCTGGCCAACAACAGAACCGCACTGTATGTAAACCAAAAATTGCGGGAACGGATGACCTGGTTGGAGCGGTGGCCGGACCGGGGGCGCCGGGAATTGCAGGCCGCGTATGCGGCCGAAGCGGAGGCCCGGTTGGTGCAACAGAGCCAGCAGGCAACACTCCTTTTGCTGGGGGAAAAGCACGATTCGCTTGCGTTGCAACAAGCGGTTGTTCGGTTGCTAAAAGAGATTAAACAAGCCAATCCTTCCCGGCGGGTGGTGTTGTTCAGCGAATTTTTGGATTTGCCGGCCACGGCCCGGCCGGCCGGTGCTGCCCTGCCGCGGTATTACCGCCGGGTGGCGGAGGAACCCTTGCCCGCCGTGCAGGCAAAGCAAATTTCTTTTGACCAATACGCCGATAATGTTTTCCGCCGGGTTATTGCCGACGGGGTGGAAGTCTACCCGCTGGAGGACCCGACGCAAAACCAAATTTTAGATACCGAGCTGGGTGAACAGATGGAATTCTCGTGGCTGACCATCAGCTCCCGCAATAAAACCTGGGCGCGCGTGATGGAAAGCAAAATTGCCGAAATCCGCCGGACGGATCCGGATGCGTTGTTTGTGGTGTATGCGGGGCTGGGGCATACGTCCTGGATTGTGCCGACGTCTTTGCCGAAGTTCTTTGTCAACGAACACCCGGTGGTGGTGGAACTGTCGGAAAACAGACTTTCCCACTACAATATGCTCTACCCTGTGTGGGGAGCGGAAGATACCGTTTTCCGCCAGCGGGCGTCTGTCACACTGCTGCACTGGACGGGCCAATATGCCCGCGCCTTGGCCAAACACGTAGGGTTTGACTATGCTTTCATCGTGCCGGGAGGGAACCAATGATACAAAAATGTTTCGCCTTATGGGTTGCGATTTATTTTGCCTCGTGCGGGTTTTTGTTCGCCCAAGGGAAAATCCTTTCCCAGATGCCCAAAGAGTTGTTGCGCCCCGGCTATAAAAAAGCGGCATTTCAGGTAGGTAATTACAACATCAAACTGCCCTCCGAAATAATGAAACGCCACGGACAGGATTTGTTCCTTTCCCGCGTTATGTACCAGCTGGACCCGGCTGTTTACGCGCGGACGTCTGCCAAGAACGATGCCCGTATTCTCATTTCCCTGCGGCAGTTCGTGCAAGACTATCAAAAATTTCACAGCCAGCTGCCTGCCCTGGCCGCCAACATTTCCAGCCAAGTCTTTAAAGGGGACATCCCGTACGAAAAATACCTCCCCACGGATTTAAAAACGCTCTACCTGGGCGAAGTGCATAACATCCCCGGCGTGCCGCACGAAGTGCGTGCCCTGCTGCGCGCGTTGCCGAAACTGTACCCCAACCGCCCTATCTACCTGGCCACGGAATTTGTGCCGGCCGACGAAAAAAATCCCTTTTCGTTGGACAACGTGCTGACCCAGCCCAAACAAGTGGCCGACTATTTGCAAGGCACGCGCCGCTTTGTAAGGCCCGTCTTGTACGAAGCGGTAAACGCCGGCATCGGCGTAATAGGGTTAGAGGAAGAGCACGCCTTGTTTCGGAAAGTGTGGCGGGAAGTCAAATCCTTCCCGAACGAAGGGCAATATATTGAATATGCCACTTCGTTTGACGGAATGCGCTTTCGCAATCGGGCGTGGGCGCGGCGTTTGCGCGCGTTGCGGGCGGCCCAGCCGGATGCCCTGATTGTGGTGTATGCCGGGTTTGCCCATGTGGGCTATCACCGCGATTTCAGCCTGCCGCGGTTGTTGGGGAAAGACGCTTTTGTGATGCTTTTTACCACACCGGACTTTTTGAAATACAACAATCCGCTTTTCCGCTACTTGCGGGAAGACGATACCATTTGCAAGCAGTTCCGCTCTTCCAAAAACGCCAAGTTGGTGGAGTCTTGGAAGAAAGCCACTCCGCTTAAAAAAATACTGGGTGCGGATATGACGGTGATTATGCCCGCCCAAAAATAACACTCGTATTGCCTTTCGTTTGTTCTTTCCGGGCCGTCTGTAAACGGTCGGCCCGGAAAGTCTTTTATTCTATCTCGGATATCTTTCCTTGCGTTTGAAAGGGACCTGTCGCCTGGCGGCGCAGTAGCGTTTGAAAGGTTCTCCGTCGGGAATTCCTTGCAAAATAAAAAATGCTTGACAAATGATTTTATTTTATGCTATAATAAAAAAATAAAAGTAATCCTACCGCAGTATTTCTTATATTCCCTACAATTTGTAACAGTTTGGCACGGTTTTTTTTGCGCCCGCAGCAGGAATTTTTGCGTAAAAAAACCCGCCCTTGCGGGGCGGGTGTTTGGCAAAAATGTTTGGTTACACAGGCGTAGCGGCCAGTGCGAGGGCCAAAATAACCACCAGCACCACCGTGAGCAGAATGGAAACCCACATGGCGGATTTTTTGCTCCCGCGCGGAAACACCTTGCGCGTAATGATGTAGAACCCCGGCACCGCCAGCAATACCACAAAAAATAAAATAGTAATTAAGCCCATCATAGTTGTACCCTCCTTCTTTCTTCTATATTAGTAAATTTCTTCCGTCCGTGCACACCCCTGCCGTTTGATACCCCCCTATGAAAAATAATAACCAACCGAAAACCGATTATTTGCGCCTGTACGACGAACTGAAAAACGAGCGCGCCTCC
>CALUYH010000026.1 GCA_944324965.1 Candidatus Avelusimicrobium gallinaceum
GCTTGCGTGCCTGCTTACAATTTTGCGGATAAATAGAGCCTTATTTTAAACAAATTTGCAGAACCTCCGCTTAATTGTAAGCGGGGGTTTTTTATTGGCAAATAAGGAGAAAAATATGTGTTTTCATTATCAGGACGGAGAATTGTTTGCGGAGGGGGTGGACCTCAAAGAAATTGCCCGGCAGGTGGGTACGCCTTTTTATTGCTACTCCTCCGACAAGCTCACCCGCAATTTTGAAGCCTACCGCTCCGCCCTGGCGGATGTAAACGGCACGGTGTGCTACTCCATTAAAGCCAACCCGAACCTGAGCGTGGTGGCGGCGTTGGCGCGGCTGGGCAGCGGGGCGGACGTGGTGTCCGCGGGGGAAATGTACGTGGCGGTAAAAGCGGGAATCGCGGCGGATAAAATCGTTTTTTCGGGAGTGGGCAAAACCGAGGCCGAGCTGAATGAAGCCGTGCGGCTGGGGATTTTGCAAATCAATGCCGAGTCCGCCGCCGAAGTGGAAATGATTAACCGCATTGCCGTGGCGCAAGGCAAACAAGCCAACGTGGCCCTGCGCGTCAACCCGGATGTGGACGCGCTGACGCACGTCAAAATCACCACCGGCACCAAAGAAAACAAATTCGGCGTGCCGTGGCAGGAAGCGCACGAACTGTACCGAAAAGCTGCCCAAATGCCGGGCATCCGCCTGGTGGGGATTGCGGTGCATATCGGTTCCCAGCTGCTGGATTTGGAACCGTTCCGGCTGGCGTTTACCAAAATTGCGTCTATGGTGCGCGCGCTGGAAGCGGACGGCATTACCCTGCAAAACATTGACTTGGGCGGCGGTATGGGCATTAACTACAACGTGGAACTCCCGCCCACCTGCGAGGCGTACGCCCAGGTCGTGCGCGAAACATTGGGCGATTTGCACAAACACATTATTGTGGAGCCGGGGCGCTCCATTGCGGGCAACGCGGGGATTTTGGTCACGCAGGTCATCTGCTCCAAATCCAACGGCGAGAAAAACTTTATCATCGTGGACGCCGGCATGAACGATTTGGTCCGCCCCGCCCTGTACGATGCGTGGCACACCATTCTGCCCGTACACAAACAAGGGGTGGCCCCTGTGATTGCCGATATCGTCGGACCGATTTGCGAATCGGGCGACGTGTTCGCGCGCGAACGCATTATTGAGCCTGTCCAGGCAGGCGGTCTACTTGCTATAATGTGTGCTGGGGCCTATGGGGCGTCAATGTCTTCCATCTACAACTTCCGCCCGCTGGTGCCCGAAGTAATGGTGCACGGGGACCAATTTGCCGTGGTGCGCAAACGCACTTCATACGAAGAAATGATCAGCGGTCACTCGCTGGCACCTTGGCTGCAATAAGGGACGATTATGAGAAAAATTTGCATTATGAAATTCGGCGGCAATACGCTGGCCAATAAACCCAAGCTGCTGATGGCGGCCAATTTGATTAAATCCCGCTATGACGACAATTTTATCCCGGTGGTGGTAGCCTCCGCCAACGGGAATTTGACGGATGTGCTGCTGGACCACGCGTACAGCATTACCCCTTCGCCCGATAAGCGCGAACTGGATATGCTCATCACCACCGGCGAGCGCGTCAGCGTGGCGCTTTTGTCCATCGCGCTGCGCGCCATCGGCGTGCCGTCCGTATCGCTTACCGGCTCGCAAATCGGGCTCATTACCACCTGCACCCACACGGGGGCGGATATTTTGGAACTGAAAGGAACCCGCCTGGTGCACGAAATTCAAAAAGGGCATGTGCCCGTGGTGGCCGGGTTCCAGGGAATTGGCCAGGACAAGGAAATTACCACTTTAAAACGCGGCGGCAGCGATGTGTCGGCCGTGTTTCTGGCGGCCCAGCTGGGGGCGGACCACGTGGAAATGGTCAAGGACGTAGACGGCGTCTACTCCGCCGACCCCAACAAAGATTTAAAAGCCCAAAAATACGAAGTGCTGGATTTTGACGAAATGTACAAGCTCGCCCTCAACGGCGCCAGCGTGCTCCACCCCGATGCCGTACGCCTGGCCAAGGAAAAGGGCATTGAAATCCGCATCGTGCACTATCAAACGGGCCAAACCGGGACGGTGATTAAATAGGTATGAAACTGAAATTCAATACGTTTGGACTCATTTGCTTTGCGGTGCTGTGCGCGCTGTTTTATTGGCTGTGCCCGGCCATCAGCCGGCCGGTGCTGCGCTATACGGTGTATGGCGTGTTTTTGCTGGTGGCGTTCGGCGCGTGCTTTGTAGTGGTGAAATTTAAATAAACGGACCCGGGGGCGCTTATATCCCCGGGTTGGCAAACCGGCCCGGCCGCAAACCGGTGCGGATTTTGCCCCGAAAATATGATATGATATGGACTATGGAGAATATCGTCATTTTACAACTCATCGGTTTTACCGTTTGTTTTATTTTGCTTTTTGTGTTCACGGCCAAGTACCGCGCCGCGGTTGCGCACGAAACGGATTTTGAATCCCCCGTGGAGGATTTAAAAGTCGTTACCGTGGCCCAGCCGCCTGCTTTTAAGCCGCGCGCTTCCGTGCTGCATTCGTTGCAGGGGTCGTCCTCTTTGGAAGTGGCCGATTTAAAAGAACAAGTGAAAGATTTGCATTACCGCTTGGAAGAGTTAAAAATCTCGCACGATAAGTCCAACGCGGAAGTGTCCAAACAGCTTTCCCGCTTGGAACAGCGCTTAAGCACCTTTGAACAGGAATACGTAAACAAACTCCAGCCCACTTTACTCAGCTTAATTGAAGAATTGGAAAATATGAAAGTGGCTGAAGATAAGCCCGAAAAGTAATTTTTCTTTGCATGCAAATCGTAAAAACCGCCGCTTTTTTGCGGCGGTTCTTTTTTGCGTACTGTATTATTATACGCTCGTATAATTTAAAAACGGGTTCAAAATTGCTTTTTAAAAAAGCAAAAAGGCGGGCGAATTTGCAATTTTAGTGTGCCTGGCCCAGCAAGCGCTTGCGACGGAAACGCGCCCCAAACGGCAAAAAGGAGGGGAAAATTCTGATAAAAGCAATTAGGTTTTGTCAATACTTGTTTTAAAAAAACGCCTCCCGGATTTGTTTTGCTTCCGTAAAATTTCATAAAATATACCTATACACGTATGCCAAGGAAAGAGGATTTTACGTTAGGAGAACAAATGAAAAATAAAAACCTTGAACCTATCGCCATAGTTGGTATTGGCGCGATTATGCCCGGAGCGTTGAACAAAGACGAATTCTGGAGCAACATTAAAGAAGGCAAATATTGCATTACTGAAATTCCTGCGTCGTACTGGGACTATCACCTTTTTTACAGTCCCGACCATAAGGCCGAAGATAAGTTATACTCCAAAATCGGCGGCTTTATTCCCCAGTCTTTTAAATTCAATTCCTTAAAATACCGCATTCCTCCGCAGATTGCCAAGCAGATGGATACCGTGCAGCACCTGGCGATTGAAACCACCCGCATGGCACTGGAAGATTCCGGCTATGACAAAAAAGCCTTTGACCATAACCGCACCGCGGTCATCATCGGCAACTCCATGGGCGGCATGAAAAACGAAATGTCCAACACGCGCCTCAACCGCCCGTTCTTGTACGAAATTCTCAAAAACACCTCCTCTTTTAAATCGCTGGCCCCGGCCGACGCCCAGAAAATGCTGGACGAAATGGACGCGGGCGTGCGCGAAAAATTCGCTCCCATTAACGAAGACTCCATGCCCGGTGAACTCGCTAACGTAATTCCCGGACGCGTAGCCAACGTGTTTGACCTGCACGGCACCAACTTTGCGGTGGACGCGGCCTGCGCTACTTCGTTGGCGGCCATTGACCAGGCGGTCAACGGCCTGCGCATGGGCAATTTTGATATGGCTATCGCCGGTGGCGTGGACCAGATGATGTCCCCGTCCGCTTACATTAAATTCTGCAAAATCGGGGCGTTGTCCGAAACGGGTTCCTATCCGTTTGATGCCCGCGCCAACGGCTTCGTAATGGCCGAAGGCGCCGGTATGGTGATTTTGAAACGCCTCTCGGACGCCGTAAAAGACGGCGACCGGATTTACGCCGTCATCCGCGCTGTGGGCGCCTCGTCCGACGGCAAAGGCAAAGGCATCACCGCGCCGAACCCGAAAGGGCAAAAACTGGCGGTAGAAAAAACCTTTGAACAATTGGACTACACGCCCGAAGCCGTGGGCCTGATTGAAGCGCACGGCACCGGCACCCGCGTAGGGGACGCCGTGGAACTCGGTGCGTTGACCGAACTGTTTGCCCCGTATGCCAAACCGGGCACCATCGGTTTGGGCAGCGTCAAGAGCCAGATCGGCCACGCCAAAGCGGCGGCGGGGATTGCTTCGTTAATCAAAACCTCGCTGGCCTTATATAATAAGGTGTTGCCGCCTTCCGTTAACTTTGAAACCCCCAACCCCATTGTGGATTGGAGCACCTGCCCCTTCCGCGTGATTACCAAAGCGGAAGAATGGCCGGGCGGCAAAATCCGCCGCGCCAACGTATCCGCGTTCGGTTTCGGCGGCACGAACTTCCACGTGGCTATGGAAGAAATGAACGACAGTCTTTTGAAAAAGGCCGAAGAATCCAAACAACAAGTAACCGTTTCGGCCCCGGTACAGGAGAAACCTACTATGACCAGCAGTAACTATACCCTTCACGTTCCCGGCGAGAAAATCCAAGGCGACGTACTGACCTTCTCGGCCGCTACCAAACAGGAATTGTTTAACGTGTTGGACAAGGCGCTTATCGCCATTGAATACGATCCCACCTATTTGCCGAGCATTTCCTACAAGAACCACATCCAGAAGCCGGCCAAATTTGCGGTGACGATTAACGTGGAATCTCCGGAAAAACTGAAAGAAAAAATTGAATTTTTCAAAAAAACCGCTTCTGCCCAGAACGTGTGGGAACAGGAATCCCTCTATCTGCGCATGAAAGGCATCTATCCGTTTACGCCCACCGAAATTAAACCCAAAGTGTGCTTTATGTTCCCCGGCCAGGGCTCGCAGTATGTGGATATGATGAAGGACTTGGCTTCCAAATATAAAGTAGTGCAGGACACGTTTGACGAAGCCGACCGCCTGCTTTTAAACATCATCGGCCAAAACCTGACGGACACGCTGTGGAGCAAACCCGGCGAAACGAAAGAACAAATCGCCGTGCGCGAAGCCGCCATTAAAAAGACCGAAATGACCCAGCCCGCCGTGTTGACGGCCGATATCGCCATGATGCGCCTGTTGTCCTCGTTCGGCATCAAGCCGGATGTGGTGATGGGCCACAGCTTGGGCGAATACGCCGCGGCCGTGGCTGCCGGTATTTTTGATTTTGAAAACGGCCTCAAAGCCGTGTGCACCCGCGGGAAGGTAATGTCCGAAATTAAAGTGGAAGACAACGGCAAGATGGCCTCCATCGCCGCGCCCGTGGACCGCGTAGAACCGGAACTCGTCCGCATCAACGGGTATGTGGCCGTAGCCAACAAAAACTGCCCGACCCAAACGGTCATCGCCGGCGCCAGCAAAGCGGTGGACGATGCCATCAAGATGTTCACCGATATGGGCATCCAGGCGGTGCAAATCCCGGTTTCGCACGCGTTCCACTCCGCTATCGTGCGCCCGGCCATGCCGCAGTACCGCGCTTTCTTGGACACGCTGACTTTCCACGCCCCCAAGATGCCGATTACCACCAACGTCACGGCGGAATTCTATCCGAGCGACCCCGAAAAAATCAAAGACCTTATGGTCACGCAGATTTCTCACTCCGTGGAATGGATTAAACAGCTGCAGACCACCTACGATTCCGGCGTGCGCCTGTTTGTGGAATGCGGGCCCAAACGCGTTCTTTCCGCGTTGGCTTCCAACACGCTGTCCGATAAGAAAGACATCAAAGTGTTGGCTTCCAACCACCCCAAAAAAGGCGGCATTGTGGAATTCAACGATTTGTTCGCCAACCTGATTTCCTCCGGTATCCACTTGGATTGGACCGGAACCGATATGTACGGCAACAACGCCACCTTCAACCCGGCGTTTGTAAACTGGGTGACCGGTAACGCCACCCCCACGGAAAAAGCTGCCGGTACGGTGAAAGAAAACACCACCTGTGCGTGCAAAGTTTCCGCCCCGGCCAAAGAAGGCACCCCCTGCGGCAAAAAATCTATCGTCATCAGCGGTATCGCTGCGGGCGGCCCCGGCAGCTGGGACAAAATCTTCCGCGAAGGCGTGCTGGACGAAATTCTCTCCGGCCGCAATATGATTGAACCTGTCAGCTCCGAAATCCAGCAGAAACAGATTGACAAGCACGTGGAATTCGTCATTAAATCCAAAGACGGCAACCACCGCATTGAACGCTTAACCTCGCCGATGCAGGCCATCAAACTGGCGGCCAAAGGCGGCGCGTTTGACCTGGAAAAAGAATTCGGTCTGCCGGCCAAATGGGTCCGCTCCATGGACCGCAGCTTCCAGCTGGCCATTGCCGCGGGCATTTTGGCCCTGAAAGACGCGGGCATTCCGCTGGTGCTGTACTACAAACCCACCTCCACGGGCGGCTACTTGCCGGACCGCTGGGGTCTGCCGGCCGATATGATTGACGAAACGGGTGTGATTTTCACCTCCGCTTTCCCCGTGGCCAACAGCATGATGGGCGATTTGTCCAAACGCGTGGCGGGCTTACTCAACAACAAGACCGCCAAAGAAGTCCGCGCGTTCTGCGATAAATTCATTTCTCAAATTTCCGACCCGGCCCTCAAAGCCGAAATTGAAGCCTGGTACCAGGCCAACTTTAAAGATAAAGAAATTGAACCGGAAGCCTTCACTTCCGAATTTATCTTAAAGACCATTATCATCGCGCACTCGCACTTCTGCCAGTGGATCCGCGCCCGCGGGCCGGCCACGGCGTTAAGCGCGGCCTGTGCTTCCACGGCGCAAGCCATTTCCGTGGCGCAGGATTGGATTACCCTCGGCCGCTGCAAACGCGTCATCGTCATCAGCGCCGACGATCCGACCAACGACAACGTGTCCGAATGGATTTTGACGGCTTTCCTGGCCTCCGGCGCCGCCACGACGGAAGCGGACGTTACCAAAGCCGCCCTGCCTTTTGACCGCCGCAGAAACGGCATGATCGTGGGTATGGGTGCCGTGTCCTTGGTGGTGGAAGAAGAAAGCGAAGTGGCCAAACGCGGTATGAAACCGTTGGCCAGATTGCTGGAAACCGAAATCGCCAACAGCGGCTTCCACGTGACCCGCTTGGACGTAGGACACGTGGCCCAGGTGATGAACCGCATGATCACCCGCGCCGAAAAGGACTACGGCCTGAACCGCGCGGATATGGCCAAACAAATGGTTTTCATCTCGCACGAAACGTACACGCCTGCCCGCGGCGGTTCCGCCAGCGCGGAAGCGTATGCGTTAAAAAACACCTTTGGTAAAGACGTCAGCAACATCATCGTCAGCAACACCAAAGGGTTCACCGGTCACTCCATGGGTGCCGGTCTGGAAGACGCCATCGCCGTACGCTGCCTGAACACGGGCCTCGTACCGCCGATTGCCAACTTCAAAGAAGCCGACCCCGAACTGGCGGGCATTACGCTTAGCAAAGGCGGGCACTACAACTTTAAATACGCCTTGCGCCTGGCGGCGGGTTTTGGCTCTCAATTAGGTATGACTTTACTGGAAAAAATGTGGCAGGAAGGCGAACCTCGCATCACCGACGAAGCCAGACATCAGGCTTGGTTGAAACAAATTTCCGGCCAGCAGGCCCCGGTGTTGGAAGTCGTGCAGAACACGCTGCGCATCAAAGACAACTACCAGCACGGTGTCAAACCGGCCTTGGTGATGGAAGGCTCTCAGGCGTTTGTGGATAAAGTAAACGTCATCCACGCGCACGAAGCCGCGGCCGCTCAACCGGCGGCTGCCCCGGC
>CALUYH010000027.1 GCA_944324965.1 Candidatus Avelusimicrobium gallinaceum
CCGCTGGAAAATCCGACATTATTTTAACCGACGAATTTAAAGACGCCCTCACCCTTTTGGAAGCCAAGCCGCCCGTTAAACCGCTTATTTTCATCACGGGCCGCGCGGGCACGGGCAAAACCACGCTGCTGCGCTACTTTGCCGAACATACCGCCCAAAGTACCGTGGTGCTGGCCACCACGGGGCTGGCGGCTATCCACGTGCACGGGCAGACGGTCCATTCGTTTTTCCACTTAAAGCCGGGCAACCTGCTGGATAAAAGCAACCTAAAACGCCTGCCGCGCAAAACGGTGGACGCCGTGGACACCATCATCATAGACGAAGCCTCCATGCTCCGCGCCGACCTGTTGGACGCGATAGACTACATTTTGCAAATTTCCACCCATTCGGAAGAACCCTTCGGCGGCAAAAAAATCGTGCTGTTTGGCGATTTGTTCCAACTGCCGCCGGTGGAAGAACAGCCTTCGGGCGGATTGTTTGATTATTTCCGCACCCTTTATGCCAGCCCGTACTTTTTTGAAGCGCACGTGCTGCGCCGCCTGCCGACGGAAGTGTTTGAACTGCACCGCATTTTCCGCCAGCGCGAGGACCGGGATTTTACCCGCCTGCTTAATTTAATCCGCGAGGGCCAGGCCACCCAACCGGAGCTGGACGCCCTGCTCAACACGCACAAAACGTTTGAACTGCCCGAAAAATTTGAAAACAGCATTATCCTCGCGCCCACCAACCGCGATGCCGCCTGGCGCAATATCCACTACCTTTCCCAACTGCCCGGGCAGGAATTTACCTACACCGCCACGGCCGATGACTCCTTTAAAACCAAAACGCCGCCGGCGGACCCGGTACTGCGCCTGAAAAAAGGCGCCAAAATTATGATGCTCGTCAACGACGACAACTGGGTAAACGGCGACATTGGCACCGTGTACGATTTGGGGCCGGATTTTATCCAGGTGGAGCTGAAAGGTGCCGTTTACCAGGTGGAACCGCACGTGTGGGAAGACGTACGCTACGAATTCAACCCGCTGATGCAAAAACTGCAGCCCAAAGTGAAGGGATTTTTTAAGCAATACCCGCTAAAGCTGGCCTGGGCCATTACGATACACAAATCCCAGGGGCTGACGTTTGACAGCATTTATTTGGACATCGGCCGCGGCGCCTTTGCCCCGGGGCAAACGTATGTGGCGCTCAGCCGCTGCCGCACCCTGGCGGGCGTGCATTTAAAGAAGGAAATTTCCGTCAAAGACATTTTGTGCGACGAACGCGTGAAACACTTTTTTGAATACGTCCGCGGCAACCGCCGGCTTAATTAAAACTGAAAAGTACATCAAAAATTTTTTATAATAACTATTATTTAATGATAAAGGAGTTTTTAAAACAAATAAGCCTTCAACGTGGCTTATATACAATTTAAATCTGTTTTTGGAACCGTATGAAGAATACGGTGCGCTGTTGGGAAACCAACGGCACAGCTCTAATCCAAAAGCAGTCGTTTTTAGGCACAGCATATTTAAACTGATCCCTTAAATATGCCGTGCCGAGTGCTTTCTGCCATATTATATGGCAGAAAGCCACGGCTGTTTGTATTTGGGTTATTAGAGCTGGCTCAAATTTAACAGCCGTTTTTTACTGCCTTGTACCGCCTTCCTCGTCGCTACCGCTTATTCTTTTCTCGTGCTGGCCTGTTATTTTTGAGATTGAAATAATAACGAGGTCAGCTCTATGAAAAAAAATCTGCTTTGGGCAGTTTCTTTCGTCTTTCTTTTTGCCGTTTTACAGTTTGTTTTACAGCCGGTTTTTCAACCCTGGCTAATGGTTTCTTGGTGTTTTTCGCTTTGTCTGTACAGCACATTCTCCGTATTTGTTTCCTCGCTATTTCTTTGCAAATATGGTCGTGGCTGGGCGATGCTATGCTCACTGGCGGTCGCTTTGCCACTGCTTAATTTCTTTTATTACCAAAATTACGGTGCCTTTATTCCTTCCCAGCTGCTTACCGCTTTGATGCGTGAGCCGCTTTTTTTGCTTGCTACGCTCAAAATGCAACTGCTGCCCTATGCGGGTTGGATTATTCTGGCTGGAAGCGCCCTTGCTTTCTTTTCCTGTTGGTGCCTGCGCCCGTTATTTAAAGGGGAAAAACAACAGCCCTTTGCTTTATTTAAAAAATGGTTTATCTGGCTGCCCGCCCTAATAATATGGCTCATACAAATGAAATGGTGCTTCAAATACGATCTGCACCAGGTATTCACCCGCAGTTTGTATATAGCGGGCCTATTTGGAACAGTGTCTTTCCTTGCATTTATAGTCAAGAGCAAAGAACGCTCCCTTAAAATCCTTTTCATAAGCGGATTTAGCTTGAGTGCGTTTTTTTTCGCTTTGCTAGGAGGGCCGCTCAAAAATCAAGTTCCGCGCTTAGCATTTGATGCCCAATTTATGGTAGAAATTTTTGACAGCCTCTTCAGCCCGGAACGGGATAAAAGCCTTAAACAGTCCGAAGCCGCCTCTGCCAAATACAAAACTTTCCAGGCCCCAGATATTCCATTTAATGTGCTGGTCATTGTTAACGACGCCCAGCGGGCCCGCAATATGGGAGCCTACGGATACGACCGCTACCCCGACCGCCCGCTAAAATCTTTCTATCAGAAGTCCTACATCTTTCAAGCACTCTCGCCAGCCAATTATACCGATACCGCTATTCCCGCACTTTTTACCGGCCAAGGCCCCCAGCGGCACCCTTCCGCCATCAAGGACGCCCTTACATTATGGGACTATTTCCCACAAAAATTTTTTACCTTCTATATTTTAACCGCTGGCAAGAAATGGGCGCGTTTGGACGAATTTTTTAATTCGTTTAATATGAAGTACGTCTGGAGTGCCGCCGATGACAATAACCAAAAAGATTCCCTGGATTATATCCCCGATGAATCAGCTATCCGCCATTTGGCAAAAGCCATTAAGCAACACCCCCGTTTTGTGGGTGTTTTTCACGCCAACAGTATGCATTTTCCATACTACCAACAGGAAGGATTTACCCCTTTCCAACCGTGTGAAACTGAACGCGCCCATTGGCCGCAAGCCTCTGTTAACTGCTACGACAATGCCATTTATTATTTATCCCACCTGGAAGCAAATTTGTTAAACGAAATAGACCTCCAGCGGACGATTGTCGTCCTCACTTCCGATCACGGCGAAGGATTTTATGAACACGGAGCTTATTTCCATAACCAAGATTTGCACGAAGAATCAGTCAGAGTACCTTTTATTTGGTATATTCCGCCGGCGTTGCAACAGCAAATTCCGGCTACCAACTGGAACCATTTTGTGCAAAACCAAAAGCGTTATGTCAGCACTTCGGATTTAATCCCTACCATTTTACATTTGGCCTCTTTGCTGACCGGCCAGCCGCCTGCCTTTGAGCGGGAAGATTTCACCGGGCGCAGCCTGTTCGAAGATCAAACCAACCGTATAGTTATTACCTCTGGCTGTTTTGTGGACTACCGTTGTTTTTCCCGCGATGTAGCCTTTGCAGACGAACATTATTTTGTATTGCTCCGCCCCAATGCGCTGGACCCGGTGGAAATATATCCCGCCTTTGACTTTAACCAGCTCCACCCGTTGCCGGCCGAAGAAGCGGATCCGGAAAAACTCGCCAACATTTTTTCCAACGCACCGCATCTTCATCCGCTGGGCGGAATGCTTCAAAGCCTTTTAGATGTAGAAAAATTAAAGCGATAAGGAGGCAGTATTAATGAAAAAGTATCTATTGTTTTGTTCAGTCTTATTTTGTTGCATACGCTATCGTTTGCCTATCAATCAGGCGATAAAACATTAGGCATATCCTTGAACACGGCCATTCCGTGCTTGGGAAGCGACTGGGGGGGAATTTAATGTCGTCAATGTTACCACCGGCGTAGAACACGACGCTAAACTGGGAGACCCAAGCCTCGGATTCAATATCCACGGTTTCTATTTCTTATCCCGGCGAGTTGCCTTGGGGCTTTCTTTCGGATATGATTATTTTCCGACGGACCGGGCCAGCGGGCTGGAACTAAACGTAAATACCAAGAGCTTACACTATATGTTGCTCTCCCGGATTTACCTCAATCCTCAAAATTCCCTGCAGTTTTACCTACCGTTAGGCCTTGGCATAGCCAACACGCGCACGAGTATAGAAATGGGAAAAACGGAACACTTCCAAAATACCAATTGGGCCGCTTCCATAGGGGTAGGAATGGAATATATGGTTTCGGCGCATATAGGATTGAATGTGGAAGCCCGGTATAATTACAACCGGTTTAAAACAAGCAAATTTACCGCACAGCAAGAATATGTAAAACTTTTCCCTCAAGCCAGTTATATTTCTTACTCAGCCGGTTTGTTTTACAAGTTTTAACACAAAAACCCCGGTCTTTCGGACCGGGGTTTTTGTGGGTTCTAGCCCAAAGTTATTTGTTATACGGTTTGAGCGATTCGGTGTAAATCGCGCGGACCGCTTCCGGGGTGGCCTGGGTAGGAGCGATGCCCAACAAGCCGCCCAAGGAAGGCGTGTTGAAAGCCAAGTCCACGAGTTTATCCACGTCGGCGGCTTTAAAGCCTTCGTCTTCCAATTTGTGCGTAGCGCCCACCGAGAACAACCATTTTTCCACGCCCAAGGCCGCTTTTTCAGCTTCGCAGGCGCAGCCGGTCAAACCGGGCACAATCGGGGCCAACACGTCGGCCAGCGTGGCCGGTTTGGCGGCGTAAATGTTCTTGATTACGGCCGGCAGCAACATCGCCAAGCCTAAGCCGTGGGTCAAGTTCGGGTTCACGCCGGAGAGCGGGTGTTCCAACGCGTGCGTGTAGTGCAACATACCGTTATCAAAGCTGATACCGGCAATCAACGCCGCATACGCCAGGAAGTAGCGCGCTTCCAGGTTGGTCGGGTCCTTGAGGGCCACGGGCAGATATTCGCTGACGAGTTTCACCACCGACAAGGCCAAATCAATGGCGTAGGGCGAGGTGACTTTGGTCGTAGAGGCTTCCACCACGTGGTTGACGGCATCAATAGACACGTAGCGGGTCTGGTTTTCAGACAAGCCGGTCATCAAAGCCGGGTCGTCAATGGAATAGAGCGGGTAAATGCAATCGTAAGCGATGGCGGGTTTGAAGTTCTTTTCTTCAATGCTTACCACCGCAAAGCGGTTGGCTTCGGAACCGGTGCCGTGCGTCAAGTTGATGGCGATAATCGGAGCGGCTTCGGTCGGCGTAAATTTAAATTCATATAGGTCTTCTGCGCTGTGACCGGGGTTCTTCATCAAGATAGCCACGCTCTTGCCCGCGTCAATGGCAGAACCGCCGCCGATGGCAATCATCGCCTGGGCGCCGAAATCCGCCGCCATTTTGGCCGCTTCGTTGACGTGGTGCGTATTCGGGTTCGGGGTTACTTTATCGTAGTGGACGTACGTAATGCCGTTATCCGCAAACGCTTTGGTCACGTGGTCCCACGCGCCGGTTTTTTTGTAAGAGCCGTGGCCCGTTACCACGATTACTTTGCTAATCCCCCTGGATTTCAAATCTTTGCAGATATCCGCAATTTTGGTGATAGCGCCTACGCCGAAATACACCAGCGTGCGGCTGCGAATCTCGCGGATGTCGTGAATGTTAATATCTTTTTCCCACATAAACTCCCCTCCTTTAATATGGTACTGCCTTCCTCTCTAATATACCATATTGCAAGGCCTTCGGACACACCCTTTTGACGGGTTTTCCCTATAAAAAACCGCCCCGGAAAACCGCGGGCGGCCGCTATGCAAAAACATCTTATTTAAAGCGAATGTTTAGGAAGGAAGTTAAATAATAGTCGGCCTCGTGGAGGAGCGTCGGCTGGTCTTGGCGGGAGTGGTGTTCAGCCACGGCGGCCGTAATAAACCCGGCTTTTTTGGCAGTTTGCAGAGCGTAGAGGGCGTCCTCCACCACCAGGGTGCGGGCCTTGGCAGTGCCCAAGCGGGCTAGGGCAGCTTCGTACACGGCGGGGCTGCGTTTGCCGGCGCCGGCTTCGTCGCACGTGATGATAAAATCAAACGAATTGAGAAGCCCCAAGCGTTTTAAGGCCGCTTCGGCCAGTTCCCGGTCGGACGCGGTGGCCACGCACAGCTTTACACCCTGCGCGCGCAAAAACCGCACCAAGGATTCCACGCCGGGCCGAGGCAAAATATCTTGGAAATAATGCGCGCGGATGGGCGCAAGCGTCTGGCGCAGCAACTCTTCGGCCGGTTCTTCAAAACCGTACAGTTCTTTGATATAGCGAGCGCCGTCCAAAAGCGACATTTGAACCAGTTTTTCCTGCAACCCGGCCGGCGGTTCTATGCCGCGGCTGCGCAAAAAATTCACGGCGGAATTGTCCCACGCGTTCAGCGAGTCCAGCAGGGTACCGTCCAAATCAAAAATCACGGCGTCTATGTGTTGTTTGGTAGGGAATACGTCTGTTTTTTGCTCATTGCGTTGCCGGCGGGCCGCACGCAGCACGTTTTGCTGCAGCGGAGCGAAACGGAGCGGCGGAACGGGGCTTTTGGCTCCTGCGCGGCCGTTTGCCGCACGCGTATAAAAGGAAGGCCAGCCCAAAAGTTGCGGCCGAATGCCGCGCACGGAAAGCGGAGCCGAACCGCCCTGCAAGGCGCGGCGCCAGAGCATTACATTCCGCTGGGCAAACGCCTGTTGCGGAGCCGCTGCCAAGGCAAAGAAAACTGCCAAAAATAGAGAAAAACGACGCATAAATCTCATTCATATATTTTACTTTTTTGCCCGCTTGCCGGGCAACCGGCCCGTCCAAGGAGCAAACAAAAACCCTTTATTTTATAATGATTTTTCAAATTTTTCTAATAAACCCCGTTTGAATTTTTGCCCTTAAAAAATACACAATATAGAAAATGAAACAGAATAAAAAACCTGGCAGGGTACCTCCAAAAAAAGGCGCAATTCGGCCTTTTTTATTTTTGTCTTTCTGGGCATGCTTACCGCGTTCGGCCCGTTCGTAACCGATATGTACTTGCCCAGCCTTCCGTCCATGACGTTCTACTTCAACGCCAGCACGTCCCTCGTGCAGCTGGGGCTTACGTTCTCCATGCTGGGGCTGGCGGCAGGGCAAATTGTGTTCGGTCCGTTGAGCGATAAATTCGGCCGCCGCAAACCGCTTTTGGCGTTCATGATTTTGTTCCTGGTCTCCACACTGGCGTGTATTTTTGCCCCCACGATTGAAATCTTCATCGCGCTGCGCTTGCTGCAAGGCATTGCCGCCGCGGGCGGAATTGTGATTTCCCGCTCGGTAGCGACGGACAAATTTAAAGGCGCCAACCTGGCCAAAGCCTTGGCCATCATCGGCGCGATTAACGGCGTAGCCCCCGTGGCGGCCCCCGTCATCGGCGGGGCGGTGTTGAAAGTGACCGGCTGGCAGGGTATTTTCGGCGTGCTGTGTGCGGTGGGCGTACTCCTTACGGC
>CALUYH010000028.1 GCA_944324965.1 Candidatus Avelusimicrobium gallinaceum
CCGTCCAATAACTGCGCTTGCATTTTGCGCTTGGGGACGGTGCCGGTGTCTTCCAAAATACGGTCGGATAGGGTGGTTTTGCCATGGTCAATGTGGGCTACAATAGAAAAATTACGAATCTTCATTTTTGTCGTTCTGCTCAATTAAGTTTCTAATTTCTTCCGAACTGCCCATCAGCAAGGCCGCCTGGGCCAGATCGGAACAGGTTTCAAAATTTAAGTTGCGGATGTTGTTCTTCACGCGCAGGTACATCCGCGGCGTGACGGACAAAGCATCTACCCCCCAGCCCAGCAAGAGCGGCAGCATCTTGCTGTCGGAAGCAATTTCCCCGCAGATGCTTACTTTCTTGCCGCGTTTGTGGGCGGTTTGGATGATTTGGTTGATGGTGCGGCCGACTGCCGGGTGGCAGGGGTCGTACATATGGGCCACTTCCTGGTTGACGCGGTCCACCGCTATTAGATATTGTATCAAGTCGTTGGTGCCAATGGAAATAAAATCCAGCAGATGAATCATTCCGTCCAGCGCAATGGCGGCGGACGGCACTTCAATCATCGCCCCCAAGGCCACGCGGTTGACGGGTTTTTTGCCTTCGGCTTCTATTTCCTTTAAGGCTTGGTCGTACGCGGCGCGCACGTGGCGCACTTCTTCCACCGCGGACACCATCGGAATCATTATTTTTACTTGCGCCGGCACTTCGCACGCCATGCGGAGAATGGCCCGCAGCTGCGTGTGCATCAGTTCCGGGTTTTTTAAAAATAACCGTATCCCGCGGCAGCCCATAAAGGGGTTGGCGTCCTGGTCAAATTCATCCAGCGGGAAATCAGGCAGCTTGTCGGCCCCCAAATCCGCCAGGCGAATCATCACCGGGCGCATATCAAACCGTTTGGCCACGGCCAGGTACATCTGGTATTGTTCTTCCTCCGTGGGCGGGGTGGGGGTGTTCATATACAAAAATTCGGTGCGCAAGAGGCCCAGCCCGTCGGTAATCAGGCGTTTGTTTTCTTTGTTGTCGGTGCGCGGGTTGTAATTCATCATCAATTTAATGGCGTGGCCGTCCTCGGTGATGACGGGCAGGTGGTTAATGGTTTTTAAAAGGGCTTCGGTCTTTTTCAGCTCGCGCTGGATTTTGCGGTAGTTGGCCAGGGTGTATTTGTCCGGGTTGATGACCAACAGGCCGTTTTCCCCGTCAATAATCAGCGTGTCGCCGGTTTGCACGTCTTTGGACGCGGTGGACAGACCGACCACGGCCGGAATGTTTAAGCTCTGCGCCAGCAGGGCCGTGTGGCTGGTTTTGCCGCCTACGTCCGTGCAGAAACCGATGACTTGGTTTTCCTGCAGGTTGATCGTGTCGGACGGGTACAGGTTGTGCGCCACCAAGACGGACGGCTTGGTAATAGAGGCCAAAAATTCTTTTTTGTCGCCTTCCAAATTGTTTACCAGGCGCTTGCCGACGTCAAAAATATCGTTGCGGCGTTCTTTAAAAAACGGATCTTCTATTTTGTCAAAACTGGCCGCCAGTTCCTGGAGCGTAAGGAAAATGGCCGCTTGGGCGGACAGGTGTTCTACGCGGATTTTTTTGGAAACGGAATCTTTTAAAGACGGGTCCTGCAAAATCAGCTTGTGGGTGGACATCAGGTTGGCGTATTCGGCCCCCAGCGTGGTGAGCACTTTTTGCTCGCAAGCGTCCAGCTCCGTCAGCGTTTTTTGCATGGCGGTGCGGATTTTTTGCAATTCGCTTTTTACCTCGCCCGGTTCAATGTATTGCCGGGTAACGGCAAAGTTATCGCCCGGCAACAGCACCGCCGGCCCGATAGCTACCCCCGGGCTGGCTGCGGCGCCTTTTAACACCAACATACTGCGCTCCTTGTTAGAATTCTTCATTGAATTTGTCATCAAACAGTTTTTTGATGGCTGCAAAGGCTTCTTTTTCGTCCGAGCCATCGGTGGTCAGCTGCACGTGCGAACCGAATTCCGCCGCCAGCATCATCACGCCCATAATGCTTTTGGCGTTTACTTTCACGCCGTCTTTGGCCAGCTGGATATCGCAGGAAAATTTGGCAGCCGTCTGCGCCAGCAGTGCCGCCGGACGGGCGTGCAACCCCAGACGATTGATAATTTTAATGTCTTGCTGTATCACAAATGCCCCTTTATAAGTAGCAGACGAGGTTGAACACCACCACCGCCGCCAGATATAAGTACATGTTCGGTATACGCAATTTGCGGGTGACAAAGCTGATCATCACAAAAAACAGCACGATGACGGCCCGCGTGACGAAGTGTACGTCCAATTCGGAAAAATCTTTTAAATAGTGGTATAGGCCGAACAAAATCATCCCCACCGCCAATACTAAACCGATGCGTTTGGCGTTGTAGATGGTTTTGTTCCAGTCAAAACGCGTCAGCCCGAAGCAGCTTTTTTCGTCCGCGTTGTAACTGATTTTAATGCCCTGCCATTTGACAAACAGCGCAATGGCGTTAAATACAAAGAATGCGACCCCGCCCGCAAAAAACACGTACACCAACGGCACGGAAGCCGGCAAATTGATTTCAAAAAAGTTTACCCCCAGCATCAGCCAGATAAACAGCGCAATGAGCAGCGTGAGCGGTTTTAACGCGCCCCAAAACAACCGGTCCCCGATGGACGCGGTGGTGATGGAAAGACCCTTTTTAATGGAGGACCACTCGGTTACTTTTTCTTTAAATTTGGTGAGCGACTCCGCCTTGGCAATTGCTTCTTCCTGCCGGGCCAGCGCGCCAAAGCAAAAGGAGGCCATAACGGGTTGCGTGTTAAAAATTTCCAAATAGCGCTGCAATACCGAGGGTAGTGCATCGCGGTCGTTTTGATAGGTTTCCTTTAAAAACGGCAGCATCACAAACGTCAGCCCCAGGTTTTGGTATTTCATATAATTCCAACCTGTCTGCAAAAAGAACGAGCGGAAAAACAAATTGAGTCGCATCGCAAAGCGCATAATGTCACCTCGCCTTTAGGCGGAACGCAGGCACCAGGGTGGCCAGCCCGATCCACGGGACGGCCATATAAGCAAACCGGCACGCGAAATGCGCCTGGGTCGGAATATGGGGCAGCAGCCAAAGCATTCCTTTGCCGCATACCCACGTGAAAATAAAAATTAGTGCAAAGTTCATTACAAACGACGTCGCCAGCGAAAAGAAAACCGCACGCAGCACGACGCCGGGCTTTTTAAGAATTTGGGTTTCCCAATACACCAGCCATTTAAAGCGGTTTTTGCGCATATACCGTTCCGCCACGGAAAATAAAATGGCTCCCAGTACCCCAAAGAAAAACGCAAAGTACAGCTCTATCCCCAGCGCATGCAACGCCAGCGTAACGGCCGAGCAGACCACCGCACTGGGGGGCAAAATGCCGCCCAAGGGGCTTACGTCTGCAAAAATCAGTTCGGTAAACACACCCACCTGCAGGCCGGCCATCACGTCCCCCGTCACCAGCGACAAGAGCGGCGCGGCAATAATCCCGCGGGAAAACGTAAGCTGGAAGGCGTACGTCGTATCCAGTTCTAACAAAGCGGCCAGCACACACAGCATAAACACTTCGGGAGTCATTTTTCTATCGCCTCGCTTACGGATATGGATTGGGAATTGGGAACCGCACGGGTTTCTATATTAATGCCCAAATCGCGGATGAGTTTTAAAAAGTGTTTGTCCGAATCGTCCAAAAACACATTTTCGTCCAGTTTTTGGGCCCCTTCTTTAAAATGCATCCCGCCGATGTTGAGCGATTTAAGCCGCAAGCCGTCCTTGATGAGTTCCGTCACTTCCTGCAGGGACCCCATCAAGAGAAAAATCCGCCGTTTGGATTGGGCGGCGTAGCGGGCGCAGTCGTGGGC
This sequence comes from Candidatus Avelusimicrobium gallinaceum, assembly GCA_944324965.1. GTDB lineage: Bacteria > Elusimicrobiota > Elusimicrobia > Elusimicrobiales > Elusimicrobiaceae > Avelusimicrobium > Avelusimicrobium gallinaceum. The sequence continues at coordinate 3,864 of CALUYH010000028.1, forward strand.
GTCCAGGATGGTCAAATCGTACTCGTAGGGCAGGCTTAAGCGGAGCAGCCCGCGGTTGAGGCACGATTCCCGCCCTTTGGTGCAGGGAATCAAAATCTCATCCACGTTCAGTTCCGGCAGCCAAGCCTGTACGATTTGGCCGTGAATCAGGCGGTCGTCCACCCGCGCAAAAACAATCGGCATTACAGCCCCTTAATTAACAGTTCCGTTGCATTGATGACGGCGCGTTTGCCGTCGGCTTCAATCTTTTCCGCCAGCTCCTTGGCCGACAATTTCTTGCGGCTGTTAAGGGCGGTGAGCAGCATGCTCAAATTCAGCCCCGTAATCACGTGGCATTTGGGCAAATCTTTGCTGGCCGTCAGCGAGATGTTGGTGGCGCTTCCGCCGAAAATATCCGTCAGTACGACGGCGCCTTCTTCGCAGGTTTGAAGCAACGCGTGCAATTTGGCCGCTTCTTTTTCCACCGAAGCAGCCGCCGTTACGGAAAAAGCGGCCAGCCCTTCATCGGTCGGTTTGCCGATGATTTGCGCCGCCGTTTCCAGCATTTCCTGGGCCAAGTGGCCGTGGGTTACTAAAATGATTTTTACCATAATTACAGTCCTATATCTCTGTGAAATTCGGTTGCATTCAGCCCGGCCTTTACCAATTGCTGTGCCAGTTCGTGCGCCATAAACACGCTGCGGTGTTTGCCGCCGGTGCAGCCCATGGCAATGGTCAGGTAGCTTTTGCCTTCCTTTATATACTTTGGTATCAAATATTTAATCAAATCTGCAAATTTAGCCGCAAATTCCCGCGTTTCTTTGAATGACATGATGTAATTTTGCACTTCTTTGTCCAGCCCGGTCTTGTCCCGCAGTTCCGGCACATAATACGGGTTAGGCAAAAAGCGCACGTCCATCACAATATCGGAATCCTTCAAAATGCCGTTTTTAAAGCCGAACGACACGACGGAAATTTGCATATCGCCTTCCCGCGTGAGGCCCAGCAGCGCAGACAGTTTTTCTTTCAATTCGCCCAGCTTCAGGTCCGAGGTGTCAATCACTTTGTCGGCCATGGTGCGAATCGGGCTCATCAGTTCCCGTTCGTGGGCGATGGCCGCGGCCAGTTTTTTGTGAATCGGGTGGCGGTGTTTCGTTTCCGAGAAGCGGCGTATCAGGCATTCTTCCGACGCGTCCAAAAAGATGACTTTCACCACAAAGTCGTCGGCCACCATGGAATTTAAAATTTTGGGCATATCTTTGAGGCGTCCGCCTTCGCGCACGTCAATGCCCAGGGCGATGTCTTTGCCTTCGCCGCTTTGTTTGATGTAATCGGTAAAATTTTTAAACAAGGCAAGCGGCAGGTTGTCCACACAGTAGAACCCGAAGTCGCCAAAAATTTTCAGCGCCTGAGATTTGCCGGCCCCGCTCAGCCCGGTGATGATAAAAATACGTCTTTTATTGTTTGACATTGGAACCCTTTTTCATTTTATCCAAGATTTTTTGGCTAAACTCTTTGGCCGAAAAAATGCCTTGGCTTTTGAGCTGCTGGTTGAGGGATGCCACTTCAATCAGTACGGCCAAGTTTCGCCCGGGCGTCACAGGCAGCCCCAGCGAAGGAATTTCTATCCCCAAAATGTTAGTCGTTTTCTGCTCCACTCCCAGCCGGTCCAGCGGCTGCTTGTTGGGGGAAGTTAATACCACTTCCATATCAATGTTGGTTTCGTCCAGCGTAGAGCCTACGCCAAACAGAAGCGGTACATCCAAAATTCCCAAGCCGCGCACCTCCATATAATGCTTGAGCATCGTCGGGCAGGAGCCGACCAGAAAACGGCCAAACCGTTTTTGTACTTCCACTACGTCGTCGGCCACCAAAATGTGGCCGCGTTTAATCAGTTCCAACGCGCATTCGCTTTTGCCGATGCCCGCATCCCCGCGGATCAGCACCCCCGTGCCGCTCACGTCCACCAGCACGCCGTGTATGTGCGTGACGGGGCAGAGCTTTTCGTCCAAAAAGCGCGTAAATTCCGCCACAAAAGCGGAAGATTCCATTTCGGTTTTCAGCACCGGCACGTCGGAGCTTAAGCAGGCTTTGCGGATGGCGGGCAACGGGTCCAGCCCGGCCGCCATAATCACGCACGGCACTTTGCCTTCCACCAACATTTTTTCCACATTGGCGCGCAGGCGGGTTTTGTTTTCCTTCACGCAAAAAGCGTGTTCCCCACGGCCGAACACCTGCACCGAATTGGCGCGGAAACTGTCCAAATGACCGCACAACGCCAGGCCGGGGCGGTTGACGCTGCCCAGCGTAATCTCGCGGTGAATATACCGTTTGCCGCAGACCAGCTCCAGGTTAAGGCGTTTAACCTGGAGCAGTTCTGCTACGGTGATTGATTTGGTAAATTCCAAGACCGCCCCCGTGTGGCTTATTTCTTTTTAACCGGTTTAATTAAGCCGTAGGTGCCGTCCAAGCGTTTAAAAATCAAGTTGATTTGCTTGGAGCCTTCGTCTAAGAAAATCCAGAACGAATAGCCGAGGCGTTCCATTTCGTAGGCGGCGTCTTCCGGGTTCATCGGGGCCACTTCCACCTGCTTGATGACGGAGAATTTCACGTCGTCCTGCGGCAGGAGCACATGGTCGGCAAAGGCATCCAATTCCACTTCTTTGACGGATTTTTTGCTCACTTTGCGGGCTTTGGCTTTGTTTTTGATTTTTTTGGCCTGCGCTTCGGCTTTCACGGCCGCGGCGTCGATGGCTTTGTAGAGGTTGCTTTCTACCGCGCTGGCGCTGATGGTGGTTTTGGCGCCGGTGTGCAGGATAATTTCAGCACGCTGGTTGATTTTCTTTTCCACGGAAATAAGCACTTGTGCGGAAACGATGTTGTCAAAAAAGTTTTCCACTTTTCCTACACGCGTGTTGATAAATTCTTTAATGGCCGGAGTTAATTTAATGTTTTTGGCCGTAATTTTAATATCCATAATTCCTCCGTTAAGTGATTACGAGAGAAACCCCCGTAGTGTTATTAAACCATTAATCAGGCCCCCTGTCAATGAAACCCGCGCGCCCGCGCGTACGGGGCGGCGTGTTTTGCCTGCGGTTTTGGATGAGTGCCCGGCCGGGCCGGGCCAAACGCTGCGGGAGCAGCTTGCGCCGTGGAAGCGGATGAAAGCCCGCGCGGCGCGGACGGATAAACGGGTGCAATAACAGTGTGTGAGCGGGTTATTGCCGGCAGCAGCGCGGCTGCACGAAAAGATGAAGAATTATTTGATGCGCCTCCGGGTACGTCGGATATAGTTAGTGTAGGCGCAATC
>CALUYH010000029.1 GCA_944324965.1 Candidatus Avelusimicrobium gallinaceum
TTTTCCGAAACGCTCACCGGCAAGGCGCACGAAGGCGAAACGCTGATGCTGGCCTTGCGCAAACTGGACGGCGTGGAGCTTACGCCGGTGCAGCAGGCGTTGTTCGGTAAGGAAATCCAAAAGCATTTGGACCGCGGCCTGTTGGTGCGGGACGGGAAAAAGGTAAAATTGTCTTTTGAAGGATTATTTTTGGCCAACGAAGTCTTTTGCAGTTTCGTGGCCCCGTTTGATTAATATGCAAATTACGCCCATTCATACCCGCTTGTTTCAGGAAAAAGAAAATCTGCCCGCGTTTGTGGCGGAACACTTGCCCGCCGTGGCGGAAAAAACGATTGTCACGGTTTCGTCCAAATTGGTTTGCTTATGGAAAGGCCTCAGCGTCCCGTACGAAAGCCGCGCCCAGAAGGAAGCGCTCATCCGGCAAGAAAGCGACGCCGCTCTGCAAACGCCGTTGGCGTGGTTGACGATTAAAAGCGGGATGATTATGACCAACGCCGGAATTGACGAATCCAACGCAGACGGAAAACTGTTATTATTGCCGACAGATTGCTATGCCTGCGCGGCCGAATTGCGCGGTGAACTGCAAAAAAAATGGAACGTCAAAAATTTGGGCGTTATCATTACGGACAGTATGATTTTGCCGCTTCGCGCGGGGATTATCGGCGCGGCGGTGGCGTATGCCGGGTTCAAGGGCGTAAAAGATTTGCGCGGCAAGCCGGACATTTTCGGCAAAAAGCTGGAAGTTACATTGGTCAACGCGGCCGATGCTTTGGCCGCGGCGTGCGCGCTGACGATGGGCGAAGCCGCCGAACAGTGCCCGTTGTGCCGCGTAGAGCAGGCGCCTGTGGAATTTACAGACAAAACGGACCCGGACGAAATTAAATACCCGCCGGAAAACGATTTGTATACCCCGCTTTTAAAAGCGGTAAAATTAGTGAAATAGCGGAGGATATATGTTTAAAAACATTTTTAATGAATTTAAAAATTTCATTATGCGCGGCAGCGTGATTGATATGGCCGTCGGTATCATCATCGGCGGGGCGTTTACCAAAATTGTCAATTCCATGGTGTCGGATGTGATGATGCCTCCCTTGGGGCTGCTGATGGGAAAGGTAAATTTTTCCAACTGGTTTGTGGTGCTTAAACAAGGGGCCAATGTGCCCGGCCCGTACGACTCTCTGGCCGCGGCGCAGGCGGCCGGTGCCACCACCATCAACATCGGTAATTTTTTAAATGCCATTATCAGCTTTGTCATTGTGGCGGCGTGTATTTTTGTGCTGATTAAAATGATTAACAAAATTAATAAACTTAAAAAACAAGGCGCCGCCGCTGCCCCGACCACCAAAAAATGCCCTTACTGCTGCACGGATATCCCGCTGGCGGCGGTGCGGTGCCCGAATTGTACGTCGGAATTAAAATAGCCGTTACTTCTCTTTCAAGCCCTTCCCTTTTTGGAAAGGGCTTTTTTATTGGGGCAGGCGCACAAAGGGCGCTGGCGGCTTGCGGCGCGGCGGGAAGCCGGCAGACAACGAAAGACGTTCCCGGTGCGCTTGCCAGCGGGTGTTTATTTTTTTACACTAAGATATGCTTTACTTTGCACACCGCGGGGCTTCGGCCCGGCAAGTTCAAAATACGTTGCCCGCTTTTTCGTTGGCGCGGCAACTGGGGGCGTCCTGCTACGAGCTGGACGTCCATTTAACGAAAGACGGCGCGTTGGCGGTTCACCACGATTATTCCCTCAAAACAACGGCCGGGGCCGATGTATTGTTAAAAAACCTCACGCTGGCCCAACTGCAGGATTATCCGCTTATGAACCGCTTTGACGGGCAAACCGTTTATGTACCGGAGCTTAAAGACGTCCTGCCGGTGGTGGAACCGGGCCTGCAACTGCTGAACATAGAGCTTAAAAACGATGATAACGTATACCCCGGGCTGGAAAAACGCTTGCTGGACGAACTGCATGCGGACGCTCCGCAAATGCTGTCCAAAATCCTCTTTTCCAGCTTTGATTACGATACCCTTGCCCGGATAAGACAACTGGATAAAAATGCGCGTATCGGGCTGTTAACGCGGTCTTTTGACGTTTCTAAAGCGCTTGACCTGCAGGCGGAAAGCGTGCATATGAACTACACGCGTTTTGTGCCGACCGTGGCACAGGAATGCCGCCAAAACGGGCTGAAAGTATATTTGTACACCGTCAACGAGGTTCCGCTGGCCCGCACGCTGCAGCAACAGGGGGCGGACGGCATTTTTACGGATTGCGTAGATTTGTTTGTCTGAAAAAACGGACATAAAAAACCCCGCTCGGTGGAGCGGGGGTTTTGTTTGCAGAAAGGTTAGTAGTCGTACCCGTAGCCCATTTCGGAGGAAGTATCCGCCGATTGGGACGCGTCTTCCGCCGGGGCTTGCATACCGTAGTATTGTTCCGGCGTATAGCGTTTGGGTTTCTGCCAGAGGCGTTTTTCTTTCTTATAGTCCGCCTCGCTGGGCTGGCCGGGCACTTTGGGCTGTTGGCGTTCGTCAAAGAAATAGACGGTTTTTTCTTCTTCGGGCCCGACGTTAAAAATATAGTTGGATTCCACATTCGGCGGCGTTTCGCGTCGTTCTTTCGTGGCGTCCTTTGCCAAATCTTCCATATAGTCTTCTTCCGTCAAATAAATTTTGCGGTGGTATTTTTCTTCGCGTTGTTTGTTGGTGGTGCACGCGGTCAAAAAGCCGGCGCACACGACTAAAGCCAAAAGGGCGGGAAATGTTTTCATACGTTCTCCTTAAGTTTCCTTTCACCAGATAGTATAATGTTTTCCAGCAATACTGCAAGCGTTACAGGCCCCACCCCGCCGGGAACCGGTGAGTAGGATACACCGCGCTGAGCCAAAGCCTGCGGGTCGGCGTCGCCGCAGAGGTGGTCGTTTTGCCAGTTGGTGGAAATATCCACCAGCGTCGCCCCGGGCCGCAGCCAGGAAGCCTGTATCAGCCCCGGTGTTCCGGCGGCGGAGCAGACTAAATCGGCGTCTTTTAAGGCACGGGGTAAATCGGTTTTGGTGTGGCAGATTTTTACGGTGGCGTTTTGGCACGTAAGCAAATGTGCCAGCGGGCGCCCCACCGTGCTGGACCGGCCGATGACGGCCGCTTCGGCCCCTTCCAGCGGCACGCGGTGAAATTGCAACAGCCGAATCACTGCCGAAGCAGTGCACGGCACAAAGCCTTTTAACGCCTGTACTTCGGCCCAGGTTTTGCACAAAAACAAATTGCCCGCGTTGATGTTGGACATGCCGTCAATGTCTTTCTGCGGGGCCAGACGGTCGGCAAAGTCCGTTGCGGCCAAATGGGCGGGCAGCGGGCGCGGGATTAAAATTGCGTCGGTTGCTTCGTCAGCGGACAAACGTTCCACCAAGGCCAAAAATTCGGCGGCGGGCGTTTCGTGATTAATTTCAAAAATTTGGGTTTGCACGCCCAGTTTTTTGGCGGCTTCCACTTCTTTTTTCAGGTACAGGTAGGCCCCGTAATCCTCGGTAGAGCCGATGGCGCACAGCTTGATCGGGCGCCCCATTTTTTGGCAAACGGCTTCCGCCCTGCCGGGCAGGGGTTCGCGGATGTGTGCAGCCAGGGAGCGTCCTTCCAAAATCATATGTATTATTTTAGCAAATAACAGCCGCCTGTGCGGTGCGGCAACGCCGCAATTGCTTTAAAAGCCATTTAATTATACACTATAAGAAAGACTCACTTGAGGAGCTTATACCATGAAAAAAGGTTTTACACTGATTGAATTGTTGGTAGTTGTACTGATTATCGGTATTTTGTCGGCGGTAGCGCTGCCGCAATACCAAAAGGCCGTTATGAAAAGCCGCATGAGCAGCATGTGGCCGCTCTTGCGCGGCATTAAAGACGCGCAGGAATCGTACTATCTGGCCAACGGCAGTTATACGGATGATTTGACCCAGTTGGATATTGCGGTGCCCAAAGGCAATTTGCGTTCCAAGTCCGAGGTAGGACAGGAAGACTATACCAACGGCACATGCTTGGACAATTTGTCCGGCCCCACCTCCGCCGGCGGGTTGGATGTAGTGGGCGGTATCGGCAGCGGCTGCGGCAGTTCTCCGCAAAACTACTGCTTCTTCCACGTGTATCTGGACCATTCGTCCCGCCCGGGGGAAATTACGTGCTCGGGCACGGCCCCCAACTGTGCGGAAATCTGCAAAACATTCAGTTTTGTAAGCAAATAAATAAAACAGCCATCAAAAAGCCCGGCCAAACGGCCGGGCTTTTTTATTCTTCGTCAATCTTCAGCATCGCCACGAACGCTTCCTGCGGGATGTTCAAACTGCCGATGGCTTTCATGCGTTTTTTGCCTTCTTTCTGTTTTTCCAGCAATTTGCGTTTGCGGGTAATATCGCCGCCGTAGCACTTGGCGATTACGTCTTTGCGGTAGGCAGGAATCGTTTCGCGCGCGATGACTTTGCCGTTTACCGCGGCCTGTACGGCCTTGATTTGTTTTTTTTTTTTGATAAATTTTGGCTATGACCAAAATTTATCAAAAAACCCTCCCGGCGGGGAAAAACGCCGGATTTACGCTAATAGAGCTATTAGTAGTCGTTTTAATTATTGGTATCCTAGCGGCGGTGGCGTTGCCCAAATATCAAGTGGCAGTAGCCAAGGCGCGGTTTACGGAACTGATTACAATGGCCCGTGCCGTAAAAAATGCCCAAGAAATTTACTATATGGCCAACGGCAGTTATGCAACAGCTATGGATGAATTGGATATTTCGTTTCCACCGCTTAAAGAAGGCCAGTCCATAACACTGCTCAATGGCGGTAACCGGGTAGCGGTGGTGGATTTAAAACGGTTGTGTAACAATTATGAAATTTATTATGATCACGCCGATGGCGATTATCCCGGGAAAGGGTTTTGCTGGGTGGTGACAAAAAAGGAGTGCAACCAAACGCTGGGCACCCAGCTGTGCAAAGCGTTAGGATACACATATACCACAACGTCTCACGGATCGGTCTGGCTGGAGCCCTAGGTTCTCTTTCGTTTTGCATAAAAAACCCGGCCGTTTGGCCGGGCTTTTTGCAAAACAGCGAGATTTATTCTTCGTCAATCTTCAGCATCGCCACGAACGCTTCCTGCGGGATGTTCAAACTGCCGATGGCTTTCATGCGTTTTTTGCCTTCTTTCTGTTTTTCCAGCAATTTGCGTTTGCGGGTAATATCGCCGCCGTAGCACTTGGCGATTACGTCTTTGCGGTAGGCAGGAATCGTTTCGCGCGCGATGACTTTGCCGTTTACCGCGGCCTGTACGGCCACTTCAAACTGTTGGCGGCCGATGAGTTCTTTGAGCTTGGCGCACAAGGCGCGGCCCATCGTTTGGGCTTTGTCTTTATGCACCACGACGGACAATGCATCCACCGGCGTGCCGTGCAATAAAATTTCCATCAGCACCACGTCCGAGCTTCTAAAGCCGGCCACTTCGTAATCAAACGACGCATACCCCTTGGAAACGGATTTTAATTTGTTGTAAAAATCAATTACCATTTCGCCCATGGGCATTTCGTACTTGATGATGACGCGCTGGTTGGACAGGTGGTCCAGGCTCATAAATGTGCCGCGTTTTTCTTTCAACAGCGTCATTACGCCGTCCATAAATTCCACCGGGGTAACAATCGTGATGTGGATGACGGGCTCTTTGATGTCTATGATGTCGCCGTGGGGCGGGAAGTTGGCCGGGTTATCAATAATTTTGTACCCGGGATCGTCCGGCGCGTCGGGCAGCGCGGCCAGTTCCTGCGGGTGGGATTTGCGCGGCGTAAACTTGACGTGGTACACCACGTTGGGGCTGGTGGCAATCAGCGAGAGGTTAAACTCGCGTTCCAAGCGTTCTTTTACAATTTCAATATGCAAAATGCCCATAAACCCCAAGCGGAACCCAAAGCCCAGAGCCTTGGACGTTTCGCTCTGGTAGTGAAAGGACGAATCGGATAAATTCAATTTTTCCAACGCTTTGCGCAAGAGCGGAAAGTCGGTCGTTTCTACCGGGAAGATACTGGCAAACACCACCGGTTTGGCCTCGGCGTAGCCGGGCAGGGCGTGTTCGGCCGGGCGTTCGGCCAGGGTGACGGTATCGCCCACTTTCACTTGGTGGATGTCTTTAATGCCGGCCACCAGATAGCCTACTTCGCCGGCGGAAAGGAACTCCGCCTTGTGCAGGTGGCGCGGCGTCATAAAGCCGACTTCTTCCGTTTTGTACGTGGCGCCGGAGGACATAAACTGAATGACTTGCCCCGGCTTGATGGTGCCGTCCACCAGGCGGATGTACATAATCACGCCGCGGAACGGGTCATAATATGAGTCAAAAATCAGGGCGCGCAGGGGGGCATTCGGGTCGCCTTGCGGGGCGGGAATATCGGTAATGATGCGGTCCAGCAAATGTTCAATGCCCATGCCGGTTTTGGCGCTGACGCGCTCGGCCTCAATGGGTTCTTTTAAAATATCCCACAGCTGTTCTTCCGAAGCATCCGCGTCCGCCTGCGACAAGTCCACCTTGTTCATTACCGGGATGATTTTAAGCCCCAGGCTTTGGGCCAGGTGGGCGTGGGCCACCGTTTGGGCTTCCACCCCTTGCGAGGCGTCCACCAGCAAAAGTACCCCTTCGCACGCGCGCAGCGAGCGGGCCACTTCGTACGAAAAATCCACGTGGCCGGGCGTGTCAATTAAGTTCAAAATATAGTCTTTGTATTGGATGCGCACGGCCTTGGCTTTGATGGTAATGCCGCGTTCGCGCTCCAGGTCCATCCCGTCCAATAACTGCGCTTGCATTTTGCGCTTGGGGACGGTGCCGGTGTCTTCCAAAATACGGTCGGATAGGGTGGT
>CALUYH010000030.1 GCA_944324965.1 Candidatus Avelusimicrobium gallinaceum
GCAATATCTTTGGTATAGCGCAGGCGCAGGCCGGATTTGGAAATGCCCGGCGCAAAATAGGCGCGGAATTGTTCTTTGTTTTGGATGATAAAGCTCATACGTTTGAACACGCGGACCTGCATCCAATAGTCGTCCAAGCGTTCTATTTTTTTAAACAATTCTTTTAAATGCGGCGTGAGCATCGGAAAATTTTGCTTGTAGAACGCCGTGGCCAAATACGAAAAGAACGAGCGGTTTTTGTAAAACTTCCGTATCCGCCACATTTTTTGCAGCGCTTGGATGGGGTTGTCGCTCCAGGCCAACAGTTGTTTCGCTTTTTCAATCGGACTGATGGTCATCCATTTTTTGTCCCGGCGGTGGGACACGTGCCCGTTGGCCGCGGCGGAAATCACTTTTTCCGTTTTTACCACAGGCGCTTGAGGCGTAGAAAGCTCGGCCGGAATATACGAAAGAATTTGTTGTTTAGTAGGCGTACGGGGCGGCTTGGGGGTGAACAGCCGCGGCACCTGCTTGCGGGCCGCTTGTGGCAGGGCGGCGGCAGGCAGCTGGCGGACAGACTTTGCGGCAACCGATTCCACCGCTTTGGGCAAATTCTTTTGGGCATAAGCAGCCGGCAGGCCCGCCCAGGCCAGTAATCCCGCCCATAATATGATGTGTACTGCTAAGCGCCGTGTTCTCATACAGATATCTTAAAACTAAATGACACCGAAAAAAAGGGCCAAAAGGCCCAGAAGCCTTTAGGCCCGAAGCAAAAAGTGCAAATGTCAAAAAATGTCCTTTTTGATGATTTTGACGTGTGCGTTGCCCTGGAAGTAGCGTATCGGGCGCGCAATCATAATATCATACAGGTACTGATCCTGCTTGTATTTGGGCAGCGCAGCGGGCGTGCCCAGCGGGATAAACAGGTTGAAGTTTACCGTTTCCTTGATTTCTTTGCCTTGTTCCGTGTGCATTAAGACGGTGCGCGTTTCGTTTAAATGCAGGTGCAGGTTGTTGGGCGAGGCATATTCGTGCGGCGTAATGCGCAGCCACAGCGAATGGTCCCGGTTGTAAATGGCCAAGGAGCGGGCCTTTTCGTCAAACAGAATAGTGATTTCGTCTTTCGGGTGCGAACCGTTGACCAAATACAAATATAAGTTCGGGATAAATTCCGTCGGCCCGTTGTACTGGTAGACGGGGTAGGGCGTTTTGCTGCTGCCGACGGTAAACACGCTTTTGCGGTTGACGTGGCGGATAGACGCTTTGCCCTGGCCGGGAGTGAGTTTGCGCTCAAACGAAATAACCAGGTTGCCCGGTTGGAAAGAATCGGGCGTCAGTTTGGCAATGTCTTTGGTGTAGCGCATCCGCAGCCCAAAGTTGGGAATGTTGGGCGCAAAATGCTTGCGGAACCAATCTTTGTTAAGCACAATAAAATACATCCGCTTCATCACTTTTTCTTCCAGCGTGCGGCTGTGTTGCTTTTCCACTTGTTTGAAAAATTCCCGCAGGTGGGGGGTGTGGGTGGCAAAGTTCCGCTTGTAATAGGCCGTGGCCAACCACGAAAAAAAGTGCTTGTCCCTGTATTGGTCTTCCAGTCGCCACAACGCGCGCAGGGCGGCCACGGGATGTTTGTTTTGGTCTAAAATTTCTTCCACTTTTTTCCAGGGGCTTTCCGGCATCCAGTTTTGCTTAAAGCGGGAAGCGGCCGTGGCCTGGCGTTCACGCAGGATGGTTTGCAGTTGTTGGGCGTCCACGGTTGAAAGCGGAGTGGATTGATTTTTGACCGAACTGGAAACACCGCGTTTGAGGGTAGCGCCCGTTGGCAGGCTTGTGACAGCCTGTTTGGCCTTTTTGGCCGCATTGACGGCCGTCTGTTGGGCGACGGTGCCCCCCTTGGTGGTTAAGCGGCTTGCCTTGAGGGCCCAAAACGCTTGGAGCGATTTCTTGGGAGCTTGGGCCGCAGCAGGCTGCACAACCAAGGAAAAAGCAATAGCAAAGAACGTAATCAAATAGTAGCGCGGTGTCTTCATACACATAGCATAAAAAGAAATGAGACGGAAAAAAAGGGCCAAAAGCCCTAGATGGACATAGGCCCCGGCCTACAAAGGTTCGTTTCCCGCCTCGCGTGCGGCTCTGCAGGTGTGGCTCCGCTTGGCCGCAGGGGCCTGGTGATTCGGGGGCTTTATCGGCGGGCGGGAGGATACCTGGAAAGGCCATGTTTATTCGGCGGAGCGTGTGCCCGGGGAACCGTTACGGGGAAACAAAAACCCCCGCGGCACTAGTAAACCGCGGGGGTATGTTCGGAGTTCGTTATTCCGCTTGAATTATTTCGCCTCTTGTGCGGCTTCGGCGGCCGGAGCTTCGGCTTCACCCGTGGCAGGCACTACTTTTTTGAGTTCCTGCAAGCGGGCGGCTTTACCGGAGAGTTTGGTCAAGTAGTTCAGTTTGGCTCTTCTGACCTTGCCGACTTTCAATACTTCAATGCTGTCCACACGGGGGGAGTGCACCGGGAAAATGCGTTCCACGCCGACGCCGAACGAAATTTTGCGTACGGTGAACGTTTCGCTGATGCCGCTTCCTCTGCGGGCGATGACAACGCCGTCAAAGGCTTGGAGTCTTTCGTTGTCGCCTTCTACGACTTTCACTTTGACTCTGACGGTGTCCCCGGCTTTGAAAACCGGAACATTGGTTTTGAGATTGTGTTTAATTTCGTTGATATTCATAAAACTTACTTCCTCCGAATCGTTTTCTTTTGGACCTTTTTTGGCTTTTGAGAGGCGTTTTCAAGCAAATCGGGTCTTAACTGTTTTGTTAATGCTAAAGATTGTTCGCGTTTCCACGCTTCTATTTCTTTATGGTTGCCGTTTAACAGCACTGCCGGCACTCTGCGTCCGCGCCATACTTCCGGGCGCGTATATTGCGGGGCTTCCAGCAAGTTGCCTTCAAACGACTCCGAGGACGTTACGTCCTCTTTCTTAAAAGTGCCGGGCTGCAGGCGCGTGATAGCGTCTATCATCACGCAGGCTGCCAACTCCCCGCCGGTCAGGATAAAATCCCCCAGCGACACTTCTAAATCCACCTCGGGATATATCCGGGCGTCTATCCCTTCGTAATGCCCGCACACAAAAATCAGGTGGCGTCTTTTGGCCAGTTTTTTAGCCAGTTGCTGGTTAAACACTTGGCCCCGCGGGCTGGTGAGTATCACGTACGAGCCCCGTTTGCGCAGCCGGGTAATGGCCTGATAAAGCGGTTCCGCTTTCATCAGCATGCCCGGGCCGCCGCCGTAGGGGCGGTCGTCAATGGTTTTGTGCTTATCCTCGGCAAATTGCCGCGGGCTAAGCGTGCCCAGTTTGATTATCCCCGCTTTGCGCGCCCGCCCCACAATGCTGTGGCTGAGCGTTTGGTCAATCATTTCTTCAAAAGCGGTGATAACGTCTATTTTCATTAATCTTCCAACTTTAAGGTAACTTTTTTGTCCTGTTTGGCGGCTGCGGCGTTTAAAACAGTGCGTACCGCTTTAATAATACAACCGTCTTTCCCAATTACTTTACCTTTGTCGGCAGCGTCCACTTTGGTGGACAGGTAAACTCTGTTCTGCTCTACCTTTTCTTCCACTACCACCTTTTCCGGCGCGGAAGAAAGCGATTTCAAAAGCAGCGTGGCAAGTTCTTTCATAAATGCCCCGCGGAATTATTTGGCGCTGGCTTTTTTGATCAAGCTGGCGACGGTTTCGGAAGGTTTCGCACCAACCTTCATCCAATATTCCACTCTGGGCATATTCAGTTTGACTTGTTCGGCTACGTTCGGGTTGCAGGGATGATACTGGCCCAACACTTCTTTGGCTTCTTTGCCCACCGCGGCGGATTTTTCAATCGCTACGACTCTGTACTGAGGTTGGGTTTTCTTGCCGACTCTTTGTAATCTGATAACTACTGCCATTATGACTCTCCTTGTGTGCTTTTGCGATGGTTGCAAAAGCCTGATAATTAAATGTCCGGGGCCGCCTGTCTGATTTGCTTGAGGGCCAATACAGGGTCCGCGGCTTTAAAAATTGCACTGCCGGCCACCAACGCGTCCGCCCCGGCCTGTACGGCCAACGGCGCGGTTTTGGGGTTGATGCCGCCGTCTGCTTCCAGCCAGATGTTGCGGCCGGAACGGGTGATGAACTGGCGCACCTGTTTGATTTGGGTTTCGCTCTCGGGCAGAAACGCCTGCCCGCCGAACCCCGGGTTCACGCTCATCACCAACACTAAATCCACCAGGTCCAACAGCGGGATAATCCGCGTAGGGTCCGTCTGGGGTTTGATGGAAACGCCGGCTTTGACACCCAAACTTTTAATGTATTTTAAGGTGTTTACAATTTCGTCCTTTGCCTCTATGTGCACGGTCAGCAGGTCCGCCCCCGCGCGGGCAAAAGCGTCTACAAACAGCATCGGCTCTTCCACCATCAGGTGTACGTCTAAAGGTAAATCGGTTTTGCCGTTCAAAGAACTTACGACGGCCGGGCCAAAACTTAAATTCGGCACAAAGTGCCCGTCCATCACGTCCACATGCAGCCAATCCGCGCCGGCCTGCGCTACGGTGTTTACTTCTTCTCCCAAGCGCCACAAATCGGCCGACAGAATGGAAGGCGCAACACATATTTTACCATTTGCGGCAGGCATTTTGGAAGAGGTCATCATTCTATTTCTCTCTCGCGCACTAAAATACCGTCCACGAACACGCGCACGGCGGCGCGGCCCGTGTAGGGGATTTCCAGGTCAATCTTGGAGCCCGGCTGCTTGGTTTCGTTCATCATTTCGGTTTCGCCGGTGGCGTCTTCCAGCACTACGCGCACGCGGCTGGCGTTTTTGCCTTGCGGCATTTCGTAATGCAGGTGATAGCTCTTTTCGTCGTCGGACGATTCGCGCCGGCTGACGATGACTTCCAGGTTCGTACCGGGGGCGATTTGGCTGTCCGCCGCCGGGCGCTGTTCGGCAATGGTACCATTGGGGAACACGGAACCGGCATCTTCTTTAATGATTAAATTGATGTTTTGCGCGCTGGCCCACAGGGTGGCTTCGGCCAGTTTTTTGCTCTTAAAGTTGGGCACCAGCACCACGCTGGCCGGCGGTGCCCCGTTGGACAACACGAGCGACACTTTTTCGCCTTTTTGCACCATGCTGTCCGGCTTGGGGTTTTGGGCCACGATGAGGCCTTTTTCGTAAGTCAGCGAGTAGGCATTGTCCACTTTGTCCACCAGCAGGCCCGCCTGGCGCACGGCCAGCTGGGCGCTTCTTAAATCGGAACCGATGGTATTGGGCACGAAAACCATTTCGTCCCCTTGGCTGATCCACACGCGGATGACGCGCCCTTCGCGCACGGTGGAACCGGCGGAAGGAATTTGGCGCAGCACCGAGCCCGGGGGCACGTCCTGCGCAAACTCTACGCCCGCTTGCTTGATGGCCAGGTTGTTGGTGGCCAGCATATTAAGCGCTTGGGTAATGGATTTTTTGGTGATGTCCGGCACGGTTACTTCTTTGCGGGTGTGCACCAACGCGCCGAATACCCAGTCAATAGACACAAAAATCAGCGCGGCGAAAAACAATACAATAAGGCCCACGATAACCCACTTGTTGTTGGCGCGGGATTTGGCCTTATTCAAAAAATCTTCAAAATTTTGGTCGTTGTTAAAAGCCATTATTCTCTAAACGCACCGTCGCCCGGTTTTAAGCCGCGGCCGTTGGCAAATGCTTCGGCCGGCATGGCTTTTTTGCCTGCGGGGTGCACCTCATTAAACCATAAACTTCCTTCTTTACATTTTACTAAAATTCCGCGGTTTCTTTCAATGCACAGCACCGTCCCGGCCGGGGCGGAAGGATCGTCCTTTTCGGCCGGTTCCGTGCGCACCAGTTGCAGCCACTCCAGCTTGCCCTGGTGGACAAACGGCACTTTGGGCTTGGGCCCGCAAGCCAGCCCGCGCACGCGGTTGTGCAGTTGGGCGGCGGTCAAATCGGCGGGGCGCAGCAGCGCGTCCTCTTTTTGCAGCATAGGTGCCAGCGTGGGTTCACCTTGCTGCGGGGTTTGGATGAGGTGCCCCGCTTCTATTTGCTGCAACACTTCTTTTAAGCCGTCTAACCCCAGCGGAATGAGTTTTTCAAACAGCGTTTGGGCGTTGTCCGCGGGCAGAATGGGGGCCTCTTTTTGCAAAAACAGCGGGCCGTCGTCCATTCCGGGGCGAATCCAAAAAATGGAAATGCCCGTTTGCGTGTAGCCTTGGATGAGCGCCTGTTGCACCGGCGCCGCGCCGCGCAAATGCGGCAGGAGCGAAAAGTGCACATTTAAAATACCCAGTTTGGGCAGCGCCAAAAAATTGGGGCGGAAAATTTTGCCGTAGGCCACGGCTACGCCCAAATCAAACGGGACGGCGGCAATTTTGTCAAAATCGTCTTTCAGCTTTTCGGGCGATAAAACGGGCAGTTTCAGTTCCAGCGCGCGTTGCTTGACGGGGCAGGCGGAAACTTCCATTCCGCGGCCGCGGGGTTTATCGGCCTGCGTAACAACGAGCTGAACATCGGTTAATTGGTGGAGCAAATCCAGGTACGGAACGGACAAGGCGGGCGTTCCGAAAAAAATGGTTTTGAGTTTGGTCATAGTATTATCTTAACAAATTTAAATGTCCGTATAAAAAGGAGGGCGTGCGGCGGCAGGAGGATTTTTGTTGCATCATCAAGCCGGTTTGCCCGGCCCTGTCGGCACAAATAAAAACCCCGCTTGGCGGGGTAAATTTGCACGGGGAGGGATTTGCCTTCCGGTAAAATGCCTGACGGCCTTTTCCTGCAGGCCGGGCTCGCGGTTTTGGCCTTGCGCCT
>CALUYH010000031.1 GCA_944324965.1 Candidatus Avelusimicrobium gallinaceum
ATTTATCCCACTAAATCATCCGTTACGGCTTCGGCCTGTTCCAGCACGCGGTCTATGGCGGCCTGCTGTTGATCAGGCGGGTAGTTGTATTTGCGCAAAATGCGCTTTACCTGCAGCATAATGCCGGCTTTTACGCTTTCGCGTTTGCTCCAATCCACTTTTACGGACCGCCGCAAGTAATCCGTCAGCTCCTGGGCAATTTTCTTTAATACCTCATCGCCCAGCTCCCGCACCGAGGCCTCGTTTTCTTCCAGCGCGTTATAGAAAGCCAATTCTTTTTCGCTTAAGCCCAGCTTTTCGCCTTGGCGCACGGCCTGATTGGTCTCTTTGGCTAAATTAAGCAGTTCGTCTATTACCTGCCACGCCTCTATGGAGCCGTTGTTGTATTTATTTACCGTTTCCTTTAGCTTGGCGGAAAATTTCTTTTGCAGTGGGATATTTAAGCGGAATTTGCTGTGTATTTCCCCCTCTATCAGCCGCCGAAGCAGTTCCGCCGCCAGGTCTTTTTGCTTCATAGCGTGTATTTTGTCTAAAAACCGTTCGTCTACTAGTGATAAATCCGGCCGCTCCATACCCGCTTGGGCAAAGATATCAATGGGCTTATCCGTGGCCACGCTTTGCGCTACCAGCGTGCCGATGATTTTCCCCAGTTCTTTTTGATTGGGCTTATTGGGGCTGCCGGGCTTTTTGTTCATAGCGCTGCGGATGAGCGAGAAAAACGCCAGTTCTTCATTTACTTTGGCCGCTTCCGGCAGGCTGGCACACAGCCCATAGGCCTTTTGGGCGCTTAATACGTTATCCGAAAAATCCTTCTGGGCCGTTTCTTTGTTTTTGGCATGGGCCAAGATATGGTTCCAGGCATCGGGCAAGAGGTCAAAGGACTTGGTCTTAAACTGGCTGTAATCAAACCCGCGCAAAAAGCCGCGGCATACGTCCATATACGCAAGCAGCTGTTCATACGCGCGGTGAATATCCGCCGCCACATCCCCCCGCCCGCCGCCGCGGGTATAGTTGCGCACGGCACTTTCCAAACTGCGCGCCATGCCGATATAATCCACCACCAGCCCGGCCGTTTTGCCTTTGAACACGCGGTTTACGCGGCTGATGGCCTGTATTAAATTGTGGGAGTGTATGGGCTTGTCTATATACATGGTATGCAGGCAGGGCACGTCAAAGCCCGTCAGCCACATATCGCACACGATGACCAATTTCAGCGGGTCTTCCGGGTCTTTCATACGGTTTTCAATTTCTTTTTTTACTTGGTCATTGTATAAATGAGGCTGAAAGTTCTGCGGGTCGGCGGCGGAGCCGGTCATAATCACTTTAATAACGCCTTTATGCGGGTCCGTGCTGTGCCACTGCGGGCGGATTTTGACGATTTCGTCATACAGCCGCACGGCAATATCGCGGCTCATACACACAATCATTCCCTTCCCGTCCACCGATTGCAGGCGTTTTTCAAAATGTTGGACGATATCGGCCGCCAGCACTTTTAACCGCTCGGGCAGGCCAGCCAATTTTTCCACCGTTACCCACTGCATTTTTGCTTTTTCCACGTCTGTCATATCGGCAGACAGGCGGGCCACTTCCTCATCCAAATGCTTTAAAAGTGCTTCGCGGGTGTTTAGCTGGATGTGCCGCGCCTCGTAATAAATGGGCACGGTGGCGCCGTCCCGTATGGCGTCCTGCATATCGTACACGTCAATATAGGGACCGAAAACGGCCTGTGTGTCCCGGTCCTCCTGGGAAACGGGCGTCCCTGTAAACCCCACAAAGCAGGCATTGGGCAGGGCGTCGTGCAGGTATTTAGCGTAGCCGTATTTTAATTGCCCGTTGCGGAAGGTAGCCTCAAAGCCGTATTGGGTACGGTGGGCTTCGTCGGAAATGACCACAATGTTTTTGCGTGTGGAAAGCACCGGGAACGTATCTTCCCCCCGCTGAGGCAGGAATTTTTGCATCGTGGTAAAAATCACTCCGCCGCTGGGGCGGTTTTTAAGCAAGGTTTGCAGTTCTTCGCGCGAGTTGGCCGCCTGGGGCGAAAGTTCCGCCGCCGTGCGGGAGAACGTGCCAAACAGCTGGGTGTCCAGGTCGTTGCGGTCGGTGATGAGCACGATGGTGGGGTTGTGCATTTCGGGCGTTTGCATAATTTTATGCGCCACACACACCATAGATAAACTCTTGCCCGAGCCCGTGGTATGCCACACCACCCCGCCTTTGCCGCTGCCCGTTTGCAGGGCGTTGAGCACGCTTTGCACGGTTTTGCGCCCGGCGTGGAACTGGTGATAGCCCGCTATTTTTTTAATGGTTTTATTGGTCAGTTTTTCAAATACCACAAAATAGCGCAGGTAATCCAACAAGAGGGTTTTGTCAAAGAATCCTTTGATAAGCACTTCGGCTTCCGGCTCGATGGGGTTGTCGCGCTTTTCGCCGTGGATGGTGCGCCAGGGCATATAGCGGCTTAAGTCCGCCGTAAAGGAGCCCACACGCGCCACAATCCCATCCGACAGTACACACGCCAGGTTGTAATCAAACAAGGCGGGAATGTCCGTTTTGTAGGTTTGAATTTGGTTGTAGGCGGCTTCAATGTCCGTGCGTTCGTTTGCGGGGTTTTTTAGTTCCAGCACCGCCAAGGGAAGCCCGTTGATAAACACCACGATATCAGGCCGGCGGCGGTTTACCGGGCCCTTTATGGAAAATTGGTTAACGGCCAAAAATTCGTTATTATCCGGCTGATTAAAGTCTATGATTTGCACCAGAGAGGCCGTATCCTGCCCGTCCGGGGTGCGGTGGGGTATGGAAATGCCGTTTGTTAAATAGTGGTGGAGTGTTTCGTTGCGGGCGATGAGGGACGGCTCCTGCAAGGAGGTTAAACGTTCGTAGGCGTCCTCCAGCACGCTTTCGGGCAGAGTGGGGTTCAGGCGGCGCAGGGCGGAGCGGATGTTGCCGGGCAGGAAGGGCTGGCGTTCGTCCGTGCGCAAGGGGTTGTCCGCCCCCGGCAGCATATCGGGCCC